>NZ_JAJHUO010000012.1:0-23755 GCF_020859565.1 Saccharothrix luteola | reverse complement strand
GCCCCCTTGCCCCGCCGGCTGCCGTCTTGGCCCCCCCCCCCCCCCCCCGGGGGGGGGGGGGGGGGGGGGGGGCCCCCGCCGCACGGGCGCGCGGGGTTCGGGCTCGATGTGGTGCTACTCGACGACGTTCACGAAGAAGGCGTCGTTGTCGAGGATCCGGTCGTAGGAGTACCAAGCGGAGAGCCACGTCCCGGCTGCCTGGTTGTCCTCGGACGGTATGGCCTTGACCGAGAAGTTGCGCTGCGGGTTGTAGTAGGGCGAAGCGCCCTCGTAGGTGCTCGCGAACGGGTACTCGTCACAGTCGACACCGGGTTGCGGGTACTGGCCGACGAGGTCCGAGCGGCAGGTGCGCACGGCTTCCCGGTTGTTCTCCTCACGCCGGTCGGTGTCGAAGTACAGCCGGTGCAGCGGTGAGCCGCCCAAGGCGCCCGGGATCGTCTTGCCCGCCACGAGCGGAACCGTGCTCGCCGGTTGCTGCATCGCCTGCTTGTAGTGCAAGCCGGATTGCCTCATGGCGGCGAACTCGACCGTGTTGATCGGGATGTTCAGCACGGGGTCCACGTCCGGGAAGATCGCGCCCGACTTGCCGTTGTGGGTGAGGTACTGCGCCGAGTCGAACCGGATGCGGTTGGCGGGCGACTCGATCGTGCGGGTGCTGCCGCCGGGCAACTGCGCGACGATCTCGATCCAGGCCGAGCCGTAGCCGAGCAGGTCGGGGTTCACCAGCGGGTCCGGCCCGGGTTCCGGTCCCAGCACGGTGACCTTCGCCTCCCGTGCCGACTTCCACTCGGAGATGGTTCGCCGAACCTCGGACGCGCTCTCGTCGGGAGAGCAGTCGGTCTCGGCGACCAGCGGCGCGCAGTGGATGCGCGCCGTCAGGGAGATGGCGTTGTCGAACTCCGCGAGGCTCTCGAACTCGGTCAGGTAGACGGTGTAGCGGCCTTGGCGGTAGTAGTCGGAACCCAACCCGATCACCGTCGCGGTGTACACGAAGTGCCTGCCCAGGCAGAGCAGACCACCGAACCAGCACGGCCCCTTGAACCGGACGACGCTCGTGCCCGCCCAGCAGTAGGAGTAGCGGTTCTTCACCGTTCCCCGCTCCTGCCTGGTGACGGCCGTCTTCGCGCACTCGTCATAGGTGAAGTGCCCGTACTGGAAAGCCGGCGGCGTCCACCCCGTCGCCGAGGGCCCTCGAACCGGCGTCACCTCCTGCGCGTGCTCGCCGTCGCCGCCGTCATCGGCTCGCACCGCGGCGAGGTCGCGCCGTTGCGGGGGCTGTGCCTTCACGGTGTTGTCGCCGTCGCCGATACCCGAGCTGATGTCCGCGAACGCGTCGCCGTCGTCGTTGTAGACCGCGATCCACGACCCGTTCGCGAACCCGGCGCCGGAGAAGTCCCGCCGGCCCGCGACCGGCGCGCCGCGCGTGGTGAGGTCCTGCCACTCCTCCGCCGCGGCCCTCGTGCCGGAGGTGGGGTCGACGCCGAAGCGCCCTTGGAACACCCGCCCGTCGCCGTCGGCCGACAGCACGGTCAAGGCGCCGTCCGGGCCGAGGATCACCGCCGGTCGACTCGGACCGGTGTGACCCGCGAGCACGGTCCACGGGCCCCAGTCGCCGCCCGGCGCGGTCTGGCGCCGGGTGGACACCGCGCCACCGGCCGTCCGCACCACCACCTCCAGGCTGCGGTCGGCACGCGTGATCACTTGCGCGTCCACCGTGGTGGAACCGTACCGGGCATCGCTGAACTGCTGGAACGCGCCGAACGCGGCCGACGACTGGGCGCTCTTCCACAACGTGCCCTGCCCGTCGGCGCCGACGACCTCCAGTCGGTCACCCGGTCCACGCCCGACGCTCAGGCCGTAGAGGCGAGGGCCGCTGATCGTGGTCCACGGTCCCCACGGTCCGTTCGGGCCCTGTTGGGAGCGGGTGCGGACGCCGCTGTCCGCGGTGGGGGCGAACAACCACAGCGCGTCACCGGCGCCGCGGATCACGGCAGGGGCGCCGTTGCCCAGAGCGGCGCCGCCGAGTGACGACCAGGTGGACCAGTTGCCACCCTTGCCGTTCTGCTTGATCGTCCACACGGAGCCGTCGGCGTGGGTGAACACCTGGAGCGATCCGTCGTGGGTCTCCACCATCGTGGTGCTGCGCTTCACCATGCCGGACAGGTACGGCAGCAGTCGGAACTCCTCCCCACCACCGGCTGCAGACGCGGAGATGTGTTGCACGTTGGTGCTGGTGAACGTGAGGTACTCGATCGTCTGGTCCGATGTGGACAAGACGATCGGCGATGCGGGACGGACGGTCGACGCGTCGACACCGTCCTGCGCGGTCGCCGGCGCGGTACCGCCCAGCACCGGCAGCGCGATGCCACTCAGGACGATCCCCACAGCCAACCAGGCTGTGCCGAAACGTCTGCTTGCGCGGTTCTTCACTTGCGGAAACACCAAACCCCCCTCGGGTTTGTCAGCCGAACCCCGGCCAGATGTTGTCCGCAGATGATCGAGGCGGCCTACCACCGATCGAGTGATGGCAGCTCAACCGCAGGTGGAACGCCTGCCCCGCAACGGTTTCCCGAGCGGGTCGCGATGAGTTCCGTCCCGCCGGCGGGATCGGTCACCGCACGAGGTGGGCGCCGCACCTGCTCGACCGACGACGCCGCGGCGTGGTCAGCGCTCCTCGCGCAGGCACCACGCGGCCTGGGCGCCGAGGCTCGTGTCGACGTGCTCGCGCATCACGGCCGACGCGCCCTCGGCGTCACCGGCCACCACCAGGTCGACCAGGGCGCGGTGCTCGTGGTCCTTCTTCGCCCGCGCCGCGTCGCCGCGGTCGACCTCCAGCGCCATCCGCCGGTAGCGGTCGGACCTGTCCCACAGGCCGTCCAGGGTCTCGATCAGCAGCACGTTGTGCGAGGCCCGGTACAGGGCCGGGTGGAAACGCCGGTGGGCCGCCAGGTCCTCGTGGTCGGGGTTGTCCGGCAGCGCGTGCAGCCCTTCCGCCGCCTCGCGGATCGCGGCGATGTCGGCGCCGGTCCGCCGTTCGGCGGCCAACGCGACGACGAGCGGGTCGAGCGCACATCGCCGGGACTGTTGTAGAGTATGACGTCGCCGAACGCGACCGGACCGGTCGTCCACTGTGGCCGTCCACTGTGGCCGGTCATGGTGTCCGGGAGACCGGAGGACTTTCCTTCGGCTTGGCCCCCAGGGCGAGGGCCAAGAGGGCGCCGGCGACCATGCACGCGCCGACCATCCACATACCCGCACGTTGGCTGCCGGTGAAGTCGCGCAGCCACCCGGTGACGTAGGGCGCGGCGAACCCGCTGGTGTTGCCGAGCGAGTTGATCAGCGCGATGCCGCCCGCCGCGGCCGTGCCGGACAGGAAGCTCGACGGCAGCGCCCAGAACGTCGGCAGCGCGCAGCAAACACCGACCGCGCACACGGTGACCGCGACCATCGCGGCGTACGGGTTGCCGAGGTACAGCGCGACCGGGATGGCGCACCCGCCGACCAGCATCGGCAGCGCCACGTGCCACTTCCGCTCGTTCACGCGGTCGCCGTGCCGGGCCCAGAACACCATCACGGTCGCCGCGACCACGTACGGGACGGCGGTCACCAGCCCGGCTTGCAGCACGGTCAGCGTCGTACCGAACTGCCGGCCGAACCCGGCGACTATGGTCGGCAGGAAGAACCCCAGCGCGTACAGGCCGTAGGCGATGGCGAAGTAGACGAACGCCAGCCCCACGATCCGCGGGTGCAGCAACGCCTTGCGCAACGGCCAGTGGTGCTCGGCCCGGATCGCGCGGCGCTCGGCGTCCAGTTCGTCGGCGAGCCGGCGGCGCTCGTCCTCGGTGAGCCAGGTGGCCTGCTCCGGCCGGTCGGTCAGGTAGAACCAGGTGACGAACGCGAGCAGGATCGCCGGAACGCCCTCGACCAGGAACATGAACCGCCAGCCGGACAACCCGAACACGCCGTCGCCGTGCGTGATGAGCAGGCTGGACACGGTGGACCCGATCGCCGAGGAGACCGGCACCGCCACCATGAACAGCGCGACCGCCTTCGCGCGCTGCGCGGCCGGGAACCAGTACGTCAGGTACAGGATGATCCCCGGGAAGAACCCGGCCTCCGCGACGCCGAGCAGGAACCGCAGGACCACCAGGGCAGCCGCGTTGGGCACGAACGCCATCGCGGTGGCCACCACGCCCCAGCTGACCATGATCCGGGCCAGCCAGCGGCGCGCGCCGAACCGGTGCAGCGCGAGGTTGCTCGGCACCTCCAGGAGCAGGTAGCCGAGGAAGAAGATGCCGGAGGCGAACCCGAACGCCGTCGCGGTGAGCCCGAGCTCGTCGTTCAGCCCGTTCGGCGCGGCGAACCCGATGTTGACGCGGTCGAGGTAGTTGACGAAGTAGAGCAGCGCCAGGAACGGGAGGATCCGGACGGCGACCTTGGCCGGCACCCGGTCCCCCACCGCGGTCGGCCGCTTCGACATGATCGGATCCAAGCCCGGCGCGGGGCCGTTCGTCAACCCGACGACAGGTCGGCGCCGGCGGAGCCGGGCAGCGTCACGACCTCGTCCGCCCAGTGGCGCAGCAGCACGGCGTCGTGGGAGATGGCCAGGACGCCCGCCCCGGTCCGCCGCTGGTAGTCGCGGATGACGGTGACGAGGGCGGCGGTGGTGGAGGCGTCCAGCATGGTGGTCATCTCGTCACAGACGAGGTAGGCAGGGCCCAGGGCCAGCGCGCGGGCCAGGCAGGCTCGTTGGAGTTGGCCGTCGCTGACCTCGTGCGGTCGGCGGGTCAGCAGTTCCGGGGTGAGCATCACCCGGTCGGCCAGCTCGTCCACGACGTCGACCGGGTGGCCGTTGGCGCGCAGGGGCTCGGCGATCGCCGTTCGCAGGGTCATGCGCGGGTCGACGGACAAGCGCGGTTGTTGGAAGAGGACGCCGATGCGGGTGCGCTGCCGCCGCGGTGCGCGCTGGCGGTAGGCGGTCACGGGAGTGCCGTCCAGGTGGACGGCGCCGGCGAAGGGCTTGTGCAGCAGGGCCAGGACGCGGGCGAGCGTGGACTTGCCGCTGCCGCTGGGGCCGGCCAGGCCGACGGTCAGTCCCGGTGGGACGGTCAGCGTGAAGTCGGTGAGGACGGGGTGCGCGGGGTCGTAGCCGGCGGTGATCGCGTCGGCCGTCAGCCCGGTCAGCACGGCAGGTGGCACGCGACGGCGTGCCGCTCGTCGGCGAGGGTCGGGCGCGCGGCGCAGACGGCGGCCGCGCGGTGGCAGCGGGGAGCGAAGGCGCAGCCGGGTGGCAGGTCGGTGAGCAGCGGCGGCTGGCCCGGGATCGGGGTGAACGCCCGGTCGGGCAGGGCGTCGACCAGGCCGGCGCTGTAGGGGTGGCGCGGGGCGTCCAGCACCTGGTTCGTGGGACCGGTCTCGATGATCCGCCCGGCGTACATGACCGCGATGCGGTCGGCGACGCGCTGGGCGGCGGCCAGGTCGTGGGTGATGAGCAAGACGGCGCGGCCGTCGGCGACCATGCGGCGGAACTCCTCGATCAGGCCGTCGACCAGGTGCCGGTCCAGGCCGGTGGTGGGTTCGTCGGCGATGAGCAACCACGGGTCGCCGACCAGGGCCAGCGCGTTGGCGACGCGCTGCGCCATGCCACCGGACAACTCGTGCGGGTAGCGGTCGAGGTCGTCGGGCACGAGGCCCGCCCGTGCGGCGAGGCGGTGGACGTGGTCGCGGGGCGCCGCGTCTCCTGGGTGGTGCACGCGCACCGCCTCCTCAAGCTGGGCGCGGGCGGTGCGCACCGGGGTGAGGTGGGATGCCGGGCTCTGCGGGATGAGGCCGATGCGACGGCCGCGGACGGTGGCGGCCAGCACCGCGTCGGGCGCGGTGAGCAGGTCGAGCGGTGGCCCGTCACCCGTCAGGGCCGCCGTGCCGGAGGTCTGGGCGTTGCCGGGCAGGAACCCGAGCAGCGCGTTGGCCAGCACGGTCTTGCCGCAGCCGCTCTCGCCGACGAGCGCGACGCACTCGCCCGGCCGGACCCGCAGTGACACGTCGCTGACCGCGGCCACGGTGGCGCCGGGCAGGCTGAACCGCACGGACAGCCGGTCGAGCACGAGTTCGCTCACCACGTCAGCTCCGACCTGCGCCGGGGGTTGAGCCGGTCCCGCCAGACACCGCCGAGGCCGGCGACGGACAGGGTGGCGGCGACCAGCACGACACCGGGTGCGAGCGACATCCACCAGCCCCCGGAGAGCAGCGACCGCTGCGCGTCGTTGATCATGTTGCCGATGCTGGCGGCGTGCGGCGGCAAACCCAGCCCGAGGAAGGACAACGTGGTCTCGTGCCACACCGCGTGCGGGATCATCAGCGTGGTGGCCAGCAGCACCTGCGGTGCGATGTTCGGCAGCAGGTGCCGGACGAGCACGCGCGTGCGGGACGACCCGCCGACGACCGCGGCGTCGATGAACGGGCGGCCGCGCAGGGAGAGCACCTCGGAGCGCACGATCCGCGCCGAGGTGAGCCAGTGCGTCAGCCCGATGGAGATCACCACGGCGGTCAGGCTCGGCCGCAGCACCGCGACGATCACGATGCCCAGCAGCAGGTGCGGCACCGACGCGACGGTGTCGACCAGCCGCATCAGCACCCGGTCCGGCCACCCGCCGACGGCACCCGCCAGCGCGCCGACCGCCGTGCCGACCACGGAGGAGATCAGGGCCGCGAACAGCCCGACGCCCAGCGACACCCGCAGCGCGTAGACGCAGCGCAGCAGGACGTCGCGGCCGAGTTCGTCGGTGCCGAACGGGTGCGCCGCCGAGGGCGGCCGGTTGGCCGAGGCCAGGTCGACGTACTGCTGGTTGAGGTCGACCACGAGGGGCACCACGAGCGCCGCGGTCACCAGCACGCCGAGGACCACGGCGGCGGGGATCAGCCGCCGGCGCGGTGATCGGCCGGTGCTCACGGCGGCGACGCGGGAGCGCGGCACGGGCCGCCAGACCGGGCTGTCAACCATCCAGACCCACCCTCGGATCGGCCAGCGCGTAGAGCACGTCGGCGAGCAGGTTGCCCACGAGCACCACCGCGGTGGCGAGCACGGTGAGCGCGCCCAGCAGCGCGAAGTCCACGTTGAGGGCGGCGTCGACGGTCGCCCGCGCGATGCCCGGCCAGGAGAACACGGTTTCCACCAGCAACGCCCCGGTGATCAGCTCGGGCAGCCGGGAGCCGAGCAGGGTCAGGAACGGCAGCAGCGACGTGCGCAGCGCGTGCCCGGACACGACCAGGTGATCGGGCAGGCCGCGGGACCGCGCGCCGATCACGTGCTCGGAGGTGAACGACTCGAGCAGGCTCTGCCGGACGAACAGCACGTACCAGGGCGCGTGGGACAGCGCGAGCACCGACACCGGCAGGACCAGGTGCCGGGCCACCTGGCCGACGCCCGGCTCGGCGCCGGGGTCGGTCAGCCCGCCGCCGGGCAGCCACCGCAGTTCGAGCGCGAACACCGACAGCGCGGCCAGCCCCAGCCAGAACACCGGCGCCGCTTCCAGCGCGTAGGCGGTGGCGGTGACCGCCCGGTCCAGCCAACCGCCCTGGCGCCAGGCCGCGACGGTGCCGAGCACCAGCCCGAGCAGCAGCGCCAGGACGAAGGCGACGGAGACGAGCAGCACCGACCAGCCGAGCCGCTCGCCGATCACCTGCGACACCGGTTGCCGCATCGACAACGAGTCGCCGAAGTCGCCGGCGACCGCGTGCCGCAGCCACGCGAGGTACTGCACGACCACGGGCTGGTCGACGCCCCAGTTCTCCCGCACCTGCGCCACCCGTTCCGGGGAGGCGCCGATGACGCGCACCCCGAAGTAGCGCTCGACCGGGTCGAACGGCGACGCCTTGGCCAGCACGAACACCGCGAAGCCGACCAGCAGCACCACCGGGACCGCGAAGGTGAGCCTGCGCAGCACGAGCAGGGCGAGGGCGCGGCGGCGCGCGCGGTCGCGCGCGGTCGCCACCGGGGTGGCGGTCACGGCTTCGGCGTCCAGCGTTCGAGGTTCCACCACACGGCGTGCACGAGCCCGTGGTCGTGCGGCTCGACCTGCTGCACCTGGCCGTCCCACCGGTCGCGCAGCACGTAGGTGTGGTCGAGGAAGACCAGGAACGCCCAGCCCGGGTCCGCGGTGTAGGCCCGCTGGAAGTCGGTGTACGCCTGCTTGCGCGTGGCGGGGTCGAGGCTGCGGCGACCGGTGTCCAGCGCCGCGTCCACCGCGGGGTTGCGGTAGAGCGTCATGTTCAGGTAGCCGGGTCGACCGGCGTACCGGGAGTGCAGCAGCGTGTAGGCCGCGGTGTCCGGGTCGTACGGGTCGCCGCCGCCCCAGACGCTCGCGGCCTCCTTCTGCCGCTGGAGCATCAGCTCGAACGTGGTGGACTCGACCGGCGCGTCGATGCCCAGCTTGGCGATGTCGCTCGCCGCGGCCAGCGCGAGTTCCTTGCGCAGCACGTCCGCCGCCGGGTACAGGATCGGCAACCGGGCGGGCTGCCCGTCCCGGGACCGGGCGCCGTCCGCTCCCCTGCGCCAGCCCGCCTCGTCCAGCAGCCGTTCGGCCTCGGCGGTGTCGTGCGCGAACGTGGCGCCAGGGTCGTGCCAGTCCCGCAGGTGCGGCGAGATCGGGGTGGCGGCCGGTGTCCCGGCACCCGCGAGGACGGTGTCGATCATCGCCTGGCGGTCGAGGCCGAGGTTGATCGCCCGCCGCACCCGCGCGTCGGAGGTGAGCGGCAGTTCGGACGGGAGGCCCAGGCCGCGGTAGTCGGCGGACGGGTTGCGCACGACCCGATAGCCGGAGCGGTCCGCGTAGGACTTCGCCAGCTTCGGCGGCAGGACCGTGCCGTCGAACTCCCCCGCCGCCATCCGCGTGGCGCGAGCGTTGTCGTCGGGCACGAACACCACGGTCACGGACTTGATCGCGGGCGCGCCGCCCCAGTAGTCCTCGTTGGCCTCGAGGACCAACCGGTCGCCCTTGCGCCACTCGGCCACCGCGTACGGCCCGGTGCCCACGGGCGCGGTGTTGAAGGGCGCGCTGTTGACGTCGACGCCGTCGAAGGCCTTGCGGGGGACGATGCCCAGGGTCAACTGCTCGGCGAACGGCGCGTAGGGGTGGGTCAGCCGGAACACCACGGTCCGGTCGTCCGGCGCGGTCACGTCGGCCACCGCGTCGAAGCGCGAGGCGATGGTCGAGTTGGTCTTCGCGTCGAGCACCGCCTTGTAGGTGAACACGACGTCCTGCGCGGACAGCGGGGTGCCGTCGGTGAACTCCACGCCCTCGCGCAGCGTCGCGGTCCAGGTCAGGCCGTCCGCCGACGCGGTCGGCAGCTCTCGGGCCAGTGCCGGCACGAGGTGCAGCCGCTCGTCCCGCGACACGAGCCCGTCGAAGACCTTCGACGCGCCGTCCGGCGCGTAGCCGAGGACCGGGTTCAGGTTCTCCGGCTCACCGCCCGCGCCGATCACGATCGACCGCCCCCCGTCGCCCGCGACGTCACCGTCCGGCGAGGTGCAGGCCGAAGCCAGCGCCACCGCCACCACGACGCCGATCAGCAGCCGCCGCACGCACACCACCTCAGCAGGGAAGGTCAACTATTGCCAAGGGCAGCTAACAGCAAGTGACTTGCAACAGCAAGGGAGACGTCCGTCATGCTCACCGCTGCGGCCGGTCGCAGGGGTGTGGGTCACGGGGTTGTGGGGCGCGGGGTGTGGGGGTGTGGGTCGCCGGGCAGGGGCGTCCCCGCGCTCAGCGGATGCCGGTCCCGACCAGCGCACGGGCGCTGAGCGTGGTGGTGGAGGCCATCAGTTCGCGGTAACGGGCGTGGATGGCGGCCACGACCGGGGTGTCCAGTCCGTCGAGCGCGGCCCGGATGCCCGAGCCCATCACGAAGCTCCACGCCGAGTCGGCGGTGAGGGGGATGTCCCGCTCCACCAAGCGCACGCCGACTTCGCCCAACCCGAGGCTCCTCAACCACCCGGCGAGCTTCTCGTCGGTGTCCACGCGGGCGGCCCGCTGTGCCGAAGCCGGCCGGTCGAGGGTCCGCCCCGTCCGCTCGGTGAGCGCCTGGACCAGCGGCCCCACCACGTCGTCCACGCTGCCCTGCCGCCACGTGGTCACGGCGAACGCGCCACCAGGGCGGAGCAGGCCGACCAGGTGGGCCGCCGCCGCGTCCATGTCCGGCAGGAAGAACACGCCGAAGACGCACTGCACCCGGTCGTAGGGCAGGCCGTCCACAGAGGTCCACCGGGACGCGTCGGCGTGGTGGAACCGCAGCTGCGGCAGCCCTTCGGCGCGTCGGACGCCCTGGTCGAGCAGCTCGCGCGCGAGGTCGACGGCGTCGACGAGCCCGTCGACGCCGACCGCCCGCGCCGCCGGGATGGCCGACGAACCCGATCCGCAGCACACGTCGAGCACCCGCCCACCCGGTCGCGGCGGTGCGGCCTCCACGGTCGCGGCGCCGATCGGATCCCACAGCAGGGGCGTCCACTCGGCGAACTCGGCGCTGCCGTGGTCGAACGCCTGGACCACGGCGGGGATCGACTCAGCCATCCAGTCCTCGCCGTCGGGATCGGGTGAGCAGCAGCAACGCCGCGCCACCCGTGAGCAGCGGCGCGCCCACTGCCGACACAGTACCCAGCGATCCGGCTCCGGTGTTGGTGAGCCGCGTGCCGCCCGAGGCCGCCGCGGTGGTCGTGGTCGACGGTGTCGGACACGCGCTGCCCGCCAGCGGGCGTGACGGCGACCTCGACCGTGATCCGGTAGCTCCCCTCCCGGCCGAACGCCCAGTTGGCGTGCGCGTGGGTGCCCGGCGCGACGGTCAGCGCGTCGGGCAGGCCGTCACCGGAGTTCGCCGGCACGGTCGGCGCCAGCCCGGTCAGGAACAGCGCGAACCGGCCGGGTCCGGCCACGGCGACACCGTGATGGTGACGTCGCCGTGCTCGGGGCGCAGCGCCTCGGTGTTCCAGCCGGCCCAGATGCCGGGGACCTGCGCCTGCGGGATCGCGCCAGACCGCCTTGTCGGGCCCCGCCGTGCCGTCCTTGATCCGGGTGCGCAGGGCGCCGTCCGCCAGGCCCCCGGCGACGCCCTGACGCCGCGGTTCGAGTGGGTCTGCGGCCCCGCCGGGTTCAGCGTCTTCACCACCGACGCGGTCGGCGCGCCCACCCTGCTCGTGGACAGCGGCAACGGCCTGCCCGACAGCCGGACCGTCGCGGTCAACACCCACGCGCACGCCAACTGGGCGTTCGAGGCGGCGGGCACCTACACCGTGGTCTTCGTGGCCACCGCGACCGACATCCCTCTGAGCCGACCACCGCTGCCGTCCGGTCGAACGGGCGGAAGCGGTGGCGGTCAGGCGGCTCAGTGGTCGAGTTCCTCGTTCTTGGCGTCGAGGCCGCGGCGGATCGCTCCCGGCGCGGGCACGAGGCGGTCGCGGACCTTGGCCGAGGAGGCCAGTTGCCACGGCACGCTGGTGACCATGACGCCGGGCTGGAACAGGAGCCTGCCCTTGAGGCGCAGCGCGCTCTGGTTGTGCAGGAGTTGTTCCCACCAGCGCCCGACGACGTACTCGGGGAGGAAGACGGTGACGACGTCGCGGGGGTTGGCGGTGCGCACCCGCTTCACGTAGTCGAGGACCGGTTTGGTGATCTCGCGGTACGGCGACTCGATCACCTTCAGCGGGATGGAGAAGTCCTGCTTGTTCCAGAGGGCGACGAGCTCCCTGGTGTCCTTGTCGTCGACGTTGACGGTGACCGCTTCGAGCCGGTCCGGCCGCACCGCCTTGGCGTAGGCCAGCGCGCGTTTGGTGGGACCGTGCACTTTGGACACCAGCACGATCGCGTGGTTGCGGGACGGCAGCCGGATCGGCAGGTCGTCGTCGTCCTCCCGGAGCTCGTCGGCGACCCGCTGGTAGTGGCGGCGGATCGCGGCCATCAACGCGTAGATGGCGGCCATCGCGGCGAGCGAGATCCAGGCGCCCTGGGTGAACTTCGTGATCAGGATGACGGCCAGCACCAGCGCGGTCATCGCGAAGCCGAACGCGTTGACCGCCTGGGAGCGCCGCATCCGCCGCCGCGCCGCGGGGTCGGTCTCGGTGCGCAGCAGCCGGGCCCAGTGGCGGATCATGCCGCTCTGGCTGATCACGAACGACATGAACACGCCGACGATGTAGAGCTGGATCAGCCGCGTCACCTCGGCGTCGAACGCCACGACGAGCACGATCGCGAACCCGGCGAGGAACACGATGCCGTTGGAGAACACCAGCCGGTCGCCGCGGGTGTGCAGCTGGCGCGGCAGGTAGCGGTCCTGGGCCAGGATCGAGCCGAGCACCGGGAACCCGTTGAACGCGGTGTTCGCGGCCAGGACCAGGATCAGGCCGGTGAAGAAGATGACGTACCAGGTCGCCGGCGGGAACCCGGCGAACACGGCGTTGGCGAGCTGGGCGACCAGGGTCTTCTGCTCGTAGCCGGCGGGCGCGCCGATCAGCTGGTGCGCGGGGTCCTCGGCGACCTGGGCGCCGGTGAGCCGGGCCAGCATGATCAGGCCGAGGAACATGGTGACGGCCAGCACGCCCATCATCAGCAGGGTCATGGCGGCGTTGCGGCCCTTGGGCTTGCGGAACGCGGGCACGCCGTTGCTGATCGCCTCGACCCCGGTCAACGCGGCGCTGCCGGAGGAGAACGCGCGCAGGACCAGGAACGCGAACCCGAGCCCGGCCAGACCGCCGTGCTCTTCCACGAGGTCGAAGTCGGCGCTCTCCGCCCGCACGTCGTCCCCCAGCACGTACACGCGGACCAGCGCCCACACGATCATGGCGAGGATGCCGACGACGAAGGCGTAGGTGGGGATGGCGAACGCGGTGCCCGACTCCCGCACACCGCGCAGGTTCATCGCGGTGAGCACGACGATGGCGCCGACCGCGAACTCGACCTTGTGCGTCGCCACGAACGGCACGGCCGAGCCGATGTTGGCCGCGGCGGACGCGATCGACACCGCCACCGTCAGCACGTAGTCGACCAGCAGGGCGCTGCCGACCACCAGGCCCCACTTCGGGCCGTGGTTGACCGCGGCCACCTCGTAGTCGCCGCCGCCCGAGGTGTAGGTGCGGACGTTCTGCCGGTAGGAGGCCACCACGGCGGCCATCACCACCGCCACCAGCAACCCGATCCACGGGCTGAAGGCGTACGCCGACGCGCCCGCGACCGAGAGGACCAGCAGGATCTCCTCGGGCGCGTACGCCACGCTGGACATCGGGTCGGAGGCGAACACCGGCAGCGCGATCCGCTTGGGCAGCAGGGTGTGCGACAGGCGGTCGCTGCGGAACGGCCGCCCCACCAAGAGCCGCTTGGCGACGGTGGCGAGCTTGGACATGGAGGCAGGGCCTAGGGGGTCTCGGTCCGGCCTGGTGTGGCCCGGAGTTGCCGGAACAGCGGGTGGTCGACGGCGACCGGTGGCAGGCGGGCCGGGTCGCTCCCGCGCGCCGGAACCTCCACCCGGGCGCCGGTCGGCCGCTCGGGCGACCGCGCACCGGCAGACGTGCCCCCGACCACCGGGGCGACCCTAAAGGGTGAACCGCGCCGTCGGGCCCGGGTGCGCGGTTCCTTACGGGATCTTGACGGCGGTCGCGGCCCACGCCGGTGGGACGCGGCTCAGCGGGCGACACGGGCGCGTCCGGGGCGCGCGCCTCGACGACGGGCGTCGGCCGTCAGCGGGCGTCGACGGCTTCCAGCACGGCGCGGGCTCAGCCGGCACGCCGCAGGCGCGCCCGGGCGACGAGCAGCGCGGTCACGGCGGCCACCCCGGCGAGCGCGGCCACCGCGGCGTGCCACGGCCTGCCGTCGCCGTGGCGCATGCCGTTCGCGACGACGAACACGGGGATCGCGCCGAGCACGGGCGTGAGGGTCGGCAGTGCCGTGGCCGCACCGGCGCCGCACCGGCGACCGCGTGGCGTGCCTCCCAGGACGCCCGCCAACCCGACGGCCGGCACGGCGACCGACACGATCACGTAGCCGTGCCAACCGAACCGGCCGAGCACCGGCACCACGGCAGCACGCTACCCACCCGCCGATCGCCGGGCGCGAACCCGCACTGTGCACGTTCCCAGCAAGAAGGCTCCCCGATGGCTTGAGCTGCGCATCCATCTGAGCTTTCATGTTGTGCACGTACACAGGCCGCCGCCGCGCCGTACCGTCGATCAAAGGAGATCGGATGTCCGGACCCACCCGGGCGGCCAAGGCCGTCCTCGCCCTGGCGACCGCCGTGCTCCCGCTGGCCACGCTCACCCCGGCCGTCTCCGCGGCCGGTTCGCTGAGCATGCTCGGAGCCGACGTCTCGACCGCGCAACGCGCCCTCGACCTCGGCGCGAAGTACTACGACGCGGCCGGCACGGCGCGGGATCCACTCGACATCCTCAAGGGCGCGGGCGTCAACTACGTCCGCCTGCGCGTCTGGAACAACCCGCGCAGCGGCTACAACAACAAGGCGAAGGTCCTGGCCTACGCCAGGACGGTGAAGGCGAAGGGCCTCAAGCTGCTCGTCGACTTCCACTACTCCGACACGTGGGCCGATCCCGGCAAGCAGTACAAGCCGGCCGCGTGGTCGAGCCACGGCATCGGCCAGCTGCAGACCGACGTCTACAACTACACCCACGACGTCTGCACCAGCCTCAAGGCCCAGGGCACCACGCCGGACAGCGTGCAGATCGGCAACGAGATCAACGTCGGCATGCTCTGGAACGACGGCAAGGTCGTCAACAACGACTTCACCAACCTCAGCCTGCTGCTGAAGGCCGGCTACAACGCCACCAAGGCGTGCGACAGCGGCACCAAGGTCATGATCCACACGGCCAACGCCGACAGCCTCGACCACGCCCGCTGGTTCTACGACGGCATCAGGTCCAAGGGCGTGGCCTGGGACATCACCGCCTTGTCGTACTACTGCATGTGGCACGGCACGCTGGCCAACCTCTACAACGTCATCACCGACGTGCGCTCCCGCTACGGCAAGGACGTCGTGCTCGCGGAGACCGCCTACCCGTTCACCAGCGGGAACGCCGACAGCACCGGCAACTCCATCACCTCCGGCTGCGCGGACTACCCGCTGACGTGGGCGGGCCAGGCGAAGAACTTCACCCACGTCCAGAACACCGCGCGCAACGCGGGCGCCATCGGCGTCTTCTACTGGGAGCCGACCTGGTACGCGGTCCCAGGCAACGGCTGGGACCCGGCCGACATCGCCACGAGCGGCAACGGCTGGGACAACATGGCGACCTTCGACTGGAGCGGTCGCATCAACCCCGGGATCCGCTGGACCCCGTGACCCGACGGGGTGGGGGAACCGTCACACCGGCGGTTCCCCGCCGCCCTCGGCCAGGTCCTCGAGACCGGACCGGTCGAGCACGTCGAGTCGCTGCTCGTCCGGCGTGCCGGAGCGCTTGACCAGGCCCTTGCGCTCCAAGTGGCCCAAGGTCTTGCGGAGCTTCTCGGTCAGCAACGAGCCCTTGCCCTTGGCCGCGAACTCGGTCTTCTGCTCGACGGCCAGCATCGGCGCGACCTCCCGCTTCCACGCGGTCAGCAGCGCGGCGCGCGGCACCGACGTCTCGTCGCCCGCCACGTCCAGGATGATCCCGGCCAGCACGCGCCCGAAGTCGTCCTGCCGCGTCGAGTGCCGCCGGACCAGCTCCTCCACCGACGTGCGCCCCTCACCCGCGGAGGTGTCCGGCACGTCGAGCGTGGCCAGCCGCGCCCACAACGCCTGGTCGGCCTCGGTGGGCTCCGTCCCGCCGGCGAGCACGGCGGCCCGGTGGGCGTCGATCGCGGAACCCAGGGCGAGCACGAGGTCCGTCAGCTCGTCGCGGACGTCGTCGCCGCGCAGCCGCCGGGCCGCCGCGGCGATCAGCCGGTGGTGCTCGCGCACCAACGTCTCGAAGTGGGCGGTCTTCGTGGCGCGGTTGGCGTCCTCGGCGGCGTCGCGCTGGTACTCGGCCTGGCTGATCTCACCGTCGAGCGCGCGTGCCCGTGCGGCGGCCCGCCCCGCGGTGCGGTGCACGCGGGTCGCCGCGATCCGGTCGAGCATCGCCCGCAGCACGCGGTCGGTCTGCTCGACGTAGGCGTCGGAGGCCAGCAGCCGCCAGGTCTCCTCGTCACGGCTGCGCAGCGCGTTGTTGACGAAGCGGTCGGCGGCGTGGTCGTCGTCCGACCCGTAGGGCAAGGTCACGTGGTCCGATCCTCGATAGTGGGGGTGTGATCCCCCGACCGGGGGACAAGAGGGGCCGGCTCGAACGGCCGGTCGACGGGGTGGTGCACGCGGCACGACCGGCGGGTACGGCGCGACGGGGATCCGCCCAGCATAGGTGGCGGCCGTCGCGCTCGCGACACGGCGTGCCCGTCGCGGTGTGGGAGGCTGCGGGCACAAGGTGGAGCCGGGACCGCCCGGCATGGTGATTCGGAGATGCTGCTCGTGGTCGAGATCGTGCCCGGTGTGTCGCGGACGTTCAACGAGTTCCTGTTGCTGCCCAACCGGACCACCGCGGAGTGCACGCCCGCGAAGGTCGACCTCGGCACACCTCTCGTGCGGCACGCCGTCGGCGCGTCGTCGCCGATCCGGCTGTCGGCGCCGTTCACCTCGGCGATCATGCAGGCGGTCAGCTCGCCGCGGTTGGCGGTGGCCCTGGCCCGGTCGGGCGGCCTGAGCTTCCTGCACCACAACCAGTCCGTGGAGCACCAGGCGGACGCGGTGCGGTTCGTGAAGAACTTCAAGGCGGGGTTCGTGGTCAGCGACACCACGGTCCGCCCGACCGACTCGCTGCGGCACCTCGTCGGCTTGATGAAGACCACCGGCCACAACACCGCCGCCGTCACCGAGGACGGCACGCCGCACGGGCGGTTCGTCGGCCTGGTCACGTCCCGCGACTTCCACTCCGACCGGCACGACCTGGACCTGCCGGTCGCCGAGCGGATGCGCACGGCGGACGCCCTGACCTGCGGCAAGGAGGGCATCACCCTGTCGGAGGCCAACACGCTGCTGTGGGAGGACCGCCTGGACTGCCTGCCGGTCGTCGACGGCGCCGGGCACCTGCAGCACCTCGTGTTCCGGTCGGACTACGCCGACCACAAGCAGTTCCCCGGCGCGGTGGTCGACGCGGCCAAGCGGTTCCGGGTCGGCGCGGGCGTGAACACGCACGACTACCGCGACCGCGTGCCCGCGCTGGTCGCCGCCGGCGCGGACGTGCTGTGCCTGGACTCGTCCGACGGCTACAGCGACTGGCAGGCCGAGGCGCTGCGGTGGGTCAAGCGCGAGTTCCCGGAGGTGCCGATCGGCGCGGGCAACGTCGTGGACGGCGAGGCGTTCCGGTTCCTGGCCGACGCGGGCGCGGACTTCGTGAAGGTGGGCATCGGCGGCGGCTCGATCTGCATCACCCGCGACCAGAAGGGCATCGGGCGGGGCCAGGCCAGCGCGGTCATGGACGTCGCCGAGGCCCGCGACGCCTACGCGCGGCGCACCGGCGAGTACGTGCCGATCTGCTCCGACGGCGGCCTGCTGCACGACTACCACATGGCCCTGGCGCTGGCGATGGGCGCGGACTTCGTGATGATGGGCCGCTACTTCGCGCGGTTCGACCAGTCGCCCGGCAAGAAGGTGCGCATCGGCGGCTCGGTGTTCAAGGAGTACTGGGGCGAGGGCTCCAGCCGGGCCCGCAACTGGCAGCGCTACGACCAGGGCGAGGACAAGCTGCACTTCGAGGAGGGCGTGGACGGCTACGTGCCGTACGTCGGCGACCTCGGCGACGCGCTCGCCCTGACCGTGGCCAAGATCAAGGCCACGATGGCGTCCTGCGGCGCGGCGACCATCCCGGTCTTCCAGTCCACGGCGCGCGTGACCCTCGTGTCGGAGCAGAGCTACCAGGAGAACGCCGCCGCGGTCGCCGTGCGCGACAACGCCGACACCACGCTGGACTGAGTCGACGGTGGCGGCGCGGACGGCGCCGCCACCATCACCGGCGTCAGATGTGCGGCAGTTCGAGCTGGACGGTCCGGCCGTTCAACGGCTGCACGGGGCGCGCGTTGCCCGCGTAGAACAGGCTCTGGAAGCGGGAGACGGTGGCCTGCGTCACCGTCTTCTCCCCCATCAGGAACCACTGCACGCCCTCGGTGAATGGCGCCGTGGTGAGCGAGCCGGTGTAGCGGGCCGTGGCGCGGTTCACCGGCAGCAACGTGTTCAGGTCGATGTCGGCGAAGTGCACCTCCTCGCCGCACTCGGGCGCGAGGTGCGACAGCACCTTGTCCACAGTGGACGGCGCACCGACGCGCAGCGGCACGCCGATCACCAGCAGGGCGCCCGCCGCGCTGCGGTGCACCAGGTGCATCTCCAGCGGGTCGGCGTGCCCGGCGAACCGGTGCTCCGACGGGGTGTGGAAGTGGAACTGCACGAGGTCGTACCGGACGCCGGAGAGCGTGACGTGCCCGGCTCCGGGCTCGACCTCGAACTCCTCGGTCTCCTCGTGGTCGCGCACGGCGCAGCCGTCGGACGCCGCGGCGTCCTTGCGGACGTAGTGCAGGTCGCCGGCGGCGTGGTGGCCGTAGGAGATGAGCAGCGGGGGCAGGTGCGTGTCGAAGCGGATCGACGACGGCGTGATGTCGATCGGGCTCTGCGCCGCCCCCTGCGATCGGGCCGGTGCGACACCGGCGGTCAGCAACGCGCTGAGGACGACCGGGACGGCGATGGCGACGATGCCTTTTCTTGCCACGTGGTGCAGCCCTTCGGGAACAGGGACCGGGCGGGGATCGACCCGCTCGGCGGGACCGCACCATCATTCACCCGTTCGAGTGATAATCAATAGGTCAACAAATCACCCGAAAACGCCGGAAACGACATAACAACCTGTGCCATTCGTCACAGAGCGCCATATCGGACAATTCCTCCGCAGTCCGGGGAACAGCCGAAATCGCCCATTTCGAAGAAAGCATTCCGAGGTGCCCCGGCGCCGGCCGCCAGGTCCGGAAATTTCCGCCATGTCCGGCGAACCCGGTCCGAGGCGGCGCCGGGCGCGGTTGACTTCCCGGAGGACACGAGGAGGGGCATGGCGGAGCGATTCGGGCCGTACCGGGTGGGCGAGTTGCTCGGCCGTGGCGGCATGGGGGTGGTGCACCGCGCCCACGACACCGTCCACCACCGCACGGTCGCGCTGAAGCGGCTGCTCACCGGTGACGAGGAGTTCGAGGCGCGGTTCCGCCGCGAGTCGCGGATCGCCGCCGCGCTCACCCACCCGCACGTGGTGCCGGTGCACGCCTACCGCGAGATCGACGGGACGCTGTACCTGGACATGATGCTCGTCGACGGCGTCGACCTGCACCGGCTGCTGGCCGACGGCACGGCCCCGGACGACCTGCTCGTGCTGCTGGGCCAGGTCGCCGACGCGCTCGACGCCGCGCACGCGGCCGGGCTGGTGCACCGCGACGTCAAACCGTCCAACATCATGGTCGACCGCTCGGGCCACGCGTACCTGGCCGACTTCGGCATCGCCCGCCCGGTGTCGGCGGCGGCGACCGCGATCACCCGCACCGGCCACTTCATCGGCTCGCTGGACTACATCGCGCCCGAGCGCCTCGGCGGCGAGGCCGACGGCCGCGCCGACGTCTACTCGCTGGCGTGCGTGCTCTACGAGGGCCTGACCGGGCGGTTGCCGTTCGGCGGCGCGGAACCGGCCGCGAAGCTGGCCGCGCACCTGCTGGAACCGCCGCCCGCGCCGTCACGGCTGGACCCGCGCATCGGTCCCGCCCTGGACGCCGTGCTGGCCCGCGGGCTGGCCAAGGACCCCGACCGCCGCTACCCCACGGCGACCGCGTTGATCTCGGCGGCCGTCGACGCCCTGCGCGCCAACGGCGCCGCCACGGTCGCCGCGGACACCGCCGACCGGGAGCGGTTCGTCGAGGCGATCATCCGGTCGGCCGCCGGCACGGCCGTGGTCGCCGGCGGCGAGGGCTGCCCGTACCCGGGGTTGCGCGGGTTCACCACCGAGGAGGCGGGCTGGTTCCACGGCCGCGGGCACGTGGTCACCGACCTGCTCGTGCGCCTGGCCGACCAGCTGGTCCGCCCGGAGCCGACGGTGCTGGTGGGCGCGTCGGGCTCGGGCAAGTCGTCGCTGTTGCGGGCCGGGCTGCTGCCCGCGGCGGCGGACTGGCCCGCGGTGGTGCTCACCCCCGGCCCGGACCCGGTCGGCGCGCTGGCCGCGGCCCTCGCCGAGCGGACCGGGCAGGACACCGCCGCGCTCGCCCGGCGGATCCGCGCGGGCGGGCTCGGCCTGACCGCGCGCGTGCTGATCGTGGTCGACCAGTTCGAGGAGCTGTTCACCCACGACGTCGGCGAGTCCGACCGCGCGGCGTTCGCCGCCGCCCTGGCCGATCCGGGACCGGGCCTGGTGGTGCTGGCCGTGCGCGCGGACTTCGTCGAGCAGTGCATCGGGCTGCCGCCGCTGCGCCGCGCGCTCGCCCGGTCGGTGATCCTGGGACCGCTCGGCGTCGACGAGCTCAGCGAGGCGATCACCGCGCCCGCCGCGGCGGTGGGCGCCGCCGTCGAGCCGGGCCTGCCCGCCAGGCTGATCGCCGACCTCGGCGGAGGCGACTACGACCCGGGCGCGCTGCCCCGCCTCGCGCACGCGCTGCGCGAGACCTGGCACCACCGGCAGGGTGACACGCTCACGCTGGCGGCGTACCTGGCCACCGGCGGGATCGACGGCGCGGTCGCGCGCACCGCCGAGCAGGTCCACGCCAAGCTGTCCGCGGCCGACCGCGCGGTCCTGCGCGCCACCGTGCTGAGCATGGTGAGCGTGCACGACGGCGGCGCGGTCACCCGCCGCCGTGCGGTGGCGCCGCCGGGTCCGGTGCTCGACGAGCTGGTCGCCGCCCGGCTCGTCACCGTCGACCGGGACGGCGCCCAGCTCAGCCACGAGGCGCTGCTGTCGGCCTGGCCGCGGCTGCGGGCGTGGGTCGACGAGGACCGCGACGCCCTGCTGGCCCGCCGCCGCCTCGCCGACGCCGCGCAGCGGTGGGCCGACACGGGCCGCGACCCCGGCGACCTGCCGCGCGGACCGCGCCTGGCCGCGACCCTGGGCCTGGCCGACGGGCGCACCGACCTGACCCTCGTGGAACGGGACTACGTCGACGCGGGCCGACGGGCGCTCAACCGCTCCCGGGTCGGGCGGGCGGCGGCGACCGCCGGCGCGTTGGCGGTGGTCGTGGTCGTCGCCATCGCCGCCACCGTGGCCGTGCTGGCGCGCGGCGAATCGGCCCAGCGGCTGTCCCGGCAGTTGGCGACCGAGTCGTTGACCACCGAGGATCCGGTCGCGGCGGTGCGCGACGCGCTGCGCGCCTGGCACGCGGACACCACCCCGGAGGCGCGGTCGGCGCTGCTGTCGGCGGTGACCCGCGTGCCGCCGGTGGTCCTCGCCCAAGGGGACCACCCCGCCTTCGCGAGCGCGCTCACGATCGACGTCGATCCCGCAGGCCGTCGCGTCGCCGTGGGCGGGCACGACGGCGAGGTGCTGGTGTGGGACGTCGCCGAACGTCGCGCCGTCCTGGCGGTCGAACGCGGGTCGGGCGAGGACGTCAGGGCCGTCCGGTTCTCGCCCGACGGCGCGCGGCTCGCCGTCTCGGGCAGGGGGACCAAGGTCTGGCACCTCGGGTCCGCCTCGGTGGAACGGACCGTCGACGGGGGCGACACCGCCGCGTGGAGCCCGGACGGGACGCTCGCGGTCGCGGTGTCGGGCGGGGTCGAGCTGTGGCGCGACGGCGCCCGCGTGCGGGCGTTCGCGTCCGGCGAGTGGATCTCCGCCCTGCGGTTCCGCCCCGACGGGCGCAGGCTGGCCATCGGGCGGTCGGACGGGGTCGTGGAGGTGTGGGACCCGGCGGGCGAGCGCGTCGCCCTGCGCACCGAGCACCGCGACGAGCTGCCCGGCTCGCACAACCTCGTCCACCTCGCCTACGCCGCGTCGTACCTGGTGTCCTCGCGCGTGGACGAAGCGATCCGGCTCTGGCACCCGGACACCGCAGAACCGCTGCGCGAACTCGCCCGGGCCCGGGGCGAGGTGGCCGTCGTGGACGGGGGCGAGCGCGTGCTGACCGCCAACGGCGCCGACCTGTTCACCCTCTCCCCCGCCACCGGCGAGGTCATGGCCGAGTACGCGGGCAACCAGGACATCGTCTACGCGCTCGCCTCGGCCGGCGGCACCGTCGCGGCGAGCACGTCGTCGGGCGACACGGTGGTCGTGTGGCGGCCGAACCCGGCCCGCTCCGACCGGCTGCTCGGCCCCGCCGCGGGCCTGGGCGTCGATCCCGCCGACGGCACGGTGTGGGTCGCGGGCGCGCGCGGCGTCGTGCACGCCGGGGACGGCCGATCGGTCGCCGGGCAGGACGTCCGGATCGGCCCGCGCGGGCACCTCGCCGTGGTCGAGGACGAGCGGCTCACCGTGACCGGGCCCGACGGCGCGAGGCGGGCGGTCCCGCTGCCGCGCGACGCCGACGTGCGGAGGTTCGCGGTGTCGGCGGACCTGATCGCCGTCTGCCTGAAGACCACCACCGGCTACGAGATGGGCGTGTGGGAGCTGGACACCTTCACCGAGCGCAAGCGGTTCGAGGTCCCCTACCAGGTGCGCGACCTCGTCTTCTCGCCGGACGGGGAGTGGCTGGCCGGGGAGGTGCTCGGCGACGTGAGCGTGTGGTCGCGGGTGTGGGACACCGCGTCGTTCACCCAGCAGGAAGGGCGCGTCGAGGACCGGCACGACGTCGCCATCGGCTTCCACGACGGCTCGCTGGTCGTCGCGACGGGTGGCGTCGCCAAGTTCGTCGACCCGAGCACCGCGCACGTGCGGCGGGAGTTCCCGGTGGGCGCCGAGATCACCGCCCTGGCGTTCGCCCCCGACGGCGCGACCCTGGCCACGGTCTCCGCCGACCGGCCCGACGTGCGCCTGTGGGACGTCGCCGGCGGCGAACCGCTGGCCTCGATCCAGGGCCACCGCTCGCCACCGACGCGCCTGGCCTTCACCGCCGGCGGGGTGGTCAGCGCCGGTGACGAAGTGCTGCGGATCCCGACGGACCCGGCCGAGGCGGTGTCCCGGCTGTGCGCGGTCCTCGCCGAACACCCCGAACCCGACCCCGACGACACCGGGTGCGGGTGACCCGCCAACCCCGACACTTTCGAACCCTCCGACCGCTAGTGCTATCAGCCGTCACGAAGCGTCTACCTGCGGACATGCGTCTCTATAGGTGAGTTCAACGCTTGACTCCGACGATCATCCGGCCTTGACTGTCCGAAATAGCTCAGCCCAGGTATCGCAACTTTCGGACGCTACGCCTCGTAGCCCGGTTCGATCCCCTTGGAGGAAGTGATGTCCAGAACTGCCGCCACCGATGCCGGCAGGCCGGTGGCACGTGGCGTGCGGCGACGCGTCGCCGCGCTGGCCGGCGCGGTCGGGTTGCTCGGCGCGTTGGCCGTCGTGCTGCCGAACGCGGCCAGCGCCGCCGACTGCTCCAGCGGTTACGTCGCCCTGACCTACGACGACGGGCCCAAGGCCGGCACCACCACCGCGCTGCTCAACGCCCTGCGGTCGGCCGGGCTGCGGGCCACGTTCTTCAACCAGGGCAACAACGTCCAGGCGAACCAGGCCCTCGCCCGCAGCCAGCGCGACGCCGGCATGTGGGTCGAGAACCACAGCTGGTCACACCCGCACATGACCCAGCTCAGCCAAGCC
>NZ_JAJHUO010000011.1:274756-281656 GCF_020859565.1 Saccharothrix luteola | reverse complement strand
TGGAGGTTGGAGTCGCGGCGGCCGCCGCTGCTGCCGTCGGCGTAGGCCTCGTTGACGACGTCCCAGGCGTAGATCTTGCCCCGGTAGTAGGTGGCGACCTGGGTGACGTGGTTGAGCATCGCGTTGCGCAGGGCGGAGCCGGACATGTTCTGCATCCAGCCGGGCTGCTGCGAGTGCCACGCCAGGGCGTGGCCGCGGACGCGCTTGCCCTGGTTGCGGGCCTGGTTGACGATCCGGTCGGCGTTGCCGTAGCTGAACTGGCCCTGGTTGGGCTTCGGTGGCGTCCATCTTCATCTCGTTCTCGGCCGTCACCATGTCGAACTCGCGGTTGAGGATCCCCACGTAGGTGGAGTCGCCCAGCTTGTTGGCCGCGACCGCGGTGCCGAAGTACCGCCCGCTCTCCGCGGCGGACGCGCCCAACGTGGTGCCGGCGCTGGCCACGCTCGGCAGGACGACGGCCAACGCGCCGAGCAACCCGACCGCACCGGCCAGGGCCGCGACGCGTCGCGGCCCTCCTCGTGCCACCGGCCTGCCGGCAGCGGTGACAGCAGTTCTGGACATCACTTCCTCCAAGGGGTCGACCGGACCGGTACTGCTCCGGCATCGGGCCGAAAGTTGCGATAGCAGACTTTGACGCTTTCGAAAACTAAGGCCGGTGATCGTCGGAGTCAAGGATGGAAGTCACCTATAGAGACGCATGAGCGCAGGTAGAACGCAAGACGAGGTCGAGTGCACTACCTTCTACGGCTTACGAAAGTATCGGAGTGGTCGCCGGTATTGGGCGGTTCTCGAACGCGAGCTCCACGGCTGTGGCGGCTGCACACATCGGCGCGCGATGAAGAGTGGCGCGGTCCACCAGCGACGGACGGCCCGCGGGACTCCTAGCGTCGGCGTATCACCAGTGACCGCCATCACTCAACGTGGAGGATGCGCATGTCGGATCGTCGCCCCGTCCCGGCCGTTCGCGGTCCCGCCGCGACACTCGTCGCGGTGCTCGTGGTGGTGCTGGCCACCGCCGTCTCCCTGGTCTCGTCGCCACGACCCGCCGCCGCCGCGACCCTGCAGGAGGTCACGGGTTTCGGGACGAACCCGGGGAACCTGCAGATGTTCCGCTACGCGCCCGCCGGGCTGCCCGCGGGCCGCCCGGTCGTCGTCGCCCTGCACGGCTGCACGCAGAACGCCACGGGCTACGGCACGGCCACCGGCTGGCTGCAGTTGGCCGACCGCTGGAAGTTCACCGTCGTGGCGCCGCAGCAGAAGTCCCAGAACAACGCCAACTCCTGCTTCAACTGGTTCGAGGCGGGCGACACCCGGCGCGGCTCCGGCGAGGCGTTGTCGATCAAGCAGATGGTGGACAGGGCCAAGCAGGACAACGGCGCCACGTCCGCGTACGTCAGCGGGCTGTCCGCGGGCGGCGCGATGACCGCGGTCATGCTGGCCACCTACCCGGACGTGTTCTCCGGCGGCGGTATCGTGGCAGGGCTGCCGTACCACTGCGCGACCTCGGTGGCGTCCGCGTTCGGCTGCATGAACCCGGGCACGAACCTCAGCCCCGCCCAGTGGGGCGACAAGGTCCGCGCGGCGTTCTCGCACTCCGGGCCGCGGCCGAAGGTGTCCATCTGGCACGGTACGGCGGACACGACCGTGCGCCCGCTCAACGGGACCGAACTGGTCGAGCAGTGGACCAACGTCAACGGCACCGACCAGACCCCGGACGTCAGCGACACCGTGGGCGGCTACCCGCACCGCGTCTACGGCGGCACGGTCGAGCACTACTCGATCACCGGCATGAACCACGGCCAGCCCGTCGACCCCGGCACGGGCGCGACCCAGTGCGGCGCCACCGCCGCGTACATGCTCGACGTCAACGTCTGCGCCGCCTACCACCTGGCCCGCTTCTGGGGCATCGACGGCGGCGGCACCGCACCGACCGACCCCACCACGACGACCAACGGCCCGCCGTACACCGACACGGTCACCGCCACCGCGACGGACCACTACGTGGCACAGCGGGTCGACGTCGGCGAGTACAACACCTTGGGCGCCCGGTACGGCTACAACACGCCCTTCGCGCTCTACCGGTGCGGCACCGACTGGACCGACAAGGCCGACTGCTCCGCGATCTGAGCGGGGCCGGCACGTCGGTCAAGGCAGGACGACGATCTTGCCGACGTGCCGGCCCTCGCGGAACCGCCGCTGCGCCTCGTGGACGGCGGCGAGGCGGTGCCGCCCGGCGACGCGGGGGCTGATCGCACCGGCGCGAGCGGTGTCGACCAGCTTGGCGAAGTGCTCCCGCGTGTGCATGGACGAGCCGATCAGGGCGATGTTGTGCAGGTAGAGCCGGCGCAGGTCGAACGACACCACGGGCCCCGCGACCGCGCCGGCGATCACCCACCGCCCGTCGTCGCGCACCAGCGGCAGCAGGGCGGCCAGCTCCGGACCACCGGCCACGTCGGCGACCGCGTCCAACCCGGACGGCACGACCGAGCGCACCTGCTCGGCAACGTCGCCGGCGTCCCGGGTGACGACCCGGCCCGCACCGGCCTCGGCGACCGCGTCGGCCTTGGCGGAACTGGTGACGGCCACGACGTGCGCGCCGCGCGCGGCGGCGAGCTGCACGAGCGCCAGGCCGACGCCACCGGACGCGCCGGTGACGAGCACCGTCTCACCGGCCCGGAGACCGGCGCGTTCGAGCATGCCCATCGCGGTGCCGTAGGCCACGGGCAGGCAGGCGAGCTGCTCGTCGGTCAGCGGTGACGCCGTGACGTCGTGCGCCTGGTCGGCCGGGACGACGACGTGCTCGGCGAACCCTCCGTCGGCCTCGCTGCCCAGCAGCCCGACCGGCGGCGCGTGCGGCCCGCCGTCCCGGTAGATCGCCGGGTCGACGAGGACCCGCCGGCCCACCGGCTCGCGCGCCGCACCGGGCCCGACCGCGTCGACCACGCCCGCGATGTCACCGCCCTGCACGCGCGGGAACCGCAGCGGGCCACGCCACCCGGCCAGGGCGTCCGGCTGCCCGGGCAGGCCGTACGCGCCTTCCCTCGTCCAGATGTCGGTGTTGTTCACCGCCGCCGCCGTCACCCGGACCAGCACCTCGCCCTCACCGGGGACGGGCACGGGCCAGTCGTCGCGCACCTGGAGCGCGTCCGGCCCTCCGTGACGGGTGAGCACCGCGGCGGTCATCGTCCGTTCCACCGTTCCCACCCTGACAGAAGTCGCGCGGTTCTTCAGGACGGGCAGGTGATCACTCTTGTCCGCCGGACCGTGAACGACCGGTTCCACCGCGCGAGCAACCTGTGAGCGCGTCGGAGAGTCTCCACCGGCATAGCGCGTTCACGACTGGGGAGGTCAGGTGCGTCAAGCACGCTGGTTGGTGGTCGCCTTGCTGGCGGCCGGGCTGGTGAGCCCGGCGGCGGCACAGGCGGCGCCGGTGGCCGGGGCACAGGCCCGGGCCGTCACGTTGATCACCGGTGACAAGGTGGTCGTCGACGAGCAGGGGGCGCTCGTCCGCATCGAGGGGCGGCCGGGGGCGCAGTTCGTCCGGTACGTCGAAGAGGACCACCAGTTCGTGGTGCCGGAGGACGCGCTCGCGGAGCTGGCGCAGGACCGTGTCGACAAGAGGTTCTTCGACATCACGGCACTGCTCGACTTCGGCTACGACGACGCGAGGACCGACCGGATCCCGCTGCTCACGGACGGGCTCCGAGCGTCCGCCGCGGTCGTGAAGTCCGAGGCCGCGCGCAAGTGGGCCGACCGACGGGTGGGCATCGCGAGCGCGGGCAAGCTCTGGCTCGACGGCAAGGCGAGGATCACGCTCGACCAGAGCGTGCCGATGGTGGGCGCGCCGGGCGCGTGGCAGGCCGGGTTCGACGGCGGCGGGGTGACCGTCGCCGTCCTGGACACCGGCTACGACCAGCAGCACCCGGAGCTGAAGGGCGTCGTGGTGGCCGCCGAGGACTTCACCGGCGAGGGCATCCAGGACGACATCGGCCACGGCACGCACGTCGCGGCCACCGTCGCCGGGCGCGGCGGCAGGTACAGCGGGGTCGCCAAGGGCGCGAAGCTCGCCATCGGACGGGTCTGCGGCGCGGGCGGCTGCCCGGAGAGCGCGATCATCGCGGGCATGGAGTGGGCCGCTCGCGAGGTGAAGGCCAAGGTCGTCAACCTGAGCCTCGGCGGCGACCAGTCCGACGGCTCCGACCCGCTGTCGCAGGCCGTCGACCGGCTCACCGCCGAAACCGGCACGTTGTTCGTGGTCGCGGCGGGCAACGACTACACCTACCGCAAGGTCTCGGCGCCCGCCGCGGCCGACGGGGCGCTGGCGGTCGCGAACCTCACCAAGCAGGGGCAGCTCAACGAGTCGTCCTCGCGCGGGCCGCGGTTCGGCGACTACGCGGTCAAGCCGGACATCGCCGCGCCCGGCACGGACATCGTGGCGGCACGGGCGAACGGCACCCTGCCGGACGAGGCGGTCGGCGACCTGCACGCCCGGCTGACCGGCACGTCGATGGCCGCGCCGCACGTGGCGGGCGCCGCCGCGATCCTGGCGCAGCGCCATCCCACGTGGACCGCGCCGCAGCTCAAGGCGCACCTGATGACGTCGGTCGAGCCGGTCGCGGACTCGCCCGACCACGTCGGCACGGGACTGCTGGACGTGCGGCGCGCGGTCGAGCAGCGGGTGCGCGCGGACCTCGGCAGCCTCTCGTTCGGTCTGGTGCAATGGCCGCACACCGGGGTGCACGAGAAGACGATCACCTACCACAACGACGGCGACCAGCCCGTCACGCTGGAACTGCGGCACGACCTCGGCGCCGACTTCACCTTGCCGTCGACCGTCACGGTGCCCGCGCATGGCGCCGCGCCGCTGGTGGTGCAACTGGACCCGCGCAAGGGCCTGGGCACGTTCTTCGGGCACGTCAAGGCGACCGCCGACGGCGTCAGCCTCACCACGTCGGTCGGCGCGTACGTGCAGGAGGAGCGCCACGCGCTCACCGTCGAGCTGACCGGGCGCGACGGCAAGGCGCCGGTGAACGAGTTCCTGCTCCTGGTCGACCTGAAGACCGGCAAGTCGAGCACCCTCCTGCTCGACGAGGGCCGCGGCACGATCAAGCTGCCGGTCTCCGACTACGCCGTGCTCGGCCGCGTCGAGCAGCACTCCGCGCTCGCGAGCTGGTACACGCCGATCTCGGTCACCGAGGTCGCGGGGAAGGTGTCGCTGGCCGCCGATGTGAACGTCCGGCTGGACGCCGCGCGGGGTGCGCCGATCACGGTCGACCTCAAGGACGGCGACGTCCGACCGCTGCACCGGGAAGTCGACCTGAGCGTGCCGATGGAGCCGGGCAAGAACTCCGGCGTCAGCGGCCCGGTCGAGGGCTCCACGCCGGTGTACGGGTTGTCGTTCGGCGACCCGTTGCCGGAGCTGTCCTACTCGACCACGCTCAAGGCCGCACAGCCCCGGATCGCGTTGGGCGGGATCGACCTGCCGGTGCGCTACGCCGACGCGAGCCCGTACTTCAAGCCCGGCACGCACAAGTTCCGCACGGCCCGGCGTGACGGCGACGTCAAGGGCGCGCTCGTGCTGGTCGAGAGTGGCGACGAGGACCTCTACGCCGTGGCGCAGCAGCTGAAGGACGCGGGCGCCGCGGCCGTGCTGCTGGCCGGGCCGTTGCCGTTCCCGAACGCGGAGCAGACCGCGTTGCCGGTGCTCTCGGCGTCCGACCACGGCGCCGCGCAGCTGCCGATCGGGCGCGAGGTCGAGCTCCGCGCGATCGACTCGTCGCCGGTCAGCTACAACCTGTTCTTCCCGGAACGTGGCGTGCTGCCGGCCGGCAAGGCGTACCGGGTGCAGCGCGGCGAGCTGGCCGAGGTCAAGGCCCACTACCGGTCGTCGGGCGGTGACGGCCTGGTCCGCCAGCGCCTGTACCCGATGGTGCGCGGCGCCACCGTGAACAGCCTGGGCGTGCTGCTGGACGAGGCGCTGGTCGCACCGATCGCGCGCACCGAGTTCTACAGCGCGGGCCACGACATCGGCTGGTACCAGGAGGGCTTCATCGGCCGCATGTTCGGCGTGGACGCGCGTGACCCGCTGGTCGGCATCTGGTCCGACCTCGAACCGGCCGTGTTCGAGCCGGGCAGGCAGTACCGGCGCGACTGGAACGCGGCGGTCGCCGCGCCCCGGCTCGGCGGCACGTCGGTCGTGCAGTGGGCGGCCGGCGGCGGCGTGACCCGCACCGGGAACGGCATCGAGGCGAGGATCTCGCCGTTCGCCACCAGCCGCGCGGTCGAGTCCTGGGCGAGCACCGGCTACGGCAGCATGGACCTCAAGCGGGACGGCGTCTCGCTCGGGTTCACCGGCGACCCGCGGCAGGGCCGGTGGGAAGTGCCCGCCGAGCCCGGCCGCTACGAGCTCTCCGTCGACGCGGCGCGCGGCGCGCCGCAGCTGGAGCTGTCCACGAACGTGCACTCGACGTGGGGCTTCACCAGCGCGGCCACGGCGGAAGGCAGGCTGCCGCTGTTGCAGGTGGACTACGAGATCCCGCTCGACCTCCGCAACAGCGCCCGGGCCGGGGTGCCGCTGCCGGTGCGGTTCACCGTGTCGCGGCAGGCGGGTTCGGGCAAGGCGACCGTGCGCGAGGTCAAGGCGTTCGCGTCGTTCGACGACGGCGCGACCTGGAAGCCGATGAGGTCGGTGGTGCCGGCGGGCGGCAAGCCGGGCGGGTACGTCTCGCTGCGGGTCGTCGCCTCCGACACGGACGGCAACACCGTCGACCAGACCGTCCTGCGGGCCTATCGCCTCAGGGCTTGATCACGGTGGCGGGGGGGGGGGGGGCCGGGCCCCCCCCCCCCCCCCCCCCCGGGTGCCCCCCCCCGGGGCCCCCCCCCCCGCGGGGGGGGGGGAAC
>NZ_JAJHUO010000011.1:201897-274746 GCF_020859565.1 Saccharothrix luteola | reverse complement strand
CCGGGGCCCGGGGGGGGGGGGGGGGGGGGGGGGGGGGCGGCCGCCCCCCCCCCCCCCCCCCCCCCCCCCCCCACCCGGTGTGCCGGCCCGGAGCGTCACCAGCGCTCGGAGGTGGCGATCTCCACCAACTGCTCGACGGTCAGCGGCGGGTGCGGGCCCAGCACGGGGCCTTGGCCCTTCGGCGACTTCCGGTTGCTGACGTGCATGACGAACACGAGGCCGTCGGGGCGGGTGAGCTTGACCTCGTTGGTCTGACCCGCGGTCTCCAACGCGTACTGGTTGGTGGCCAGCGACGAGCCGTCGGGCAGCTCGCGCACGGTGCAGCTCGGTTCGTCCGGCAGGGAGCACTGTGCCTTGTCGCCGACGTTGCCGGGGTACATCAGCAGGTCGAAGCCGCCGGTCACCCCGGCCGCGGTGAGCGTGCCGCCGATCGACGAACCGATCTGCTTGGTCGGCTTGGGGTCGAGGGTGCTCGGCGCACCGGTGGGCGGGCCCTCGGGCAGGGTCCACATCGACGCGCCGGGCCCGGTCTCGGTCACCACGAACGTCGCCAGGTCGCCGAGCACGGCCCGGAACCGCTCGGCCAGCACCTCGGGCGTCTGGTGGGCGGGTGGCGGCGGCGTGGATGTGGTGGTGACGGGCGGCGCGGTCGAGGACGTGCCGGGTGGGGCGGCCTCCGTGACGGGCTCGTTGTTCGGCACGAGCAGCACCGCGCCGGTCGCCACACCGGCCACCACGGCCGCCGCGACGGCGATCGGCGCCAACCGGACACCCGGCCGGGACGCGGTGGCCCGCTTGCGCGGCGGGAGGTCGAGCGACATGCGGGCGGTCGCGGCGTCGGCCCGTCGTTCCAGTTCCTCGAACGCGTCGTGGAGCGCGCGCAGGTCGGTCATCTCGTCTCCTGGTAGGCGTGGGGGTTGGCGGTCAGGTCGACGCGGAGGGTCGCGAGCGCCCGGGAGATCTGGCTGCGCACCGTCGACACCCGGCAGCCCAGTTCGGCGGCGATCTCGCCGTCGGTGAGGCCTGCGTAGTAGCGCAGCACGACCGCCGCGCGTTGCCGCCGGGGCAGGCGGGCCAGTCGGCGGATCATCGCGTCGCGCTGCGCCCGTTCGTCGGCGCCGTCGCCGAACGGCGTCTCGGGGTCGACCTCGGCCCTCGGCGAGGTGCGGGCCAGCCGCCGTCGCCAGGACAGGTACTCGTTGACGACCATCCGCCGCACGTAGGCGTGCGGCTCGGCCATCACCGAGATCCGGTCCCACCGCTCGAAGGCGCGGCCGAGCACGTCGCTGACGATGTCCTCGGCCAGCCAGGTCTGGCAGGTCAGCACCGTGGCGAACCGCATCAGCGCCGGACGCCGCCCGGCCACGTACTCACCGAACTCCACCGGCGCTCTCCCGATCGGGCACTTGGCTTGTGATCACGACCCTCAACGGGGAACCCGGCCGATCCGTTGCACGTCGTGGCGAAGAACTCCCCAGCGCAACATGATCACCTCTCGTGACGTCTTCGTGACGAAGGGCGCAACCGCCCTCGACGGAGGAGGATCACACGTGAGAGCGAAGTTGTCCGGGCTGGTCGTCGCGGCGCTGGTGTTATCGGCCGCGCCCGCGCACGCGAGCGACCCCGGCCCGGGGCTGGGCGACCCGTACTTCCCGCGCGCCGGCAACGAGGGTTACGACGTCCAGCACTACGAGCTGCGGCTGTCCTACGAGCCGACCACGGACGTGCTGACGGGCGCCGCGACCATCCGGCTGACCACCACGCGGGAGATGTCGGGGTTCTACTTCGACTTCTGGCTGCCCGGGCGGTGGGCCAAGGTGGACGGGCGGGACGTCGGCGCCGCGCAGCACGCCGGTCAGATGCTGGTGAGCGCCGGCCGCGACGTGCCGGCGGGCACGTCGGTGACGGTGGAGGTGGGGTACTCGGCGTCACCGTCGTGGACGCACGCGGAGTCGCCGATCACGAAGTGGCGGCGGACCGCGGACGGCGCGCTGGCGATCGCCGCGCCGACGATGTCCCCGTGGTGGTACCCGGTCAACGACCACCCGAGCGACAAGGCCACCTACGACGTCTCGATCTCCGTGCCGACCGGGATGGAGGCCATCTCCAACGGCGCGCTGGTCGGCGCCGAGCCGGGGGCCGACGGCCGGACCACGTGGCACTGGGTCGGCGACCGGCCCCAGGCGCCGCACGTGACGTTCCTGGCGATGGGCCAGTTCGACGTGCGGCGGTCCACCACGGCCGACGGCAAGCCGGTCGTCAACGCCTACTCGACGGCGTTGACCGGCACGGCGGCGAGGGAGAGCGTGGAGCGCACGCCGGAGGTGGTGCGGTTCCTGGAGGACAGGTTCGGCCCGTACCCGATGGGGGAGATGGGCGGTCTGGTCACGCCGTACCGGTCGTTGCCGCTGGAGACGCAGACCCGGCCGGCGTACCCGGCGGGCGCGTTCCGCACCGGGCCGAACACGTACGTCGTGGCGCACGAGATGGCGCACCAGTGGTTCGGCAACTCGGTGTCGATCAGCCGGTGGAGCGACATCTGGCTGAGCGAGGGGTTCGCCACCTACGCGGAGTGGCTGTGGTCGGAGGCCAACGGCGAGGGCACCGCGCGGGAGATCGCGGACTGGACCTACCGCTACTACGCGGCCGACCACGAGATCTGGGACGTGGCGGTGGCCGACCCGACGCCGCGGTACCTCTACGGCGCGGCGGTGCACGAGCGCGGGGCGCTGGCGTTGCACGCGTTGCGCACCGAGGTCGGTGACGAGGTGTTCTTCCGGACGCTGCGGACGTGGGCGGAGCGCAAGGCGCACGGCAACGCCACGTCGGCCGAGTTCGCCGCGTTCGCGGAGGAGGTCGCGGGACGCGATCTGGACGACCTGTTCCGCACGTGGGTGTTCAGCGCGGGCAAGCCCGCGGTCGCGGGCGTGCCGACGACGCGCGAACCGGCGTCGTTCGACCGGATCAACCGCCGCTGACGGAGCCCGGCTGCGCGAGGTTCGCGGCCTCGCGCAGCCGGCTCGCCACGTCGGCCGCGAAAGGAGGGCCGGCGAAGGACTTCTCGGGTGTCGGTGTCGGGGTCCCTCAGGCCGCGTAGGTGGCGTCCTGTGCCGTGCCCACCACCTTCCGCGCGTCGTCGGCGGTGAGCAGCCCCGCAGACACCCACGCGGCCGCGGTCGCCTTCACGTGCTGGACCAGGTGGCCCTTGGCCCGGAACGGCGCGGCGGCCCACACCTCGTCCAGGAACGTGGTCCCGTCGGCCCGGCTCGGGTTCGCCACCCCCGAGTCACGCCCGCCGAACGCGATGCGCGGCTCGCGGCGGTGGAAGTAGACGTGCGTCGGGTCCTCGGTGCCCTCGAAGAACGGCGCGAACTCGGTACCGTCGAGCACGTGGTGCAGCGGCTTGCCGGGCACGGGCGCCAGGCTGGGCAGCAGGTCGCCGGACAGGCCGGCGTTGCGGTACAGCCCGAACTCCAGGAACGTCCGACGGGCGTCGCGCGCGACCAGGTTGACCGGACCGTGGAACAACGTCTGCGTGGCCGGGTCGTCCAACGCCCGCTCCACCCGCAGCCGGAACGGGATCGACACCCGCACGGTGTCACCGCTGCGCCACGTCCGCGACACCGTGAAGTACGAGCCCGGCACGGCCTCGCCCGGCACCCGTTCGCCGTTGACCGACACCCGGAAGCCGCTGGCCCACGCCGGCACGCGCAGGCGAAGGTCGAACCGGCCGCGACCGTGCACGCTGATCGTCGAGCCCTGCTCGACCGGGTAGTCCGTGGTCTGCGTGACCGTGACGCCCATCTGCGCCCACTTCAGCGTGGACGCGCTGTAGAGGTTGACGTACAGCGCGCTGCCGTCGGCCTTCGCGAAGTACACCGAGTCCTGGTACTTGGTCGCGCTCTCGATGCCGGTGCCCTCGCAGCACGTCGTGCCCGCCTTCGGCGTGTAGTCCCGCACGTGGCCGGGCAGCAGCCCGATGAAGTACGTGACGAGCGGCTTCTCCGCGTCGGCGCGGTCCTGCTTGGACCCGAGCACCTGGTTGTACAGCGCGCGTTCGTAGTAGTCCATGTACTTCGGGTCCTGCTCGTGGAAGAACAGCACCCGGCTCAGCTTGAGCATGTTGTGCGCGCAGCACGTCTCGGCGTTGGTCTCGCTCAACGTGCCCGCGATGCTGCCGCGGGCCCGCCAGAACTCGCCCGTGCTGGTTCCGCCGATGCCGTACGTCCTGGTCGGCACGACCATGTCCCAGAAGTTCCGCGCCGCGGTCAGGTAGCGCTGCTCGCCGGTCTCGTCGTGCAGCCGCACCATGCCGGTGAGGATCGGGATGTGCTGGTTGGCGTGCAGGCCGTCGAGGATGTCCGTGCCCGCCGCGCACGAGTCGATGAGCCGGTCCAGGTCGAACAGCCGTGCCAGCGCCAGGTGCTCGGCCTTGCCGGTGATGGCGTGCAGGTCGCAGATCGCCTCCACGATGCCGCCGAACTCGCCGCTCGAGAAGATGCCCCACATCCGCTGCAACGTGGCCTTCGGCAGCTTCGACAGCCGCGAGTGCATCCAGTCGCACAGGCCGCTCGCGAGGTCGAGCGCGCGCTCGTCACCGGTGTTGAGGTAGGCGTCGAGCAGGCCGCGCAGGATCTTGTGCGCGGTGTAGTACGGCGCCCACACGACGAGGTAGTTGCCGGCGGTCATCGACTCCAGCGTGATGAACTGCGTCTCCGGGTACGCGGCGAGGTAGCCGGGGTGGCTCGGGCCGCCCCAGGTGCGCCGGAACGCGCCGTGCTGCCCGCGCCCGGAGGCGTCGGCGATGGTCGAGCCGCTCGTCTCGTCGAACGAGTAGGACGCCAGGTCGCCCCGCGCGGGGGTGTGCTGGAGCGCGGCGATCTCGTCGGCGCCCAGCGCCCGGGACCAGAGGTCCACCTGGTCGAACGCGCCCGCGAACGGGGGGTCGGCGGGGAACTGGGAGTTGCCGAGCCAGTGGTTGCGCAGCGCGCCGAGCGTGGCCGGGTTGTGCGTCATGTCCGGGTTCACGCCGACTCGCGTGCCGTCGACGTAGAGGGAGCCCGTGGTGCCCTCGATGGTGACCGCGAGGTGGCTCCACCGGCCGACGGGCAGCGGCGCGACGCCGTCGATCACCTGCTCGACGCCGGGACCGTCGGGCGTGATGGCGAAGCGCGGCACGTTCAGGTGGCAGCGCGGTGTCAGGAACATGTAGCGGGAGACGTCGTTGCCGAAGTCGAACACCCGCGCCCACATCGCGTCGTGCTCCGGCTTGACCCAGGCGGAGATCGTGATGGCCGGCGAGCCCGCCAGCACCGTCGGCGGCAGGTCGAAGACCTGGTGACTGCCGCGCGAGTTCTCCACGGCCGTGCCGAACTTGCCGGGCACGCTGCGCAGCACCGGGTCGTGCCGCAACGCCTCGCGCACCTCGACCAGGGCGCCGACGGCGTAGCGGATCTTGTCGGCGTAGACCTCGTCACCGGTGCCCGCGTACGCCTGCGACAGCATGGTCAGGAAGTGCCCGGTGTAGTGGCCGCGCAGGTTGCCGTTCGCCTCGCCGTCCAGCCCTTCCCAGCCGCCCGGCGCCACCGCGCCCCGAGTCGACAACCCCGCGTTGGCGCGGAAGACCTGCAACAACCGGTCCACGTCGTACTCGCGGCCGTAGTCGAGCACCAGGTCACGCTTGGCGGCGAAGAGGCCGTCGCCGAGCGCCACCTCGTCCAGCGCGAACGGCCGGACCCGCCACGCCGCCGGTGGTGGCAGGTCGGACGCCGGGGCCACGGGCTCGGCCGCCGCCACCGCGCGTCCGGTGGCGGCGGACGCGACCAGGGGAGTCGCCGCCGCCACCGCCGTGGCGCGGAGGAACGCTCGCCGGTCTACGGGCTGTGCCATGGGACGCCTCTCGGGGAGAAAGGGAACTGCGAGGGAACGGCGGCAAGTGACGCAGGTCTCTTCTGTTAACGCTAACAGCGGCTGGCTGCTCGACTCAACCCCCGATCGTCGGGCTGCCTGATTACTGGTCTCCGCCCGCGGCGTGGTGTCTGTTAGCGCTAACAGGCAAATCTGCAGTGGTGCGCGCTGCGGTGGTCCGGAGCTGTGCGACAGCGGCGGCACCGGCCATCCGAACGGGCGATTGCGACTTGCTGCAGTGGATCTTGCACGCAGAGTGGGCGAGGATGTGCCCCGACACGAGCGACGTGTCGCACCCGAGGCGGCCTGACGCCCTGGCACGAACGGCGAGCCACCATGACTTCTGTTGCCAGCACCCCGCGGCCGACGCCGACCGACGTGGTCCCGTTCGCCCCGTTCGGCGCGACGACCGGGGAACGGGCGCCGGTGGCCGACCTCGGCGCCGGCCGCGGTCCGCGGTGGTTGGACGAGTGGCTCGACGCGAACCTCGCGCAGGTGGTGTCGTGGCGGCGCACCCTGCACGCGAACCCCGAGCTGAGGCGCGAGGAGTTCCGCACCACGGCGACGATCGTGGAGGTCCTGCGCTCGCTCGGCCTCGAACCGCGGGTGCTGCCGGTCGGGACCGGCGTGATCTGCGAGGTCGGCAGGGGGCCGCGGTGCGTCGCCCTGCGCGCCGACATCGACGCGCTGGCCGTGCCGGAGACCACCGGCGCGTCCTGGGCGTCGAGCGTGCCGGGCGTCTCGCACGCGTGCGGCCACGACGTGCACACCGCGATCCTGCTCGGCGCGGCGGCGGCGCTGGCGTCCGCGCCGGGGTTGCCGGGCCGGGTGCGGCTGCTGTTCCAGCCGGCGGAGGAGGAGCCGGGCGGGGCGCGCGACGTGATCGAGGCGGGCGGCGTCGAGGGCGTCGAGCGGATCTTCGGCCTGCACTGCGACCCGAAGGTGCCCGTCGGCCGGGTCGGGATCAGGGTCGGACCGGTCACGTCCGCGTGCGACATGCTCGAACTGCGGGTGGGCGCGTGCGGGTCGGGCAGCCGCAACGAACTGGACTGCGACGTGGTGCACGCGCTCGGCGTGGTGGCGACGGGGCTGCCCGCGATGCTGGCGCGCCGCGTCGACCCCCGGTCCGGGACGGTGCTGGCGTGGGGCTTCATGGACGCGCCGGAAACGTCGGACGGCACGCCGCGCGAAGGCGTGCTGCGCGGCACGTTGCGCACCGGCGACCCGGCGGTCAACGACCGGTTGCCCGCGTTGGTGCAGGAGATCGTCGGCGCGTTGCTGAAGCCGACGGGCGTGCGGTTCGCCCTCGACCACGTCCGGGCCGTGCCCGTGGTCGACAACGACCCGGAGAGCACCGCGATGGTGCAGCAGGCGATCACCACCGCGCTCGGCCCGCAGGCCGTCGTGTCGACCGCCCAGTCCACCGGCGGCGAGGACTTCGGCTGGTACCTGGAGCACGTGCCCGGCTCCTACGCGCGGCTGGGCACCTGGCCGGGCGAGGGCCCGCAGGGCGACCTGCACCAGCCGGGCTTCCACCCGGACGAACGCGCCCTGCCGGTCGGCGTGCGGACCATGGTCCACGCCGCGCTCGCCGCCTTGACGTGGCCGGGCTGAAGCCCTGGTCCGCGGGTGTTCAGCGGGCGTTCAGCGTCTTGTCTGGACGTGGTCTTCTCCTGTGTCGCGTCGGTCGAGGTCCCGTCAGGGGCACGGCGGGGCAGCGCGAAACGGGGGGAAGCGATCGTGACGGCAGTGGATCCGGTCAGTGCCCGCAGCAGCACCGATTACGTGCTGCTGCTCAGGCGCCGCAGGGAGGTCGCCGGGCTGTCCTACAGACAGCTGGACCGGCGGGCGCGCCGGGGCGGTGAGGCGTTGCCGCCGAGCACGGTGGCCACCATGCTGCGGCGGGCCACCCTGCCGGGGGTCGAGCTGGTCACGACCTACGTCCGGGCGTGCGGCGGGGACGACGCGGAGGTGGCCGCGTGGTTGGCGGCGCGGGCCCGCATCACCATGCCCGACCCGGAGGCGGGCGGCGCCGAGGCGACCGGGCCGTGCCTGCCGGTGCCACCGCGCCAGCTGCCGCCGGGCGTCGCGGGACTGGTCGGCCGGTGCCGGGAGCTGGTCGAGCTGGACGCCGCCACCAGCGGCCCGGAGCGCGGCCTGGTCGTGGTCACCGGTGGGCCCGGTGCGGGGAAGACCGCCTTGGCGGTGCACTGGGGCCACCGGTCCACGAGCCGGTTCCCGGACGGTCAGCTGTACGTGGACCTGCGCGGCCACGGACCGGGTGGGCCGTTGAGCGCGGGCGCGGCGCTGGCGCACCTGCTGGTGGGGCTCGGCGTGCCGGCGGGCGCCGTGCCGACCGGTGACGAGCAGGCCGCCGCGCTGTTCCGCTCGGTGGTGGCGGACCGGCGGGTCGTGCTGGTGCTCGACGACGCCGCGTCGGCCGACCAGGTGCGCCTGCTGAGACCGGGCGGGCGGGCGTCGTGCACGGTGGTGACGAGCCGGGACAGGCTGGCGGGGTTGACCGTGCACGACGGCGCGCGGGTGGTCGACGTCGGCGCCCTCGACCGCGGTGACGCGGTGCGGGTGCTGGCGCAGTCGGCGGGGGAGCGGCTGGTGGCGGAGGAGCTGACGGCCGCGCGGGCGTTGGCCGACCTGTGCGACGACCTGCCGCTGGCGTTGCGGATCGCGGCGAGCGCCCTCGACCGGGACGCGCGGACGCCGATCGCGGACCTCGTCACCGAGATGCGCGCGGACGGCGGGTTGGCCGCGCTGGGCGTGCACGACGATCCGCGGGCCCGGCTGGACGTCTCGTTCGGGTACTCCTACGACGCGCTCGGCGACGTCGAGCAGCGCCTGTTCCGCCTGCTGGCCGGCTCGGCGACAGGCCTCACCGCGTCCGTGGTGGCGGTGACGGCGGAGCTGGCGGCCGGGGCGGCGCGAGCGTCGTTGCGCCGCCTGACCGACGCGCACCTGGCGGTACGGCTGTCGGGCGACCGCTACACCGTCGCGGGGCTGCTGCGTGAGTACGCGCGCACCCTTGGGGCGCCGAACCACCACCTGCCCACCCGGCAATTCCGCCACGGCCACCGCCTGACCCCCGCCCTGTCCGGGCTCTGACGATCAGAACTCGAACCTGAACCGGTACCAGGGATCGTCGAACGGCTCGAACTTGTACCCGTCCCCCTTGGCGCTGACCGGCACGCGGTCCGGGCAGTGGGCCCATCCCGAGATCTCGCCCTCCACGGTGATCAACGTGCACCCGTCCGGCCGGTCCCCGCTGACGGTCACGGTGAACAACCCGACTTCGCGGTCCTCGATCCGCCTGCCCGGTGTCGCCTCGGAGACCACGGCTTCGAGGCCCGACCGGTGCGCGTCGAACACGGCGCGCGGCACCACGCCGGTGTGGGCCACCGCGTGGCCCGCGACCAGCACCGCGGGCGCCAGCAGGAACGGCCACAGCCGCACGGCGTGCCGCAGTCGTGGCCGGGGCAGCATGATCACCGCGACACCGGCCATCGTCAGCCACGCCGTGCCCACCGCGAACACGGCCAGGTACGCCAACAGCAACGTCGAGAGGGAGCCGCCGGGTGGGACGACCGCCCAGAACACCAGTGCCACCGGCACCAGGGACGCGACCGCGGTCCACCACGGCGACCACCACCACGACCTGCGTCCGACCATCGAACCCCCTTCGCCGATCAGGGGGACGTTCGGTGGGCGCCCCCGGTTCCGCTGTCGAGGTAATCCTTGAACTGCACGGTGACGGCGTGCGCGTCCGAGGGCCGGTTCGGCACCGCGATCGTGCGCGTCCCGCCGCCGCGCGCAACCTGGGTGACTCGGATCGCGTCGCCGCCGTCGGCCTGCGCGGGCAGGTACGCGTCGACGCCCGTCAGGAACGGCAGCGTGGCGAACGGCGGCAGCGCGACACCCGGCGTGGACGCCCGGTCGCAGTTGTCGTCGAACGCGAACGCGGCGAGGACCTGCCGCAGCCGGGGCGAGACGGCCGGTTCGAGGACGTTGACGCCGTCGAGCTCGAGCCGGTCGCTGTCGGGCTGGTCGGACCACCACTCGCGGTTGCGGATGACGGTGAGTGCGCTGTGCGTCGGGCACCGGTCGACGTTGTCGGTGATGCCGCCGGGGCGCGACACCTGGAGCCGCAGGAACCGGTCGCTGCGCTCGAACGGCTCGAAGTAGTTGTGGTGGGGCATCTGCCCGTCGCGCAGCACCACCAGCTCGTAGTGCTTGCGGCCGTTGACGGGCAGCGGGCCGAACGAGCCGTCCGCTCCGGTCCGGACGGTGTGCCGGGGCAGGCCGAGCCGCGCGCCGGTGGCGCTGTCGACTTCCCACACCTGCACCACGCCCTCGACGCCCGCGTTCTGCGGGTAGTACGTCGCCCGGCCCGCGATCCGGACCAGCGCGGGCAGTTCGGGCACCACGCGGGTGGTGAACGCGGGCCTGCCGCGCAGGAACCGGTGCATGTGGGCGAAACCGTCGGCCGAGGTGGTGGTCTCGGTGTGGCCCAGGGTGGTCAGGTGGACGTTCGTCGCGCCGCCGATGGACCCGTTGGGCTGCAGGCTGCCCCACAGCGCCAGCGTCGGCACGCCGCCGGGCGGCGAGGCGCTGGACCGTCCGTCCACGTTGACGTACTTCCGCACCGCCGCGGCCCGTTCGGGCACGGACAGGTAGGTGTGCATGACCGTCGTGCCGCGCGAGTGCGCGATCACGTCCACCCGCGCCGCGCCGGTCCGGGCCCGGACGCCCGCGATGAAGGCTTCCAACCCGGCGATGGCATGGTCGTTGGTCGGGATGCTCGTGTCGTACTCGTAGGCGTGCAGCAGCGCGTCCGGGTAGCCGTTGCCGGAGAACCGCTTGGCGTTGGACTGCCACTGCTGCGCCGAGCCCTGCTGCCCGTGGACGAACACGATCGGGGTGAGCGCGTCGGCCTGGGCGGGCGCCGCCGCGACGGTCGACACCAGCGCGACGACCAGCGCCACCAGCGGGATCCTCATCGCGTGCCTCCCAGGGCGTCCGCCAGGTTCTGCCGCGCGTCGGCGGGCTGGAGGTAGCCGGCGTGCACGTTCGCGGCGTCGGCGGTCACGACCTGCCGCACGTAGTCGCCGCGTTCGGGGTAGAGCCGGGCCAACGTCGCCGCGTCGAACGGCACGTGCGTGCCGAACAGGCGGCAGAACGTCTCACCGGAGTTGTCGCCGGTGTTCACCGCCCTGGGCGCGGCCAGCTGCGACAGCCGGATGCCGCCGAGTGCGAGGCCGAGCGCGTCGCGCTTCTTGGTGACGCCGTCCGCCTCGAACTCCAGCGGCCGGGCCGTCGGCGGCGGCGTGCCGCGCTCGACCCAGCGGCGCAGGTGGTCGTAGGAGGCGGCGGTGACGTGGTGCATCGGGATCCGGCTGAACGCCGGCCGGTCGCAGTCGTACTGCGGCGCGCCGCCGAGGTCGCGTTCGGAGATCGGCTCGCGGTAGGCCTGGCCCTCGTAGCCGGAGTGCGCCGCGCCGGCGACCTCCCAGCGGCGGAAGCGGTCGGTATCGGCCGGGCGTTGCGGGGTCCGGACGTCGGTCTCCGACAGCACCTGGAAGACGGGTTCCGCGCCGACCCTGGTCGGGGCCGGGCCGACGATGTAGCCGTAGCCGTCGAACACCGGCTGCTGCTGCGGCAGGACCCGGTCGTACAGCACGGTCATCCGGCCGGCGGACTGCGAGGCGCCGATGGCCAGCAACGTCTTCGTCCGCAGGCCGCCCATCACCGCGCCCGAGTCGATCGCGCGGCCCGCCTGGGTGAACACGTCGTAGGACAGCTCGTCGGCGGTGAACCGGCCGCCGCCGGTCACGTCCAGCGCGCCGTACCGGGCCGGGCTCCAGGTCTTGAGCTGGTCGACGCCGACGCGCTGGGCGGACACGCCGACCCACGCGTGACCGGCGCGGACCACGGACTCGGCGTTCCACAAGGCGTCCAGGTCGTACCCGGCGGTGACGTTCTGCCACTCGACCAGCGTCGTGCCGGTGAACTTCCACGCGTGCGCGGGCCGCCGCACGATGACCCGCGTCGTGTACGGCACGCCGGTGGCGACCTTCGTGCCGTCGACCGCCCAGCCGTCGGCCGTGCCGGAGAGGTGGAACTCCTCTTCGACGTAACCGGCGGCGGCGAGGTCGTCGGGCGTGGAGAAGAACGGGTAGGTGTCCTCGATCCGCTCGGCGAGCCGGTCACCCGGCACGGTCCCGGGCAGCGGGCCGACGACGCGCGGCAGGGGACCGGGCGCGGCGGAGGCGGGGACGGACATCGGGAGGAGCAGACCGAGCACGGCGGCGGCCAGGCCGAGGCGGCGCCAGGGGGAAGGTGACATACCGGCTCCCACAGCGATGGGGGATGGGATCATCGCCGACCGTAGCCGGCCGCGCACGGCGCGCACCAGGACGCGGGACCATCGTGAGACCGCTGTCGCAGCAGCGGGAAGTCGTCGGATCAGCGGTGTCGCAGCAGGATCGTGCGGGCCGCCGTTTCGGCCAGGTCGGGGTCCAGCGGCGCGCCGGTGAGCAGTTCGGCGTAGAGCGTGGACTCCACGATGCGCACGTAGAGGAACGCCACCTGGTCCAGGGCGGCCGTCGACCACGGCCCGTCGTCGACTTCGAGCAGGATCTCCTTCTGCGCCGACACCGCCCGCCGGTGCACGCCGCCGGACGCGTTGAACAGCACCCGTGCCGCCGTCTCCGGCTCACCGCGCAGGAACGCCCGGAACGGCTCGTCCGCCCGCAGTTCGGTGACGAAGCGCCGCGTGACCTCCAGGACGCCCTCCACGCCGCCGTTCGTGCGCTCCTGCCGGGCCCGGGCCAGCAGTCGGTCGGCCAGCACCCACAGTACGTCGGCCAGCAGCCCGTCGCGGCTGCGCACGACCCGGTAGAGCGTGGCCCGGCTGATGGCGAGGCTCGTCGCCAGCGCGTCCATGTCGACCCGGCCGTGCCGCCGGAAGAACCGGCAGGCGCCGCGCACCACCTGGTCCTGGCTCACCACCCGCCGGGAGCCGGTCGAGACCACCGCCCGCCCTCGCTTCCGCCGGCTCGCCCGTCCGGCCCCAGTCGCATCTTCGCGCCCGAAGCGGCCGTCCGCGAGGCCCGTACCGGTGTGTGCGCCACGTCACTTCCCCCACTGAACGCGGCGGGGGGTCGTCATCCTGGGACGCTCCGGGGGCTGACGCCTACTTCGAGGACGAGGCCGGCTCCTGGAACAGCACGGGCGGCGCGTCGTTGGCCGGGCGGGGCGCGGTCGGCTCCGGGTGGTGCGTCCACTCCTCCATGACGACCGGCTCCAGCTCGGGCGTGACGTCCTCGACCGCGGTCTCCACGACCGGAGCGGCGGCCTGCACGGCGAGCTGCTGCTGGACCTGGCCGATCCACATCAGCCACATGGCCTCGTCGCGGTGACCGCGGTACTCGGCCTTCAACCCCGCCAACGCGCCGCGCACGCGCGCGGCGATCACGTTGTCCTCGCGCACGGCCGACCAGACGGCGCGGGCGCCGGCGTCACGGGCCTTGACCAGGAGGCGGACCTGGTCGGTCAACTCGGGCGCGGGCAGGTTCGCCCATGCCGCTGCGATTCTCTGTGCCTTGGTCACGGTGCCATCCTTGTCGAGCGGACGGCTCACGGTGGCCGTGACACGATGTTATCAAGCTCTCGTTTTTCGAGGTCAGGCCTGGGGCACCTGGTGACGTTCAGACACCGCTCGGATACGTCTCGGGTTCGAACACGTCGACCCGGCGCGGGTGCAGCGGTCGCACCGCTCGCGCTCCGGGTGGTAGACCACGCCGATGGCGCGGTGGGGGAGTGTCGCGGTGAGCAGGTCCGGTTGGTCGTCGTGCGGGAAGACGAACAGGGCCTCGTCAGGCGCGGTCCCGTGCAGCACGTCCCCCAGCGAACCGGGCGGGCCGGCGGTACCGGCATCGCCCGCATGGTCGAGCAGCCGGTCGAGGGTGTCGTCCATGTGCCGGTCGCGGACGTTCCACGACGACTGCCCGCCGACCATGGCCCGGTAGTAGCGCTCGGCGCCGGCGACGACCTCGGCGTTCTGCCAGGCGGCGAACCGTCCCGCGCCGTCGCCCGCGGCCTGCCGGCGCAGCCGCACCAGCAGGTCGACCACCTCGTCCTCGCAGCCCGCGGGCACGAACCGGGTCGAGATCGCGTACTCCCGGGGGTCCTCGCCGTGCGGTTCGAAGCACCGGTAGGCGGCCGGCGCCGTCGGCACCTCCTGCGGGTCGTGCTCGCGCAGGTGGGTCAGGATCTCGCGCAGCGACTCCCACAGCGAGTAGACGTCGAGGCCGTGGAACGCCACCCGCTCCTCTTCGGCGAGCACCGCGTTGTGGGCGCGCAGCCACCGGCAGAAGTCCACGACCTCCTCGTTCGCCCACATCCACGTCGGCCACCGGTCGAACGCGGCCGGCGCGGCACGCGGGTCCTCAGGCGCGTCGGGCGGGCCGCGCACGGACCGGTCGACCCGGTCGACCCGGTCGCACGCGGGCCAGTCGCCCTCCACGGCCACGAACGAGAAGCCCTTCTCGACGATCAACCGGCTGGTCAGCGCCGCACGCCACCGGTAGAACTCGTGGGTGCCGTGACTGGCTTCGCCGAGCATCACGACCCGTGCGCCGCCCACGCGGTCCAGCAGCACGTCGAAGTCGCCCGCGTCCCGCAACGGCGCGGCCATCGCCGCGACCTCGTCCCCGTAACGGTCCATGACTCCCTCGGCCCCCGTCGACCTACCCGACCTCCGCCGGGGCAAACCGCTCGGCGATCGCAAGGCAGTCGCAAGGCAGTCGTCAGGTGCGGTCCGGCGGTCCGGGTGGCACCCTCGACGACGTGACGGCCGGCCACGACACGGTTGTCCTGGTCGTCCAGGACGAGGACACGACCTCGCCCGACGAGGTCGCCCGGTGGCTGCGCGAGCACCTGGCGGGCTGGTCCGGGTTCGACGTGCTGCTGATCGGCCTCGTGGTCGGCGAGCTGTACGACAACGCCCGGCGGCACGGTTCGCCGCCCTACGTGCTCGAACTCGTGCTGGACCGGTGGCGCGAGGCCCTGGTGGTCAGCGTGCGCGACCGCGCCGTCGGCCGGACCGCGCCGTGGCGGACCGGGGCGGGGTTGCTCCTGGTCGACGGGCTGTCCGCGCGCTGGGGCGTGCTGACGCAGGCCACGTTCACCACGGTCTGGGTCGAGCTGGTCTTCTAGGGCCGACCGCGCCGGCCTACCGCCCGATCGTGACGCTTAGGTCGCCACTCGATCGGGAAGACAGGCACGGTGGAACTCCTCGGCATCGACCCCGTGCGCGTCGCCGGCGGCCTCGCCAAGGGCCTGCTCGGACTGGCCCTCGCCCCGTTGGAGCAGACCGCCGTGCTGCGTCGCGACCGGCGCAAGGTCTGGTCGTGTCCGGGACGCCTGCACATCGAGGCGCACGGCGTGCACGGGACGCGCGGCAAGCAGGTGGCCGGGCGGATCGAACGCGCCCTGGAGGGCCACCCCGACGTGCGCTGGGCCAGGGTCAACGCGCCGTCCGCCCGGGTGATCATCGCCGTCGACGACCCCGCGCCGCCGACGGAGGACCTGGTCGCGCTGGTGCGCCGGGCCGAGGCCGAACCCGCCACCGAGGACGAGCGGCTGGTCGAGGACGAGTTGCACCACCCGGCGGACGGGCTCAAGGGCACCCGGCTGCTGCCCACGCTCGCCGCGGACGCCGCGGGCCTGGCGTTGGCCGCCATCACGAAGATCGCGCCGTGGGCGCCCGTCCCGGGTGAGCTCGGCGCGCTGATCGCCGCCGTCGACCTGCACCCCAGGCTGCGCGAACTGGCCGCCGGGCGGTTGCAGGGCCGGGAACGCGCGGACACCGCCACGTCGGTGGTCGCGGCCCTCGTGCAGGGCCTGGCCTCGCGCAGCGAAGGCACGTTGCTGGACATCGCCCAACGCGTGCAGCAGTGGCGTGAGGTGAAGGCGCACGAGAAGGCGTGGTGCGCCGCCGAGGGCGACCTGATCGACGGCCCGGACGCGGCCGAGGCCGAGCCGATCGTGGTCGAGCGGCCGCGCCCGTTCCCCGAGGGACCGGCCGACCGCTACGCGCGGCGGGCGTTGGCGGCGGGTGCGGCGGCGACCGTGGGCGCGATCCCGTTCACCGGGTTGCGCCGGGCCACCGCGCTGGGCGTGGCGAGCCTGCCCAAGGCGCCGTCGGTGGGCCAGTCCGCGTTCGCCGCGCAGCTCGGCCGCGTGCTGGCCAGCCGGAACGCCCTGGTGATGGAACGCTCGGTGCTGCGGCGGCTGGACGCGGTGGACGTGCTGGTGCTCGACGAGACCGCGCTCGGCTCGGGCCGTTCGGTGCTCAGCGACCTCGTGCCACTGGCCGACATGGGCCCTGCGAACTCTGGCCCGGCGAATTCCGGCCCGTCCCACCCGGCCGAGGCGGTCGAGCGCGCGTTCGCCCTGTTCGACCCCGAGGACCCGACCGCCGTGCGCCGCGACGGCGACTGGGCGATCGGCCCGATCGACCGCCTCGAACCGCAGGGGCGCAAGGGCGTGCGCGAACAACGCCGGCTGGCCGGTCACGCGGCGGTGCTCGGCCTGACCCGGGGCCGCCGGTTGCAGGCCGTGCTGGCGGTCGACGTCGAGACCCCGCCGGCGGTGGACGCGATCGCGTCGGCGGCACGCGAGGCCGGGCTGCTGCTGGTGGTCGCCACGGACCGCGACCACCCGCCGGTCCGGTTCGCCGACCGCGTCGTCCCGTCCGGGAAAGGCCTGGTCGGCGCGGTGCGCGAACTCCAGGGCGATGGGCACGTCGTGCTGCTCGTGTCCGACCACCGCCACGCGCTCGGCTCGGCGGACTGCGGCGTCGGCGTGCTGCGGGACGGCGGCCCACCACCGTGGGGCGCGCACGTCGTCGTCCGCGACCTGGACGCGGCCGTGCTGCTGGTGGAGGCGGTGCCGGCCGCACGCCGGGTCACCCGCGACGCGATCATGCTGGCCCAGGCGGCGAGCGGCATCGGCGCGGTCAGCGCGTTGAGCACGCGTGGGCCCGCGCCCGCCCGGAACGCGGCACGGGCGGTCGACGGCGCGTCGGCCCTCGCGTTCGTGGACGGCGTGTGGCGGGCGAAGCGGCTGCCCGGCAGCCGTGCGGCGCAACCGCCGGCCACCTCGCAGCCGTGGCACCTGATGCCGGCGGCGACCGTGCTGGACCGGCTCGGCTCGGGCCGTGACGGGCTGTCCGAACGCGTCGCGCAGGGCAGGCAGCGCACGTCCGCCGGGCGGCAGGCGGTCGGCACGAGCCTGGGCAGCGCGTTCCTGACCGAGCTGGCCAACCCCCTGACCCCGGTGCTCGCCGGTGGCGCGGCGGTCTCGGCGGCGGTGGGGTCACCGGTCGACGCGGCGCTGGTGGCCGGTGTCGTCGGCGTGTCGGCGCTGATCGGGAGCGTGCAGCAGGTCGTCACGGACCGGGCGCTGGCCACCCTGCTCGGCCGGTCGGCGGTGCGCGCCACCGTGGTCCGCGACGGCCAGGACCGCGAGGTGACGGCGGACGAGCTGGTGCCCGGCGACGTGGTCCGGCTGGCCGCCGGCGACGTGGTGCCCGCCGACTGCCGCCTGCTCGACGGCGACGGGCTGGAGGTCGACGAGTCGTCGGTCACCGGCGAGTCCCTGCCGGTGACCAAGGACCCGGCTCCGGTCGTGGCCGCGGACCTGGCCGACCGGTCGTCCATGCTCTACGAGGGCACCACGATCGCCGCCGGCGAGGCGCTGGGCGTGGTCGTCGCGACCGGTGACGCCACGGAGGTCGGCCGCAGCATGGCGGCGGCCCGCCGCAACGCGCCGACCACGGGCGTCGAGGCGCGGCTGGCCGAGCTGACCCGCAAGACGCTGCCCGTCGCGCTCGGCTCGGCGGCGGCCGTCACCGGCGCGGGCCTGCTGCGGGGCGTGCCGTTGCGGCAGAGCATGGGCGCGGCGGTGAACCTCGCCGTCGCCTCGGTGCCCGAAGGCCTGCCGTTCCTGGTCAACGCCGCCCAGCTGGCCGCGGCGCGGCGGCTGGCCGAGCACGGCGCGCTCGTGCGCAACCCGCGCACCATCGAGGCCCTGGGCCGCGTCGACGTGCTGTGCTTCGACAAGACCGGCACGCTGACCGAGGGCAAGCTCACCGTCAGCCGCGTGGACAACGGCCGCCGCGGCGCCGACCTCGACCAGCTCGACGACGAGCTGCGCCGGATCATGGCCGCCGCGGTCCGCGCCACGCCGGAGGCCGACGACCCGGACGACCTCGCGCACCAGACCGACCGGGCGGTGCTGACCGGCGCGCGGCAGGCCCGCGTCGGCCCCACGACCGGGGCCCGCGGCTGGCAGCTGGTCGAGGCGCTGCCGTTCGAGCCGTCCCGCGGCTACCACGCGACCGTGGGCCGGGTCGGGAAGCGGCTGGTGCTGAGCGTGAAGGGCGCGCCGGAAACGGTGCTGCCGCGCTGCGACGCCGACCCGCGCGAGCTGCGCCGCCTGGGTGAGCGGGTGGAACGGCTCGCCGGTCGCGGCCACCGGGTGCTGGCCGTCGCGGAACGCACCGGGGTCGACCACGACACGGTGACCGACGACGACGTCCAGGGCCTGACCCTGCTGGGTTTCGTCGCGCTGTCCGACCCGGTGCGCGACGGCGCGCCGCCGGCCGCCGCGAAGCTGCGCGAGGCCGGTGTGCGGATCGTGATGATCACCGGCGACCACCCGGCCACCGGCGAGGCCATCGCGAGCGAGGTCAGCGGCGACGACGACATGACCGTGGTGACCGGATCGCGGCTCGACGAGCTGGCCGACGACGAGCTGGACGCCCTGCTGCCGACCGTCGACGTGATCGCCCGCTGCACACCGGCGCAGAAGGTGCGGATCATCGAGGCCTACCAGCGGCTCGGCCGGGTGGTCGCGATGACCGGCGACGGCGCGAACGACGCGCCCGCGATCCGGCTCGCCGACGTCGGCATCGCCTTGGGCAGGCGCGGCACGCCGGCCGCCCGTGCCGCCGCGGACCTGGTGGTCACCGACGACCGGCTGGAGACGATCATCGCGGCGCTGGTGGAGGGCCGCGCGATGTGGGCGTCGGTGCGCGAGGCGCTGGCGATCCTGCTCGGCGGCAACCTGGGCGAGATCGCGTTCAGCGTGCTGGGTTCGGCGCTGACGGGCCGGTCGCCGTTGACGGCGCGGCAGCTGCTGCTGGTGAACCTGCTGACCGACCTCGCGCCCGCGCTGGCCATCGCGTTGAGCAGGCCCGCCCGCGAGTCCGTGCCCGACCTGCTGCGCGAAGGACCGACGTCGTCGCTGGGCAGCGCGCTGAACAGGGATATCACCGCCCGTGCGATCACCACCACGGTCGGCGCCACCGCGGCGTGGACGGCCGCGCGCCTCACCGGCCGCTCCCGCCGGGCGAGCACCGTGGCGCTGGCCGCCCTGGTCGGCACCCAGCTCGGTCAGACCCTGGTGACCGGCGGGCTGGACAAGTCGGTGCTCGCCGCGAGCCTCGGCTCGGCCGCCGCCCTCGGCGCGGTGATCCAGACACCCGGCGTCAGCCAGTTCTTCGGCTGCACGCCGCTCGGCCCGGTCGGCTGGGGCATCGCCCTGTCCAGTGCCACCGCGGCGAACGTGCTGGGCCTCGCGCTGAACCCGTTCGTCACTCGACGTGCTGAGTGACGGTGCCGCGCACGAAGTGCCGCTGCGCCACCAGGAACAGCAGGACCATCGGCACGGTCGCGACCACGCTCGCGGCCAGCACCAGCTCCCACTGCTCCTCGCCGCCCTCGCCGAACCGGTCGAGCACCGCCTTCAACCCGCGCGGCAACGTGTAGAGCTGCGGCTCGCGCAGGTAGATCAACGGCTTGACCAGGTCCGTCCACGCCGCCTTCAGCTCGAACACGAACACCACGATCAGACCCGGCTTCGCCAGCGGCAGCGCCATCGAGGTGAACAGCCGCCACGCGCTCGCGCCGTCGACCTTCGCCGCGTCGAACACCTCGCGCGGCAGGCCGAGGAAGAACTGGCGCAGCAGGAAGATGTAGAACGCCGAGCCGAACAGGTTCTGCGCCCACAGCGGGATCTGCGTGGTGGCCAGGCCCAGCGCGTGCCACTCCAGGTACACCGGCACCATGGTCACCGCGGCGGGCAGCATCATGGTCGCGAGGACCACGCCGAACAGCAGGTCACGGCCGGGGAAGCGGAACATCGCGAACCCGAACGCCACCAGCGCGCTCGTGATGGTGGCCGCCGCCGCTGCCGCCAACCCCACCGCCACGCTGTTGCCGATCCACGTCAGCAGCGGCACGGCCTGCCACACCTCGACGTAGTTGCCCGGCGAGAACGGCCGGGGCAGCAGCGCGTTGTCGAACACGTGCGCCCGGTCCTTCAACGACGCGCTGACCAGCCACCAGAACGGGTAGCCGAACGCCAGCGTGACGACGAGCAGCCCCGCCCACACCCCGACGCGCTTCACGACCGCTCACCCTCGTAGTGCACGTACCGGCGCGACAACCGCACCTGCACGGCCGTGATGACGGCGATGACCGCGAACAGGCCCCACGCCAGCGCCGACGCGTACCCCATCCGCAGCGACCCGAACGCCTCCTGGAACAGGTGGATCACGTAGAACAGGGCCGCGTCGCCCTCGGCGGACTGCTTGGCCCGCGCGCCGAAGAACATCGCGTACGCCTCGGTGAACACCTGCAATGACGCGATCGTGTTGACCACGACGGTGAAGTACACGGTCCCGCTGATGCCCGGCAGCGTCACGTGCCAGAACTGCCGCCACGGGCTCGCGCCGTCCAGCTGGGCCGCCTCGTACCGCTCCACCGGCACGCGGGTCAGCGCGGCCAGGTACAGCACCGCCGTGCTGCCGACCGTCCACAGGCTCATCACCACCAGCCCCGGCTTGATCCAGACCGGGTCGGTGGTCCAGTTCGGGCCCTGGAACCCGAACCAGCCCAGGAACCCGTTCACCGCGCCGTGCTGCCCGTTGAGCAGGAGCAGGAACATCGCCGCCAACGCCACCGGCGGTGTCATCACCGGCAGGTAGAGGATCGTGCGGAAGAAGCCGCTCCCGCGGCCGGCCCGGCGCAGCAGGCTCGCCAGGCCCAGCGCCAGCACGATCTGCGAGGGCACGTGCAGGGCGGTGAAGAACACCGTGTTCCACAACGCCGTGCCGACGCGTTCGTCGCCCAACGCCTCGCGGTAGTTCTCCAGGCCCACGAACGCGGGCGGCTTGAGCATGTCGTAGTGCGTCAGCGACAACCAGAGGCTGAACAGCATGGGCCCGGCGGTGAACGCCAGGAGCCCGATCACCCACGGAAGCAGGAACAACAACCCCGCCCGCGACTCGCGTCCGCTCACCGTCATGGCCCTACCTCCCGCCCACCCGCTTGAGCGCCCGTTCCGCTTCGCGCTGCGCCTGGGCCATCGCCTCCTCGGGGTCCTGCTGCCCGACCAGCACCCGGTTCACCGCGCCCTCCCAGGCGCGCACGAGCTCGCTCGCGGCCGGGCTCGGCGGCAGCGCGAACGCCTTGTCCTGCAACGACAGCGCCACCGGCACGCCCTGCTCCAGGATCGGGTTGCCCTTGGGGGCGAACACCTCGCGGAAGATCCGCTCGTCGGCGGCCCGGTTGCCGGTGAACGTGCCGCCGTAGGGCCGCCCGGCCTTGGCCAGCGCGTCGCGCCGAGCCATCGCGGCCGTGACCCAGGTCTGCGCGTCGGTCATCGTGACCAGGAAGCGGCACGCCAGCTCGGGGTGCCTGGCGCCTTTGGGGATCGCCCACGCCTGCCCGCCGGACTCGGTGAGCACCTGCCCGTTCCGGTCCGTGAACGGCGCGATCGTCACGTCGGCGTCGGGGGAGTTGGTCGCGAGCGTGTTGATGTACCACGAGTCCATCGGCATCGCGGCGAGCTGCCCGGTCACGTACTGGTTGTTCGCGCCGAACTGGTCGAACGTGTCGCGGAACGCCTTGAACGACGCCCAGCCGCCCTGCCTGGCCACGAGGTCGGTGGTGTGGCGGACCGCCTCGACCACGCGCGGGTCGTCCAGCCGGGCGTCGGGCCCGATCAGCTCGGCACCGTTCGCCTTGGCCCACAGCGGCAGGAACTCGGGCACCTTCGGGTCGAAGCCGATGCGCTCCACGCGTCCGCCGCCGACCCGCGCCAGCCGGTCGGCCAGCTCGCCCGTCCCGGCCCAGTCCGCCGTGGACAGCGCCGCCGGGTCCAGGCCCGCGGCCCGCACCACCGGGTTGTTCACGATCATCAGCCGGACGCTGGAGAACTCCGGCAGCCCGTGCACCTCCCCCTCGTCGGTGACCTGGCGCAGGGCCGCCTCCCGGAACACGCCCAGGTCGACGCCGTGCTCCCGCACGCACGCGTCCAGGCTCTGCACCGCGCCACGCGCCGCGTAACCGCCGAGCTTGCGCCGCTCGGCGTAGACCAGGTCGGGCGGGTCGCCCGCGGCGACGGCGGACAGGAACTGCTGCTCGTCGAACGCGCCCTCGCTGATCCGCAGGTCGACGCCGGGGTTGGCCTCCCGGAACACCGCCACGCGCGCGGTCGCGTGCTCGTCCGGGAGGCCGAACCCCATGGTGACCAGCGCGTCGGAGCGGTCCGACCCCAGACCGCCGCACCCGGCGGCCACGAGCGCGGGAACCACCAGCGCCGCGGTGAGCAGGAGCCCGCGCATGTCGCCTCCCTGGGCCGGACGTCACCGAGACGGTTCCCGCCCGGCCCCCGGTCCACACGCGGGTCGCCTGGTTGGCGCAAGCGGTCAGCCGCGGAACTCCGGCAGCACCCAGTAGGTGCTGTCGTGCCAGCTGTCGGTCGGGAACCCGCCGCCGACGCCGTAGTGGTAGACGCCCGCGCCCGGCGGCGCGATGAACGGCGCCCGCACCAGCGTGCCGATGAAGAAGTCCTCCGAGGTCGCGTAGCCGCCTTGCGGTGTGTAGTACGAGATCACGTAGTCGTGGCCGGGCTCGACCGCGACGGGCGTCGGGAAGTCGATCTCGGCCATCAGACCGGGGTGGTCCCAGGGCTGCTCGGCGAGCAGCACGCCCGACTTCGACCACAGCCGCAGGCTGATCGGCCCCCGGTAGGCGCCCCGTCCGAGGGACGCGCCCAGCAGCTGCCCGGGCCGGTCGACCTGGAACCGCATGCCGACCTCGACCGGCTCGCGGTCGGGATCGTCGACCACGTCCTTGTAGTAGGTGCCGAGCTCGCACCGGGTCGCGCAGTTCACCGGCTGCGTCACGGCCGCCCCGCCGACGTGGACGACGACGGGCGCGCCGGTCGGGCCGGCGCCGGAGGCGGTGACGACGCGACCGGCGACCGCGACGTCACCGGCCGCGGTGGGCGTGTGGACGTACCGCCAGTCGACCCGGGACGGGTCGTGATCGCGCAGGACTTCGGCGGTCACCCAGGTGGCCCCGCCGTCGAACGTCAGCTCGGTGGCGGTGATCGCGACCGTCGTCGGGGCGATCGAGAGGCCGGTGACCAGGATCGGGACGCCGACCTCGGCCGCGGCGCCGGTGGTCGGGGTGCCGATGACCACCCTGCGGTCGTCCTGCGCGTGAGCCGTGCCGGACAGGACCAGGGTCGCGGCGGCGATCGCCACCCATAACCGGGACAAGCGGGGCATGTGCCCTCCTTCGGGCGTTGTGCTGACCTACCGCCCGGGAGATCGTCGGCGACCGGGGGTTTCGCTACGGCCGCGTGCCGGTTGCCTTCGGCACGCCTCGGGCGCGTCCCCAGTTGAGACCCCGGGCTGACCGCGGCGCGCCCGCTGCACCACAATCGGAAGCATGAGTCACAGCGTGTCGCCCGACGATCCCCGTCCGTCCGGTCGTTGGGTGCACACCTGGGTGTCGGCGCCTCAGCGGACCGAACCGGACAACCTGCCGCCCGAGCCGTTCACCGGGGACGGGCTGGTGCTCGCCGACGCCACGCTGAGGCAGACCGCGCGCGTCACGATCGGCGGCGACCGGCTGCGACTGCGGTTCTCGAACGCGTTCGGCGGCGCGGCGCTGCCGATCACGGCGGTGACCGTGGCCCGTCCCCTCGGCGGCCGGGCCGGCGTCGGCGCGGTCGAGCCGGGCTCGGTCCGCCCGGTCGCGTTCCACGGTCGGCCGGGCGTCGTCGTGCCGGTCGGCGCGCAGGTCGTGTCGGACCCGCTGGACTTCCCGGTCGGGCCGGAGGCGAACCTGACGGTGACGGTGTTCCTGGCCGACGGGCAGGCGTCCGACCTGGTCACCTCGCACCCCGGCTCCCGCACGACCTCCCACCTCCTCGCGGGCGACCACGTCGAGGCCGACGACCTGCCGGGCGCGACGACCACCGACCACTGGTACTTCCTCAGCGGCATCGAGGTCTGGTCGGAGCGCGCCGCCTCGGCCGTGGTCACGCTGGGCGACTCCCTGACCGACGGCCGGGGCTCCACCACCAACGGCAACGACCGCTGGCCCGACCGCCTGTCGGCCCGGCTCCGGGCACGGCCCGCGACGGCGGACGTCGCCGTGCTCAACCAGGGCACCGGCGGGAACCGGGTGCTCAGCGAGGGGATCGGCCCGAGCGCGCTGGCCCGGCTGGACCGCGACGTGCTGGCGCAGACCGGCGTGGTGTGGCTGGTGGTGTTCGAGGGCATCAACGACATCTGCACGGCCGACGCCACCGCCGTCGCGCAGAAGCAGGTCGCGGACGACCTCTGCGCGGCCTACGAGCAGATCGTGGTGCGCGCTCACGCGCACGGCATCACGGTGTGCGGGGCGACGCTGGCGCCGCTGGGCGGCAACGAGGCGTACGACGACCCGGACGGCCACCGCGAGGCGGCACGTCAGGCGGTCAACGAGTGGATCCGCACCAAGGGCGCGTTCGACGCCGTGCTCGACTTCGACGCGGCGGCACGCGACCCGCACGACCACCGACGGCTGCTCGCGGCCTACGACGACGGCGACCACCTGCACATGACACCGGCCGGCTACCAGGCCCTCGCGGACGCCGTGCCGCTTGAGCTGTTCGAGTCGCGCCCAGGGGTCCGCCGGTCCAGTTGAGACGGCCGAGCGGGAACCGTTGCCGCGCAAAAGTTTCGCGCTCGTTCACACTCGTGAAAGTCGACAGTGGACGGCTGGTTTTCCTTGCCGGGGAAGCAAAGGCGACATAGTTTGGCGATGTCACCCCATCCCCGTCCGGGAGGAACTTCCCCATGATCGACGTGCACCCAGCGTGGCTACCGGCCTCCGCGTTCCGGCCGATCGGCTCACGGCGGGTCCGCGTCATCGGGGACGGCCCGGTCGTCGCCACGGTCCGCGCCGAGGTCGAGGTGGCGGCGGCCGAGCACGGCGGCGCGCTGGTCGACGACGGTCCCGCGGACCTGGAACTGGTGTGCGCGCCGGACGACGGCGAGACCGATCCCGAGGCGTTCGTCGTCGGCAGGGCCGGCACCACCACGGTGGTCCGCGCGATCGACGGCGTCGGCCTGCTCTACGGCTTGCACCACGTGGTGCGGCAGGGTGAAGCGGCGTTCACGGGCGAGGCGCGGCCGGAGCGGCACGCGCCGCGCCAGCCGGTCCGCATGCTCGACCACTGGGACAACGTCGACGCGCACCCGGTGATGGGCCAGGTCGAGCGCGGGTACTCGGGCGGCTCGATCTTCTACGACGACGGCGCGGTCCGCGCCGACCTCTCCCGGGTGCGCGCCTACGCGCGGCTGCTCGGCTCGATCGGCGTCAACCGGGTCTGCCTCAACAACGTCAACGTGGGCCGCACCGAGGCCCGCCTGCTCACCGACCTGCTGCCGGACGTCGTGCGGCTGGCGGAGGTGTTCCGCCCGCACGGGATCAAGGTGCACCTGTCGGTGAGCTTCGCCGCGCCGATCACCCTCGGCGGCCTGCCGACCGCCGATCCGCTCGACCCGGCCGTGCGCGACTGGTGGGCGCGCAGGACCGCCGAGGTGTACGCGGCGATCCCCGACTTCGGCGGGTACGTGGTCAAGGCCGACTCCGAGGGCCAGCCCGGCCCGTTCGCCTACGGCCGCGACCACGCCGACGGCGCGAACGCGCTGGCCCGGGCCCTCGCGCCGTTCGGCGGCACGGTGTTCTGGCGCGCGTTCGTCTACAACCACCGCCAGGACTGGCGCGACCGGACGACCGACCGCGCCCGGGCCGCCTACGACAACTTCGCCCCGCTGGACGGCGCGTTCGACGCGAACGTCGTGGTGCAGGTGAAGGCCGGTCCGATGGACTTCCAGGTGCGCGAGCCGCTGTCCCCGGTGATCGCGGCCATGCCGCGCACCCGGCTCGCGGTCGAGTTCCAGGTGACCCAGGAGTACACCGGGCACCAGAAGCACGTGTGCCACCTCGTGCCGCAGTGGCGCGAGATGCTCGGCTTCGAGCCTTGGGGCGAGGGCGGGTCGACGGTCGCGGACGTCGCCGCGGGCCGGGCCGCCGCTCCCGCCGGTGGCGTGGTCGCGGTGTCGAACGTGGGCGAGGACCCGTTCTGGACCGGGCACCCGTTGGCGCAGGCCAACCTGTTCGGCTTCGGCCGGCTCGCGTGGGACGAGCGGCTCGCGCCGGAGGCGGTGCTGGACGAGTGGATCGGCCTCACCTTCCCCGACGCCCCGGCCGTGCGCGAGGCGTTGCACGAGGTGATGGACGGCTCGTGGCTGACCTATGAGCGGTACACGGCGCCGTTGGGCGTCGGCTTCATGGTGCAGCCGGGCCTGCACTACGGGCCCGACGTGGACGGCTACGAGTACTCCTCCTGGGGCACCTACCACTTCGCCGACCGGGACGGCGTCGGCGTGGACCGCACGTGCGCCACGGGCACGGGCTTCGCCGGCCAGTACCCGCCGCCGTGGCGCGACCGGTACGAGTCGGTCGGGACGTGCCCGGACGAGCTGCTGCTGTTCTTCCACCACGTGCCCTACGACCACGTCCTGCACTCGGGGACGACCGTGATCCAGCACATCTACGACACGCACTTCGCCGGTCACGAGGAGGTGCGGCGGATGGCGGAGACGTGGGCGTCGCTGGAGGGGCGCGTCCCCGCCGACGTCTTCGAGCGCGTGACCGACCTGCTCGCCGAGCAGCTGCGGTGCGCGACCGAGTGGCGCGACCAGGTGAACACGTACTTCCGGCGCAAGTCCGGCGTGCCCGACGCGCACGGCCGCACGATCCACTAGCTCGAAGGTCGCATCGCGCGGTGCTCACACCGGTCGTCGCCGGGACGGCTTCCCACCGTCGGACACGGCTCCGGGCAGGCGCTCAACAGCGCATGTAGTACGGCCACGGCGGAAAGCCGATCTGCTCCATCTCGTGGCGGCAGCGTGCGGTGTCGGCGTCGTTGCCGGCGTTGGGGTCCGCGGGCGTGCTCGCGGTCCTGGTCGCGGTGGCGTCGACGGTCGCCTCGGTGTTGAAGACGGCGAAGTAGACCCGGTTGACCAGGGTCGTGGTCGCGCCCGGGGCCAGCGAGCCGAACGAGCACGTGAGCGTCGCGTCGGCGAAGGCGCAGGGCGTCGTGGTGATCCAGCTCCTGGGGTCCAGTGCGACGACGACCGTGGCGGAGGTGAGCGGCTCGGGTCCGTTGTTGGTCACGGACACGTGGTAGTCCACCACCGGCATGACCACCGCCGCGACGGCGGTCAGGTCGACCGAGAGGTCCGCGCCGGCGGGTGCCGCGTCCACCTGTGCGCCGGGCACCAGCAGCGCGGCGGTGACGGCGGCGACGAGCAACGTTCGGACCATGGGGCCCACCTCCCGGTGCCGAACGGTAACGGCGCGGGAGGGCGCCCGACACCGCTCTTCAGGTGCCGTCCTGCGACGGCGGCGTGGTGTCGTGCCGACCACGGAGCTCGTGTCGAACCACAGGTACGGCGTGACCGCCCTACTGGCGGATCACCAGCACCGCCGTCGCGGCCAGGTCCAGCGGCTCACCGGCCCGCAGCACCCGCCCGTCGAGCAGGTTCGTCCCGCCGACCGGGCACTCCACCCGACGGGCAGCCCCGTGGTTGAGCACGAACAGGTACCGCGTGCCGTCCGGCACGACGCGCTCGGTGACCTCGACGTCCGGCACGTCGCCGAGCGGCCCGATCAACCCGTGCTCCGCCAACGCCGTGCGCACGACGGCGGCCACACCGGCGTCGTCCAGCAACGTCGCCACGTACCAGGCGTGGCCGCGCCCCCGTGCCGCGCGGGTCACGGCGGGCGTATCGGCGTAGAAGTCCGAGCCGTAGGTGCCGAGCACCTCCGCGTCGTCGGGCACGACCACCTCGAACACGTGCCGGGCTTCGTGCTCGACGCCGAACAGCGTCACCGGGTTCACCACGTCGGGCTGCTGGGCGTCGGTCTCCTCGACCCGCAACCCGAGCAGCGACGCGAACGGCCCCGGCACGTCGGCCAGGAACGCGTTGTCGTCCTCGTCGACCCGACCCGACAGCGCGGTGGTCACGAACGTGCCGCCGCGCTCGACCAGCGCCGTCACCCGCTCTGCGAGATCGCCCTTCACCATGTGCAGCAACGGCGCGACGACCACGTCGTAGCCGGAGAGGTCGGCCGTCACCGGCACCACGTCCAGCGGGACGTTCGCCTGCCACAACGCCCGGTGGTAGGCGGTCAGCACGTCCAGGTAGCGCACGTTGCGGTTGGGGCCGTCGGACATCTCGACCGCCCACCAGCTGTCCCAGTCGACGAGCAGCGCGGCGCGCGCGGGCGTGCGGCCACCCAGCAGGGCGTCGCCGACGCGGGCGAACTCGTCGCCCAGCTCGGCCACCTCCCGGAACACCCGCGTGTCCGTGCGGCCCGCGTGGTCGAGCACCGCGCCGTGGTACTTCTCGCACGCGCCCCGCGACTGCCGCAGCTGGAAGTACAGCACCGCGTCCGCGCCGTTGGCGACCGACTGCCACGACCACAGCCGCAGCACACCGGGCCGCTTGACCGGGTTCACGTCGCGCGAAGCGGTCACCGACGGGGTCTGCTCCATGACCCAGAACGGCTCGCCGTCGCGCAGCCCGCGCATCAACCGGTGCGCCAACGCCATCCGCGCGGCGGTACGGGTGGGCGACCGGTCCTCCGGCGGGTAGTTGTCCCACGACGCGAAGTCCAGGTGCGGCGCCCACCGGTGGTAGTCGATCGGCTGGTACAGGCCCATCATGTTCGTGGTCACGGGCGTGTCCGGCGAGTACTTCCGGATGGCCGCCTTCTCCGCCAGGAACCCGTCCAGCAGCGCGTCGGACATGAACCGCTTGTAGTCGAGCGTGATGCCCTGGAACGCGGTGTGGTCGGGCCCGCGCCAGTGCTCCGACAGCGCGTTCGGCGGCTCGATCTGCGCCCACTTGGTGAACGTGTGCGACCAGAACGTGGTGTTCCACGCGGCGTTGAGCCGGTCCAAGCTGCCGTAGCGGCGGCGCAGCCACCGGCGGAACGCGTCACCGCAGTTGCCGCACCAGCACGCGCCGCCGTACTCGTTGCCGATGTGCCAGGCCACGATCGCCGGGTTGTCGCCGTACCGCCGGGCCAGCCGCTTGGCCAGCGCCACGGCGGCCCGGCGGAAGTCGGACGACGACGGGCAGGCGTTGTGCCGCTGCCCGTAGACGTGCTGCCGTCCCTCGAAGTCGACCCGGCACGCCTCCGGGTACTTCCGCGCCAGCCACGGCGGCATCGCGCCGCTGGGAGTGGCCAGCACGATCCGCATGCCCTCGGCCGTCGCGCGCTCCACGATCGCGTCCAACGTCGAGAAGTCGTAGGCGAACTCGGTGGGCTCGAGGTGTGCCCACGCGAACACGCCGACCGTGACCGTGTTGATGCCGGCGAGCTTGAACGCGGCGTAGTCGTCGTCCCAGACCTCGCGGGGCCACTGCTCGGGGTTGTAGTCGCCGCCGTAACCGATCCTCCGGGGCACGATCTGCGGGGTCACGCGGTGAACCTCTCGGTGGCGTCGCGCAGCACCGGCTCGGCGTTGCGCAGCAGGAGCAGGGTGAACGGGGAGGCGAGCAGCGCGAGCACCCAGTCGGAGGTGAGCACGACGAGCCCGCCGGCCGCGACGAGCAGCGACAACGCGCCGAGCGCGCTCGCGGGCCGTGCGGCCAGGTAGTAGGACGCCAGGCGCGCGGTGTCGCGGGTGCGCAGCGACAGCGTGGACGACAGCACCAGCGCCTGGGTCGACCAGACCAGCAGCGCCACCGCGACCACGATCAGCACCAGGCCGTACCCGGGCGGCACGCCGGCCAGCTCCAGGTTCGCCAGGCTGAAGCCGATCACGGTGAGCACCGCCAGCGCGGGCAGCCACCAGCGCAGCACGTCGAGCCAGTTGAGCCGGTAGCCGCGGCGGAAGTGCCGGGCGGGGGAGAGGTCGCGGTCGTCGAGGAACACCCGCCAGGCGTAGACGGCGGCCGACAGCGCCGGGGCCACGGGGGCGAAGCACAGCCCGATCAGGGGCGCGTTGCCCGCGCCGCGGTCCAGGAACAGCAGCACGAGGAAACCCGGCGCCGTCGTCAGCGCCAGCATGGCCTCGATGACGACGAACCAGTACACGACGGACGCGATGCGCGACAGGATGCCCGCCCCGATCTCGGCGGCGGGATCACCCCGTCGTTCGGCCGCCACGGTCACGCCCCCTCGTGCGGCGCCACGAGCCGGTCGTCGGAGGCGCCGAGCAGCCGCCGGTCGTCCAGCCCTTCGTGCTCCTCGGCGCGCACGGGCGTGAGCTCGACGAACGTGACCTCGTGCCGTGCCAGCGCGAGGTCGAGCTCGACCCGCCCGTCCACGACCGCCGCCGACCGGTGCTCCAGGGCGGGACGCGCGCAGTCGCGCAGCACGTCGAGCGCGCGGAGGTCGGGTGAGCGCGGACGCCCCAGCTCGCGCCACGCGCCGAACGCGTTGCCGTCGTGCTCGTTGACCCGCTCCCGGCGGACGAACGCGCGCGGACCCGTCAGCGGGACCGACAGCCGCACCTCGTGCCGCCCGGGCGCGTCCGGACCGTCGGTGCCGCCGACCGGCTGCCAGGCCAGCACGGTGATCCGGCCGTCGTCGGTCGCGCACACCAGGTGGTCCGCGCCGCGCGCCAGCACCCGGGAGCCCATCCGGGCCATGAACGCGTAGAGGTGGTAGGTCGGCTTCGGCACCTGCCGGTGCGTGAGCAGGCCGAAACCGCCGTGGAACAACGAGGTCGGCACGTTCTCCTCCTCGAAGACGTCGCAGAACGTCCAGTAGGAGTACGAGTCCACCAGGTCCGTGCCGCCGGCGAGCACCGGGGCGAGGTACGCGGCGTGGTAGGCCGTGTCGTGGATCGGGTTGTCCGGCCGGTAGGAGCTGTTGAACTCGGTGATGTGCACCGGCAGCCCGGCCAGCGCGGTGCCGGCCAGGTGCTTGCGCGGCGCGTCGAACTGGTCCAGCAGCGTGCCGGGCGCGGCGAGCGTCTGGTAGGTGCCGAACGGGACGTGCTGCGCCGGGCCGGAGGTGTAGGCGTGCCTGCTGACGAAGTCGATCGGCACGTCGCGGCGGGTGACGAACTCGGCGAACGGCTCCCACCACTCGTCCGAGCCGGGCGAGATCGCCGGACCGCCCACCTGGAGCCCGGCGTCGACGTCCTTGACGGTCCGGGCGGTGAGCTCGTAGAGGCGGAAGTAGGCGACCTGGTCGGCGTCCTTCCAGAAGTTGACCAGGTTGGGCTCGTTCCACACCTCGATCGGCCAGGTGCGCACCTCGGCCAGGCCGTAGCGGTCGATCAGGTGCCGGACGACGGCGCGGACCAGGGCGGCCCACTCGTCCCAGTCGTTCGGCGGGGTGATGTTGCCCTTCCACCAGAACACCGTGTCGTCGCCGGAGGCGAGCGCGGTCGGCATGAACCCCAGCTCGACGAACGGCCGGATGCCCAGCTCCAGGAACCGGTCGAACACCTGGTCCACGTACGTGAACGAGTACCGGGTCACCCCGTCGCCGGACCGGCGGTGCACGCCCATGTCGTCGGACAGCAGCCCGTGGCCGCGGATGTAGCGGAAACCGATGTCGCGCTGCACCCGGGCCAGGGACTCCTGGTAGTCGGCGCGCAGCGCGAGGTTGAGCCGGCCGGTGCCGACGCAGTGGCGCCACGACTCGGACAGGCGGCCGATCGGCTCGCCGGGGACGGTAACGCGGTTCACAACCCCTCCAGGACCGAACGGCCCGCCGCCCGTCGTGCGGCGGCAGTCGAACACGGATGAGGGCCGGTCACGGCATCGTGCCGTGACCGGCCCGCGGGCACTCAGCCGTTCTTCTCCTTGTAGCGCTTGTAGGCGCCGTTGACCAGCTCGACGAGGTCGTTCGAGCCCTTGGCCTCCAACTCCTTCACGTAGGCGTCCCACGTGGAGAGGTCGCGCTGGCCGAGGATGAACTGCAAGGTCGACTGGGTGACGAAGTCCTTGAGCGGGCTCTCCAGCAGCGCGGCGCGCTCGCGCTCTTCCTCGTTCAGCGGCGCGGGCGGGGCCAGCGGCTCGACCTTCTTGTCGACCATCGTCTTCTGGAAGGCGACCTCCTCCTCGGTGAACATCGACTGCAGCAGCTCGGTGGCGCCGCCGTAGTAGAAGACACCGCCCTGGAAGCCGAAGTCGCGCTGGAGGTTCTTCGGCGCGCCGACGTTCATTCCGCCGAATGCCACCTCGGGCTTGAGCGTCCGCTTACCCGAGGCGTCCTTGTCGTAGGTCGTGCCCTTGACGCCCCACTTGGTGAACTCCTGCGCCTCGTCGGAGTACCAGAGCCAGTCGATGAACTGCATCGTCGCCACGAACTTGTCGCTCTCGACCGCCTTCGCCGACAGCATCAGGCCGCTCTCCAGGCGCGAGCCGCGGATGACGTTGCCCTTGGGCCCGGCGGGCAGCGGGATCTTCGCCACGGTCGCGCCGGGGATCTTGGAGACGTTCGGCCGGTAGTCGTTGACGATGTTCTGCGCGTTGCTGCTGATCGCGAACGACTTGCCGCTGGCGAACTTCTGGATCGCCGCGTCGTCCTTCTGCGTGAAGCTCTCCGGGTCCATCAGACCCTCGGCGACGAGCTTGTGGAAGTACTCGATCAGCTGCTTGTACTCCGGGGTCGCGCCGGTGACCTCGTACTTCTGCGCGGACTCGTTCCAGATCGTGTTCCTGACGTAGCCCCACCCGGCCTGCGTGCCGAAGGTCTGGCCCGCGTAGTTGAGGATCGACTTGCCCTCGAAGCGGTCCGACAGCGGGTAGCTGTCCGGGTTCGCGGCCTTGATCGCCTTGAGGACGGTGTAGACCTCGTCCCAGTCCTTCGGGGCCTGCAGGTTCAGGCGCTTGAGCTCGTCGGTGCGGAACGCCAGCGTGTAGTCCTGCCACACCTTCTCGTGCATGCCGGGCAGCACGTAGAACTTGCCGTCCTCCTGGCGCAGCGTGTTCAGCTCCGGCTGGAGCTTCCACTTCTCGACCTTGTCCTTGAAGTGCGGCATCAGGTCGATGTAGTCGCTCACGGGGAGGATCGCGCCGGAGGAGACGAACTGCTCCTCCTGACCCGGGTAGGTCTTGGAGATGATCGTCGGGGCGTCACCCGAGCTGATCAGCAGACCGCGCTTCTGGTCGTAGTCGCTGTAGGGCACGACCGTCGGCTTGATCGTGACGTTGGTCCGCTGGGTGATCTCCTTCCACAGCAGCCAGTCGTCCTTGATCGGGTAGTGCGACTGGTCGAGGTAGAGCAGGCTCACGTCGACGGGCTCGGTGGCCTTGAACTGCGCGCCCGCCTTGTAGTCGGCCATCGACGCGGTCTTCTTGCCGTCGAGGTTGACGCCGCCGCCCGCGTCCGCGCCCTCCTCGCTGCACGCGGCCAGGCTGACCACGAGGCTGCCGGCGACGGCAGTCAGAAGCGTTCGCTTCCATTTGGTTCGCATCGTGCTGTCTCCTCAGGTGATTGACGCCGTCGTCAACTGGAGCGGATGCGCTACTGCTTGACCGCGCCGAGCATCACGCCCGACACGAAATAGCGCTGGATGAACGGGTACACGGCGACGATGGGCAGCACGGTCAGCACCATCGTCACCGCCTTGATGTTCGCGGAGATGGCGACCGCGTTGGTCTCGACCGCGCCGACCGACGTCGCCGAGGTGGCGCCGGCGATCATGTTCCGCAGGTACACGGTGACCGGGAACAGCTCCGAGCGGTCGAGGTAGAGGAAGGCCTGGAACCACGAGTTCCAGTTCGCCACCGCGTAGAACAGGATCATCGTGGCGAGCACGGCCTTCGACAGCGGCAGCACGATCCGCAGCAGGATGCCGTAGGTGTTCAGGCCGTCGATCGCGGCGGCCTCCTCCAGCTCCGCCGGCAGGCTCTCGAAGAACGCCTTCATCACCAGCAGGTTGAACACGCTGATCGCGTTGGGCAGCACGATCGCCCAGATCGTGTTGGTCATCCCGAGCCCGTTGACGAGCACGTAGTTCGGGATCAGGCCGCCGTTGAAGAACATGGTGAACACCGCGATGCCGACCAGCAGGCCCCGGCCCTTGAGCCGGTGCTTCGACAGCACGTACGCGTAGATCGTGGTGAGCACGATCGAGATCGCGGTGGCCGTCACGGTGTAGACGACGGTGTTCAGGTAGCTGTTCCAGAACGCCGGGTCGGACGCGACGAGCTTGTAGGTGTCGAGGTTGAAACCGCGCGGCACCAGGTTGACCTGGCCGGTGCGGATGTAGACCTCGCTGCTGAACGACTGCGCCACGATGTTGACGAACGGGTACAGCGTCACCGCGACCACGCCGAGCAGCAGCACGACGTTGACGACGCGGAAGATGCGGTAGCCGCGCGAGTCGTCCAGCGAGGTGCGGCGGGGCCCGGAGGGCTTCTCCAGTCGGTCCGCGAGGCGCGTCGGGTCGGTGGTCACCACAGGCTCGTCCCCACTGCTCGGCGCGAGATCGCGTTGGCGGACAGGATCAGCGTCAGGCCGATGATCGACTCGAAGAGGCCGATCGCGGCGGCGTAGCTGAAGTTGTTGGACACCAGGCCGACGCGGTAGAGGTAGGTCGACACGACGTCCGCGGTGGGATAGGTCAGCGGGTTGTACAGCAGCAGGACCTTCTCGAACCCGACCGCCATGAACGTGCCGATGTTGAGGATCAGCAGCGTGATCATCGTCGGGCGGATGCCGGGCAGCGTCACGTGCCACGTCTGCTGCCAGCGGTTCGCGCCGTCGATCCGGGCCGCCTCGTAGAGCTGCGAGTCGATCGTGGTCAGCGCGGCCAGGTAGAGGATCGTGCCCCAGCCGACGGTCTGCCAGACCTCAGAGGAGACGTAGATCGTGCGGAACCAGCTCGGGTCCTGGATGTAGGACACCGCCTCGCCGCCGAACGCGCGGACGACCTGGTTGACCGTGCCCTCCAACGACACCAGCTGCATGACCATGCCGGCCACGATCACGATCGACAGGAAGTGCGGCAGGTAGGACACCGTCTGCACGAACCGCTTGAAGTACCGCGAGCGGACCTCGTTGAGCAGCAGCGCCAGCACGATCGGCAGCGGGAAGGCGAAGAACAGCGACAGCGCGCCGAGCACCATCGTGTTGCCGAAGACTTCCCAGAAGTTCGGGTCGTTGATGAACATCTTGACGTAGCGCAGGCCGACCCACGTCTCGCCGTAGATGCTCCCGCCGGGCACGAACTTGCGGAACGCGATCACGTTGCCGAGCATCGGCGCGTAGCGGAAGATCAGGAAGAACAGCAGCGGGACGATGACGAGCGTGTAGAGCTGCCAGTCCCGCTTCCAGGCCTTGCGCCAGGTGGTCTTGTACCGGGGCGTCTTGGGTGTCCGGGGCGGTTTCCGGGTCCGGTCCGGCGTCGCCTCGGCCGCCGGTTCGCTGACCTGGGTGGTCATGCTCGGTCCACCTCCTCGTGGGTGACCGACACGGCGGTGAGCCGGCGCCGCGTGTGGTCGACTTCGCGCAGCGGGCCGACGAGCCTCAGGTCCACCGCTTCGTGCACGTCCGCGCTCGACCGGGACACGCGCAGCTGCACCGCGCCCGGTTCCACCACGCGCTTGCCGTCCCGGCCGGTGAACGACGTGACGTCGGCCGGCACGCGGAACGTGACGCGTGCCGACGCGCCACCGTCCAGCTCCACCCGCGCGTAGCCGATGAGCCGCACGACCGGGCGGGTCACCTGCGCGACGGGGTCGTGCAGGTACAGCTGCACCACGTCCGCGCCGGAGCGCGTGCCGGGGTTGCGCACGTCCAGCTCGACCTCGACCTCGCCGTCGGTGGTCCACCGCCCGTCGCCGGACACCAGGCGCACGGGCGACCAGGCGAACGTGTCGTAGCCGAGGCCGTGGCCGAACGGGAAGGCGTGCGTCGGGTCGACGTTGGACACCTCGGTGCGCCGGCCGAGCGGCGCGGACAGGTAGGTGCCGGGCTGGCCGGACGGGTCGTTCGGGATGCCGACGGGCAGCCGGCCGGACGGCGCGACCACGCCGGTCAGGACGTCCGCCAGGGCCCGCCCGCCGAGCTGCCCGGGGAAGAAGGCCTGCACGACCGCCGCCGCGCCGTCGGCCAGGTCTCCGATCGCGTAGGGCCGTCCGGTGATCAGCAGCAGCACGACCGGCGTGCCGGTGGCGAGGACGGCGCGGACCAGGTCGGTCTGCGCGCCGGGCAGCCGCAGGTCGGTCGCGTCGCACCCCTCGCCCGACGTGCCGCGCCCGAACAGGCCCGCCCGGTCGCCGACGGCGACGACGCACACGTCCGCGTCCCGCGCCGCCGCCACCGCGGCGGCGATGTCGTCGGGGTCGGGCTCGGCGGAGACCTCGCAGCCCTTCGCGTGGGCGATGTCGCCGCCCACCGCGTCGCGCAGCGCGGAGAGCACGGTCGGGATCTCCAGGCCCAGCCCGGCGTCCGGGTGGTGCACGCCGATGTGCGCGGGGAACGAGTAGCAGCCGAGCATGGCCATCGGGTCGGCGGCGAGCGGGCCGACCACCGCGAGCCGGACGTCCGGCCGCAGCGGCAGGACGCCGTCGTTGGCCAGCAGCACCACGGATTCCCGGGCGAGGCGGAGCGTGACGTCCTGCGCTTGTGGTGAATCCAGCCGCAGGTCGTCCACGTTCGCCGGCAGCGCCGACCAGTCCGGGTCGAGCAGGCCTAGTTCGACCTTCTGGCGCAGCACCCGGCGCAACGCCCGGTCCACCAGGGCCTCGTCCACGTCGCCGCGCTCGACCGCCTCGCGCAGCGGGGTGCCGTAGCAGCGCACGGTCGGCAGCTCGACGTCCACACCGGCGGTCAGGGCCAGCGCGGCGGCGTGCGCCTCGTCCTCCGCCACGCCGTGCAGGGTCTGGAGGAACTTGATCGCGAAGTAGTCGGCGACCACCGTGCCGTCGAAGCCCCAGGTGTCGCGCAGCAGCGTGGTGAGCAGCCCGGCGTCGGCCGCGGACGGCAGGCCGTCGATCTCGGTGTAGGACTGCATGACCGACCGCACGCCGCCGTCGCGCACGGCCATCTCGAACGGCGGCAGGATCACGTCGGCGAACTCGCGCGGGCCGATGGCCACCGGCGCGAGGTTGCGCCCGGCGCGGGAGGCCGAGTAGCCGGCGAAGTGCTTGAGCGTGGCCACGATCCCCGACTGTTCCAGGCCGCGCACGTACGCCGTGGCGACCGTGCCCACGAGGTACGGGTCCTCGCCGATGGTCTCTTCGGTGCGGCCCCAGCGGTAGTCGCGGGTGACGTCCAGGACCGGCGCCAACCCCTGGTGCACGCCGGCCGCGCGCATCGAGGCGCCGATCAGGCCGGACATCTCGGCCACCAGGTCGGGGTCGAACGACGCGCCCCAGGCCAACGGCGCGGGGTAGGCGGTCGCCTGCCACGCGGCGAAGCCGGTGAGGCACTCCTCGTGCACCAGCGCCGGGATGCCGAACCGGTTGGCCCCGGCCACCTCCCGCTGCGACGCGGCGAGCGAGCGGGCGCCCGCCACCGGGTCGACCGGCCGGGTGCCGAACGGGCGGGTGAGCTGGCCGAGGCCGTGCGCGATGACGTCCGCCCAGACCACCGGGTCGCTGGTCATGTCGTGCTGGTGCGGTGCGACACCGGCGCCGGAGGGGTCCGCGCCGACCCAGACACCGACGAGCTGGGCCAGCTTCTCGTCGAGCGTCATCGCGTCGACGAGCGCGTCCACCCGTTCGGCGACGGGCCGGGAGGTGTCCCGCCACGCCGCGCTCGGCCGGTCGGCGGCAGCCGGGACGGCGTCGCCTGCCGGCGTCGTCGCGACCTCCGTCGTCCTGTTCATCATCGACCAGGTACCCCCGCTCACGTCCTCGTGAAGACCGAAACTATCGAAGTACTTTCCGACACGCCGATCTGGTGGGGAGACCGTAGGAGGATCTCCGCAAGACGTCAACAGTCCGTGTCCTTCCTGTGTCTTCGCAGTTCACAGGTATGAACAGGGGCGGAAATCCGCCCGGTTTACTGGACCGATCACGCCAAGAAAGTACGCCGATAGCTGTCATGCTGGTGATCGGAAGGTCGAACCTTTACGCTCGGCCGTCGAAACTTTAGATCCGGTGCGGTGCGCGGACCGCGACGCGGACAGGGGGGCAGCATGAGTTCGTCGACCGAGCGGGACGCCGCCGGCACCGTGCCGGAGAAGACGGTGAAGGGCGCGGCGTCGATCTCGTCCATCGCGGCCGAGGCGGGGGTGTCCATCCCGACCGTCTCGAAGGTCCTCAACGGACGGCCCGACGTCGCGCCGGACACGCGCGCCCGCGTGGAGAGCATCATCGAACAGCACCGGTACCGGCGACGACGAGCGCGCCAGTCGTCCCGGCCGGCGCTCATCGACCTGGTGTTCCACGAGATGCACTCGGCGTGGTCGACCGAGATCATCCGCGGCGTGGAGCTGGCCGCGGCGAACGAGCGCGCCGCGGTGGTGCTGTCCGAGCTCGGCGGCGAGCACCGGCCGCGCCGCGAGTGGTTCGACGACCTGCTGGCCCGCCGGCCGCTCGGCGTGATCCTGGTGCTGGCGGGGTTGGACGACGAGCAGCGCCGCCAGCTCACCACGCGCAACATCCCGTTCGTCTTCGTGGACACCGCGGGCGAGCCGCCGCCCGGTGTGCCGACGGTGGGCTCGGCGAACTGGGCCGGCGGCCTGGCCGCGACCCGGCACCTGCTCGGGCTCGGCCACCGCCGGATCGCGGTCATCTCGGGACCGACGACCATGCTGTGCAGCCGGGCTCGGGTCGACGGGTACCGCAGCGCGCTGGAGGACGCGAACGTCGTCGTGGACCAGGATTTCGTGCGGTACGGCGACTTCTACGTCCAGGGCGGGTACGGGCACGGCATGGAGCTGCTCAGCAGGCCCGACCCGCCGACCGCGATCTTCGCGGGCTCGGACTTCCAGGCGCTGGGCGTGATGCGGGCGGCGCGGGAGCTCGGGCTGTCCGTGCCGCACGACCTGTCGATCGTCGGCTACGACGACCTCTCCGTGACCGAGTGGATAGGGCCTCCGCTGACCACCGTGCGGCAGCCGTTGCGCGAGATGGCGACCACGGCCGCGCACATGGTGTTCAGCCTGGCGCGGGGCGAGAGGCCGCCGAACGAGCGCATAGACCTCGCCACGGAACTCGTGGTGCGGGAGAGCACCTGCCCGCCTCGGGCGCGGTGACCGGGGACCTCGACCAGCGAGGTCTCCGACGTCTCCGTGACGCCCGTGGTCGGAGCGGTCAGCGCAGTGGCGTGTGCGCCGGGTCGACCCGTTCGCCGTCGTGGACGGGTCCCGGCGGCGTGCCGTCGCCGAACGGCCGCCCGCCGAGCGCCTCGCGGCCGTGCGGCGTGACCCAGCCGGACAGGTCCGGCCCGGCGGGCACGATCCCGCTCGGGTTGATGTCGGAGTGCACGACGTAGTAGTGCTGCTTGATCTGGGTGAAGTCGATCGTGTCGCCGAAGCCGGGCGTCTGGAACAGGTCGCGGGCGTAGGCCCACAGCGCCGGCATCTCGGCCAGCTTGTTCCGGTTGCACTTGAAGTGGCCGTGGTAGACGGGGTCGAAGCGGGCGAGCGTGGTGAACAGGCGGACGTCGGCTTCGGTGATCGTGTCGCCGACGAGGTAGCGCCGGTCGCGCAGCCGGTCCTCCAGCCAGTCCAGGGCGCTCCACAGGCGTGCGTAGGCGTCGTCGTAGGCCTCCTGCGTGCCCGCGAACCCGCACCGGTAGACGCCGTTGTTGACCTCGGTGAAGACCCGCGCGTCGACCTCCTCGATCTCGTCGCGGCGGCGCTGCGGCAGCAGGTCCGGCGCGCCGTCGCGGTGGTGCTCGCGCCACTCGGTGGACAGGTCGAGCGTGATCTGCGCGAAGTCGTTGGTCACCACCGCGCCGGTCGTCGTGTCGACGATCGCCGGCACCGTGATCCCGCGCGGGTACTCGGGGTCGCGCTTGAAGTACGCCTCCTGCAACCGCTCGATCCCCAACACGGGGTCCCGCCCACCGGGATCGAGGTCGAACGTCCACGACCGCTCGTCGTGCGTGGGCCCGGGCATCCCGAGCGACAGGGCGTCCTCCAACCCCAACAACCGCCGCACGATGATCGACCGGTTCGCCCAGGGACAAGCCCGCGCCGCCACCAGCCGGTACCGCCCACCGACGACCGGAAACCCGTCCCGCCCGTCCGCGGTGATCCGCGTGGTGATGTACCGCGTGTCGCGGGTGTACTCCTTCCCCTTGACGGAATACGTCCCACCCCGCTGGTGCTCGGGGTTCCCGCCGGCAACCGAAGTCCCACTCACCTTCCCGAGCCTACGTCTCCACCACGTTCCCGGCCTCTCGCGCGGGGTGGATGGTGAGGGCGGTGAGCGCGGCTTGGCCCGGCTGCCAGTCGGGGGTAGCCACGGCGACGTACCTGGCCGTGGTGTCGAGGGCCAGGTGGGCGCGGTGGCGGCGGGGGATCGGGGTCGGTTGGCCGTAGGAACGGCCGTCGGTGCTGGTGGTGACGATGCAGTCGGGGACCTGGCCGGCGGTCCACGTCAGGTCGAGTCCGGTGATGTGGTGGCCTGCGCCGAGGTCGACCACCATCCGGCCCGCCGGGCCCGGTGTCCAGGCGGTGTCCGGGTCGTCGTCCACGGCGGCGGCAGGGTCGGACATGCCCGGTGGCAGGGGAGAGGTGGGGTAGGTGGTCCGGCTCAGGGCCAGGTCGGCGAGGGGGTACGGGCGGGCGTGCGGGATGGTGACGTCACGCCGCACGCGCGGAGGCAGGGTGACCGGCACGCGGTGGCCGTCGGCGGACACCAGGGTCAGGCGGGCGACCCGGCCCGAGCCGGTCAGGGTGACCTGGGCGCCGTGGTGCACGACTGCGGTCACGCCGATCGGCACGTCGCCTTCCAGGGTGAACCGGGGCGGTTCGACGCGGGCGGTCGCGGGGGCCAGCAGCAGGTCGTAGTCGGTGCCGGTCGGTGTCACGACCTGGTGGCCGGCGTAGAGGCGGAGCGCGCCGCGGTCCTGGCAGAGGGACACCGCGCCGGTGGCCGGTGCGTCGGAGAGGTTGAACAGGCTCAGGTAACCGTCGGCCGCGCTGGCGCGGACGGTGGCGGGGGAGCAGACCGGGGCACCCGCGGCGGCCGACGCGGGCAGGTCGGCCGGTCCGACGTAGCCCTCGACCACCATGCCGGCGGCCGGCCCGTCGGACAGCACGACGGTGTCACCGGTGACCGTGATCGGGTTCGGCGACCCGTGCACGACGAACCCCGCCCGCCCGTCCACGTCCAGCCAGCCGCCCGTGCTGCGCAGGTCCGGCTTCGGGTACTCCACCACCGTCGACCACGTCAGGCCGTCCGGTGACGTCTGCACCCGGTACGCCCGCCCGGCCGCCGCTTCCCAGTACAGCCGCGCCCGGTCCAACTCCACCTGACCGCCGAGGTCCACCGAGAGCCAGCTGTCGGCCCGACCCCGCTCCGCCCGCGACACCGCCCACCGCGTGGTGTGACTGCCGTCCGTGGCCGACCCGGGCTCGCGGCCGGTGTCCCAGGACGATGCCGTCGTGGCCCGGCCGCGCGTCAGGTCCGGCCCCTCACCGGCCCGCACCTCCAGCGTGAACAGCGAGTACCCGTAGGTCGGATGAGGCGTGACGCCGACCATCCGCACGTGCCGCGCGGTCACCGTGCCGAACACCAGGTCGTCCACCCGCGCGACACCGGCCACTCGCGAATCCGCGGACGCCACGGTGACGGCACCCTCCGCCGCCCGGTACGTGCGGGAACCGTCGAGACCCGGCACGCCCGGCATGGTCAGGTTGTGCACGTCCACGCGGCCCTCGCCGGCCGCCAGGCCCGACGTCGCGTAGACGACCGTGCCGGTGGGCAGGGTCGCCGTGCCGACGTGACCACCGGCGAACGCCAGCAGGCACGCCGTGCCGTCGAACCCGTCGCGAACCCGCTGGTACACCACGGCGGAACGCCCGCGAACGGCCAACGACGTCGACGGCACGAGCATCGGCGTGTCGCCGCTGACCACGAACAGCCAGTCGTCGTGCCCCGGCTGCCAGGCGAACTTCGCGTACCCCGCCTTGGTCACGGTCCCCGCCCACGCGCGGGCCGACTGGTGCGCCACCAGCCCCGGCTCGACGCCGTGGTCCGCGACGCCTGCCGCCGCCGCGAAGAACTCCTCCTCCGACACCGGCTCCACCACCGGCCCGGTGCGGCCGCGCCACTCGTGCAGCAGGTAGCTGATCGCGAGTTCCGCCCGCGCCTCCGGCTCGTACTTCGCCTCACCGGAGAACTTCGCCAGCCGGTGCACCGGCGGGTAGGCCTGGTATGCCGCCAGCCGCGACGCCAGCGCCGCCTCCGCGCGGGCCGCCAGCCGGTCGCCCAACACCTGCGAGCGGAACGCCAGCGGGATCACGTCACGGCCGTAGAGGTGCTCCCGGTCGTCCACCATCGGCATCAGCGGCTCGCCCGCGTCGCTCATCGTGGCCAGGATCGTGCGCCACAGCCGCTCGCCGTTGGGCTGCGCGGTCAGCACCTCCGGCAACGGCGTGCCGGCCAGCAGGAAGTGCACCGCGTTGCGGCCGGACGTGCGCCACAGCTCTTCCTGGTAGTGCGGCCCGTACGAACCGTGGTTCTCCACGATGAACGTGTCGTGCGCGTTCGCCGCGGTGTTCGCCGAGACCGGCACTCCGTCCACCACCGACGGGTTGGCCAGGTCGGCGGCCGGCAACCCGGCCTCGTTGCGGCTCCACCGGCCGAACGCCTCGCGCCACGCCCGCGCGTCCGGGTCGTCGGCCGCCCACGCCAGCCCCGGTGCGAGGGCCTGCGTGTAGACGCCCATCTCCTCGAGCTTCGTGTCGCCCCGGTACCCACCCGTGAGCCCGTTGGGCGTCCACCCGCCCGAACGCGGGTCGTTCCCCGTGCCGAGCGCGGCGGTGTAGGCGGCCTGACCGCGGGCGATCGCGTCGACGGCGGCACGCGTCGCCGGATCGAGGTCGGCCCACAGCAGGCGCGCGGCGAGCACGAAGTACGACTGGAACGTGGTGTCCCAGAACAACGTCTTGCCCCACTCCGCGCCACCCGCCAGCACGTTGCTCGCGGCGAAGTGCCGGATCGTGGCCACGGTGTGCGCGTGCAGCACCGACTCGGCCACCCCGGTGAGCTCGGCGTCGTAGTCGCCCCTGGTCAGCAGGACCGCGTTGCCGAGGACGACGGCGAACCCGAAGTCCGTCCGCCGGTACCGACCGGCCACCGGGTCGTACTGCTGCTCGGCCCACCTCGTGTGGCGCGACAAGACCTCGTAGTACAGCCGCGCCACCGGGTCCGCGTCGACCGGCGACTCGGCGAGGGCGAGCCGGGGCGCCAGCGCCAACGCGCCGCCGACACCCACCGCCCGCAGCAACTGACGACGGTTGATCCGCATGTTCGGAACCCTTCTCACGCGCAGGCCAGCCGGGCGTCGGCCCAGTCGGCGTGGTCGAAGTTGCGGCCGTCGCCGCCGTCGGTCACGCGCAGCTCGACCATCCGGACGCCCGTGGTGTCCACGGTGATCGGCCGGGCCGGGTCGGCGCCGCGCAGCACGCCGCTGTCGTGGAGCAGTCGGCCGTCGCCGAAGACCTGGAACACCACCGAGCCCGGCGACGTGGTCTCGTCGTCCAAGCCGATCACGGCGGTCAACGCCCGGCACCCGCCGCCCAGGTAGACCGTCAGCTCGGAGGGCGCGTGCACGCCGAGGCCCTTCCCGTGCACGACACCGCCGATGGTCAACGGGTTGCCGTCACCACCCGCGTTCTCGCCGTTGGACCTGTCCCGCTCCACCGGGCCCCAGCCGTTGCTCTCGCCCATGAACGGCAGGTCGCTCACGTACGGCTCGCCGGTCGGCACGGGCGGCGGCACGAACGCGCGCACCGCCCGCTCCACGTGCACCCGCGCGTGCCCCGGCGCGCGGAACTCCGCGAACACCGGCACGTCCACCGTGCCGACCGGGCTGTCGTCACCCACCCGCACGGTCCACCGACCGGTCAGCGCCTCGCCCGGCCGCAGGGCGCGTCGCTCGACCGGCGCCCCGGTCACCGCCCAGCCCCCGGGCGCCGCCACCGCCAGCACGACGTCCTCGATGGCGGCCTCCGCCGTGAAGCTCGCCGTGACCTCGAACGTCGACCCCGACACCGCGTCCACGACCTCCGCAGGCGTGACCGCGAGCGTGGTGGCGGGCACCGGCACGACCGGCCGGTCGCACGTCAGCATCCCCGGCAGGTACGGGCAGATCACCGCCGCGAACCCGCCGTTGCGCGGCACCGCGACCTCCAGCGCCGCCGCCGACCGCGCGATCCTGGCGTCCCGCCGCACGTCACCGCGCCCCTCGCCGTCCCGCACCACCTCGACCAGCCACCGCCCGCCGCCCAGGAACCCCAGCGACGCCCGCAGCGTGCGCGGATCACCGGCCGCCACCGCGCCGACGAACCAGCGGTCGCCGGACCGCCGCGCCACCACCGCGTGATCGGACGGGTCGCCGCCCAGCACGCGCGTCTCGTCCCACACCGTCGGCACCTGGCTCAGGTACCGCAACGCCTCCGGGAACCGCTCGTAGGCCTCCGGCTTGTCCGCGAAGTGCGTCCACCCCGACTCGTACAGCACCGGCAGCGCGACCTCGTGCGCGACCGACGCCTCCTTCGTGCCGACCTCCAACGACACCGGCGTGTAGTCCATCGACCCGACCACGTTCCGGGTGAAGAACTGCACCGGGTTGTTCGCCGCCGGCGGGAAGTTCTCCGCGCCGCGCACGGCCTCCATCGTCATCACGTGCGGCCACGTCCGGGCCAGGCCGTGCGGGATGGTCGAGCCGTGGAAGTTCACCATCAGGCGCAGCTCGGCGGTCTTGGCCAGCACCGCGTCGTACCACTGGTAGCGGGCCCGGGAGTCGGACTCCATGAAGTCGAGCTTCACGCCCCGCACACCCCACTGCCGAACCCTGGGCAGCACGGTGTCGCGCTCGGCCTCCGTGTCCAGCGCGGTCCAGTGGAACCACAGCAGCACCTCGACGCCCTTGGCGCGGGCGTACCGGACCAGCTCCGGCACCCACGTGTCGCGCCACCCCTCGTCCACCAGCACGTACTCCCAGCCGTGGCGGGCGGCGAAGTCCACGTACCGCTTCTGCCGCTCGAAGTCGCCGGGGCTTGCGTGCTCGCTCAGCCACGACCACGCGACCTTGCCCGGCCGGACCCACGACGTGTCGGTGACCCTGGAGGGCGAGGCGAGGTCGTCCACCAGGGTCGACTCGCCGACGGTCGCGAGGGAACCCACGATCGCGGTGCGCCAGGGCGTGCGCGAGACGCCCGCGACCTGCTCGTCCGCGAGCACGACCCGGTAGTCGGCCGACCCGGCGGCGTGCCGCAGCCTGCTGCCCGGGTACCGGCCGTCCACATCGGACTCGGTGAGCAGGGCGTAGTCGTCGCCCACCTTGAACAGCGAGGGGTAGCCGTACTCGCCCTCCGCCGCGCCCGCGGCCGTTGTGCGCACGCGGTTGGCCTCGTACCAGGCGTTGTAGGGCAGCAGCCAGGCCGGGGCGTCCGCCGGCAGCCGGAACGACGACGCCTCGCCGGTCACCGTGACGGCGTCCGGCACGACGTACCGGTAGGCCACGCCGTCCGGCGCGACCCGCACCACCAGGTCCAGCCGCGCGCCGCCGGGGCCGGCGAACGCCAGCACGGTCTCGGTCATCCGGACCTGCCGCTGCAGCCGCTTGCCGGTGGTCATCGAGTACCGATCGGTCACGAGCCGGTCCGCGCGGCCGACCGCCCGCAGGCCCCCGGTCAGGTCGGCTTCGCTGGTGCGCAACCCGATCGGCGACGGCGCGAGCACCGTGCGGCCCTGCCGGGAGACGGCGAACGCGAGGCCGCCGGTGGCGGGGTCGAGGGTCACGTGGGCGGCCACGGCGGCGGAGCCGGGGGCGGTGATCACCCACTCGGCGGGCGCCGCCGCCGCGGGCGTGACGGGCACGAGGACCGAACCGAGGACGGCGAACAGGGCCAAGAGCCGCACCGTGATGACGCGGCGAAGCGATGACATCGTTGTCAACTCCGAATGCTGGTCGCGCCGGATGACTGGGACCGCCATCGTCAGTGCCCGGCCGGAGACCGGTCAAGGTCGTCGACCGGACAGGTTTTGTCCTGGTGCGGGCCTTGACACGGGGTGGGGCGGCACGCTCGGCGCGACCGGTTCTGGCAGGCTGCCGCACAGGCGCCGCAGGGCGCGACGCGGTGGAGGGATGGGGAGACGTGAGCGCTGAAGACCGCCGCTGGACCGATCGCGGTCAGGCCGTCGGGCACGGGGTGACCTGGCTGGCGCGGTGGAGCGCCCGCCTGGCGCTGGTCGCGATCGGCTTCTGGCTGTTGTGGACGCTGATCGGCAGGCTCTGGGTCGTGGTGATGCCGGTCCTGCTCGGCCTGCTGATCACGACCGTGCTGTGGCCGCCGGCCCGGTGGCTGCGCTCGCGCGGCGTGCCCGCCGCGTTGGCCGCGACGATCGTGCTGCTCGCCGGGCTGATCGTGCTCGGCGGCGTGGTCGCGCTGATCACGACGTCGATCGCGTCCGGCGTGCCCGAGATCGCCGACAGCGCGACCCGCGCCCTGCAACAGGCCCTCGACTGGGCCGCGGGCCCGCCGCTCAACCTCGGCGAGGGCCAGCTCGACCAGCTGCTGCAACAGGGCATCGACCAGTTGCGGTCCAGCGTCGGGTCGATCGCGAACAGCCTGCTCACCGGGGTCGGCACGGTGACCTCCGGTCTGGTCACCGGCATCGTCGCGCTGCTGCTGGCGTTCCTGTTCGTCAAGGACGGGCCGCGGTTCACGCCCTGGCTGCGCGGCGTGATCGGCGAGCGCGCCGGCGGGCACGTGACCGTCGTGCTGGACCGGGTCTGGACGACGTTGGGCGACTTCATCCGCACCCAGGCGGTCGTGAGCCTGGTGGACGCGGTGCTGATCGGCCTCGGCCTGGTGGTGCTCGGCGTGCCGCTGGCCGTGCCGCTGGCGGCGTTGACGTTCCTCGGCGGTTTCGTGCCGATCGTCGGCGCGTTCATCGCGGGCGCGCTGGCCGTCCTGGTCGCGTTGGTGAGCAACGGCCCGACGACCGCGCTGATCATGCTGGTCATCGTGGTGGTGGTGCAGCAGGTGGAGGGCAACGTGCTCCAGCCGGTGCTCCAGTCGCGGAGCCTGCGCCTGCACGCGGCCGTCGTGCTGCTGGCCGTGACGGCGGGCAGCACCCTCTACGGCATCGCGGGCGCGTTCCTCGCCGTGCCGGTCGTGGCCGCCGTGGCGGTCGTGCTGCGCTACCTGGGCGAGGTCATCGACCGGGGTTCCGCGCCGCAGCCCGCCGTCCCGGACCGGCCGGACGAACCGGACCGCGTGCCGGACGCGGAGCCGCCACGACCGTGAGCGCGTGCGGCCCGCCGACGAACGGGATCGGTGACGAATGCCGTGGTTATCATGCGCGGATGCTCCGACGCACATACGACGACCAGGTCTGCTCCATCGCGCGCGCCCTCGAGGTCGTCGGCGAGCGCTGGACGCTGCTGATCGTGCGGGACGCGATGGGCGGGGTCACCCGGTTCGACGGATTCCTGCAGCGCATGCCGATCGCGCGCAACGTGCTCAGCGACCGCCTCAACGGCCTGGTCCAGTACGGCGTGCTGGAACGCGTGCTCTACCAGGACCGACCGCCGCGCCACGAGTACCGGCTCACCGCCAAGGGACGTGAGCTGACACCGGTGCTCCTGTCGCTCATGGCGTGGGGCGACCGCCACATGCCCGAGGAGACCGGACCGCCCGCGCTGGCCGAGCACGCGGGCTGCGCCGGCCTCGTCCACCCGCGGATGATCTGCGACTGCTGCGAGCAGGAGGTCGCGCCCGACGTGGTGGTCATGCGGCCAGACGGCGCTGCCACAGCACGAGGACCGGCGGCACGGTGAGCTCGATCGCCAGCAGGACCAGCATCATCGCGTGCGGCTGACCGACCGCCAGCCACGACACGATCCGCGCCAGCCCGCCGACGAACACCGCCGCGCTGACGAAACGCAGCACCGCCGTGGCCTCCCGGACGCGCGGCACGACGGACAGCATCGCCATCCCGATCGCCAGCCACATCGCGGAGAAGAACCGGTAGTTGCTGTCCAGCGTCGGCTCCGGCCGCGGGCTGCCCGGCAGCAGCACGGTCGGACCCAGCACGACCTCCAGCAACCCGGTGCCCGCGACGAACAGCCCGAGCACCACCAGCACCGCCTGGAACGCCTTCATCCCGACCCCCGTCGCACCCGGCGCGCGAACCTCCGCCGATCCGTCGGAGCCGGCGGACACCGTGCGGCGACAGCGGATCCGCGCTTCGACGATCAAGCTCCCCGGCGTGACGGTACCACCGGGTAACTTGAGGGGCCGGTCGTGCCGATCAGGTGGCGCGGAGTGACGATCCGGTGCCTGCCCGGGGCGTGGCCGTGGCTAGGATTCGGTCCGCCGAGGCGCGGACCGACGGTGTCCGGGTTGATGACGGGCGTGCGTCCGGCGTGCGTGACGGTGGGGGTTGGGTGTGACGAGCCGGTTCGGCGCCTTGCTGCGCCGCTGGCGGCAGCGGGCCGGGTTGAGCCAGGACGACCTGGCCGAGCGCGCCGGGCTCGGTGTCCGCACCGTCCGCGGTCTGGAGACCGGGCAACGCGGCAACCCCCAGGTGCGCACCGTGCGGTTGCTGGCCGACGCGTTGAGCCTGGACGGCGACGAGCGCGCGGAGCTGTTCACCGCCGCCGGCCACGCCGAGCCCGCCGACCCGGACGAGGGCGCGCCCGTGCGGGTCGGGCACGGCGGCGGGACGAGTCGGTCGTCCGCGCCGACCCTCGGCGCCGATCTGCTGGTCGAGGCGACGGACGCGCTCGCGTACGCGGTGCACGCCCGGTGGCGGCGGGAAGAGGAGCAGCAGCAGGTGCACGACCCGGTGCCGCTGCCCGTCAGCTGGCGACCGGCGCCCGACGCGTTGCGGGACAGCTGGGCGAACACCCGGCTGGCGCAGCCGGGCCGGACCGCGCGTCCCCTGGACCTCGGCGGGCGGCTCGACCAGGTGGTGGAGGTCTACCGGCGGGTGCCGTCGTCGCGGCTGATCGTGCTCGGCCGGGCCGGCGCGGGCAAGACGATCCTCACCACGCGGTTCGTGCTCGACCTGCTGGCCGTCCGCGCGCCGGCCGACCCGGTGCCGGTGATCTTCGGCCTCGGCTCGTGGAACCCGGTCCGCACCGAGCTGCGGGACTGGCTCGCCGAGCAGCTGGTGCGCGACCACCCCGGCCTGGCCGCGCCGGGACCGGGCGGGGCGACGCTGGCCGCCGCGCTGGTCGACGCCCACCGCGTGCTGCCCGTGCTCGACGGGTTCGACGAGGTGGCGGGCGGCCTGCACCGGGCGGCGCTGGCCGCGTTGAACGCCACCACCCTGCCGCTGCTGCTGACCAGCCGGGTCGACGAGTACCGCGCGGCGGTGCGGGCCACCGGCGTGCTCCGGGCGGCCGGCGCGGTGGAGCTGGTCGACCTCGCCGCGGTTGACGTCGCCGACTACCTGCCGCGCACCACCGGGCAGACCGATCACCTCTGGCAGCCGGTGCTGGACCACGTGCGCGACCAGCCGGACGGCGCCCTCGCGGCCGTGCTGACCACGCCGTTGATGGTGGCGCTGGCCCGCCGGATCTACAGCGACGCACCTGGGCACGACCCGGCGGAGCTGGTCGACGCGGACCGGTTCGGCGACCGCGACGCGATCGAACGGCAGCTGCTCGGCGGCTTCGTGCCGGCCGTGTACCAGGAACGACCCGGCGTTCGGGCCTACGACGTCGACCACGTCCGGCACTGGCTCGGGCACCTCGCCGACCACCTGGCCCGGCTCGGCACGCACGACCTGGCCTGGTGGCAGCTCGGCGCCTCGATGAGCAGGCGCGCCAGGGCGCTGGTGGTCGCGCTCGTCGTGTTCGCCGGTGTCTGGCTGGGCGACGTGGTGGTCGAGAGCGTGGTGATCGGGGCGGTGTCCGCGGAGCTGGTGGGACTGGGCGCCGTGGTCGCGCTGCTCGCCGGCGTGCCGTTCGGGCTGGTGCACGGGCACCTGGCACGCGTCCAGCCGCTCGAACCGGTCCGGTTCCGGCTGCGCCTGCGGGCGGGATCGGGGACGAAGTGGCCACGGGTGCGGGTCAGGGCCCGGATGGGCCTGTTGTTCGGCGCGCTGGTCGGCTGCTCCTACGGCGTGGTGATGATCCTGATGAAGTGGCTGGTCAGGGACTACCCGGTGACGCCCGCGATGGTCCTCGTCGACGCCGGCGTGTTCACCGCGGTCTTCGGGTCCGGCGCGGCGCTCGCCTTCGGGCTGATCGCCGCGGGTGAATCGCCGCAGGACATCCGTTCGGCGGCGAGCCCGGCCGGCCTGCTCGACGCCAACCGCAAGACCGTGCTCCTCCAGCTCGCGCTGTTCGGGCCGCTGTTCGCGGTGTTCTTCTCGGCCACGACCTGGCTCATCGCGACCACGTTGATGTCGCTGCCGGGCGGCGGGCCGTTCGGGATCGTGATCGCCTGGCCCGGCTTGGCGGGTCTGGTGCTGGGCCTGGTCGGCGGGTTCGGCGGCGGGTTCGGCTACGTGATCAGCATGACCGCGTGGGGCCAGTGGGTCGTGTTCGCCCGCTTCTGGCTGCCGCTGACCGGCCGAGTGCCCTGGGCCGTGGGCGCGTTCCTCGACGACGCCTATCGGCGGGGCGTGCTGCGCCGTGCGGGTGCGGTCTACCAGTTCCGCCACGCCCGTCTCCAAGATCACCTGGCCGAGGCCCACCGCAACCGTCCTTGACCTTCTCACTGTCTGTTTTCCCACTTCAGAGGCACCGGCCATAGATGGCCGCACCACGGCCTGTCGGTGGCCGGTGCCTTGTCGCGAGCATGGGCGGCGTCGGCGGGGACCGACTGCGAGAGGGGGACGAGCGGATGTCCGAAGAGGAACCGACGCCGACGGCCGGCGCGGTGAACTGGGAGTCGTACAGCCACGAAGAGCTGTACCGGATGCTGTGGCAGGACGCGGACGTCGCGGACGTCAGCGTGGTTGCCACTGAATGGGCGCAGCACCGCGTCGCGCTGGACACGCACGCCCAGGTGTTGCGGGAGCAGCGGGTCGCGCTGCTCGACGGCTGGCACGGGCCTGCGGCGGAGGAAGCGGCCGACCGGCTGGCCGCGCTCGCCGCCAGGGTGCAGAAGATCAGCGAGCTGGCGCACGCGGGGCAACGCGCGGCGCAGGAGGCCGCCGACGCGCTGGCCAGGGCGAGGGCCATGATGCCGCCACCACCGGCCGCGCCCGCCGACCCGTCGACCGGTGACCGGTCAGCCGGTGACCGGCCGGTCGTTGATCAGGGGACCACCACGCGGTCCGCGTTCGCCACGGCGTTCCCGGGCGTCGCGCCGCCGCTGCCGCCCACGCGGCCGCCGCTGCCGCCCACGCCGCCGCCGCTGCCGCCCACGCCGCCGCCACTGGCCTTTCCGTCCGCCCCGGCGGCGTTGACGTTCCCGACGGCGCCCGCCGGGTCGATGTTCCCCACCGGGACGTTCCCGTCCGCGCCGGCGTTGCCGTCGATACCCGGCTTCGCCACGGTGTTCGCCCCGACCGGGACCACCACGGCCTCCAGCACGGGCGCGGCGTTCGGCGCGGTGGGCGGGGCCGGGTTCAGCTTCTACTTCGGCGCGTCCGCCTTGGACCAGCAGAAGGCCGACGCGGTGCGCGCCATGCAGGCCTACGAGTCGAGCCTGGTGGGCGGCAGCAAGCTGATCGACGGCGCACGCGGCGCGATCCCACCCGCGTCCCAGGTGACGAGCACGAGCGGACCGGCGGCCGGAGGGGTGCCGCCCGGTCCGACGACAGGCGCGCGTGGCGGAGGCGTGCCGTGGACCCGTCTGCTCGGAGGCGGCGGCTCGGGCATGGCGGTGGGGGCGGGCCTGGGGTCGGCCATCGGCGCCGCGCCGTCCGCCGGTCACGGCGTGCAGCTCGGTCCCGGCGCGCGGGTCGGTGTGCTGCCCGGCGCGGCCGGTGCCTTCGGCATCGCGGCCGGACCGCTCGCCGGCGACACCGCCGCACGGGGCACGACGCAGGCCGCGATGGCGCCGCCCGTCGCCGGCCGCCCGAACGGCGGTGACGACGAGCCGCACGAGAACCGGATGCCGACCATCGACCACGGGCTGTTCACCGTGGACACGCCGGTGAGCCCGGCGGTCATCGGCCAGACGACGGGAGCACAGCCGTGAACGCGGGCCGGGGGTACCAGGTCGAGCTCGACCTCATCGAAGACCGGATCACCACGCTGACCAGGTTGGGCGACCTGACCGGCGACCTGGTGACGGCCGTGAGCCGACTCGCCGAACGGCAGCCGATGCTCGGCACCGCGCCGCCGGCGGTGGAGCTCGCGTCACGGCTGCGCGCGGCGGCGGGGGAGTCCGGGCTGGCCGGCGAGGTGATCGCGGCGCAGCGCGAGGTGGTGGCGTTCCGGCAGCTGCTGTCCGACGCCAAGGCCGCCTACACCGAGGTCGACGACGACACCGGGTCCGCCGTGCGGGCCGCGGGCGAGCGGTCGGACGGAGCCGCGCGGTGACCGCCGCGATCGAGCACGAAGCCGTCTTCGAGCCCGTCGAACTGGACCTGCTCGCCACCCACGCCGGCGTCGCGTTCCCGTTCCCGCTGCGGGTGCCGTCGGTCGGCCGGTTCGCCCACGAACGCGACGAGCTGCTGGCCGCCGCCGGGCACGCCTTGTGCGACCGGGGCCTGGCCACCGCCTCCGGACCGGTCGGCGTCGCCGAGGAGCTGGTCACCGCTCTGCGGGAGTACCGGGGCGCGGTCGACCTGGTGGTCATCGGCACGGACGAGGCCACCGGCGCGGTGGCCATGGTCTACCGGGACCGGGCGGTGGTGTGCCGCCAGTCGCCCCTCGACGAGCGGGGGAGCGCGGTCCGCGTGACGGCGGTGCCCGCGACCGGGTCGGCCGACGAACTCGCCGGTCTGATCCCCGAGGTGCGGGCGGCCTCGACCATGCCGATCACGTTGCCGCCCGGCGTGGTCGAGGGCGCGTTGCGGATGTTCGAGGACCCAGGGGGCGACCCGGCAGCCCGGCGGCACGTGCGCGAGCTGGTGCGCGCCGCCGGTGGCGACGAGGCGGCGGTCGACCGGGTGGTCACCCTGTTCCCGGCCGTGGCGGGACGGGGACAGCTCGGCGTCGTCCGCCGGACCGGCGACGCCGTCACCCGGCCGCACGAGGTGTCGTGGCTGGACGGCGCGCGCGGCCGGCTGCGGATCGATCGCGGTGACGCCGGCTGGGTGAGCGTCAACCCGTTGCGGCACGGCGAACTCGTCCGCCTGCTCGGCGGGGCAGCGTCGGTCGCCCGCGCCTGAGGCCGGGCAGACCAGCAGGAACACCAGTGGAGAGGGAAGGGGAGGACCATGGATCCAGCGCAGTGGCTGGCGGACTACCGGGAGCGCCTCGAACGCGCGGCGCACGGCGCCCGTGCGGCGAGTGCGAGCCTGCGCGAGGTGGGCGCGACCGCGACATCGCCGCGGGGCGAGGTCAGCGTGACCGTGAACGCCGGAGGGCTGCTCGACGACGTCACGCTGACGCCGGCGGCACGCAGGCTGGAGGCGGACGCCTTGTCCGTGCTCATCGTCGCCACCGCGCGCGAGGCGCAGCGGCTGGCCGGCGAGCGGATGGCGGAGGTGATGTCCGGCTACCTCGGCGAGGGCGAGGCGCTGGAGCGGATCACCGAGCACCTGCCCGCGGAGGTCGTGCGATGAGCCAGGGCGACTTCACGGTCGACCCCGAGCAGCTGCGCGCGCACGCGGGCAGGCTCGCGGGCTACGCCGACCGGCTCGCCGCGACGGGCACCCGGTTGCCCGACGCGCTGGGGGAGCAGTCGCTCGGCTCGTTCGCCGGGTTCCTCACCGCCGGGCTCGGCGGCGCGATGGCCACGACGCTGGACGCGTTCGGCCACGTCGCGTCCGCCGTGGACAAGGTCGGCGGCGGCCTGCGGCAGGTGGCCGAGGGGTACCAGCGCACCGACGACGACAGCTCCGCGGTGCTGACGGGCATCGAGACGGAGGTCGGCCGGTGGTGACGACACTGCCCCGCACCGGGACGCCGTCGTCCGACGCCGGCCGGATCGCCGCGCTGCTGGCCGAGCTGCGGTCCGTCAGCGCCGCCGTCGTCAGCCGGGAATGGGTGTCCGGCGGGCTGGCCGGCGACCCGGACGCGCCGATCGGCGCGATGACCTCGACCGAGCGGCCGCTGTCCGCCCTGGACAGCGCGGGCGTCGGGTTCCTCACCCCGCTGATCTCGTTCCTGGAGGAACCGCTCGACCAGCTGCGCGGCGACCCGGACTCCGTCTCCTCCCGCGCGGGAGAGTTCGACTCGGCCGGCCAGGACGCGACGTCCGTGGCCGAGGAGTACCGGTCGTCCGCCGCGCAGGAGACCAGTGAGTGGACCGGTCAGGCCGGGACGGACTACCTCACGGCGGGCACCGAGCTGGCCGACGGCATCCTCTCGATCGGGGAGACCGCGCTGACCTCGGGCAAGGCGCTGATCGAGGCCGGCGAGGTCGTGGCCAAGGTCGTCGCGGCCGTCACCCGGCTGATAACCGAGGCCATCGCCGAGATCACGCCGATCATCACCCAGGCGCTCGCCGCGGCGCCCGCCACGTTCGGGCAGAGCCTCGCCGTGGCGATCCCGCAGTGCGTGCAGATCGCCGTCGAGTACGGCGGGCGGATCGCGGGCAAGCTGGCCGAGCTGCTGACCAGCGGCGAGAACCTGATCAAGCTGGTCGAGGGCGCGCTCGGCGTGCTGAAGGTCGTGAAGGAGATCGTGTCGTCCATCGGCGAGCAGAGCCAGTCGGGTGCGCCCTCCGGCGACAAGCCGAGCGTTTCGGCCAAGACCGCAGTGTCCGAGGAACCCGCCCTCACGACGTCGGCCACGGAGGAGCTCGCATGACCGGCATGTCCCGTCGCCTCCTCACGGGTGTCGCCGGTGGTGTCGTCCTCGCCGTCACCGCCGCGGTCACCACGCCGGTGACCGCCGTCGCCGCGCCGGTCGACCACGCCGCGACCCAGGCCGTGCTCGACCGCTACCAGGCGCAGGCCGGGCCCGGCGCGGCCGTCGACGCCGGTGACGACGCGCAGGCGTGGACGCTGACCAGCGGCACGGCCGAGATCGGCCGGCACCGCCCCATCACGTCCACCGAGCACTTCCGGATCGGCAGCCAGACCAAGACGTTCACGGCGGCGGTGGTGCTCCAGCTCGTGGACGAGGGCCGCGTCGTGATGGACGCGCCGATCGGGCGCTACCTGCCCGGTGTGGTCACCGGGAACTACGACGGCGACGTCATCACGGTCCGCCGGCTCTTGCCGCACACCAGCGGCATGGTCCGGGACGTCCGTGACGCCGCCGCCAACCCGGACGGCAGCTACGCGCCGGCCGAACTGGTCCGGTCCGCGATGGACGAGCCGGCCCAGTTCGCGCCCGGCGCCGGCCTCGGGTACTCCAACGTCGGCTTCCTCGTGCTCGGCCTGCTGGTCGAACGGGTCACCGGCCGGTCGGTGCGCGACGCGATCACCGAACGGGTCATCACGCCGCTCGGGCTGACGAGCACATCGTTCCCGGCGCCGGGCACGCGGGCGCCGGCCGACCCGTACCTGCCCGGCTACGTCGGCGGCAGGGTCGGCCCGTTCTTCTTCCGGACCGAGGGCACCACGAACACCGAGCTGACGTTCTGGAGCACCGCCGGCGCGATGGCGTCCACGTTGGACGACATGGCCGAGTTCTACCGCGCGCTGCTCGACGGGGAGGTCGTCTCGGCGGCGGCGCTCGCCGAGATGCGCCGGACCGTCGCGCCGGACCACTCGTACGGGCTCGCGCTGTCCAGGGTGAACCTCTCGTGCGGCGGTGAGGCGTGGGGCCACAACGGCGCCCTCGGCAACGGCCACTACTCGATCACCCTGACCACCGACGACGGCCGGTTCGCGTCGCTGGTCACCAACGGGAACGTGGTCAGCTCCAGGCAGGTCTCGGTCGAGGTGCTGGACTCGGCGTTGTGCGAGGCGGCGGCGTGATCCGGCGACTGACCGCGCTGGCCGCGGCCGGTGTGCTCGGCCTGTCCGGCGCGAGTGCGACCGCGTCGGCGGCGGGTGGGCCGCCGCTGTTCACCGACGGGCACGGGCTGACCGTGGTGAGCCGGCCGGCCTGGGTGGACGGGAACGAGCGGACGTTCGTGTTCACCGTGCGCACCGCCCAGGTGCCGGCGTACTCGGTGATGGAGGGGCAGGTCTCCGGCGAGCACACGATCATGGTGACGCTGCCGGAGGGCTACGACCGAGTCGCCACCCGCTACCCCGTGCAGTACCACCTGCACGGCCACCCGGACCGCCCGAACACCGTCGTGAACCAGCGGATGTTCGAGGAGACCACGGTCGGCGTCCCGCTGATCACGGTGGCGCCCAACGGCTCCGGGCGGGGCTGGTACACGAACTGGCGGTACCCGCCGGCGGCGCTCGGCCCGCAGAACTGGGAGAACTTCCACCTGGACCAGGTGATCCCGTTCGTGGACGCGAACCTCCGCACCATCGCGCGGCGAGACGGGCGGGCCGTCTCCGGGCACTCGATGGGCGGGTTCGGCGCGTTCCACTACGCCGAGCACCGGCCGGACCTGTTCGCGTACGTCGGCAGCTTCTCCGGCGGTCTCGACCTGCTCAGCCAGGAGCAGCGGGCGGCGGTCATCGCGTCCACGCAACTGCCGGGCAGCGGCACACCGACCGTTCCGGTGGAGTCCGTCTTCGGTCCGCCGATCTGGCCGCTGGACGGCGGGTGGAACCGGGAGAGCCCCGCGCAGCACGTCGGTCCGCTGCGGGGCATGGGTGTCGCGATGTACACGGGGAACGGCGGGGACCTCACCGTGGACCCGCTGCAAGCCGTGGTCGAGAACCGGGCTTGGGCGACCAACATCGTTACGCGGGATCACCTGGTCGCGGCGGGCATCCCGCACACGTTCGTCGACTACGGCGACGGCAGCGGTTGGGCGGAGGGTTGCACGGGCAAGCACGCCCAGCCGTCGTGCCTGATCGCCGACATGGACCACTTCGTGGACCTGCTGATGGGCACGCTCACCCACCCGTAGCCGCACACCGCCTCGTCATCGGACCCACCCCCAGGGTCCGGTGACGACGCCGCACCGCTGACCGACTCTTCATCACGCCCTGACCAGCACCTTTGTCGATCACCAGCTCCACGATCGGGTGATCTTGCCGCAGGGGTTCAAAAAAGACGCCGTTATCATTGCCCTGAAACGTCGGTTGAAACAAAGAGGTCCGCGACCAACCACCCGCCTATCCCACCTACGGGCCGCGACCGGGACGACGCCGCACTGCCGTCGCCGTCGCGGCTGAGGCGAGGATCGCGATCGTGGGCCGGTTTCCGTGGCCTCCGAGGGGGTATCCAGGTGTCATGGGTATCGACGACAAGTTCGACGCCAAGGCCGACGAACTCAAGGGCAAGGCGAAGGAAGCGGCCGGTCGTGCGACCGACGATCCCGACCTCGAGGCCGAGGGCCGGGGTGAGCAGGTCAAGGGCAACCTCAAGCAGGCGGCCGAGAAGGTCAAGGACGCGTTCAAGGGCTGATTCGCATGCCGCGCGGCGGGTGACCGGGCAAAGTCCGGGCACCCGCCGCGTCGCGTTTCGCGGCGATCTCACGCGGTGCAGGCCGCGCGACCCGGCGTCACGCGGAGCAGGCAGCCCCGCCCAACGTGACGCCGCTCGGCGCACCCGCCGTGCCGTTCGCGGTGAACCCGAGCGACACCGAAGCGCCCGCGCCCAGCGAAGGCGCGTACGACGGCGCGGTCACGGTGACCGTCGTCCCGCTCTGGCTGAACGTCCCGTTCCACCCGCTGCCGATGGTCGCACCGGTCGGCAGCGTGAACACCACCTTCCACGGGTTGACCGCGCTCGTCGCGCTGTTCGTCACCGTCAACGAGCCCTGGAAGCCGCCCTGCCACGCGTTGTCCTGCCGCCACGCCGTCTTGCACGCCCCCGAGCCGTTGCCCCCGGACGTGGTCGTGGTCGTCGTAGTGGTCGTCGTGGTCCCACCCGTCGGCGGGATCAGGTACGGCTGCAGGATCGACTGCTTGGCCTGGTTCACCGTGGTCCAGTCGTCGCCCACGATCCCGCCCGTGTCACCCGAGTTCGGGTTCCACGACCAATACGTGAACGAGATGCCGTCGACACCCTTGCCGGTGTAGGCCATCAGGTTCTCCAGCCACACCTTGTCCTTCGGGTTGGCCAGCGTCGACCCGAACTCGCCCATCATCAACGGCGCGGTGTTGCTCTTGTGCAGGTAGCCCCAGTACTTGTCCCAGATGGCGGGCATGTTCGCCGGGAAGTCCGGCGCGGTGAACCACTTCTGCTCGAACACCGACGTCGCGTACTCGTGCGGCGAGTAGACCAGCCGGTTCGGCACGGTCAAGCGCACCGGGAACTCGCCGGCCTTGGACAGGTTGCCGCCCCACCAGCCGCAGTCCTCGTCGTTGGACGGGTCGTTGTCCCAGGTGTCGGACAGCCCGCCGCTCGGGCAGCTGACCCCCTCGACGAAGATCAGCCAGTTCGGCTGCACGGACAGGATCGCGTTGCCCGCCCGCTCGGCCGCCAGCCGCCAGTCGCGCTCCACCACGCCGCAGCCCCAGCACGCGCCGGTGGCGTTGGGGTTGGTCCCCTCGGCGTGCGGCTCGTTGTGCAGGTCGGCGCCGATCACCGTGGTGTTGCCCGCGTACCGCTGCGCGAGCATCTTCCAGTCGTTGATCCACGTGCTCTCGGGCACGGTCGCCGTGTACCAGAGCGCGGACTGCCCGGCGCTGGTCGGGCGGTGCCGGTCGAGGATGATGCGCATCCCCTTCTGGCCCGCGTACTCGATGACCTTGTCCAGGATCTGCAACGGCGACAGCCCGACCAGATCGGGGTTGGTGAAGTCGTTGACGCCCGACGCCGTCGCGCCCGGCTTGAGCGCGTCGTTCGAGAAGGGCACCCGCAGGGTGTTGTAGCCGAGCGAGGCCATCTGGTCGAGCTGCTGCTTCCACGTGCGGTTGGACCACAGCCCGTGGAAGGTCTTGTTGTCGGTCTCCATGCCGAACCAGTTGATGCCGGTCAGCCGGACCGTCGCGCCGGTGCTGTCCACGATCTTGTTGCCCGCGGTGTGCAGGTAACCACCGGCCGGGGCCGCCGTGACGTGTCCCGCCGTCGCCATCGCGACGACTCCGCTGACGGCTACCGCAGCCGCGAGCAGAGCGCCGAAGACGGATCTCCGTTGCCGCATACCGCTCTCCTTTGAGGATGTTCGCAACGCGTTCTGGGAGCGCTCCCAGGCGGAGGGTAGTGACGGCGGTCATGCTCCACAAGCAGCAGAATTCCAGGTCGTCAGCGCACGCCGCGGGGGCGGAACTGGATGCTGATGCGCGGTCCGACCGCTTTGCCCGCTTTCGGCACGGCGTGCTCCCACGTCCGCTGGCACGACCCGCCCATCACGATCAGGTCGCCGTGGCCGAGCGCGTACCGGACGGTCGCCCCGCCGCCGCGCGGGCGCAACGCCAACGCGCGCGGCGTCCCCACCGACACGATCGCCACCATCGTGTCCTCGGTGGAGCCTCGCCCGATCGTGTCACCGTGCCAGGCCACGGAATCGCGCCCGTCGCGGTAGTAGCACAGGCCCGCCGTGCGGAACGGCTCGCCGAGCTCCTCGGCGTACCAGGCGCTCAACCCGTCCCGCGCCGCGGTCAGCACGGGGTCGGGGAGCGGCGCGTCCTCGCCGTAGAAGCAGAGCAGGCGCGGAACGTCCACCACGCGCTCGTACATCTGCCTGCGCTCGGCCCGCCACGGCACCTCGGCGGCCAGGCGTCGGAACAGCGCGTCCGCGCCGGTCAGCCAGCCGGGGAGCACGTCGACCCAGGCACCGTCGCCCAGCTCGGTCCGCCGCACACCGGTCAGCGGGCGCAGCGCGGGCGCCTCGGCGCCGTCGTCGAACAGCGACACCTGCATGGGGTCAGCATAACCCGAGAGTCGAACACACGTTCGACCCCAATGGGCTCTATAGCTTCAGTGCTGACTAAAAGATCAGGCATCCGGCTCGGGCTTGCGGCGACGGCCACCCGTGCGGACCTGCTTCGACGGCTCGTCGGCCGACTCTGTGTGCGGTGTGCCCGCGGCGGCCGCGTCGGCGGTGCCCGGGTGGTCGGCGAGCAGGATGGCGGCCAGCTCGTCGTAGATAGGTGTGCTGCTCATGGAAGATCCTCTACCCCGTTTGGACGGAAGTTACACGCGTCTTCGGAGAGGGGTACGGCCAGGGTTGCGAAAACGATCGACGTCGGTCGGGTAAGCCCGATTTGTCCCTGTTCGCGACGCCTCGGGTGACCTGTCGCACAACACGCTAGTACTTCCGATAGACGGATGTCCTAGTAATCTGGACGCAGTTCCGCGCTGCCGAAGGAGCCAGTCGTGACCGCTGCCCCGCTGCACACCCCGCTGCACCCGGTCCGCTTCGTGACCGCGGCCAGCCTGTTCGACGGGCACGACGCCGCGATCAACATCATGCGGCGGATCCTGCAGTCCCAGGGTGCCGAGGTCGTCCACCTCGGCCACAACCGGTCGGTGCGCGAGGTCGTCGCCGCGGCCGTGCAGGAAGACGTGCAGGGCATCGCCATCAGCGCCTACCAGGGCGGGCACGTCGAGTACTTCAGCTACCTGGTCGAGCTGCTGGCCGAACGCGGCGCGGGGCACATCAAGGTCTTCGGCGGCGGTGGCGGCGTGATCGTGCCGGAGGAGATCGAGCTGCTGCACTCGCGTGGCGTGGCGCGGATCTTCTCACCGGCCGACGGCCAGGAGCTCGGCCTGGCCCGCATGATCAACACGATGGTGCGGGCGTGCGACGAGTCGTTGGCCGAGCGACCGCCGTCGTCGTGGGACGGGCTGTTCACCGGCGGCGAGGACGTGCTGGCCAGGGCGATCACGCTGATCGAGGCGGGCGTGCTGCCGGCGGAGGTGCACGACCGGATGGTCCACGTCGCCGGCGAGCGCTCGGTGCCGGTGCTGGGAATCACCGGAACGGGTGGTTCGGGCAAGTCGTCGCTGACCGACGAACTGGTGCGCCGGTTCCGGCTGGACCAGCAGGACAAGCTGCGGGTGGCGGTGCTGGCGGTGGACCCGACCCGGCGCAAGGGCGGCGGCGCGCTGCTCGGCGACCGGATCCGGATGAACTGCCTGGACGGCGACCGCGTCTTCTTCCGCTCGCTGGCGACCCGCCGGGCGGGCTCGGAGGTGCCGGACGGCCTGGGCGACGCGATCCTGGCGTGCAAGGCGGCCGGGTTCGACCTGGTCGTGGTGGAGACGCCGGGCATCGGCCAGGGCGATGCGGCGATCGTGCCCTTCGTCGACCTCTCGCTGTACGTGATGACGCCCGAGTTCGGCGCCGCGTCGCAGCTGGAGAAGATCGACATGCTGGACTTCGCGGACGCGGTCGCGATCAACAAGTTCGAGCGCCGCGGCGCGGAGGACGCGCGCCGTGACGTGGCCCGTCAGCTGGTGCGCAACCGGGAGGCGTTCGGTGCGTCGTGGGAGGACATGCCGGTCTTCGGCACGTCGGCGGCGACGTTCAACGACGACGGCGTGACGGCCCTCTACCAGCACCTGCGCGGCGAGTTGGCGCAACGCGGCCTGGACGTGGCCGAGGGCGCGCTGCCGGTGGTGACCGGGAAGGTGTCGACGTCGGCGGCGACCGTGGTGCCGCCCACGCGGGTGCGGTACCTGGCCGAGATCGCCGAGACGGTGCGCGGCTACCACCGCGCCACCGAGACGCACGTGGACGCGGTGCGGCGGGTCGCGCACCTGCGGGCGGCGCGCGAGGAGCTGGAGGGGGCCGGGCACGACACGGCGGCGATCACCTCGCTGCTGGAGTCCGCCCAGGAGCAGGTCGACTCGGTGTCCGCGGAGCTGCTGGCGTCGTGGCCCGAGGTGGTGGAGGCCTACAGCGGCGACGAGATGGTCGTGCGGGTGCGGGACAAGGAGATCCACACCAAGCTGACGCGGGAGACGTTGTCCGGCAACAAGGTGCGGCGGGTGTCATTGCCGCGCTACGAGGACGACGGCACGTTGCTGCGGTTCCTGCGCAAGGAGAACCTGCCCGGCCACTTCCCGTACACGGCGGGTGTGTTCCCGTTCAAGCGGGACGGTGAGGACCCGGCGCGGATGTTCGCGGGCGAGGGCGACGCGTTCCGCACGAACCGCCGGTTCAAGTACCTGTCGCAGGGTTCGGAGGCGACCCGGCTGTCGACCGCGTTCGACTCGGTGACGTTGTACGGCCGCGACCCCGACACCCCGCCGGACGTCTACGGCAAGGTCGGCACGTCCGGTGTGTCCATCGCGACGCTGGACGACATGAAGGCGCTCTACGACGGGTTCGACCTGACCTCGCCCACCACGTCGGTGTCGATGACGATCAACGGTCCGGCGCCGACGATCCTGGCGTTCTTCCTCAACACGGTGGTGGACCAGCAGGTCTCCGAGTTCCGCGCCGAGCACGGCCGCGAACCGTCCGAGGCCGAGGTCGACGAGCTGACGGCGTGGGCGCTGTCGACCGTGCGCGGCACCGTGCAGGCGGACATCCTCAAGGAGGACCAGGGGCAGAACACCTGCATCTTCTCCACCGAGTTCTCCCTGCGGATGATGGCCGACATCCAGGAGTGGTTCATCCGGCGGAAGGTGCGCAACTTCTACTCGGTGTCGATCTCGGGGTACCACATCGCCGAGGCCGGGGCGAACCCCATCAGCCAGCTGGCGTTCACGCTGGCCAACGGGTTCACCTACGTCGAGTCGTACCTGGCGCGCGGCATGGACGTCGACGACTTCGCGCCGAACCTGTCGTTCTTCTTCTCCAACGGCATGGACGCCGAGTACAGCGTGATCGGCCGGGTGGCGCGGCGGATCTGGGCGATCGCGATGCGCGAGCGGTACGGGGCGAACGAGCGGTCGCAGAAGTTCAAGTACCACGTGCAGACGTCCGGGCGGTCGTTGCACGCGCAGGAGATGGACTTCAACGACATCCGGACCACGTTGCAGGCGTTGTGCGCGCTGTACGACAACACGAACTCGTTGCACACCAACGCCTACGACGAGGCGGTCACCACGCCGACGGAGTCGTCGGTGCGCCGGGCGATGGCGATCCAGCTGATCATCAACAAGGAGTGGGGCCTGTCGGCGAACGAGAACCCGTTGCAGGGCTCGTTCGTGATCGAGGAGCTGACGGACCTGGTCGAGGAGGCGGTGCTGGCGGAGTTCGACCGGCTCTCCGAGCGCGGCGGCGTGCTGGGCGCGATGGAGACCGGCTACCAGCGGGGCCGGATCCAGGACGAGTCGATGCGGTACGAGCAGCGCAAGCACGACGGTTCGCTGCCGTTGATCGGGGTGAACACGTTCCTGCCCGCCGACGGGAAGCGGGAGAACGTGACCATCGAGCTGGCACGGGCCACGGCGGAGGAGAAGCGGTCGCAGGTCGAGCGGACGCGCGCGTTCGCCGCCGCGCACGCGGCCGAGGCGGAGCCCGCGCTGCGCCGGTTGAAGGAGGCCGCCGCGTCGGGCGAGAACGTGTTCGAGGTGCTGATGGACGCGGCCCGGGTGTGCACGCTCGGTCAGATCACCGAGGCGTTCTTCGAGGTGGGCGGCCAGTACCGGCGCAACGTCTGATCGGCGGCCCGATTGGTCCACCTGGTGTATCCAGGGACGCGCCCGGAACTCCTAGTGGGTGAAACCGCAGGGAGATGGTAGGGCGGTGATGACCGATGAGGTGGTCGACCGGAAGATCGTTCGCAGTGCTGGTCTGCGCGGTGGTCGTCGGGTGTTCCGACGTCCCGGGGAGGCCGGTGTCCTCGCAGCTCACCACGGTTCAGTCGACCGGCGCGGCGACACCGGGGGACACGGCGGCCGAATCCGAGGCGGAGGCCGCCGAAGCGACGGGATCCGAAGCGACGGAGTCCGGCGCGGCCGAACAGGGCACGCGGCGAACGTCCGCGGCACCGCCGGTCGAGCCGAAGCCCACCACGGCGGGGAAACCGGGGGTGCCCGGCAGCCCGATCCGCTACGACCCCAGCCGCCTGGCCCAGGGCCCGGAGGAGAAGAAGCGGACGATCGAGGATCAGCTGGAGGAGCAGTGCGGCCCGAGCCGGTGCCACATCAAGGTCGTCACGAAGCTGCGCGGTAGCACGGGCTGCATCTCGGAGATCGCGCCCAACCCCGTCGACCGGGGCGGCACCGTGACCATCTACCACGGTCCGCAGTGCCCTGGCGGAGGATCGTCGACCACGACGACCACGACGACGACAACGACCACGACCACAACGGTCACCAAGACCTCGGCCGGCGGCGGGTGAGTGTCGTGAGCACGCGCCGCGCCGTCACCGCTCCCGCGTCGGAGGTGGCGTCCGACCTGACCGATCCGCAGACGGGATCGTCGCGGGCGCTGCGGATCGTGGCGTCGGTGGTCGCCAACACCACCCTGCTCACGGCCCTGCTGTACTTCTTCGGCCTGGTGGCCACGCAGGTGTTCTTCGCCCACTTCCGGGTGCACTACACGCTGCTCGGCCAGACCTCGGACGAGATCCTGGCGCGGGGCGCGGACGGGTTGTTCATGCCGCTGGCGGGGATCGCGATCGCCGTCCTGTTCGTCACCTTCCTGGCCCGGTACCTGCGAACGCGGCTGTCCGCGCGGAGGTGGGCGGCGTTCCTGAGGGTCTGCGCGCCGGTCGCCGCCGTGCTCGGCGCCGCCCTGCTCGCGGTGACGGTGCCGATCACCGTCGACCCGGAGCCGTACCGCGGCTACCCCGGTCTGCCCGGGCTGGGTTTCGCGGCCGGCGTCGTGCTGCTGGCGTTCGCGTGGCGGCGGTGGAGCGTCACGGCGGGACGTGGCCGGCAGGGCGCGGGATTCGGCGTGGCGGAGTCGGTGGCCGCGTTCCTGCTGGTCAGCATCGGCCTGTTCTGGGCGGTCGGCGACTACTCGAGCGCGGTCGGGACGCGGCGCGGCGCGGAGACCGAGGCACGGGTGCCGGACATGCCCGCGCTGGTCGTCTACAGCGGGGAAAGCCTGAACCTGACCGGCGAGGGGGTGCGCCAGGTGACGTGCGCGCAGCCCGACGCGGCCCACAAGTACCGCTACGACGGGTTGAAGCTGCTGCTGCAGTCCGGGGGCCAGTACGTGTTCCTGCCCGCGACGTGGCGGACGTCGTCCGGCACCGCGTTCGTCGTGCCCCGCACGGACTCGCTGCGCCTGGAGTTCGGGCCACCGGGCAGCACGCCGCCGCCGACCTGCTGACCGGGGCGGCTCACCGGCTGGACGCGCGCACCACGAGCTTGGTCGGCAGGAACGCGGGCGCGGGCTTCTCGCCGCCGTGCACCATGGTCAGCACGGCCCGTGCCGCGGCCACCCCGATACCCGCCTTGTCCTGCGCCAACGTGGTCAACGGCGGGTCGACCAGGGCGGCCAGCTCGATGTCGTCGAACCCCACCACCGCCAGTTCGTCCGGCACCCGCAGCCCCGCGTGGCGCGCCGCCAGCAACGCGCCGACCGCCATCTCGTCGCTCGCGCAGAACACCGCCGTCGGCGGCTCGGGCAACGCGATCAGCGACCGCATCGCCGCCTGGCCGCTGGGCCGGTAGAAATCGCCCTCCACGACGTACTCCGGCGGCACCTCCAGCCCCTCGTCGGCCATCGCCGAGTGGAAGCCGGACAGCCGGTCCGCCGCCGGGCGGTTGGCCCGCGGCCCGGTGATCGTGGCGATCCGGCGGTGCCCCGCGTCGACCAGGTGCCGCACCGCCATCGCCGCGCCGCCGACGTTGTCCGACGTCACGTAGGTCGCCCGAGGTCCGTCGACCTCCACGTCCACCGCCACGCACGGCAGCCCGGACTGGGCGAACGCGGCGAAGGCCGAGGCGTCCGACCCGCTGTCGATGAGCACCAGCCCGCCGAGGTGGTGCCTCCGGGTCATGTTCACGTACGCCACCGGGTCGGCCAGCGACGCGCCGACCGCGCGCAGGGCCGCCGACCCGCTCGTGGCGAGCATCAGCAGGTGGTAGCCGTGGGCGCTCAGCGCGGACTTCAACCCGATCAGCAGCTCCTGGAGGTACGGGTGCCGCCAGCCGGGCCTGCGGTGGTCGGTGTCCCACACCAGGCCGATCAGCCCGGACCTCTTCGTGGCCAGCGCGCGGGCCGACTCGTTGGGCCGGTAGTCGAGTTCCCGGGCCACCCGCTCGACCACTTCGCGCTTTTCCTTGCTGACGGTCAGCGGCTGGTTGAAAACGCGCGAAACGGTCGCCACCGACACCCCGCACAGCTGGGCGATCTCACGGATCGTGGTCATCTGCCGCCCTTTCTTTGTAACCGGTTTCAGGCGCTCAGCCAGTGCGTCCTGACCAGGGTGGACACGGTATCACCTGCGGAAACGCCGAAGCTCGGAAACAGTCAGGTTATCGTTTCGTTACTTGACGGTGTCGCGCCTCGGGACTGTCATGTACACCACAGCGGCCGGGTGCGAACCCCGGTCGAATTCGCCGGAAACCCCCGGATCGACCCCACGCGGGTCCGGCGTGCCCGAAAACGGCCCGCACATTGATGGAGAAGGAGAGCCGCGTTATGAGACGAACTCCGACCCTGGTCGGCGCAGGCCTGCTGGCCGCCGCCCTGGTCGCCGCGGGCTGCGGCAGCGGCGCGAGCGACGGCAAGACCAGGATCACCATCGGGCTGTTCGGCAACTTCGGCTACCAGCAGCTCTTCGAGGAGTACGAGAAGGCGCACCCGGACGTCGACATCACCGACCGCACCGCCTCCTACTCCGACCACCACAAGAACCTCGCCGCCCACCTCGCCACGAACAACGGCGCGGCGGACGTCGAGGCCGTCGACGTCGGCTACATCAACCAGTTCAAGGCCAACCCCGGCCAGTTCGTCGAGCTGAAGTCCGACATCAAGGACCGCTGGCTGGACTGGAAGTGGGAGGGCTCGCTGTCCAAGGACGGCAAGCAGATCGGCTACGGCACCGACGTCGGCGGCCTGGCCATCTGCTACCGCCGCGACCTGTTCGAGGCCGCCGGCCTGCCGTCCGACCGCGACCAGGTCTCCGCGCTGTGGCCGACGTGGGAGCAGTTCATGGCCACCGGCAAGCAGTTCGCCGCCAAGGCCCCGGCCGGCGCGAAGTTCTTCGACGGCGGCCCCACCGTGCTCAACGCGATCGTCGGCCAGGCGCCGACCGGCTACTACGACAAGAACGACAAGATCGTCGTGGGTGAGAACGCCGACATCAAGAAGGGCTGGAACCTCGTCGCGCAGGGCGTCGCCGACGGCCTGTCCGCCGGGCTGCTGCACAGCACCCCGCAGTGGAACACCGGCTTCAAGCAGGGCCAGTTCGCCACCCTCGCCTGCCCGGCCTGGATGATGGCCAAGATCAAGGACCAGGCCCCGGAGACCGCGGGCAAGTGGGACCTCGCGGCTGTGCCCGGCGGCGGCGGCAACTGGGGCGGCTCGTACCTGACCGTGCCCAAGCAGGGCAAGAACGTCGACAAGGCCGTCGAGCTGGTCACCTGGCTCACCGCGCCCGAGCAGCAGGCCAAGGTCTTCGCCAGCGCGGGCCTGCTCCCGTCCGCGCCGAAGCTCTACAGCGAGCAGTCGGTGGCCCAGAAGACCGACCCGTTCTTCAACAACGCGCCGACCGGCAAGGTCTTCACCGACGCCGCCCGCGCGTTGAAGCCCCAGTACCAGGGCCCCAAGGCCGGCGACGTGCAGACCGAGATCGGCAACGCCATGCAGCGCGTCGAGCAGGGCAAGCAGAGCCCGGACGAGTCGTGGGACCAGTTCGTCGCCGACGTGACGAGGTAGCGGACTGATGAAGACGGACTGGCGCGAACGCCGCCACCGGTGGGACATCCGCTACGCGCCGTACGCCTACATCGCGCCGTACTTCCTGCTGTTCGCGGTGTTCGGCCTGTTCCCCCTGCTCTACACCGCCTGGGTGTCGATGCAGGACCGCAACCTGCTCGACGGCGACGCGGCCACGTTCGTCGGCGTGGACAACTACGTCAAGCTGCTCACCGCGGACCCGTACTTCTGGAACGCGATGGGCAACACGCTGAGCCTGTGGCTGCTCACCACCGTCCCGCAGATCCTGTTCGCGCTCGGCATCGCGCAGCTGCTCAACCGGCGGCTGCGCGGCCGGACGTTCTTCCGGATGGGCGTGCTGCTGCCGAACATCACCTCGGTGGCGGCGGTGACGATCATCTTCGCGCAGCTCTTCGGCCGTGACTTCGGTCTGATCAACTGGGTGCTGGAGCTGTTCGACGCGGGCCGGATCGACTGGCAGGCCGGCACCGGCAGCTCCCACACCGCCATCGCGGCGATGGTGGTGTGGCGCTGGACCGGCTACCACGCGCTGATCTTCCTGGCCTCCATGCAGGCCATCCCGACCAGCGTGTACGAGGCGGCCCGGCTGGACGGCGCGACCGGGTGGCAGCAGTTCTGGCGCATCACCGTGCCCATGCTGCGGCCGCAGATCATCTTCTCCACCGTGATCGCCACCGCGGGCAACATGCGGCTGCTGGCCGAGCCGCTGCTGTTCAACCCGGGCGCCGCCGCCGCGACCGGCGGCTCGGACCGGCAGTTCCAGACCGCCGCGCTCTACCTCTACGAGCAGGGCTTCGCGAAGTTCGACTTCGGCTACGCGTCGGCCATCGCCTGGCTGCTGCTCATCGCGACGGTCCTCATCACCGGGTTGAGCTACCTGGCCGCGCGCCGCATCCGGACGGACTGAGAGGACACCAATGACCACCGTGCTCGAACCGCTGGCGCCCGGCGCGCCGCCGCCCGCGCCGTCCCGGCGACGCCGGTCGTTGCGGATGCCCGGACCGTGGACCTACGCGGCGCTGATCGCGGTGCTCGCCGGGTCGGCGTTCCCCGTGTACTGGTCGCTCGTGGTGTCCTCGCAGACGTCGGACAAGGTGAGCAGCGTGCCGCCCGTGCTCGTGCCGGGCGGCCACCTGTTCGCCAACATCTCGCGGGTGTTCGACCAGTCGGACTTCGCGCTGGCGATGATGAACTCGCTGATCGTGTCGGGGACCATCACCGTGTCGGTGGTGTTCTTCTCCACGCTGGCGGGCTTCGCCTTCGCCAAGCTGAAGTTCCGCGGCCGGTCGGCGCTCATGCTGCTCGTGGTCGCCACCCAGGCCGTGCCCACCGAGCTCGGCGTCATCCCGCTCTACATGATGATGAGCGACTTCGGCTGGGCCGGCGAGATCCACGCGGTCATCGTGCCCGGCCTGGTCACGGCGTTCGGAGTGTTCTTCATGCGCCAGTACTTCGAACGCGCCGTGCCCGACGAGCTGCTGGAGGCGGGCCGCATGGACGGGTGCAGCTCGCTGCGCCTGTACTGGAACGTGGTCCTGCCCGCCGCCCGCCCGGCCGCCGCCGTCCTCGGCCTGTTCACGTTCATGCAGGCGTGGAACGACTTCTTCTGGCCGCTGGTCGTCCTGACACCGGAGAACCCGACCGTGCAGACCGCGTTGAACACCCTGGCCAGCGGGTACACCACCGACTACACCCTCGTGCTCACCGCGGCGACCATCGGCACCGTGCCGGTGCTCGCGGTGTTCCTCCTGTTCGGCCGGCAGATCGTCGGCGGGATCATGCAGGGGGCGCTTAAAGGCTGATCTCTCCTTGAGAGCTCCTTGCTCGACGTCCACCCCGGCCCGGAGGCGGGGATCCCACCAGGCTCGCGCCCGGCACTTCCTGTTTCTTCCGCCCACGAGGGGAGGGTTGCGTCAGATGCCTCGCCGACTGACGTCGGGTCGGTCTCACTCCGACTCCGCAGGCTGTGACCGCCCGCCCGGCGGCCAGGATGTTCGTCGCGGCGTCGATGTCGGGATCGTGTGTGGTGCCGCATCCGGGACACGTCCAGTCGCGGACGTCCACCGACATCCGGTCGAGCAGGTGCCCGCACGCCGAGCACGTCTTCGTGCTCGGGTACCAGCGGTCGACCAGGACGAGCTCACGTCCGTACCACCGGGATCTGCACTCGAGCATCGACCGCAGTCGAGCCCAGGACGCGTCGCCGATGGCGCGTGTCGGAAATCGGTTCTTCATCATGCCCCGCACGTCGAGGTCCTCGATCACGACCATTTGGTTCTCACGGACGAGTCGAGTGGACAGCTTGTGCAGGAAGTCCCGGCGTCGGTCGGCTATTCTGGCGTGGACGTGCGCGACCCTCAGCCTGGCCTTGGCATGATTGTCGGATCCTTTCTGCTTGCGGGCCAGCGCCTTCTGCGCGCGGGCAAGCCGGCCGTGATCACGTTTCCCGTGTCGGCGGTTGGCAATCTTCTCCCCCGACGACAGGGTGATCAGCGCGGTCGGTCCGGCGTCCACACCGACCTCGGTCGTGGTCGTGGGCAGGTGCTCGACCATGGTCTCGACCAGGATCGACACGTGCCACCGGCCCGCGGTGTCCCGCGACACGGTGACGGTGGACGGTTCGGCGTTCTCCGGCAGGTGACGAGACCAGCGGATGGCCAGTGGTTCGGCCATCTTCGTGCGGGTGAGCCGGCCGTCATGCCAACGGAAAGCCGAGCGCGTGTACTCGGCCGACGCCTGATGGTGCTTGCGGGACTTGAACTTCGGGTACCGCGTGCGCTTCGCCCAGAACGACGTGAATGCGCTTCGCAGGTGGCGCAGGCACTGCTGGAGCGGCACGGGCTACGCGGAGGTCTCCCCGTAGCTCACCCGCCGCTGTTGCTCGTACCAGCCGACGGTCCCAGCTTCCAGCGCCTCGTTGTGCACGAGTCGGACGCAGCCGAACGTGCGCAGGAGCTCTTGCTCCTGCGACTCACTCGGGTAGAAGCGGTACTTGAACGCCCGCTTCACCGAAGTCTTCCCCACCGTCAACACATCACAGCGCGCCTAGGAGTTTCTGTTGACCGACTTCCCTCAAAGATTCCGCTGGGGCGTCGCCACTTCGGCCTACCAGATCGAAGGCGCCGTCGACGCCGACGGGAGAGGACCGTCGATCTGGGACGCGTTCGGCGCGGTGCCGGGCGCGGTCGCCGGTGGTGACACCGGGGCGGTCGCCTGCGACCACTACCACCGGATGCCCGAGGACCTGGCGCTGCTCGGCGAGCTCGGCGTGGACGCGTACCGGTTCTCGGTGTCGTGGCCCCGGATCCTGCCGACCGGCGCCGGCGCGGTCGAGCAGCGCGGCCTGGACTTCTACCGCCGGTTGGTCGACGGGCTGCTGGAGCGGGGCATCGAGCCGTTCCTCACCCTGTACCACTGGGACCTGCCGCAGGCGTTGGAGGAACTGGGCGGCTGGCGGTCGCGCGACACCGCGGAGCGGTTCGCCGAGTACGCGGTGATCGTGCACGACGCCCTCGGTGACCGGGTGTCGAAGTGGACGACGTTCAACGAGCCGTACGTGTCCTCGATCGTCGGCTACGGCGAAGGCAGGCACGCGCCCGGCGCGCGGGAGGGCCACGGCTCCCTCGCCGCCGCGCACCACCTGATGGTGGCGCACGGGCTCGCGGTGCGGGCCATGCGCGGCACGCCGGGCCACGAGTTCGGCATCGTGCTGAACCAGTCGCCGTCGACCCCGGTCACCTCGTCGGAGGCGGACGTCGCCGCGGCGCGCAGGCACGACCTGCTGCTGCGCCGCCAGTTCACCGAACCGCTGTTCGCGGGCCGCTACCCGGACGACTACGAGGAGACGTTCGCGGGCGTCACCGACCTGTCGTTCCGCCGGGACGGAGACCTGGAGCTGATCTCCACGCCGCTGGACTACGTGGGCATCAACTACTACTACCGGCAGCACGTGGCCGACGCGCCGCACCGCGACCCGGACCCGGCCACCCGCACGTCGATCGACGTCGGCATCGACACCACCCGGCTGCCGGACGTCCCCCGCACCGCGATGAACTGGCCGGTCGAGCCCGAGGGGCTGACCCAGACCCTGGTCGGGCTGACGGAGCGCTACCCCGACCTGCCACCGGTCTACGTCACCGAGAACGGGTGCGTGTACCCGGACCACCCCGGCTTCGTCGACCAGGAGCGCATCGAGTACCTGCGCACCCACCTCGCGGCGGCCAACGACGCGATCGCCGCCGGTGTCGACCTGCGCGGGTACTTCGTCTGGTCGTTCCTGGACAACTTCGAGTGGGCGCACGGCTACAAGCACCGGTTCGGCCTCGTGCACGTCGACTACGAGACGTTGGTCCGCACGCCGCGGGCGAGCTTCCACTGGTACCGCGACCTGGTCGCCGAGCAGCGGGCCAGGACGGCCGCGGCGGGGTGACCCACGTGGCCGCCGTCGCGCGGAGGCGCGTCCGCGCGACGGCGGCCGACACCCCGAACGCCGACCCGGCCGCCCGGCCAGGCCACGGGGTCGGGGGGGCC
>NZ_JAJHUO010000011.1:162606-201887 GCF_020859565.1 Saccharothrix luteola | reverse complement strand
GGGCGGGGGGGGTCCCCCCCGGGGGCCCCCGCGGGGGCGGGCGGGGGGGGGCGCGGGGGCGCCCGACACCCCGAACGCCGACCCGGCCGACCGTCACGGCCACGGGTTCGGCGTGCACGACTTCCCGTCCGGGACGACCACGACACCCTGGTCGCTGCCCGTCGTGATCGACGCCAGCCCGTCGTTGTCCACGCTCAACGTCTGCTGCATCATCACCGGCGCCGGCGCGCCGTCCGCCGGGCACACCTCGTGGCCGAGGCCGAGGAAGTGCCCGACCTCGTGGTTGACCGCGTAGGTCCGGTATCCCCGCAGGTCGTCGCCGTAGGTGTGCGCGCCCCGGAACCAGCGCGCCGAGCTGAGGTGCACCGCCGACCCGATCCGGCACGACGTGTCGTAGGGCAGCTCGAACCCGCACAACGACCGCGCGGTCCGCTGCGAGGTCAACCGGATCCGCAACTCCGGCTCCGCGTCACCGCCCACCCGCCGGAACGCGTGCCGGCTCGCCCACCCGCGCGGGTGCCGCAGCACGTGGTCGACCACCGCGGCGAACGAGTCGTCGCCGTGCGGCAGCACCACCCCGTCCTCGACCTCGACCGAATAGGTGATGCCGGACGCGCCGGCCGAGCCCGGCGGCACGACGTGCCAAGTGCCCGCCCCGTGCTCCGGGAACGCCGGACCGGCCGGCAGGTCCGCGCCGGAGCGCAACGAGTCGACCGACGGCGCGCTCCGCTCAGCTGACGGCGAGGGCGCGGACACGGACGGCACGACCTGGGCCGAGGGCCACGCCACCACCGCCGGCCGGGCCTCCATCCCGACGTCCAACGCCACCACCGTCGTCGCCGCCAGGCAGACACCGGTCAGGTAGGGCACCGCGGACACCGCCCTCATGCGGGCTCCAGGCCGGCCGAGCCGTACGTGCAGGCGGCGTTCCACAGCAGGAACGACGGCGCGCCCGCCTCCGACGTGGCGCGCACCTGCGCCTGCACCTCGCCCGGACCGTAGTGGTGCCCCAGCGAGAACGCCTGCAGCCACGGGATCACCGTCGAGCCGGTGCCCCCGGTCATCCGGACGAAGTCCGCGACCGACGCCCGCACGATCTCGTACGGCATCGCGTTCGGGTTGGCCACGCCGTACTCGTTCGGACCCCAGTGCGACGGGTAGACCATCGGCGAGACGTAGTCCACGTGCGCCGCGATGGCCGGGATGTCCTGCGCCACGTCGGTCGGGCTGTGCGCGGCGATGCCGAACACCGACGCCCCCAGGTACGCGCCGTGCTCCCGCACGGCCGCCCGGTTCTCCTTCAGGAAGTCCACGATGGACTGCTCGGGGCTCGTGGTCAGGCCGGGGAACACCATCTGCCCGATCGGGCCGTCCGGCCGCCGCACGTAGTCGTAGAGGACGTCGTCGAAGCCCAGCGACGCGGCTTCAGCGGCGATCGCCGTGTTGTACGCCCGGACCTCGGGGTTGGCGAAGTTGGTGAACGCGTACTCGCCGTAGTGCGCCGACCAGGGCGCGCCCGACGTGTTCTGCGACAGCCGGTCACGCGCGCCCGACTGCCACGACGCCTTGCCGAGCACCGGGTCGCGGAACGCCACCAGCCTGCCGACCACCCGCAGCCCCATCCCGTGCAGCTCGGCCAGCGCGGCGCGGGCGTCGTAGTAGTTGCGGTTCGCGCCGATCTGCCTGGCCAGCGGCACCTGCGAGTCGTAGCCGATCTCGCCGCTCTCGTCCTTGATGTCGAGCTGCACGGTGTCGATGCGGCCCTCGCGCGCCATCGCCAGCACCGGGTCGCGCAACGACGCCGTGGCCCACGCCGCGGCGCTCATGTGCACCCCGCGCATCCCCGGGTGGGTGACCTTGACCGCGACCTCCTGCCGCTGCGCGTTGCCCGCGGCGTCGCTGGCCTCGACCCGGACGCTGGTGGCCGCCGACTCCAGCGAGACCTCGAACTTCCCGTCGCGCACCGGCACCCTCTGGTCGCCCACCTGCACGGTGTCCGCGCCGTCCGCGCTGCCCTTCACCGTCACCGGACCGCGCGGCGACTCGGCCTCGACCACGTCCACCTTCAGCGCGGGCGGCGTGGCGTCCACGGTGAACTCGCGCTGCACCTCCACGTCGGGCATCCAGGGCAGCGGGTTGGCCGCCCGCACGGACAGCGTGTGCCTGCCCTCGGCGAGCTTGACCCCGGTCAACGTCATGCGGCCGTCGGCGCGTCGCGCCTGCACCGGCTGTCCGTCCACGTGCACGGTGACACGGTCGAGCCCGCTGACCTCCGCGGTGGTGATGGACACGCGCTCTACACCCGAAGGAGTGACAGCCGTGCCGTTGCCCAGCTCCGCCACGGCGAGGCCGACGCCGCGCCCGTGCACGATCGTCGTGACGACCCCGGCGATCAGCAGCAGCACCACGACGCCGACGGCTGGGATCAGCACGCGCTTGAGCTTCCGGGGCGATTCCGACATCGAGTGACTCCGATCTGGGCGTGGCATCGGTTACCAGCGACTTGACCGGGTGGCGGAGCACCAAACCCAAGGTCATCCGAAGGGGTGTACCACGGTGTCGACCCGGCCGCGGCGCGGAACCATTCGACTGTGAACACCACGTCGACGCCGGTCCGGACCGTTGTGGCGCTCGTCGCGGCCCTGTGCTGCGGCTGCGCCGGCCAACCGGGGGCGGACCCTCCGGACGAGGCCGCGGCGCAGCTGCCCGCGCGCTCCTCGTCCGCCACGCCGTCGTCCTCCGCGCCGCCCGACCCGGCGGCGGTGGGCGCGAACGAGCTCGGCCAGGTGCCGATCCTGATGTACCACCGGCTCGTCGAGCAGCCCACGTCCGTCTACGACCGGACGCCGGCGGCGTTCCGGGCCGAGCTGGAGCGGCTGGCCGCCGAGGGGTACGTGCCGGTGACCACGACCGAGTACGCGACCGGGCGCCTCGACCTCCCGGCCGGCGCGCACCCCGTCGTGCTGACCTTCGACGACGGCGACGCGACCCAGTTCGCGCTGGGCGCCGACGGGAAGCCCGCGGCCGGCACGGCAATCGCCATCCTGCTGGACGTCGCCGCGCGGCACCCCGGCTTCCGGCCGGTGGCCAGCCTGTACGTCAACGCCGGGCCGTTCGGGTCGCCGGACGGGGCGGCCCTGCGCTGGTTGCGCGAGCACGGCTTCGAGATCGGCAACCACACCCGCGACCACACCAACCTCGCGCTGACCGACGACGGGGGAGTGCAGGAGGCGATCGCGTCCGGGCAGCGGGAGATCCAGCGGGCCGTGCCGGACTACCAGGTGTCGAGCCTGGCGCTGCCTTTTGGCGCGATCCCGGCCAACGGCGCGCTCGCCCTGCGCGGCGGCTTCGAGGGCACGCAGTACGAGTACGCGTGCGTGCTGATGGTGGGCGCGGGGCCGGCGCCTTCGCCGTACGCGGCGGACTTCGACCCGGCGCTCACGCCCCGCATCCGGTCACAGGACCCCACCGGCGAGGACGCCCGCTACGGCTCCACGGTGTGGCTCGACCAGCTGGCCGCCGCGCCCGCGCAGCGCTACACGTCCGACGGCGTGCCGGAGCGGGTCTCCTACCCGGCCTCGGCCGGTGTCGCCCCCGCGCCGAGCGTCGCCGACCGCGCGGTCGCCTACTGACGCTCGCCCACGCCGCCGTTCGAGCTCCCGCCCGAGGACCCGAGCCCGTCCGGCCGGGCAGGCCCTTACCCCCAGAGCGGCGTCGTCCCGCCCGCCGCCGACCCGCCTACCGGCCCGACCTCAGGCCGTGGCGCGGGCGTGGTTGCGGAGGGCGATCGCGGCCCGTTCCAGGCTGCCCAGCACGCCCGGCGGCAGCTCGTGGTGCCGACCCACGACTTCCTGCGCCATGACCTGCATCGGTGCCGACTCCTCCGCCTCCACCACCGCGAGCACCTTGAACGCCGTGCCCGGCGCGAACAGCACCCGCTCCTGGATCACGCTGCCGAACGAGTCGACCACCGACACCCGTCGACCCGTCACCGACCAGAGCAGGAACTCCACCCGCCCGTCGACCGGCACCTCCGGCCCCGCGACGGTGTTGAGCAGACCGTGCTCCACCAGCACGTCACCCGTGCGGAACCGGCGCGCGTCGCCCCAGCACACCGTGACGCCCTGGTGCGTCGGCAACCGGCGCAGCCCCGACACCACCGACGCCGCGTACGGCCACAACCGGCCCAGCTTCCCGCTGCGCAGCGCCTCGACCAGGATCTCCTCGTCGTTGCGCAGGCACGCCGACACCGCCGCGAGGTCCGTCACCACCGCCTCGAACGCCTCCGGGTCGTCCGGGCGCTGCACGATGTGCCGGCACGCCACCGCCGCGTGCTCGCCGTACCGCTCGCCCAGCATCCGGCGCAACGCGTCGCGCTCGGGCTCCGTGCTGCGGTGGTCGACCGGCACGACCTCCTCGCCCACCCGCTCGCCCCACGCCGGCGCGGGGGAGTCCGCCAGCGGGCCGTCCACGCTCAGCGGCACCGGCTCGTCGGACGTCACGGGCGGCGGCGGCTCCTCGGCCACCGGCGGGCGCGGCATCGGCGACGGGTCGCAGAACACGACCTTCAGCAGTCGCCGCACCTCCGGCTCCAGCCGTTCCACCAGCGACGCGCCCGCCACCGCGACCGCGCCCGCCGTCGTGCGGCCGGGCGAGCCGACGGTCAGCCGGGCCCACTCCGGGTCCACCGGCAGCGACCGCACCTCGGGACCGTTGTCCTCGGCGTCGCGCACCCACAGCCCGGACGGCACGACCTCCAGCACCACGCCGCCACCCAGGTCGAAGATGCCCGGACCGCGTTCCACCAGCCCCTGCACCGGCACCCGGTAACCCGAGACGACCGGCGTGCCACCCGGCGCGTAGCGGACCTCGGTCACGTACGGCCGCCAGGTCTGCTGCCCGCGCGGGTTCACCGCCACCACGGCCGCGCCGCTGCGCAGCGACCCCACCGGCAGGCCCGTGTACAGCGAGATCGGCTCGCCGAGCTGATCGGCCACCGCCTGCGCCTGGTGCTCGCCGCCGTACCAGACCAGCCGCACCCGCGACCGCGCCACCGACGGCAGCCCGCCGAGCAGGCGGCACACCTCGTCGGTCGGGATGGGCGGCTGGGCCGGTCCACCGACCACGACGGTCAGCACGTTGTCCCGGCACGGCAGCCCGATCACCGCCCGCGCGTCCGGCGCCTGCGGGTCGAACTGCGCGCGTTGCGCCCGCAGCCACAGCCCCGCCGGGATCGGCTCGGAGACGCCCACCTCGCCCGTCGGCCAGGGCGTGTTCGGGTCGACCGCCTCCCAGTTCGGCACCGGGAACCGCCGACCCATCGGCACCGGCGACGCGCCCGGCAGGAACCGCAGCCAGCACCCGTACCCGCCGTTGCCCGCGACGAACGCGGCACCGGGCACGGTGGTGACCGCGCCGTCCGGCGCCACCACCTCCGCCTGCAACTGCTCGGTCAGCCACTGCGCGGGAGCCGTCGGCCGCATCGAGCCGGAGTGCGGCGTCATCAGCCGCACGGGTCCTCTGCCGTGCAGCGCGGCGGCCACGGCCGGCCAGAACGACGCCTCGTCGCCGGCGGGCGGCTCGACCACGACCACCGTGCGACCGCGGTCGACCGGCAGGCTCCGACCGAGCGCGACCGCGGCGGGGCTCGCGCCACCGGGCGGCCCCACCACCAGCGTCGCCCCGGCGAACGAGGCCGAGAACTGGGCGGGCACGGGTGCGGGCGCCGGTGGCGCCGCCATGGGCTCTCGTTCGACCACCGGCTCCACCTGCGGGGCACGCTCCTTCGGTGCGGCACGTCGGAACTTCAAGGCGCCCGATCACCTCCAGGCACGACAGCGCGGGAACGCCAGCACTCTACGCGGATTCACCCGATCGAGGTCGGGCGCGTTGCTCCACCCTCGTCCACTGTGGACCGCAGGGCGGCTCCGACCAGCGCGCCGAACGCCACGTGGTCCGCCCACTGCGCCGCCCGGTGCAGCTCCCGGACCACCGGGAACCGCCGCCCGACCAGCTCCAGGTCCACCACCGCGACCAGCGCGCCCGCCACTGCTCCCGTGCGGGCGTCCAACGGCCACCGCCGGTCGACGGCCGCCAGCACGACGATCCAGAAGGCCGACACGCCGAGGTGCGCCACGACGCCGCGGATCACACCCGTGCCCCCGAGCAAGGACGCCGCAGCCCTCGTCGACCGCAGAACGTCACCGCCGGTCGACAGCGCGTGCACGGTCGACGGCACGCCGCTGAGCACCGACGCGACCAGCCACGCCCGCGCCAGGCGTGGGCCGGACCTGCGACGGGTATCCGGTCCGGCGGGAACCCCGCGGGCCCGCCTGCTCCGTTGTGATTCCATGTTCGAACCTGTGTTCGAGTATGACAAGATCACGGGTGAACCACACCAACGACGTGCCCGACCGTATCCGGACACCGGGGACCGCGCGGATCGCCCGCCTCGCTCGGCTACCGTGAACGCCGCTCGACACACGCCACGACCTGGGGAGAACGACCCGGTGACCGCTGAGATCCTGTACGGGGCCGACGACCTGACCCACCTGGAGGGTCTGGAGGCAGTGCGCAAGCGCCCCGGCATGTACATCGGGTCCACCGACAGCAGGGGCATCAACCACCTGTTCACCGAGGTGGTCGACAACTCCACCGACGAGGGCGTGGGCGGCCACGCCACCAAGATCGTCGTCACCCTGCACGCCGACGGCAGCGTCCAGGTCGACGACGACGGCCGCGGCATCCCCACCGGCACCCACGCCAAGTCCGGCCTGTCCGGCGTCGAGCTCGTCCTCACCCGGCTGCACGCCGGCGGCAAGTTCGGCGGCTCCGGCTACAAGACCTCCGGCGGCCTGCACGGCGTCGGCGCGTCCGCCGTCAACGCCCTGTCGCACCGCTTCGACGTCGTCGTCCGCCGCGAGGGCAAGACGCACGAGATGTCGTTCGCCCACGGCGTGCCCGGCGTGTTCGACGGCCCCGGCCCCGACGCCGGCTTCACCCGCCAGTCGGGCCTGCGCGTCACCGGCCGCACCAAGCGCACCGGCACGTCCATCCGCTACTGGCACGACGCCCGCTACTTCGAGAACGGCGCCGCGCTCGACGTCGAGGCCGTCCGCACGAAGCTGCGCAACACCGCGTTCCTCGTTCCCGGCGTGACCTACACCCTGCGCGTCGCCGCCGACGACGCGATCAACGAGGAGACGTTCCACTACCCGGGCGGCCTGGTCGACATGGTCGACTACCTCGCGCCCACCGGCGACAAGCCGGTCACCGGCACGCTGCTCATCACCGGCGACGGCGTCTACCACGAGAACGCGGCCGACGAGAACGGCGTCATGCGGTCCAAGGTCGAGCGCCACGCCGAGGTCGAGATCGCGTTGCGCTGGGGCACCGGCTACGAGCGCATCGTCGAGTGCTTCACCAACACCATCCGCAACGTCCACGGCGGCACCCACCGCCGCGGCTTCGAACGCGCGGTGCTCAAGTCGATCCAGGACGCCATCGGCAAGACCAGGGGCCTGCTCAAGCCCAAGGAGGACCCGCCGACGCTCGACGACGTGCTGGAGGGCATGACCGCCGTCGTCCACGTCCGCATCCCCGAACCGCAGTTCACCTCGCAGACGAAGGACGAGCTCTCCACCGCGGGCATCACCAAGGTGGCGCTCGGCGTGGTCGAGAAGCACCTCAAGGCGTGGACCGAGGACCGGCGCACCAAGGGCGAGGCCAAGGTCGTCCTGCAGAAGGTCGTCGACGCCTCCCGCGTCCGCCTGACCCAGAAGCAGCAGAAGGACGCCGCCCGTCGCAAGACGGCCCTCGAAGGCGCCGCGATGCCCGCGAAACTGGTCGACTGCCGCACCACAGGTGTTTCGCGAAGCGAACTTTTTCTGGTGGAGGGCGACAGTGCCCTCGGCTCGGCGCGCATGGCCCGCGTGTCGGAGTACCAGGCGTTGCTGCCGCTGCGCGGCAAGATCCTCAACGTGCAGAAGGCCAGCCTCGCCGACACCCTGCGCAACGTCGAGATCGCCAGCATCGTGCAGGTCCTCGGCGCGGGCACCGGGCGGACGTTCGACCTCAACACCATGCGCTACGGCCGGGTGATCCTGATGGCCGACGCGGACGTCGACGGGTCGCACATCCGGACGTTGCTGATCACCCTGTTCGCCAAGTACATGCGGCCGGTGATCGAGGACGGGCGGCTCTACGCCGCGATGCCCCCGCTGCACAAGGTGATGACCAAGGGCCGCAACCCGGAGACCCACTTCACCTTCACCCAGCGCGAGATGGAGCAGAAGGTCGCCAGGCTGGAGAAGGCGGGCAAGACGGTGGTCAAGCCCGTGCCCCGGTTCAAGGGCCTCGGCGAGATGGACGCGGACGAGTTGTGGGAGACCACGATGAACCCCGCGACCCGCTCCGTGCGCCGCATCACCATGCACGACGCGGAAGCCGCGGAGGCCGCGTTGGAGTTGCTGATGGGCGAGAAGGTCGAGCCGCGCCGGGCGTGGCTCGTCGAGTCGTCCGCCCGGGTCGACCAGTCCGCGATCGACATCTGACCCGCCTGACACACGAGGGAACGACCGACCATGGCACGCCGCAAGACCCCCACGACCAGGGTCGACCCGTCCGCCTTCGACCGCGCGGGCGCCCAGGTCTTCGACAACTCGCTCACCACCGAGATCGAGGACTCGTACCTGGAGTACGCGTACTCGGTGATCCACTCCCGGGCCCTGCCCGACGCGCGCGACGGCCTCAAGCCGGTGCACCGCCGGATCCTGTTCTCGATGAACGAGCAGGGCTACCGCCCGACCAGTTCGTACGTGAAGTCGTCCCGCGTGGTCGGCGACTGCTTCGTGCGCGGAGCGCTGGTCTCCACGCCGCAGGGCCTGCGGCCGATCGAGGAGATCGAGGTCGGCGACCTCGTGCTGGACGGTCGCGGCGAGCCGGTCGCGGTCGACGAGGTCTACGAGAACCCGGTCTCGGACCTGGTGCGCGTCACCTGGTCGGACGGCCACTCGATGCTCGTCACGCCCGGCCAGCGCTTCCACACCGGCGGCGGTTGGACCGACGGCGACTGGACCGCCGCCCGCGACCTCGTCGGCGCCCGCACGGCAGGCTTCGGCTCCGAACGGCACGCGAACCTGCTCGCCGACGGCGACGCGTCCGGTTTCGTGCTCGGCCTGGTGGCCGCGTCCGGTGACGTGCTCGCCGATCGGCGGGTGCGGCTGGAGTCGACGGACGTCGACGCGGTCGACGTCGCGCACGGCTGGGCCATCGCGCACGACGTCACCGCGTCGAGGGAGAAGGACGGCGACCGGCTCACCCTCACCTTCGCCCGGCACGCCGAGCTCGAAGCGGCGGCGACCGGTCGGCTGGACGCCGTGCTGCGCGACCGGTCGGCGTGGACGCCGTTCCTCGCGGGCCTGTTCCTCGCCTCCGGCCACGTCCGCGACGGGCGCGACATCGTCCTGCCCGGCGGCGACGCCGAGTACGCCGTGCTGGCGGACGCGGGCGTGCGCGCCCGCCGTGACGCGACGACCCTGACGATCACCGGCCGTGACGCCGCCGCGCTCGCCGTGGCGCTGCTGCGCTGGACGGGCGTCGGCTCGCGCCAGGACGGCCTGGTCCAGGTGATCCGCAACGCCAGGCACGCGGCCGACGAGCACTTCCCGCACGTCGTGTCCGTCGAGCCTGCCGCGCCGGACACCACCTACGACATCCAGGTGTCAAGCCCCGAGCACGCGTTCGTGGTCAGCGGTTTCGTCGTGCACAACTGCATGGGCAAGTACCACCCCCACGGCGACACCGCGATCTACGACGCGATGGTCCGCCTGGCCCAGGACTTCTCCCTGAACACCCCGTTGGTGGACGGGCACGGCAACTTCGGAAGCCCCGACGACGGCCCGGCCGCGTCCCGCTACTGCTTGATCGGAGAGACGCGGATTCGGCTCGCGGATGGCAGCAGTCCGCGTATCGCGGATCTGGTGAACCTCGCGGCTGACTCTGAAGCCGACGCGGATTTCGAGGTGTTGGACAAGGACGGTAAGGCGGTCCGGGTCAACAAAGTATTCAACTCCGGTGTGCACCCGACGATCCGGATGACCACGAAGTCCGGTTTCTCCGTGCGGGGCAGCGAGAACCACCTCGTGCTCTGTCTCGAAGCACCGATGGGCGTGCCGATCTTCCAGTGGCGTCGGCTCGACGAACTCCAGCCCGGCGCGGTCGTCGCAATCGCGCGCAACGCCTGGTCGCAGGTAGTGCCGACGGCGCAGGAGTACATGCTGGGCGTGCTCGGCGGCGCATGGGTGTCCGAAGGGTTCGCCAGTGAGGACCGCGCGGGCTTCAACAACACCGATGAGCACTTCTTCTCGGAAGTGCTGCACGCGTACGACCGGGTTGTCGGCGGTAGGCGCTACGTATCGGAACGGCAGACGCGCCGTGACCGAAAACTGATCCGGGAAATCGATGTCCAGGACTATGCCGGCGGGATGGAGGCATTCCGGAACAGTCCGCTGGCCGAATTCATCGGTCACCAGGCGCGTGACAAGTTCGTTCCCGAGTTCGTGTGGAACGGCGGTTGGGGGGTCAAGCGCGCGTTCCTGATGGCGGCATTCGAGGGTGATGGCGGTTGTCGTGAGGCGGACAACAGCTTCACGATCCAGTACACGACCTACAGCCCCAAACTGGCCGCGCAGATGCAGGAACTGCTGGCCGAGTTCGGTGTGATCGCCGTCCATCGCCAGTACTCGCGCCCCAGCGGATCGGTCGAGCACCGTCTGGTCGTGTCCGGACTCCGGAATGTCCGGGCGTTCGCTGAACGGGTCGGGTTCCTGAGGACCAAGCAGACGGTGTTGAGCGCGTTGCTCCGTCGGTCTCCGCTGCGTGCACACCGCTTGAGCGCGGACAGCGTGCCGTTCGTCGCGGACTACGTGCGCGGGGCTCTGGACTTCGATCGCCGTGGCAGTGGTCGCAAGTGGCTCACCCAACACAACTTCGACCGCGTCGAACGGTGGGAAACCGAGCGTCTGCGGATCATCGACCGGATCAAGGACACCGAGGTCCTGGCGACGATCCTGCCGATCATGGACTCGGGTTACCGCTTCGAGGCGGTGACCGACGTCGAGGCGTGTGAGCCGGCCGAGGTCTACTCGGTCCGGGTGGAGTCCGACGACCACTCGTTCCTGGCCGGTGGGTTCGTCAACCACAACACCGAAGCCCGCATGTCGCCGGCGGCGATGTTGCTGGTCGGGGAGCTGGACGAGGAGACGGTCGACTTCCGGCCCAACTACGACGGCTCGTTGCAGGAGCCGACGGTGCTGCCCGCGGCGTTCCCGAACCTGCTCGTCAACGGAACGTCGGGGATCGCGGTCGGGATGGCGACGAACATGATCCCGCACAACCTCGGCGAGGTCGTGGCGGCGGCGCGGCACCTGGTGACGCACCCGGACGCGACGCTGGACAAGCTGATGGAGTTCATCCCCGGCCCGGACCTGCCGACCGGCGGCGTGCTGCTCGGGTTGGACGAGGTGCGCAAGGCCTACGAGACCGGGCGCGGCGTGGTGCGGATGCGGGCCAAGGTCGAGACCGGGTTGCTGGAGGGCAGCCGGGGCAGGCAGGCGATCACGGTCACCGAGCTGCCCTACGGCGTCGGCCCGGAGAAGATCATCGAGAAGATCACCGACGAGGTGACGAAGTCCAAGCGGCTGACCGGCATCTCCGACGTCAAGGACCTGACCGACCGCGAGAACGGCACGCGCGTCGTGATCGAGTGCAAGGTCGGGGTGAACCCGCAGGCGTTGCTGGCGGACCTGTACCGGCTCACGCCGATGGAGCAGTCGTTCGGCATCAACAACCTGGTGCTGGTGGAGGGCCAGCCGCGGACGTTGGGGCTCAAGGCGCTGCTGGACGTGTTCCTCAAGCACCGCTACGAGGTGGTCACGCGGCGCACCCGGTTCCGGCGGCGCAAGCGCGAGGACCGGTTGCACCTGGTCGAGGGCCTGCTCAAGGCGCTGCTGGACATCGACAAGGTCATCAAGCTCATCCGGGGCAGCGAGAACGCCGCCGCCGCGAAGGAGGGCTTGATGGCGAAGTTCAAGCTCTCCGAGATCCAGGCGACGTACATCCTGGACACGCCGTTGCGCCGGTTGACCCGCTACGACTCGTTGGAGTTGGAGGCGGAGCAGGAGAAGCTGCGCAACGAGATCGCCGAGCTGAGCAAGATCCTGGACGACCCGGCCGTGCTGAAGAAGGTCGTCTCGGCGGAGTTGGCGAAGGTGGCCAAGGACCTCCAGCAGGAGCGCCGGACGGTGCTGCTCGACGGCGACCTGAAGGAGGTGCTGGCGGCGTCGAAGCCCGCCGGTCCGCTGGAGGTCGCCGACGACCCGTGCCAGGTGATCCTGTCCGCGACGGGGTTGGTCGCGCGGACGGCGGCCGAGTCGGAGGAGTCGTCGGAGGCGCGTCGGCGCAACGGGCGGATCAAGCACGACGCGGTGGCGGCGACCGTGCACACGACGGCGCGCGGCCAGGTGCTGCTGGTGACGAACCGGGGCCGGGCGTTCAAGACCGACGTGCTGCCGCTGCCGGTGCTGCCGGAGCAGAGCGGCACGGTGTCGTTGAGTGGCGGCATGGCGGCCGGTGAGCTCGTCGACCTCCAGGCAGGCGAGCGGGTCGTGGGCATCGCGCCGCTGACCGACACCGAGTCGCCGGGCCTGGCGCTGGGCACGCGGTCGGGCACGGTGAAGGTGTGCGCGCCGGAGTGGCCGGTGCGGTCGGACGAGTTCGAGGTGATCACCCTCAAGGAGGGTGACGAGGTGGTCGGCGCGACGTGGCTGGCCGGTGCCGACGAGACGTTGGTGTTCGTGACGTCGGAGGCGTCGCTGTTGCGGTACCCGGCGTCGTTGGTCCGCCCGCAGGGCCTGCGCGGCGGTGGCATGGCGGGCATCAACGTGGGGTCGGACGCGCGGGTGGTGTTCTTCGGCGCGGTGCGCACGGACGACGACGAGCACGGTGAGCCGATGGTGGTCACGTCGACCGGGCAGAGCGTGAAGGTGACGCCGTTCGCCGCGTACCCGGCGAAGGGGCGGGCGACGGGCGGCGTGCGGGCGCACCGGTTCCTGAAGGGCGAGACGGCCCTGGTGCTGGCGTGGGTGGGGCCGCGGCCGGCGGGTGCGGCGCAGAACGGGTCGCCGGTGGAGTTGCCCGCGCCGGACGAGCGCCGTGACGGTTCGGGGCACGCGCACCCCGGTCCGGACGTGGTCGGTCACCTGATCGAACGCGACTGACAATCGTTTTCGATAAGCTGTGCGGTATGACGACACAGCTGAGCTTCGCCGACGCCGAGCGCCTGCGGCGCGGGTGGGACGTGCGGCAGGAACCCTTCCTGCCGCACCGGCACGAGGCGTTCGCCGTGCTGGCGGACGTCGCCGTCGGACGTCGGGCGCTCGATCTCGCGGGCGGGACGGGGTCGATCGCGTCACGGCTGGCCAACGCCGAGGTGACGGTGCTCGACGTCGACCCGGTGCTCCTGGCGATCGCCCGTGCCGCCCTTGGTGACCGGGTCTCGGTGGTGTCGGCGGACCTGGGCGCGCCGGGGTGGGGCGCCGGGCGGGAGTTCGACGCCGTGGTGGCCGGCACCGCGCTGCACTGCTTCGGCCCGGACCGGCTGCGGGAGCTGTACCGGGAGGTGCACGACGTGCTGGCGCCCGGCGGCGTGTTCGCCAACGCCGACCGGATGCCCGAGGGCACGCCGGCGGCGTCGGGTGACGGCCTGGCCGGGTGGCACGAGTGGTGGGCCGAGGCGTTGGCGCACCCGGCGCTGGCCGAAGCCGCGCGCGACCGGGTGGACGGCGAGTCCGCCGACTTCTACCCGCCCGCGTCGTGGCACGTGGACGCGCTGCGGGCGGCCGGGTTCGGCGAGGTCGAGGTGCGGTGGCGGCGGGACGACACGGCGGTGGTGGTCGCACGCCGAATGCGGTGACGGGCGACCACCCTCCGTGGCAGGGTCGGTGCGTGGTCACCGGATCCCCGCGGGTCTTCGTCAGCTACTCCCGGCGCGACTTCTACTTCGCCGAGGCGCTCACCGCCGAACTCGGGTCGACCGGGCTCGTCCGCCCGTGGCTGGACGTGGTGAACCTGCGCCCCGGCACCGACTGGTCGGCGGCCATCGACACCGCGCTGGACGAGTCGGACGCGCTGGTCCTCGTGGCCTCGCCAGCCGCGTTGCGATCGCCCTACGTCCGCGATGAGTGGCGGCGCGCGCTGGCGGCCGGCAAGCCGATCCACATCGCGTTGGTGCGCCGCACGCGATTACCGGACGAGCTGTCGTCGTTCCCGGTGCACGACCTACGCGGCGACTTCCGGGGGGCGGCACGGCGGCTGGCCGCGTTGCCACCCACCGGCCACCGGTCGGTTCCGATCGCCTGGCCGGTGGCCTCGGTCCACCTGGCGCTGCTGCTGTGCCTGGTCGGCTTGGTCGTCGGGGCGGTGTTCGGCTGGCACCTGTACGACGTGTTCAGCACTGCCGCGCGAGCGCCGCGCAGCATTTACGAGTCGCGGTACGCGCAGTTCGCGCTGGCGCTGGCGGTGTTGAACGCGATGGTCGCGCTCGGGATCGTCGGTCTGCCGGTCAAGCTGGTCCGCCGCACGGTGTCCGCCGAGGCGCTGTTCGTGGGCTTCCTGAGCGCGGCGGCGGCCGTGGCGCTGACCCTCACGGTGGGCGGCCTGCAGACGCAGCTGCACGCCTACGAGACGTTCCCCGACCCCGGTCCGCTGCGGGTGACCTCGGCGGCCTGGCCCTACCTCGCCGGACTGGTCGCCGCCGTGATCGGGCTCGGGATGATCCGCCGATCGCGATCGCTGCACCTGAGGATGCCGACGGGGGAGGACCAACCACGCGGCCGTCGGCGCTTCGTCCCGTCGCCCGCGCCACCGCCGGCGGAGCCGCCCGAGACCTTCGACGTGCGCAGCCAGCCCGCCGACACACCGATCGCCGCCCAGGTCTTCGCGGCGTGCGAACAAGCGGGCATGCACCGTGACCGCACCGATCCGGACTGGACTTTCATCGTCGTGAGCTCGCGCTCCGACCTGACCACGCTGGCGCACGCCCGCGCGGTGTTCGGGCCCGGCGCGGTGTTCGTCCAGGCCACGAGCCTGGAGCTGCCCGAGGACGACCGCGGGCTGCGCCGCCACCAGTGGATCGACTTCCGCCGGCAGGACCACGCCCTGCTCCAGGCGCAGGTGCGCGGCCTCGCCGCCGCCCCGGTCACCGTGCCGGTCGCGCCGGACCGCTTCCGGGGCCCGTTGCGGGTGGAGTACTTCCTGAGGGTGGCGCTCGGGCTCGTGGCGTTCACCGCCGCCGCGCCGCTGGCCCAGGCCGTCGCGGGTGGGGGGCTGCGCGTGGTGCCTGCCCTGGCGATCACGGTGCTGCTGGCCGCGGTGTTGGCGCCGTTGACGCGGCGCACGGCGACCCGGGACGTCAACGCCGACCAGTGGCGGCTGCGGGCGGTGCTGGCGTGCGCGCTGTTCGCCGCGTGGAACCTGCTGCCGCTCACCGGGGGCACCGCGCCACCGCTCATCCGCATCGTGCTCGTCGCCATGCTGGCGATCTCGTTGGCCGGCACGCTGCGGGTGGTGAGGACGCAGTGGTTGCCGCCGGGGGACACCGTGCGGCAAGAGCACCTGACGCCCGCCGTGGCGCCGAAGTTGCTCGGCTGGCCGATGTCGCACGGGACGATCGCGTTCGGCCTCGGCTACCTGCACACGCTGCTGTTCGCCTGGTAGGTCGGGCGAAGCGGGGGCGTCAGCCCTCCGGCCGGCTGCCCAGGAACACCGGGCCGTACCGCTCCAGGTTGGCGTTGGGGTGCAGGATCGCGTGCAGGTTCAGCGCGTGCGCGTCGCGCTGGACGCGGTGCAGCGCGGGGCTGCCACCGGCGAGCACGTCGACCGCGTCCCGGGCCCGCAAGCACGCCTCGCCGAGGTCCCGGCGCACGCCGGCGCGGTCCTCCGGCGTCCACTCCTCGCCGTCGGCGGCCTTGAGGTCGACCACGGCGGCGGCGCGTCGGGAGTGGAACTCCGCCTCGTCGGCGAGCACGGTCGCCTCCCGCAGCCCCGACGCCGACCCCCGGGCCGCGTCCACCGCCGCACGGGCCAGCCCTGCCGCCGGCGCGCTGACCGTGGCGCAGGCCGCGGGCGTGAACGGCGCGCGGAACATCGGCGCGGCGGCGTGCGGGTGGGCCCGCAGCACGGGCTCGAGGCGCAGCAGCCGTTCGGAGGGTACGAACACGTCCTTCGCCACCGTGGTCACGCTGCCGGTCGCGCGCAGCCCGGTGGTGTGCCAGTCGTCCACGACCGACAGGTCGACCAGCGGGATCGCCAGCGCCACCGGCGTGCGGTCGGGCAGCAGCACCGCGGCGTTGGTGGTCCAGTGGCTCTGCGACGCGCCGGTGGTGAACGCCCACCGCCCGTTGACCAGCACGCCGCCGCCGACCGGCTCGGCCGTCGCGGTGGGGCTGAGGATGCCGGTCACCCGCACGTCCGGTTTGGCGAACACCTCGCACCGCACGTCGTCGGGGAACTGGCCGACCACCCAGGTCGACAGGGCCCACACCGCCGCCGTCCACGCCGCCGACCCGTCACCGCGGGCCAGCTCCGCGATCACCCCGACCACCGTGGCGAGGTCCGCCTCGTGGCCGCCGTGCTCGGCGGGCACGCGCAACCGCAGCACGCCCGCGTCGGCCATCGCCTCCAGGGACGCCTCGTGCAGCACGCGGTTCTCATCACCCCATGCGGCGTGGGCGCGCAGGACCGGGACGATCTCCGCGGCACGTCGCACCAGCTCGTGCTGCCCTGTGCCGTGCCCAGCGCCGTGCGCCCCAGTGCGGTGCATCACCGTGCCGTGCCTCCCCCATAGGTGACCCGTGGCACACACCTTGGCGTGCTCCGCGCCACCAGACAACACCGGAATAGCCGGCGACCCGGTACCGTTGGACAAGTTAGTTGAAAGCGCAACTACCTGATCGAGGAGTGGCCATGCAGTTCGGTGTCTTCACCGTCGGCGACGTGACGCCCGACCCCACCACGGGACGGACGCCGACCGAGGCCGAGCGCATCAAGGCCATGGTCGCCATCGCGCTCAAGGCCGAAGAGGTCGGCCTGGACGTCTTCGCGACCGGCGAGCACCACAACCCGCCGTTCGTCCCGTCCTCGCCGACGACCATGCTCGGCTACGTCGCGGCGCGCACCGAGCGGTTGATCCTGTCCACCGCGACCACGCTGATCACCACCAACGACCCGGTGAAGATCGCCGAGGACTACGCGATGCTCCAGCACCTGGCCGACGGCCGGGTCGACCTGATCATGGGCCGGGGCAACACCGGCCCGGTGTACCCCTGGTTCGGCAAGGACATCCGCGACGGCATCGACCTGGCCATCGAGAACTACGCGCTGCTGCGCAAGCTGTGGCGGGAGGACGTGGTGGACTGGGAGGGCAAGCACCGCACGCCGCTGCAGTCGTTCACCTCGACCCCGCGCCCGCTCGACGACGTGCCGCCGTTCGTCTGGCACGGCTCGATCCGCAGCCCGCAGATCGCCGAGCAGGCCGCCTACTACGGCGACGGCTTCTTCGCCAACCACATCTTCTGGCCCAAGGAGCACTTCCAGCGCTTGATCACCTTCTACCGCGAGCGCTTCGAGCACTACGGCCACGGCGCCGCGCACCAGGCGATCGTCGGTCTCGGCGGCCAGGTGTTCATGCGCCGCAACTCGCAGGACGCCGTCCGCGAGTTCCGGCCGTACTTCGACAACGCCCCGGTGTACGGGCACGGCCCGTCGTTGGAGGAGTTCACCGAGCAGACCCCGCTGACCGTCGGCAGCCCGCAGGAGGTCATCGACAAGACGCTGACCTTCCGCGAGCACTTCGGCGACTACCAGCGCCAGCTGTTCTTGATGGACCACGCCGGCCTGCCGCTGAAGACGGTGCTGGAGCAGCTGGACCTGCTCGGCGAGATCGTGCCGACGCTTCGCCGCGAGTTCGCGGTCGGCCGCCCGGCCGACGTGCCGGACGCGCCCACCCACGCCTCGCTGCTGAAGGCCGCCACCTCGGGGGCGAACGCCCGATGACGACGCTGACGGTCGTGGAGGCGGGGCTCGGGACGCCGTCGTCCACCCAACTGCTGGCGACCCGGCTGGCCGAAGCCGTGCAACGGCTCGTGCCCGACCTGGAGGTGCGCACCGTGCGCCTGCGGGACGTGGCGCGCGACATCGCGGACAACCTCGTCACCGGGTTCCCCGGCGCACGGCTGCGCGAGGCGGTGGAGTCGGTGGTCGGCGCGGACGCGGTGATCGCCGTGACGCCGACGTTCAACGCGTCCTACAGCGGGCTGTTCAAGTCCTTCGTGGACGTGCTGGAGTCGGACTCGCTGGCGGGCAAGCCGGTGCTGATCGCCGCGACCGGCGGCACCGAGCGGCACTCGCTGGTGCTCGACCACGCGTTGCGGCCGCTGTTCGCCTACCTGAGGGCGATCGCGGTGCCGACCGGCGTGTACGCCGCGTCGTCAGACTGGGGCGCCGGAGGGCTCCCCGGCCGCGTCGACCGGGCCGCGGGCGAGCTGGCCGACCTGCTCGTCGGCCGGGCGCCGGTCACACCCGCCGCCGACCAGGGGTTCGTGCCGTTCGACCAACTGCTCGCCGGACGGTGAGCCGACCGCCGCGGCGAGGCGGAACGGACCCGGGGCGCCGAATAGGGTTCCGCCCATGTCCGCCTCGCTGCGCCTCGCGGTGCGCAACGCCGCCGTCCTGACGACCGCCCTCGCCCGCACCCGCGGGCACACCCTGATCAGCCGCGACGCGTTCCTCGCGATGAGCGGCCCGACCCTGCTGAGGGTGCTCGCGGTGCGGCCGGACCCCGACCCGGACGACCTCGCCGAGCTGGAGCTGCTGGTCAAGGGGGCCGCGACGCGGGTCGTGGTCGAGGACTCGTTCGGCGCGATCGACGGCGCGGCGCTCGGCCTCACCCCACGGCACCTGCCGGTGATGGTCCGGCCGCCCGCGCCCGCGCCGCCGCCCGCCCTGGAGGTCGGGCGCGTGCGCACGGCCGCCGAGTGGGCCGTCGCCGAGCAGGTCGTGGTCGACGGCTTCCCGCTGCCGGGCTTCCCGACCGGCAACGCGCTGCCCCTGGCGCTGCGGGACCGCGAGGGCTTCCGGCTGCACGCGGTGCGGCGTGACGGCGTCGTGGCCGGGGCGTGCCTGACCGCCGAGTCGGACGACGCGGTCGGCGTGTACTGGGTGACGACCCTGCCCGAGCACCGCTCGCGCGGTGTCGGCCGGGCGTTGCTGAGCGCGGTGGTCAACGAGTTCCCGGCGCTGCCGCTGACCCTCAGCGCGACCGAGCAGGGCCTGCCGCTGTACGAGTCGCTGGGGTTCTCCGTCGTCACGCAGGCCACGTGGTGGTCGAACGCGGCCTGGCCGTGACCTGCGGACCCGTCTCGTGACGCCGCCGAATTCACCCGGTCCGCCGCCGCCCGGAGCAGTTACCTTGGGAGGATGACCGCAGAGGTGGGGCAGCGGTCCCGGCTGGCCGCGGTGGACAACCTGAAGGTGCTGCTCGTCGCCTGGGTGATCGGCGGGCACGCGCTCCTCGGGTACTCGGCGGTGGGCGGGTGGCCGTACGACGAGGTCAACGAGGTCACCTTCGAGCCGCACGTCGAGGCCGTGCTCGCCGCCGTCCTCGGACCGTCCGGGCTGTTCCTGATGGGCACCTTCTACCTGCTGTCCGGTCTGTTCACCCCCGAGTCGGTGGCCCGCAAGGGCGCCCGCCGGTTCGTCCGGGACCGACTCGTCCGCCTCGGCGTCCCGTTCGCGCTGTCGGCGCTGCTGGTGTGGCCGCTGACGCTGTGGGTGGCCTACCGCGCCGCCGGGCACGACGTCAGTCCGTGGTGGGTGTTCACCCACCGCGACCCGCTGCTGGACTCCGGCTCGCTGTGGTTCGTCGAGATCCTGTTGCTGTTCTCCGTCGCCTACGCGCTGTTCGGCAGGCCGCGCGTGACGCCGGTCGTGCTGACCGGCGGCCACCTCGTCGCGGTCACCGCCGGCGTCGTGGTGAGCACGTTCGCGGTACGGCTGTGGTTCCCGGCGCGCAGCGGCCAGATCGGCGACCTGCACGTCTGGTGGTGGCCGCAGCTGATCGCCATGTTCGGGGTGGGCATCGTGGGCGCGCGGTCGGGCCTGGCCCAGCGGGTGCCGGACCGGATGTGGCGCGGCAGCCGGGTGGTCGCCGCGCTGGCCATCGTGTCCGTGCCGGTGACCGCGGTCGCCCTCGGCGTGTCCGACCTCGCCGGGCAGGCGGGCCCGTTCCTCGGCGGCTGGCGGTGGCAGGCGCTGCTGTTCGCCGTGGTGGAGGCGGTGCTCGTGGTCGGCGGGTCGGTGTGGCTGCTCGGCTGGGCGCAACGGCGGCTGACCCGCGACGGCCCGTTGGCGGCGGCGCTCGCGCGTGGCGCGTTCGCCGCGTTCTTCATCCAGGGGCCGGTGCTCATCGTGCTCGCGGTGGCCGCCCGGCCGTTGCCGTTCCCGGCCGAGGTGAAAGCATTCCTGGTGGCCGCGGTCGCGATCGCGGTGTCTTTCGGGGCGGGCTGGCTATTGACCGCGCGAACCCGTGCCGCCCGGTTTTTCTGACTCATTCATTCAATGGCTGGACAGGTGCGTCGGGGCAATGTCGCGGGGGTCGGCGTTCACCTAGTGGGAAGCACGGACGGGTGACGCCGGCACGACACCGCGTGGTTTCCACACCGTGGGACACCAGGGCAGACCCGAGACGGGGGTGCGCGCCCCCGTGTGGGAGACTTCGCGCCATGGCTCCTCTTCGCTTCGCCCTGCCCAACAAGGGCTCGTTGAGTGCTCCCGCGGCGCAAATGCTGGCCGAAGCGGGTTACCGGGTGAACAGGTCCGGCCGTGAGCTGATCGTGGCGGACCCGGCAAATGATGTGCAGTTCTTTTTCCTGCGTCCCCGCGACATCGCGGTGTACGTGGGCGAGGGGTCTTTGGACGTCGGCATCACCGGTCGTGATCTGCTGCTCGATTCCACCGTGTCGGCGAAGGAAATCCTGCCGCTGGGCTTCGGCCGGGCGGCGTTCTACTTCGCGTCCAAGCCGGGCGGCATCCACGACGCCGCCGGCCTGGAGGGCAGGCGGATCGCGACCAGCTACCCGAACCTGGTCGAGCACCACCTGGCCGACCTCGGCATCAAGGCGCACCTCGTGCGGCTCGACGGCGCGGTGGAGACCGCCGTCGAGCTGGGTGTGGCCGACGCGATCGCCGACGTGGTGGAAACCGGCATCACGCTGAAGACCTCGGGCCTGGAGACGTTCGGCTCGCCGATCCTCAAGTCCGAGGCCGTGCTGATCCAGGGCGACACCGTGGCCGACGCCCCCGACGCCGTGCGCGCGGTCGAGATCCTGCACCGCAGGCTGCAGGGCGTGCTGATCGCCCGCCGTTACGTGATCCTCGACTTCGACTGCCCGGTGGAGGCGCAGGAGGAGGCCTTCAAGCTGGTGCCCGGCATCGAGTCGCCCACCGTCTCGCCGCTGGCCCGCGAGGGCTGGGTCGCCGTCCGGTCCCTCGTGCCGCGCGACGACGCGCCGTTCATCATGGACGAGCTGTGGCGCGTGGGCGCCCGCGCCATCCTGGTCAGCTCCCTGGACACCTGCCGCATCTAGCGAAGCCCCACCACAGACTCCACGTTCCCGCTCGGGGACGTGGAGTTTTCGCGTTCCGACGTTCAACTCACCCGTTCCGAACGTAGGACTCTCGCGTCCCCAACGTAGGACTCTCGCGTTCCGAACGTAGGACACGCGGGTGCTAGATCCGGTCTAGCGGGCCGTCTCGCGCCTACTGGGTGAGAGGAGGTGGCGCATGGAGCCGCTGCGGATCGCCGTGATCATCGGCAGCACCCGCGAGGGACGCGTCGGTGACGGCATCGGCCGCTGGGTCGCCGACGTCGCGGCCCAGCGCGACGACGTCGAGCCGGTCGTGCTCGACCTGGCCGACTACGACTTCCCGCCGTGCTACCCGGGCCGGCCGACGCCGGAGGTCCGGCGGTTCACCGGGCAGGTGGCCGACGCGGACGGGTTCGTCGTCGTCACCCCCGAGTACAACCGCAGCTTCCCGGCCTCCCTCAAGCAGGCCATCGACTACGCCTACGACGAGTGGCACGCCAAGCCCGCCGGGTTCGTCTCCTACGGCTACCGCTCCGAGGGCTTCCACGCCGTGGAACAGCTCCGAACAGTTTTCACCGAGTTGCACGTCATGACAGTGCGAACGGGCGTCGGCGTGAACCTCCTCGCCGACGAACCGCTCGACACCGAGCACCGCCGCCGTGCCGCGGAAGCGATGTTCGACCAGCTCACCTGGTGGGCGTCGGCCCTCAAGGAAGCCCGCACCCGACGCCCCTACGTCTCCTAGTTGTGCCTCACCAAGAAAGGGAATGCCATGAACGCCATCGAAACGTCGGGCCTGGTCAAGGTCTTCGGCGACACCCGTGCGGTGGACGGCGTCGACCTGACCGTGCCCGCCGGGACGGTGTACGGCCTGCTCGGCCCGAACGGTGCGGGCAAGACCACGACGGTCCGCCTCCTGGCCACCCTGCTACGCCCCGACGAAGGGGAGGCGCGGGTGTTCGGTCACGACGTGCGCGCCGATCCGAACGCGGTCCGCCGACTCGTCAGCCTCACCGGGCAGTACGCCTCCGTCGACGAGGACCTGACCGGCACCGAGAACCTGGTCCTGCTGGGCAGGCTGCTCGGCCACACCCGCCCGCACGCCCGCTCCCGGGCCGGGCAGCTGCTGGAGGCGTTCGGGCTGACCGACGCCGCGTCCAAGCAGGTCAAGCACTACTCGGGCGGCATGCGCCGCCGCCTGGACATCGCGGCCAGCATCCTCAACACGCCGAAGCTGCTGTTCCTGGACGAGCCGACCACCGGCCTCGACCCGCGCAGCCGCAACCAGGTGTGGGACATCGTCCGCGCCGTCGTCGCGCACGGCACCACCGTGCTGCTGACCACGCAGTACCTGGACGAGGCCGACCAGCTCGCGTCCCGCATCGCGGTGATCGACCACGGCAAGGTGATCGCCGAGGGCACGAAGGGCGAGCTGAAGGCGTCCGTCGGGATCGGCGCGGTGCACCTGCGGCTGCGTGACGCGGACCAGCGCGACCGGGCGCGGCAGGTGCTGGCCCGCGCGTTGGAGGCCGACGTGCAGCTGGACTCCGACCCGGTCGCGCTGACCGCGCGGCTGTCCGGCCGGGCCACCGAGCAGGCCGCCGAGGCGTTGGCCCAACTCGCCCGCGAGGGCATCACCGTCGACACGTTCTCCCTCGGCCAGCCCAGCCTGGACGAGGTCTTCCTGGCCCTCACCGACAAGAAGGAGGCGGCGGCGTGACCGTCACCAAGGAAGCCGAGCTCCTGCCCGCACCCAAGGCGGAGGACCTGGCGGCGGTGCTGCTGGAGACCGTGCAGCCGAGCCGACCGAGCGCGCTGTCGGCGTCGCTCACGTTCGGCTGGCGCGCCGTGCTCAAGATCAAGCACGTGCCCGAGCAGCTGTTCGACGTCACCGCGTTCCCGATCATGATGATCCTGATGTTCACCTACCTGTTCGGCGGCGCGCTGGCCGGGTCGCCGGGGGAGTACATCCAGTACCTGCTGCCCGGCATCACGGTGACCAGCGTCGTGATGATCACCATGTACACGGGCGTCGCGGTGAACACCGACATCGAGAAGGGCGTGTTCGACCGGTTCCGCACGCTGCCGATCTGGCGGCCCGCGCCGATGGTCGGCTACATCCTGGGCGACCTGCTGCGGTACGTGCTGGCGTCCATCGTGATCATGGCGGTCGGCCTCATCCTGGGCTTCCGGCCCGGCGGCGGGTTCGTCGGCGTCGTGCTCGGCGTGGCCGTGCTGGTGGCGTTCTCGTTCGCGTTCTCGTGGGTGTGGACGATGTTCGGCCTGCTGATGCGCAGCGAGAAGTCCGTGATGGGCGTGAGCATGCTCTTCCTGTTCCCGCTGACGTTCCTGTCCCCGGTCTACGTCAACCCGGCGACGATGCCGGGCTGGTTGCAGGCGTTCGTCAACGTCAACCCGATCAGCACGCTGGTCGAGGCCGTGCGCTCGCTGATGGCGGGCGAGTTCGACGGCGACGCGATGATGTGGACGCTCGGCTACGGCATCGTGTTCACCGCCGTGTTCGGCACCTTGACCATGCGCCTGTACAACCGGAAGTGACCTGACGGCTCCCGACGCGGAGGCCACGCCCGGACCACACGGGCCTGGCCTCCGCGTCGTCGTGTCAGACCGTGGGCTAGAGCCGGAAGCTCTCGTGTCCCGAGTAGACGCACGTCGCCCCGGTCGAGACGGACTCCCGCAGGTGGGCCGCGAGACCGGGGTGGCGTTCGTCCAGCTTGCGCAGCGTGTCGCGGATGCGGGCGGTGACGGCCTTGCGGGCCCGTTCGGCTTCGTCGCCGAGCCTGCGGGTGCGGCCGGCCAGACCGGCGGCGGCACGCAGTTCCTCCAGCAGGGCGGCGCGTTCGCGGTCCAGGGCGGCGGCGCGGTCGTCGTCGAACGCCCGGTCGATCTCGTCGTCCAGTTGCTCCAGCCGCCGCCGGTAGCGGGCCTTCGCCTCGTCGTCCAGCACCGGGTCGCCGCCCAACCGCGCCGACGCCACCGCCTCCGGCGCGAGCAACGCCACCGCGGCCACCGGCTCGCCCGGGCTGCTCAGCAGCACGTGCAGATCGCGCAGGCCCTTGGAGTCCGGCAGCCGCACGGTGACCCCGTCGTACGACAACGCCCACACCTCCCCCTCACGCCGGAACTCGCGGGCGGCCCGCTCGGGCGACGGCAGCGACCCCGCCGCGCTCGGCTCCGACGGCGCGCCCTGCGCCCGCAACGCCTCCGCCAGGTGGCACCGCGCCCGCGACACCCACGGCCGGGCCCGCATCCGCTCGGCCGACCGCAGCGCCGCGGTCAACTCCTCCACCGCGTCGTCACACCGGCCGAGCGCCAAATCCACCAGCCCCAGCCACAGGTCCACCGGCCCGCTGATGTCGCACCCGTACAGCGACACCAGCCACTTGCCCCGGTGCGGCGCCAACTCCCCGCGCACCCGCGCCGCCAGCTCCCGGTCACCCGTCGCGTGGGCGAACTGGGCCCGGAACCGCAGCCACAGCGGCTCGAACGACGACTGGGACCGGTCGTCCTGGACGGGCTGCTCGACGTGGATCCGCGCGGTCGTCACGTCACCGCGCTCGAGGGCGGCGATGCCGGCCGGCAGACCCGGGTACGGGTAGTTGCTCGCGAGGATCTCGGGCGCCAACTCGTCCAGCTCGGCGAACTTCCCCTGCAACGCCAGCAACGCCCACCGCAGGTGCAGGTACATCATCCGGAACCCGGTGTGGTGGCTCGCGCCCAGCTCGATCGCCCTGGCCAGCAACGCCTCCGCCTCGGCGAACCGGCCCTGCATCGCGGCGATGATCGACTGGTCGATTGCGGCCGAGAAGTTGAACCGGCTCATGCCCAGCCGCTCCGACAGCGCGACGAACGCGTGCACCTGCTCGACGTAGCGCGGATCGCCCAGCTCCACCAGCGCCACCCACCGGAACGAGGTGGCGAAGTGCTCGACGGTGTGGTCGCCGCTGCGCCGCGACACGGTGATCAGCTCGTCGATCAACGCCAGCCGCTGCTCGGCGTGACCGATGCCCACAGTGGTGTCGTGCACCGCCCACAGACCTGAGGCCAACGCGTCGTCGTCCCCACCACCCCGTGCCGCCTCGGCGGCGTGCACGCTCATCTCCCGCGCCAACACCTCCGTCGGCACATCGGGCGCCGGCCCGATCAACCGGCAGTACGCCTCCCGCACCACCGCGGCGGCCTGGCCCTCGTCCTCGGCGAACCGGTAGACCGCCAACGCGATCCGGGCGAACGGCTCCGCGTCCTCCAGCTCCCGCGCCAACGCCGCGGCCTCGTCGAAGATCTTCCGCGCCTCCGCGGGCTCGGCGCAGTGGTACAGCTCGTTGCCGAGCTCCAACGCCACCGCGATCCGCCGCCTGGCACCCTCGGCCCGCTCCAGCGCGCGCCGGTAGTGCCCGGCGGCCTCCTCGACCGCCATCCGGCGGCTCGCGTCCCGCGCCGCCGCCACGATCAGGTCCACCGCCCGGTCGGCCGCCAACCGATCGCCGGCCAGGTGCGCGTGCCGGGCCAGGTCGGCCGGGATCACCTGGTCGGCGAGGTCGCCGTCCAACGCCCGCACCACGGCCGCGTGCCGCGCGTCCACATCGGACAGCGAACCGTACAGCGCCTCGCGCACCAGGTCGTGCGCGAACGAGAACCGGCCGCCACCCAACCCTTGCACCAGCCGTGCCTGCGCGGCCTGGTCGAGCAACCGGTCCACCGCCGGCACCGGCAGCGAGGCCGTGGCGGCCAGCACCTTGCGGTGGAACTCGTGCCCGAGCACCGCCGCCGTCGTCAACAGCTCGCCGACCTGCTCCGGCAACAACGACAACCGCCGACGCAACGCATCGCGCACACCGGGCGCGATCGACGTCACCGACCCACCACCGTGCCACAACCGCGCGGTCTGCTCGACGAAGAACGGATTACCGCCCGTGCGCAAGTGCACCTCGGCAGCCAACTCCGGCTCGGGCTCACGCCCCGCCGTGCGCGTCATCAACTCACCGACCTCGGCCGGCGACAACCCGGTCAACCCGACCGTCGTCGCCCGGCTGAGCAACGGCGTCATCAACGGCTGCAACGGGTGGTCCTCGGCGTCCACCTCGTTGTCGCGATAGGTGCCGACCAACAGCACCCGCTCGAACCACGTGTGCTGCGCCGCGAACTCCAACAACTTCAACGACGCCGAGTCCGCCCAGTGCAAGTCCTCCAGCACGACCACCACCGGCCGGTGCTGCGACACCGCCACCAACGCCGAGGTCACCGCGTCGTAGAGCGGGAAGCTCTCCAACCTGTGCTCCGACGGCGCCTCACCGAGCAACACCGCCAGCGGACCCCAGCCCACCGACTCCCACTCCTCGGCCACCACCGCCCGCCGCAACGCCCGGATCACCTGCACCCACGGCCAGTAACCGGGCGCGCTGTCGGAGTCCCAACACGACCCCCCGAGCACCAGCGCCCCCGCCCGCCGCGCCTGCTCCGCCGCACCGGTCACCAGCGTGGTCTTACCAATCCCCGCCTCGCCCGCAACCAGCACCAACCCGCCGTGGCTGCCTACCGCACGGTCGACTTCCGCGCTCAGCACCCCGGTTGGGTAGTCACGTCCGATGAGTCGCATGGCAGGGTGAAACTTAGCCCATCGGACCGACAACAGGCGCGCGTTCAGGCGATGTCCAGCCCACGAATTCGCTCACCTGTGCGAACGCCCCCGACACACCCCCCACACCACCGCCGCCTTCGCCAATTGAAGGGAGGGCTACGTGTCATCCCGCCGACCTGGCTCCGCCCTACTGCGTGTGTCAAGGGGTCGCGGGTTCACCTCTGCCCGCGGCGTGCACTGATGTCGCGCGCCCCTTGATGCGTGTGGTAGCCCGTAGGGAGGTCGGTGGGATGACACGAACCCCGACCAACAACGGGCCCGGCACCGAACCGCCCACCGGCCGTCATCCTGCTGATCTGCCCGTCCGGCGAGGACTCTTCATCTTTCAACCCCCGACTCACCCAACCGCTCGAACATCGCATCCACCGCACCCGGCAGCACATCCGGATCGCCGTCCGCCAACGCGTTCCCGGCCGCGAAGCAGGCCAACGCCAACTGCGGCGCGAGCACGGCCACCTCGGCTGACGCACCGCGCTCCAGCAGGTTGGCCCGGATGATCTCGAACAACCTGGCGAACTTGCGCGCCGCGCGGTCCCGCAACTCCGGGTTCTCCCGGAGCAGCCGCTCGTGCACGCGGTAGTGCTCACCGTCCGCCGTCAGCTCTCGGCACAGCTCCGTTGCCACCGCGCGCAACTGCGCCACCGCACCAACCAAGTCCGTGACCGGCGGCAACGCCCGGTGTCGTTCGCTCAGCGCCTCGACGATCGCCTGCTCGTCGGAGAACACGACCTCCTGCTTGTCACCGAAGTAGCGGAAGAACGTCGTGCGGCCGACCTCGGCCCGTTCGGCGATGTCGGCGACCGTCACGGCGGCGAACCCGCGTTCGGCGAACAGCTCGAACGCCGCCTCCACGATCTGCTCCCGCGCGCGCTGTTGCTTCCGCTCGCGCAGCGGCATCCGTTCCGACATGGGCCTCAGCATAGCGGCCCGGTACGAAGTCCGGTACGGTACTGAGTACCAGTTCGAACTACGTACCAGGAGTGACCATGGGCACCACTTTGATGACCGGCGCGAGCCGTGGGCTCGGCCGCGAGGCCGCCGAACACCTGCTCCGCCACCACCCGGACCGGCACCTGCTCGTGTTCAACCGCAAGCCCGGCCTGGCCGCCGAACTGGCCGCGGTCACCGGCAACCACAACGTCGCCGAGGTGGTCGGGGACCTGGCGTCGTTCGCCGACATCCGCCGCGTCGCCGCCGAGGTCGAAGGGCCGCTGGACGGGTTCCTGGGCAACGCGGGCCTGCAGATGGCGACCACCCGCGAGCTCACCGCCGACGGCTTCGAGATGACCTTCGGCGTGAACGTGCTGGCCTACCACCTGCTGCTGAACCTGCTCATGCCGCGCTTCACGAACCCGGCGCGGATCATCGTGGTCGGCAGCGACGTGCACGACGCCGACCTCAACACCATGGGCCTGATCCCGCCGCCGCGCTGGGACGACCCGCGCGAGCTCATCAAACCCGGCAAGGACTCCGGCAGGGAGGGCAGGCGGGCATACGCCACCAGCAAGCTGGGCGTGATCTACCTCGTCCACGCGCTCCAGCGCCGACTGCCCGCGGGCGTCGACGTCTACTCCTACAACAGTCCCCGAACACCTGCCTGCTGCGGATGTCGCCGCCGAGCGCCTCCATCGACCCGTCCGCCACCGGCCACGACGGCGCGCTGCCGTCGGAGTTGCGCCAGTTCTCCGTGCCACCACCGCCGTAAAGGACCACACGCTGAGCCGGCGCAACCGTCAGGTAGTCGAGGTTCACGTGCCCGACGTCCCCGCTGTCCACCCGGTACGCGATGGTGTTCGCGCCCGCCCGCAGGGTCAACGCCTCGGTGTGCGTGGCCCACGTGTCCCACGTCCCCGTATCGGCCAACGCCACCTGCCGGACCTTCACACCGTTGACGTACACGCTCACCGTCTTGGTCCCGGACGACGGGTTGGGCCCGTTGCTGTAGCGCAGCCCCACGTTGTGCGAACCTGCCGCCGCCGCGTTCACCGCGAACCGCGTGGTCGCACCCACACCCCCGTACCCGTCGACGAAACCGGACCCCGAGTAGCCGGTGTGGTCGGTGTTGAACCCCGCGCCGCCGGACAGGGCCGCGCTCTCGGCCTCGAACGACTGGGTGGCCGACGGCACGGCACCGACCAGGTTGTTGAGGGTGTACCAGGCCTCGGTGTTCCACAGCGGAACGCCGGTGTTCGACGAGAACGGCCGCGGCGAGCGCAGGTGCACCACCCGACCGGCCTTCAGGCCGTTGAGCTTCAGCGTGACCTTCCGACCATCCGCGGACACCGTCGCCGAGGCGACCGACAAGTTCTCCTGGTCCACCTTGGGCCCGCCGTACGTCGGCGCCGCCGCGTACCGCCACTGCGTGGCCCGGTACCGCCCGGCGAGCCCCGCCGCCGTCTCCGCCGACAACGGCTGGGTGTACTCGATCTCGAACCCGCCCGCGATCGCCCGCATCGCCAGCACGTCGAACGTCCGGCCGCCGTTGGGCGCGAGCTTCTGCAGCCCGTACAGCAGCTTGCCGTCCTGACCCCAGTTGCCGCCGTCCCCGATACCGCCGACGTAGATCGCGCCGTCCGGACCGAGGCTGATCCGGTTCACACCGGCCTCCAGCCCCTGCGTCATCCGGAACACCGCACCCTGGTACTCGCCGTTGACCTTCTCCAGGAACGCGCGCTGCAACCCGCCGTAGGTGACGTCGCCGAAGACCATCTGCCCGGCGTAGGTGCCCTGGGTGAGCTGGACGGGCGTGCTGGGGGAGTTGGCGATCTCGTTCTGCGGCAACCACAGCACCGGCGCGCTGACCGGCTTCGCGTCGAACGGGCCGGCCGGGTTGGTGTAGTGGTTGAAGAACCGGTCCTGCTTGATGTGCACCATCTTCGACGCGGGCAGGTAGCCGCCCTGGTTGTCGTTGACGAAGATGCCGCCCTCCGGACCCCAGCCGATCCCGTTGGGCGTGCGCAGGCCGCCCGCGATGTAGCTGACCTGCCCGGTGGCGCGGTCGACCTTCACCGTCGTGCCGCGGTTCGCCGCGGGCTGCGGGTTGGTCGTGGCGCCGCCCTCGTTGATCGCGACCGAGAGGCTGAGGTAGAACGCCCCGCTCTGGTACAGCAGGCCGAACGCGAACTCGTGGAAGTTGCCGCCGTAGGGCCACGACGCGACCGCGCGCGACTGGTCGACCACGTCGTCGCCGTTGGTGTCGGTCAGCTCGGTCAGCTGGTGCTTCTGCGACACGTAGATCTTGCCGTCGAGCACCTTCAGGCCCATCGGCTCGCGCAGGTTCGTCGCGATCCGCTTGGTGGTGACCCGGTTGGGCGACGTGGCGCCGGTGACGTTGCCGAGCACCCAGACCTCACCGGTGTCGGTGCTCTTGCCGTCCCAGGTGGCGATGGCCAGGCGGCCGTCGGGGAACCAGTCCATCGCGCTGACCCGCGGCTGGAAACCGGTGGGGCGCAGGGTGGTCAGCGCGTAGTCGGGGTGCACCGAGTCGAGCGGCAGCCCGTCGCCGGGCGAGTCGGAGCCCGTCGCGCAGTCCTTGCGGCCGGGCGCGGTGACCCGCACGACGTCCGCGTCCGTGCTGAGCACCGAGTTCGGCACGACCGTGAAGCCGGTGGCGCCGGGCGGCCTCCACTGCAACGTCAGCTGCTGCCCGCCGTCGCGCTCGAAGTGGTCGATCAGCAGCGAGTGGTAGCCGGTCGACAGCGTGACCGAGCCGTCCTTGGGATCCGGCCCGTGCAGCCCGTCGTGATCGACCACCACGGCGCCGTCCACGGTCAACCGCGACCCGTCGTCGCTGAGCAGGCGGAACGCGTAGCTGCCCGCCTGCGTGACGGTGAGGTTGCCGGAGACCTGCGCGACGAACCGGTCGGCGAACCCGAAGTCGGTGGTCGACGTCCAGTCGATGGTGGGCATGAGCTTGTCGACGTTGGGCGTCTGCGCCGGCTTGAGCGTGCAGAGCCGGTCCAGCGGCACCTGGACGTCGAAGACCCGCAACGTCACGCCGGGCTCTTGGGGCGGCACGGCGTCGCTGTGGGGATCGGCCGTCGCCGGCAGGCCCGAGCCGCTGATCAGCAGGGCCGCGGCTAACAGGCCGAGGGCGGGCTTGCGCGTCCGTCGCGCTGTCCATCTCATGATCGGTGCTCCAGGAGGGCAAGGACGACCACGCGGTGTCCGACGTCGTCGTCGCACGGTTGCAGGGCCCGCAACGGTAGGCGGCGGCCAGTGGTCTAGTCCAGAACTTTCGCTGATTCTGACCGCACTTTTGTCTGCTTCTTACACAAGTATCGGGAGGCTTTCTCCTCGCCGATCGCCGCCCTATGCTTCTGGGAGCGCTCCCAGGTCGCAGCGCTGCTCGTGCCCCTGCCAACGGCGGTGAAGGGACCAACGACGTGAGGTTGTTACTGCTCGTCTCGCTGATAGCCCTGACCCTCGCCCCACCGGCCGCGGCCGCCGCGCCGGGCGAGTGGATCGAGGCGGAGGGCGGCACCCTGTCCGGCGTCGTCGTTGAGACGTCCGTCGAGGGCTTCTCGGGCGCCGGTTATGTCGCCGGGTTCGACGAGGCCGCCGACCACGTGACCATCACGATCCCGGACAGCCCCGGCGGCCTGCACGACCTCACCGTCCGCTACGCCGCGCCCTACGGCCCGAAGCAGACGGCCGTCTCCCTCAACGGCACGTCCGTCGGCGAGGTGGCGCTGGCCGAGAACCCCGGCTTCACCGAGGCCACCGGCGCGAAGCTCCTGCTGGCGGAGGGCGACAACACGGTCACCTTCACCACCGGCTGGGGCTGGTACCTGATCGACGCGATCAAGGTGACGCCCAGCGCGCCTCCCGCGCCCGGCGTCCACGAGGCCGAGGACGGCGAGCTCGACGGCACCGTGGTCGAGTCGAGCGTGGCCGGGTTCTCCGGCCGCGGCTACGTGGCCGGTTTCGACACCGGCACGGACCACGTGACCATCACGATCCCGGACAGCCCCGGCGGCCTGCACGACCTCACCATCCTCTACGCCACCCCGTACGGCGCGAAGACGGCGTCGCTCTCGCTCAACGGCAGCGGCCTCGGCGACGTGCAGTTCCCCGAGCACCCGACGTTCACGTCGATCGCGGCGGGCAAGGTGCTGCTGCGCGAGGGCGACAACACGGTCACCATCACCAACAACTGGGGCTGGTACCTGATCGACGCGATCAAGGTGACGCCCAGCGCGCCGCGCGGTCCGCACCAGGTCACCGGCGCGTTGACCGACCCGGCCGCGACCGCCGAGGCCAAGGGCCTCATGCGCTACCTGGCCGACAACTACGGCGAGAACATCCTCTCCGGGCAGCAGGACCAGGCGAGCATCGACTGGGTCGAGCAGAACATCGGCGAGGCGCCCGCCATCGGCGGCTACGACCTGATGGACTACTCGCCGAGCCGGGTCGAGCGCGGCACCGTCGGCCGGGACGTCGACCACGCCCTCGCCTACGACCAGCGCGGCGGGATCGTCACCATGGCCTGGCACTGGAACGCGCCGTCCGGCCTGATCGACCAGCCCGGCAAGGAGTGGTGGCGCGGCTTCTACACCGACGCCACGACGTTCGACCTCGCCGCCGCGCTCGCCGACCCGACCTCCACCGACCACCGGCTGCTGATCCGCGACATGGACGCGATCGCCGTGCAGCTCAAGCGCCTCGCCGACGCCAAGGTCCCGGTGCTGTGGCGACCGCTGCACGAGGCCGAGGGTGGCTGGTTCTGGTGGGGAGCCAAGGGCCCCGGCCCGGCCAAGGAGCTCTACCGCCTGCTGCACCAGCGGTTGGTGGGGCACCACGGCCTGCACAACCTGATCTGGGTGTGGAACTCCGTCTCGCCCGACTGGTACCCCGGCGCCGACGTGGTCGACGTGGTCAGCATGGACTCGTACCCGCCGCAGGGCGACCACGGTCCGGTGATCGGCCCGTACGAGAAGCTGGTCGACCTCGGTGACGACCGCAAGCTGGTCGCGCTGGGCGAGGTCGGCTCCATCCCGGACCCCGACCTGGTCCGCGCCTACGAGGCCCGCTGGTCCTGGTTCGTCACCTGGAGCGGCTCGTTCATCCAGGACGGCGTGGTCAACCCCCGCGACTTCGTGCACCGCGTGTACGACCACGCGAACGTGATCACCCTCGACGAGCTGCCCGACTTCAAGAAGACCCAGGGCGACTGCTCCGCGACCATGCGCGTGGTGGCGCAGTGGGGCACCGGGCACCACGTCGAGATCACCGTGCGGCACCAGGAGAACTCGCCGTCCGCGGGCTGGCGGGTGAGCTGGCCGTTCCCGAACGGGCACGTCCGGCACGCCTGGGGCGCGATCATCACCACCGACGGCACGACCGCGACGGCCAGGAACGTCTCGTGGAACTCGGCGATCAAGCCGGGGGAGAGCGTCACGTTCGGGTACCTCGCCAGTGGCTCCCCGACAGCGCCTGCGTTGACTTGCGCTATCGGGTGATCACGTCCGGTGGACCGGCGGGAGCGAACAGGGGACCGGACGCGGTGTCCGCACCCACCTCCCGCCACCACCGGGCTTGTTCCGGTGTCGTGACGTCGGCGGCGCTCACCCCGACGCCGGCGTCACGCACCACCTCCAGCACACCGGCCAACGCCCGCGCCACCGCCGAACCGGGCCGCGCGGCGGGCGACTGCGCCATCCGCACCGCCCGCACCGGCACGCCGTCGAGCAGCCGCGCCAGGTCGTCCGGCGCGGCGGTGAAGTCCTCCACCTCCACGCCCACCCCGTCCTCGGCCAGGTACCTCAGGGTGTCGGCCGCGTCGCCGCGCTCGCCGAACAACGCCTGACCGGGCGCGCCGAGCCGCAGCGACGACGCGGGCAACCCGGTGTCGGACAACGCCTCGCGCACCGCGCCGTGCAGCTCCGGGCCCGCCGCCTGGCTCGAGGTCAACGCCCACCGCACCGGCAGGTCGCGGCCCTGCTCCCGCCGCCACGATCGGGCCTGCTCGCACGCCGCCCGCAGCGCCCACGCGTCCAGCGGCACGATCAGCCCGGTGTCCTCGGCCAGGGCGAGGCACTGCTCGTGCGGCAGCGCGCCCAACCTCGGGTGGTCCCACCTCAGCACCACCTCGGCCGACTCCACCCGCCCGTCCGCCAGCCGCACGACCGGCCGGTACAGCACCGTGATCTCGCCGTTCTCCCACGCGCCGGGCATGGTCGCGGCCAGGCTGAACGCCCGCCGGTCCCGACCGTCCTGCCCCGGGTCGGACAGCTCCCACTGCCTGCGCCCGTTGCCCTTGGCCCGCCGCAACGTGAGGTCGGCCGAGTCGAGCAGGTCCGACGGCGCCGAGTCGCGCGGCGGCCGGTGCACCACACCGATCGTGGCCGAGACCGCCACCCGCTCGCCGCCGGAGTGGAACGGCGCGGACAGCAGGTCGTTGATCCGGCGGATCGTGCTCACCACGTCGGGCGTGGTCGGGGTGTTCTCGATCAGGATCGCGAACTCGTCGTGCCCGAACCGGGCCACCATCGCGTTCTCCTCGGCCACCACCGCGCCCAGCCGGCCGGCGACGACCTTGAGCACGTGGTCGCCGACCTCGCGGCCGAGGCCGCCGGTGATCCGGGAGAAGCCGTCGAGGTCGAGGTGGAACACGCTGACACCCGTGCCGGGATCGGCCGTGCGCAGCGCCTGCTCCAGCCTGCTGGTGAAGTACTGGCGGTTGGGCAGCCGGGTCAGCACGTCGTGCAGCGCCTGGTGGTTGAGCTGGCCTTGCAGCAGGTTGACGTCGGTGGCGTCCTCGGCGAGCACGATCACCTGGGCGCGGCCTTCGAGCCGGCGCAGCGGCGACAGCGTGAGCATCACCCAGGCCGGCTCGCCGTCGCCGCGCAGCAGCCGGCGCGGCTGGGTGAACGACGCCGTGCCGCCGTCGGCCAGCTCGTCGAAGTCGGCGCGCAACGCCGCCCGCTCGTCCGGGTGCGCCAGCTCGAACAGCGACAACCCGGCCAGCTCGGCGGGCGGGCGGTCCACGATCCGGGCCAGCGCGCCGTTGGACCGCACCAGCCTGCCGTCCGGGTCGGCGGTCGCGATGCCGGTGGACAGGTGGTGCTCCAGCAGCTCGAACCTGGCCTCGCTGTACTGGAGCTCCACCTGCGCCTCGCGCATCGCCTTGTACAGCGAGCGGCCGAGCTGCTCCTGCTGGGTCAGCACGGTGGCGCGGGTCTTGTCGACGAAACCGGCCGACAGCGAGGCGATCACGTCGACCACGCGTTCCCGCAGCTTGTCCGGCGGCGCGAGGGCGGGCATGCCGAGCAGGCCCTTGCTCACGATCTCCACCGAGACCCGGAGCGCCTCGGCGGTGGTGCAGTTCAGGTCGACCAGCGCGTCGCCGACCTCGCGGCCGGCGCGCTGCGCCAACGACTCGGTCGCCACGCCCGCGCACAGCCGTTCGACCAGCCCGAGCAGCTGCCGTTCCAGCTCGACGACGGTGAGCGGGACGAACGTGCGGGAGCTGAGCAGGTAGGCCCACTTCTTGGCCAGCTTCGTCCGGGCCCGCAGCCCGTCCGCGTCCTGGGGGAGCGCAGCGGTCATCAGCGGCCCCCGGCCACCGGCTCACGACCCGGCTCCGGCTTGCGCCCGACGCCCGCCCAGACCTGGTTGTTGTCCTCGGCCCGGTCGGCGATGTCGCCCGCGCCACCGGGCCGCCACAGCGCGTGCCCCACCACGCCCGGCTCGACCAGCTCGTAGCCGTCGAACAACTCCGTCACCTCGGCGTGCGTGCGGTACACCAGGTTGTCCTTCGACCTGCTCTCCCGCACGGTGGCCGCGGCACGCCGCATCGTCTCCGCGCGGTGGTCGGCGGTGGCGTGCGAGATCACCATGAAGCTGCCCGGCGCGAGCCGGTCGCGGTACCGGGCGAGCAGCTCGCCCGGCTCCTCCTCCGGCCGGACGAAGTGCACCACCAGCAGCAGGAGCAGCGCGACGGGCTCGTCGAAGTCGAGCAGGCCGGTCACCTCGGGCCGGCCCAGCACGTCCTCCGGCTCGCGCAGGTCCGCCCGCACCGCAGCGGTGTTCGGGTCGTCGGCCAGCAGCAGGCGGCTGTGCGCGATCGCGACCGGGTCCTTGTCGACGTAGACCACCCGGCAGTCCGGCGCCACCTCCTGCGCGATCTCGTGCACGTTGCCCACGGTGGGTATGCCCGAGCCGATGTCGAGGAACTGCCGCACGCCGCGTTGGGCCAGGTAGGTCACCGCACGGCGCAGGAACGACCGGTTCAGCCGGACCAGGTCGCGCGCGCCGGGCAGGACTTTCACCATTTGATCGCCCATCGCCCGGTCGACCGCGAGGTTGTGCGCGCCGCCGAGCAGGTAGTCGTAGGTCCTGGCCACGCTCGGCACGGTGGTGTCGATGCCCTCGGGCACCCAGTCCAAGTCGCTCATGGCGCGCTCCGGGCTTTCGCGAATCGGTCGGGGGACGGGCGGACCATGACATCCAACAGCCTGTGCCGGGCGGACACCAGCGGATTCGACAACTTAACTCCAATGCGCGATCCCGCCGGGCTCCGAACGGCGCATAGAGTGCACGCCGATGACCGTCAGCGCGAATGCCGGTGACACCGGGAAAACCGAGGTACCCACGGTTCCCGGCCGATTACCCCTGCTCGGGCACACCGCCGCCGTGCTGCGACAACGGCTCGCCTTCACCGCCCGGTCGCGGACCCACGGCTCGGTCGTGCGGGTCTACCTGGGCAAACTCCCGCTGCACTTCGTCACCACCGCCGAATTGGCGCACCAGGTGCTCACCGGCGACACGGACAAGTTCGACAAGGGCATCTTCGTCGACAAACTGCGGCGCGCGTTCGGGAACGGCCTGGTCGGCACCGACGGTGAATTCCACCGCCGCCAACGGCGGATGATCCAACCGGCGTTCCACCGCCGCCCGCTCACCCGCTATTCGGAGACGATGACCGCACTGGCCGCCGAACCGGCGAATTCCTGGCGGGATGGACAAGTGCTGGAACTGGACCGGGTCATGCAGGACCTCGCGATCACCGTGGTCGGCCGCACGCTGTTCTCCACCGACTTCGGCCCGTCGGTGAGCGCCGCTTCGACCGGGCCGTGGCGCACGTGCACCGCGTCGTGGACGACGTGGTCGACTCCGCCCGCGGCGACCGGGACGACCTGCTCTCCGCGCTGCTCGACGCCCGTGACGAGAGCACCGGCGCCGCGATGGACCGGCAACAGGTCCGCGACGAGGTGGTCACCCTGCTCACCGCGGGCACCGAGACCACCGGGATCGCGCTGTCCTGGCTGGTCCACGAACTGGCCGCGAACGCCGAGGTGGAACGCCGGGCGCACGCCGAGGTGGACGACGTGCTCGGCCGCCGTGCCGCCACGGTCGACGACCTGCCCCGGCTGCCGTACCTGCACCGCGTGATCACCGAGGTGCTGCGCCGCCACCCGTTGTGGCTCATGCTGCGGCGCGCCAACACGTCGGTCTCCTTGGGCGGCGTGCGGTTGCCGGCGGGCACGGAGGTCGGCTTCAGCCCGCACGCGCTGCACCACGATCCCCGCTACTACGACGACCCGGCGCGGTTCGACCCCGACCGGTGGCTGCCCGAACGCGCCGCCGCCGTGCCCAAGGGCGCCTACGTGCCGTTCGCCGTCGGCCTGCACCACTGCCCCGGCCACGCGTTCGCGCACCTCGAGATCGCGATCGTCGCGGCCACGCTCGCCTCCCGTTGGCGGCTCGTGCCCGTGCCGGGCGAACCCGTGAGACCCAAGGTGATCGGCCTGCTGTACCCGAACCGGCTGCCGATGACCGTCCGCCACCGCCGTTCCGCTCCCTGATGGAGGTCGTCCTTCTTGCGGTACTCACTCGCCGCCTGCCTGGTGACGCTCATGGTGGCGTCGTCGCTGACGTCCGCGTCCGCCTCGACCGCCGCCACCTGCCGTGACGTCGACGCGCCGGTGACCGTCCTCGGCCACCGTGAAGTCGTCCACGGCACGCTGTGCACGCCGGTCGCCGGCGCCGCGACCGTCCAGGTGCTCATCCCCGGGTCCACCTACAACAGCTCCTACTGGGACTTCCCGGACGGCAGGCACTCGTTCCGCGCCGCGCAGAACGCCGCCGGGATCGCCACCTTCGCCGTCGACCGGCTCGGCACCGGCCGCAGCTCGCGGCCCCTCGCCGTGACGCTGACCGCGTTCGCGCAGGCCGACGCCATGCACCAGGTCGTGCGGGGCCTGCGGGCCGGCGCCTACGGGCCGCGGTTCAGCCGGGTCGTCATCGGCGGACACTCGCTCGGCGCGGCGATCGCCGTGGTGGAGGCGGGCACTTACCGCGACGTGGACGGCGTGCTGCTGACCGGCATGACGCACCGGGTGAACCCGGCCGGCGTGGCGGCGGCGTTCGCGAACTTCCGGCCGGCCAACGTGGACCCGAAGTTCGGCCTGCTCCACCCGCTCGGCTACCTGACCACCGCGCCCGGCACCCGGTACGCGAGCTTCCACGCGCCGGGTGAGTTCGTGCCGGACGTGATGCGGCTGGAGGAGGCCACGAAGGACGTGTTCTCGCCGGCCGAGGCCACCGACGGGCTCGGCGTGGCCGTGCTGCTGCCGTACAGCCTGCTGATCGACGTGCCGGTGATGACCGCGGTCGGCTCGCGCGACGCGGCGGTGTGCGGCCTGCTCGCCACGGACTGCTCGACGTCGGAGACGCTGCACGCGGCCGAGGCGCCGTACTTCCGCGGCCCGCTGCGGGCGTACGCGCTGCCCGGCTACGGCCACTCGATCAACCTCGCGCCCGACGCGCGGGACTACTACTCGGCGGTCTCCTCCTGGGTCTTGGAGGAGGTGGGGCGCTGACCGGTGGGCACTTCCGCCCACACCACCTTCCGATCCTCGTGGTGGTCGAACCCCCAGCGCACGGACAGCCGGTTGACCAGCAGCAGCCCGGCGCCC
>NZ_JAJHUO010000011.1:0-162596 GCF_020859565.1 Saccharothrix luteola | reverse complement strand
GGGGGGGGGGGGGGGGGGGGGGGGGGGGGGGGGGGGGGCGGGGCCCCCCCCCCCCCCCCCCCCCCCACCACCGGGCCGTCACCCGGTGGGCACTTCCGCCCACACCACCTTCCGATCCTCGTGGTGGTCGAACCCCCAGCGCACGGACAGCCGGTTGACCAGCAGCAGCCCGGCGCCCGCGGTCGGGTCGTCCGGTCTGCCGAGCACCGGCAGCAGGCTGGGACTGCGGTCCTCCACCTCGATCCGCACGACCTGCCGTTCGTCGACCCGCCGCATCCGCATCCGCCACGGCCCCTCCGCGTGCCGCCGCGCGTTGCCCACCAGTTCGGTGGCGATCGACGCGAGGTCGGCGACGCGGTCCCCATCCACCTCATAAGCGACCTGTCGCACCCAACCGGCGATGCCGTCGGGTGTCTGGACGCCGCCCAACTCCAGGTCGAGCCCGTCGTCAGGCAGGTCCACCATGTTCATTGCACGCTCCTTCGGCACCCTGTCTGCTCAAGGCGCACGCACGAGGTAACCGTTCGTCGGGCGGGCCAAACCACGATCTCCACCACCTTTTCCCGACGTGGTGATGTCGGGTAGCGAACCGGCCACGCCCGGCGTCCGCAGTCGCTGGGCCGGCCCGACGATCTTGCCCTCGACGCGGGAGGTCACGGGTGGAGGAGCGGACGGCGCGCAACGAGTTCGGCGGGTCGGCCCACGCGGTGGTGCAGGCCAGCGTGGTGCACTTCCACGGCGTCCCCTGGCCTCCCACGAAGGTGCCGCACCAGCTGCCGCCGCACGTCGACCTGGTCAACCAGGTGCGCGTGCCGGCCGAGCTGGAGTGCGGCACCGCCGACCGGCCGCCGTTGGACGCCCCGGTGGTCAAGGTCGTGCTCGGGCCGCGCGGCAGCGGCAAGTCGACCGTGGCCACGGCCTGGCTGGACGACGTCCGCGACAGGTTCCCCGACGTCGCGGGCGGCGATGTTCCGCTCGGTCACCCACGGGCTGTCGCTGGCTGTCTTCCTCGACGACGTGGTCTCGCCCGCCCAGGTCCGTTCCCTGCTGCCCGGCCCCGGCGGTTCGGTCGTCGTCGTCACCGGTCACGGCGCGTTCGGGGTGCCGGCGCGGCTCGGGCCTGCCAGTGGCGTTGTGCCTGATCGGTGGGATGCTCGCGGAGCAGCCGAGGCTGTCGGTCGCCGAGCTGCTCGAAGAGCTCGCCGACCAGGAAGCCGGCCTCACGTCCGTGGCGGTCGGCGACGAGCCCACGCTCGGTTCCCTGTTCGACGCCACCTACGCGCGCCTGAGCCCACTCGCCCGGAACGCCTACCGGGTGTTGGGCGCGCATCCGGGCACCGGCGACGTGTCGGTCGCGGCTTTGGCGGCGGGCATGGGCGTCGGCGAGGCGAGGGCCCGCGGCGCGGCGCGCGAGCTGGTGTCGCTGAGGGTGGCGGAGGACCCGGTCGCCGGTCGGCTGGTGGTGCACAACCTCCTGCGCGGACACGCGGCGCGGATCGGCGAGGTGGTCGACCGGGCCGAGCGCGACGCCGTCCGGCGGCGGGGCACACCGCGGAGGCCGACCCGCGCGGGTGGCTGGAACGCGAGCGGGCGAACCTGCGCGCGGTGACGACCGCGTCCTACGAGGACGGTGCGCTCGAAGCGGTCGTGGTGCTGAGCCTCGTGCTGTGGGCGTTGTACGAGCCCGGCAAGTACTACGACGACCTGCTCGCCACGAACGAACTCGGCGTGCGCGCGGCCGAGCACCTGGCCGGCGACGTGGCGCGGGCGGTGTTGCTGACCCAGATGGGGTTCGCCCACCTGCACCCGGGCGACACACCGACGCGGCGGTCGACCTCGCCCGGCGGATCGGTGACGTCGAAGCCGAGGCGACCGCGCTGGAGTGCGCCGGGTTGGCCCGACTGGCTCGCGGGGAGTCGGACGAGGCGCGGGCGGTGCTGCGGCGGAACCCGGAGCTGGCCGAGTCGGTCGGCGACCCGCGTCGGCTCGCGCTCGCGCGGTTCCACCTGGCCAAGGCCGAACCGGCGGAGGCGGCCGTCGTGCTGCTGGAGCGGCTTTGGCGGGGTTCGGCGGGCTGGCCGCGCCGGAGCCGCGCAACGTCGCCAAGATCATGCTGTGGCAGGGGCGCAAGCTCGGCGAGTCGGGGTCGACCGAACGGCCACGGGAGCTCCTGGAGCAGGCCAGGGCGATCACGGCCGAGCAGAACCGGCCGTTCGACCACGCCCAGGTGCTCGACGCGCTCGGTGACCTGGAGAGCGGTGACGCCGCGAAGGCCTGCTACGAGCAGGCGATCGCGTTGTACGCCGAGCACGGGTTCGTCACGGCCATGGCCGCCACCGCTCAGCGGCTGGCCGCGCGGAGCTGACGCACCTCGGCGGTGTGCTCCTCACCGCCCAACGTCACGGTGACGCGTGCGGGGACAGTGGTGGCGGCGAGGTGCCAGGCGTGCACGACCGACGCCCACACCCGTCGTCCGGCAAGGGCGGGACCGGTGAAGGCGAGGAGCGCGCCGTCGCGCGTGCCGACGAGCCACCGCCCGGAGTGGTCGGGCATGGACGCCGACCCGAGGCCCGGCAACGCGTCGAACATCGCCGTGATCCACCGCTCCGCGTCGCCGGCGTGGTCCTGGATCACGATCTCCGCGCTCTCCGGCACCGCGGCGTTCGGGGTGTCGACACCCACCACCAAGTGGCTGTGCGGTGGTGAGGCACGACGCAGGTCGACGGCGAAGCGGACCACGCGGGCCCGGTCGGGCGCGTCGAGTTCGACGGCCACCCACTGGTGCACCACCGGTGGCGTGTGCACGCGTGCGACGGGAATCGTGCGGACCAGGTGTTCGGGTGCAGCGCCGGCGCGATCCGGTACTCGTCCAGGGGAAGCTCCAGCCGCAGCCGGCGCACCACGTCCGCCGCGTCGTCGTACAGGCTGCCCGGACCCCACGTCGAGGACACGACCGCCAGTCGTTGACCGCGGCCGACGCCCAGCGCCGCCCGCAGCCGGTCCAGCTGTTCGGTGTGCGAGAGGATCACGCTCGACGGGATCAACCGACCGCGGTGGGTCAGCCATTCGGGAGACAACCCGAAAACCGATTTCCCGTTCCCCGTTTCCGTTCCAGATATTTGTTGTAGCCCATTCCGTGCGGCCATACCGCGAGCGGTGCGCGCAGCCGTTCCAGCGGGCCGCCGTAACTGGACGCGATGGCCAGGTCGAACCGCGTCGGCTCGGCCTGCGCCCAGTCGATCGTCAGCACGCCGAGTTCGGCCAGGTGCTCGGCCGTGCCCGGCGTGAACGCGGACGACCCCGTGAACGCGAACAGCACCTGGACCCTCGGTCGGTGGCGACCAGCGGCAGCACGTCGAACAGGCGCGTCGCCGAGGTCACGTTGTGCACGACGCCCAGCACGAGCCTCTCCGCTCGACGGGTGGCCCACCGGGTGGCGACCGGCCGAGCCGGGACCACCGCCCACCGCTCGTCGAACACGAGGCGCGATCCTAACCGCTGTTAGGCTCCGCCCGTGCTGACGGAGATCGACATCGACCTGGACGACGGTCGCACGCTGCACGCGTACGACACCGGCACGGGCGAGTTGGCCGTCATCTGGCACCACGGCACACCGAACATCGGCGCGCCGCCCGCGCCGCTCTTCCCGGCCGCCGAACGGCTCGGCCTCCGCTGGGTGTCCTACGACCGCCCCGGCTACGGCGGCTCGACGCCGAACCGCGGCCGGGACATCGCCTCCGGCGCGGCCTGCACCGCCGCGGTCGCCGACGCGTTGGGCATCGACCGGTTCGCCGTGGTGGGGTACTCCGGCGGCGGGCCGCACGCCCTGGCGTGCGCCGCGCTGCTGCCGCAACGGGTGCTCGGCGTGGTCAGCCTGGCCGGGCTCGCGCCCTTCCGCGCGGACGGGCTCGACTGGTTCGCGGGCATGGCGGCGTCCGGCGTGGCGTCCTTGCGCGCGGCCGAGGCCGGACGTGCGGTGAAGGAGCGGTTCGAGGCCTCAGGCGTCGGGTACGACCCCGAGTTCACCGAGGCGGACTTCGCCGCCCTCGCCGGTGAGTGGTCGTGGTTCGACGAGGTCGTGGGCCCGGCCGTGCGGGCGGGGCGGCCGGACGCGTGGATCGACGACGACCTCGCCTACGTCACCCCCTGGGGGTTCGACCCCGCCGACGTGACCGCCCCGGTGCTCCTGCTGCACGGTCTGCGTGACCGCGTCGTGCCCAGCTCGCACGCCGAGTGGCTGGCCCGCCGGTGCCCCGCCGCCGAACTGCGGCTCTCGCCGGACGACGGCCACGTCTCGATCGTCACGTCCGCTCCGTCGGCGTTGGACTGGCTGCGCGCGCGGGCGTAGTCGACACCGGCCCGAGTTCCTGCGCCAACTCCACCGCCGCCCGCGCCGGGTCGCCGCCGAAGCGGCTGGGGAACGCGTCGTGCACCCGCCAGCCCGCGCCGCGCAGGGCACGCCAACGGGCCAGGTGCGCCCCGGCGCCGTCCGGGTGCGGCCGGGTGTCCAGGGCGACGGCCGACCCGCGTTCGCCCACCACGAGGTCGACCCGCCACTGGCCGACCGGGTAGCCGGTGCGCGCCGCCAGGCCGAGCCCGGCCAGCTCCGCGGCCAACCGCGCGGTCCACTCGTCGGACGGCGCGGCGCCCTCGGTCTCGGTCGGCGGGACCTCGGCGTGCCGCAGGTACTCGCCGACGAGCCCGACCGGCTCGGCGGCCGACGTGATGACGTGGGCGAGCCGTCGTGCCCGTGTGGTGAGCACGGCCAGCAGGTTGCGGTCGTTGGCGAACCGCCAGGCCGCCGGCCGGTCGGAGTCGGTCAGCGCCAGGCTGATCACGACCTCGTCGAACTCCGAGCCCTGCACGCCGTGCACGGTGCCGACCCGCACCCCGCCCGTGGTGATCTCGTCCAGGCTGAGCCGGTCGAGCAGGGCCTGTTCCAACGCGTCCGCCTGCGCCCGGAACGGCGTCACGACCCCGATCGAGCGGACGCCGGCGGCGATCCGGCGGCGCAGGTGCGCGAGCACCGCGTCCACCTCGACCTCGTTCACTCCCTTGTCGTCGCGGACGCCTTCGACGTGCTCGACGTCGATGCAGTCCACGTCCGCGATCGACGGGTGCGTGGTGAGCAGCGCGATCCGGCCCTCGTAGAACCGGGTCGCGGCGAACCCGATCAGGTGCGGCGCGCAGCGGTGGTGCTCGGTCAACCAGTGCACGCCGGCCGCCGCCGCGCCCGCGTCGAACAGGCTGACCTTCGGCACGTCCAGCCGGTCCGCCAACGACTCCGTGCCCTCCGCGGTCAACGCCTCGCGCACGGCCTGCTCGCCGACGAACGACACGTGCCGCAGCTGGCGCGGGTCGCCGCCGATCACCACCCGTCGGCCGCGCAGCAGCGCGGGCGCCGCCAGCGGCTGGTCCACGTGGCTCGCCTCGTCGATCACGACCAGGTCGAACGCGCCCGGCACGGCGGGCAGGATGTCCTCCACGTCGGCCAACGTCCCCACCCACAGCGGCAGGGCCTGCACCAGGTCCGAGGTCGAGACGTCCGCCAACGCCCGCCGCCGCGCCGCCCGGCCCGACCGCAACGCCGTGGCCAACGCCGCCACCGCGCGCCGCGGCCCCGCGCCACGACGGCTCACCGCCAGGGTGGCCAGCCACGCGGCGATGGCGGTGTGCCCGCGCGCGTCCTCCTCGGCCAGGAGCCCTCGCAGCGCCTCCAGCGACGTGCCGCCGTTCGCGGCGACCCGGACCTGCGCGGCGGACTGCTCCGCGGCCCGCACCGCCGCTTCCAGGTCCGCCACGTCCACGTCGTCCGCCGCGCCCGTCAGCCGCCGCGCCGACCGGACCGCCCACCGCGTCCGCCACCGGCCGAACAGCCCGTGGCGCGGGCGCAGCAACCCGTGCAGCCGTTCGAAGTCCACGCCCTCGTCGAACGCGCGTGGCGTCACGATCCGGTGCGCCGGCATCAGCGCCTCGAACCGCACCGCCGCCTCGACCAGCTCCTCGTCCCGCAACGCCTCGCGCACCGCGCGTTCGATCCGCGCGACCGCCGCCACCGCGCTCTTCCGGCTGCGGTCCAGCTGCTCCAGCTCGCCCTTCACGGTGGTGGCGGCCAGCCCGGCGCTCAGGTCGCGCGCCATCTCCTGCCGCAGCTCGGAGTCGCCGAACAGCACCGGCACCGGCCCGCCCGCGCGCCGCAACGCCTCGCCGAGCACGTCGGCGGCGTTGCGGGTCCGGCTGGCCAGCAGCACCGAACGGCCCGACGCCACCGCGTCCAGCGCGATCGCGGCCAGGGTGTGCGTCTTGCCGCTGCCCGGCGGCCCGCCGATCACGGTCACCGGCGCGGTGCGGGCCGCCACCACCGCCGCCCGCTGGCTCGGGCTCAACGGCAACGGGCCGTGCACCACGTCGTCGTGGTCGACCGCGGCGTCCTCAGCCGACGAGTACAGCCCGGCCAGCGCGGTCTGCTCCACCCCGGCGCGGCGCGCCCACGTGTAGAGCGCGGCGCCGCGCTCGGTGCTGACCACCGGCTCGCCCGCGTGCAGCCCGGCCCCGGCCACCACGACCAACTCGTCACCGCCGATCAGCCCGCGCGGGTCGTGCTTCGGCCCGAGCACCGGGACGTCGTCGAACCCGCTCGCGGCCAGCGTCGCCTTGATCCACTCGGTGCCCCTGGCCAGCCGCGTCTCCAGCTCCGCCGCCTTGGACCAGTCGTCCAGCAACGGGAACATCCCGACGTCGCCGGCGACCTGGAACACGTAGGTGCGCCACCCCGCCGGGTGCAGCCGGACCGGCCGCGACACCAGCGGCAGGCACACGCGCCTGCGCTGGCCGTTCACCGTCGTCGGTCCGCACAGGAACGCCCACCCGAGCCGAAGCAGCCGGTCTTCCTGGTGCAACGCGTCGAACGACGCCAACCGGTCGACGGTCGCGTGCTGGTCCGGCCGCGCGGTCCACGGCACCGGCGTCCAGCTCGGCAGCTGCCCGCCCTCGGTGATCGTGCGCCACGCGGACTCGTCGGCGCCCATCCACACGAGCCCGGCCGTCTTGGTCAGGTCGAGCTGCACCCGCTGGGGCTGCTCGGACGCGCTGAGGCGGGCCAGCGTGCGCAGCACGGCGGGAACGGTCACGGGGAAATCCTGCCATCCGGGTCCGACAGCGGGACCCGGATCAGGCGCGACCGGTGAAGACCGCGAAGCTCGGGCTGCGGCGCAGCGGACCCCGGAACTCCTCACCGCGCCCGTTCTCGGGGACCGCGGTGGCACGCCAGCGCGTCGTACTGGTCGTCCGATTCCGCCATGTCCGCGACCTCATGGCCGGCCGTAGAGCCCGGGGTAGCCGCAACCGGTGAAGTGGTCGGAGAACGGGCGGATCATGGCGGCCAACCGGATCAGCGCGCCGTCGCGCTCCAGCGCCTGCTGGATCACCGGCTGGTGGCCCGGGTGCGCGCCGAGCACCACGATCACCTCGGCGACGTGCTCGGCCTTCACGACCGCGCCGACCTGCGCGAGGCACTCGCGCACGGCGGAGGCGTCGGCGCGGGCGATCCGGCGGCCGAGGCCTGCCATCCGGGCCGGGTCGGCGGCCAGCGCCGCGGTGAACCCCGGCATCGAGACCTCATCCCGGGCCAGGTCGCCGAAGTCCGCGAGCAAGGCCAGCGACAGCATCTCGTACGCGCTGCGGATCCGTTCGGCGCCGATCGACTGGGTGTCGACGCGGAAGGCCCGGATCAGCCGGTCGGCGACCGCGGCCACGTCGCGCCGCCGCACGATGCCATCGGCGTTGGAATCGAACAACAGGAGTCGGCGCACGAATCTTTCGACGAGGTCACCGTCTTCCATGACCTCATTGCGATTCATAGCGCCCCCTAGAACCATGTTATGGGACCGGGAGGTCATTATCACTGCCCGATGGGATGAACGCCGTCCCGCACGCGGGGGTTATCCGGGCGTCTTACCGTCACCGCCCGGCCCTTCCGGTCGGGAGATCCTCTCGCCACACTCGATCACGAGATGATCACGTGGAGGTGGTGGGCGGGAGCTGCGCCCGTTGGGGAAGGCGTTGAGCACGGTGACGTAGTGCGCCGCGCCGTCACTGCTGGAGAAGTGCAGTTTCACCGCCTGGTCGCGGGTCGTCGAGACGTCGAAGTCCTCCAGCCGGCCGCTGTCGCAGGTCTGGTGGATCTCCGCGAACGAACAGCTGATCAAGGCCGCGCCTGCCGTGCCCGCCGCCCGCACGAACCGGGCGGCCGCGCTCTCCGCCATCGCCCTGCCCGACGCGACGCCGTACCCGCCGTCAAACCGGAAGTGCACGGCGGGCCGGGTGCGCCACCGACATCCCGGTAGGAGATCCTCGTTGGTGCGCTGGTCCGGCACGCGCCGGCACACCTCCGCGCCCGTCCGGCGAACCCGACCCGGAGCCGTTCGGCGACCTCACCCGGCCAAGGCGGCACGCGCCTCCGCCAGCGCCGGTGAGTCGCCGCCCCGCCGGTCGAGTTCGGTCAACGCCTCGTGGTGCGCGCGGTCCAGGGCGTTCGCCGCCGGGACGGCGATGTCCGGTTCCACGCCGACCAGCTCCCAGTTCGTGCCCGACACCGGGTTGACCGCCCGCGCGGTCGGGACGGTCAGCTCCAGGTGCGGGTGCACGGTGTAGCCCCGGCGCGGGTGCGCGCCGCCGCCCGTGCGCTCGCCGATCACGGTGGCGCGGCCGAGCTGTTGCAGGTCGTACGCCAGCTCCTCGGCGCCCGAGAACGTCTTCCCGCTGGTCAGCACGTACACCGGTTTCGTCCCGCCGAACCGCCTGCCCGGCACGTGGGTCTGGCTCCAGAACTGCCGGAACACCTCGCCGTCGCGGCCGTGCATGGTGTTGAGGTGCGTCGCCTCGTCGAGCAGGTAGCTGCACGCGAACGCCACCGTCTCCGGGTCGCCGCCGGTGTTGTCGCGCAGGTCGAGGACCAACGCCTCGCCGCGCGACGCCAGCGTGAACGCGGCGGTGATGCCCTCGGCGGCCCACTCGAGCGGGAACAGCGACGGCGCCAGCTCCAGGTGCACCACTCCGCCCGCCAACCGCCGCAGTCGCGGCACGCCGCCCAGGGACAGGTCGAACTCGCGGGCCACCTGCCGCATCACCGCCGCGTCGTCGCCGTCGGGCACCTCGTCGGGGTGGAACTTCAGCCGGAGGTGCCGGTCGCCGTTCAGCGACTGGAGGTCCGCGGTGACCACCCCGCCCAGCTCCTCCGGCGTCGCCACCCCGTAGGCGCCGGCGGCCAGGCGCGCGGCGAGCAGGTCGTCCAGCCGCCCGGCGACGTCGGGGAAGACGTAGTGCCCGACCAGCAGTTCGCGGGTCCGACCGATGATCGCTGCGGTGTCCATGTCGGGGGAGTAGACCAGCGGCGTTGCGAAAGCGTCAAGAGATATAGACACTTAGCCGGTGGACGAGGTCCTGGAGATCGGCTCGCCCGAGCAGTACAAGGCGTTGGCGCACCCACTGCGCCAGCGCCTGCTGTTCGCGCTCGGCCGCGCGCCCGCGACGACCAGCCAACTCGCCGTGTCGCTCGGCGCGCAGAAGGGCAACGTCGGCCACCACCTGAAGGTGCTGCGCGACGCCGGGCTGGTCCGGGTCGCCGAGACGCGGCGGGTGCGCGGCGGCATCGAGCAGTACTACCAGCGCACGTCCCGCCGCATCTCGGTGCCGGGTCCGGCGGCGGAGCACACCGAGGCGTTGTTCGGCGCGGTGGCCGAGGAGTTGCGGCGGGCGCCCGGGGAACCGGTGCTGGTGTTGCGCCACCTCCGGCTCTCCGACGGCGCAGCGCGTGAGCTGGGCGAGACGTTGCGACGACTGGTGGACCAGGCCGAGGACACCGGAGCCGACGAAGCCGTGCACGGCGTCCTGGTGGCCCTGTACCGGCCGCGCTGAGCACGGCAGACTGGAGATCGGCGGCGCTTCCCCCGTTGCCCGACACTAGGGGGAACGAGCATGACCAGGTACCGGGCGGCGTTGGCCGCCGCCGCGCGAGGCTGGCCCGTGATGCCGCTGCGCCCGCACGGGAAGACGCCCGCGCTGCGCGGCTGGGACGACGAGGCGACCCTGGACCGCGACCGGATCCGGCACTGGTGGTCGCGCCGGGCCTACAACGTCGGCATCTCGTGCGGCCCAGCCGGCTTGCTGGTGGTGGACCTCGACGTGCCGCACGGCCGCGAGGCGTTCGCCCGCCGAGCCTGGCAGCACGGCGACGAGGACCCCCGCGACACCTACACGGTCGCCACGCCCAGCGGGGGAGAGCACCGCTACTTCCAGGCGCCGGACGTGCCGCTGGGCAACACCGCCGGCCGGATCGCGCCGCACGTCGACACGCGGGGCGTCGGCGGGTACGTGGTCGCCGCCGGATCCCTGCTCGGCCACGACCGGTACCGGGTCGTGCGCGACGCCCCGGTCGCGCCCGCGCCCGAGTGGCTGGTCGCCGTGCTGACCCCGCCGCCGCGCGAAGATTTGCCGATCCCGACCCAGCGGTCCTCGCCGCGCCGGGTCGACGCCTACCGCGCCGCCGTGGTGGAGGGCGAGGCGGAACGCGTGCGCGAAGCACGCCCCGGCGCACGCGCGCACATCGTGTTCACCGCGGCGTGCCGGCTCGGCGAGCTGGTCGGCGCGGGCTGGTTGGACGAGGCCACCGCGATGGCGGTGCTGCTGACCGCCGCCGCGAGGCACGACGGCGTCGAGGGCTGGACCGGGCGCGAGGCGCTGCACCACGTGGAGAACGGCATCGCGCTGGGTCGTCGGCGGCCCCGCGTGCTGCGGTGACGCTGGGGGCCGGGACTCACTCCGGCACGTCGTCGAGCCCGTCGCGGTCGGCCCACTCCAGCAACGGCTCCAGCGAGAACACCGCGTCGTCGATCCCGGCGTGCAGGTCGCCCAGCTCCGCGAACCGGGCGGGCACCGTGGCGATGGTGAAGTCGCGCGGGTCCAGCGAGTCGATCTCGTCCCACCGCACGGGCGTGGACACGGTCGCCTCCGGCACGCCGCGCACCGAGTACGCGCTGGCGATCGTGTGGTCGCGGGCGTTCTGGTTGTAGTCGACGAACAGGCTGCGCGGGTCGCGGTCGCGCCGCCACCACGCCGTGGTCACGTCGTCGGGCGCGCGCCGCTCCACCTCGCGGGCGAACGCCAGCGCCGCCCGCCGCACGTCGGCGAAACCCCACTCCGGCTTGATCCGCACGTAGATGTGCAGCCCGGACCCGCCCGAGGTCTTCGGCCAGCCCACCGCGCCCAGGTCGTCCAGCACCTCGTGCGCCACGTGCGCGACGCGCCGCACCCGGTCGAACGGGCAGTCCGGCATCGGGTCGAGGTCGATGCGCCACTCGTCCGGCTTCTCCGTGTCGGCGCTGCGCGAGTTCCACGGGTGGAACTCCACCGTCGACATCTGCACCGCCCACACCACGTCCGCCACGTCGGTCACGCACAGCTCGTCGGCGTGCCGGTCGTACCGGGGGAAGTGCACGCGCACGGTCCGCACCCACGGCGGCGCGCCGCCGGGCAGCCGCTTCTGGTGCACCTTCTCGCCGGCCACCCCGGACGGGAAGCGGTGCATCATGCACGGCCGCTCGCGCAGCGCGCGCACGATGCCGTCGCCGACCGACAGGTAGTAGTTGGCTAGGTCGAGCTTGGTCTCCCCGCGCGCGGGGAAGTAGACGCGATCCGGGTTCGAGATCCGCACGACGCGGTCCCCGACCTCCAGCTCCACCGAAGGCACCTTTCCGGCCATGCGGGCAAACCTAACCCGGATCGCGTCGATCAGCGCGTCACCAGCCCCCTCTCGCGGTTCGTGGCGGCGATCACGAAGGCCGCGACGGCGACGGCGGCGCCCACCAGGGGCACGGCCGGTGCGGCTACCGCCCCGCCGAGCACACCCGCGCCAGCGATGCCCGTGTAGATGGCGGACGCGTTCAGGGCGAGCAGGAGGTTCGCCCGGTCCGGGTCCACCGCCACCAGGGCCGCGAACAGGGGAGGGTTGAACGCCCAGAACAACGCGCCCCACGCGGCCATCACGACGAACGCCGTCAGCCCGGCCAACAGCGTCGGCAGCACCACGAGCACCGCCGCGCAGCCGGCCAGCGCCACCAGCAGCGGTGTGCGCGGCCCGTGGCGGTCCGCCGCGACGCCGCCGATCGCGTTGCCCAGCACACCGCCGACGCCGTAGGCGAGCAGGTGGCCGCCGTCCGGCGGGTGGCCGGTGATCGGGCCCAGGTAGCCGTAGACGCTGAACGTGGCCAGGCAGGCCAGCAGCGACACGGCCAGCAGCCGTTGCACGGGCGGGTCGGCCAGCGGCGCGAGCCGTTGCCGGAACCCGACCGCCGGTCCCGGGCGCACCGGCGGCACGGCCGACCGCACCACCAGCGCCGCGATCACGCACAACACGGCCACCAGCACGAACGCCGCCCGGTAACCGTGCCGATCGGCGACGAACCGCCCGGCGGGCACGCCCAGCAGCGTGGCCGCGGTCAGGCCCGCCGTCACCACCGCCATCGCCTTGGCCTGGTGGCCGGGGTTGAGCTGGGCGGCCACCGCCGTGGCCGCCGGGGTGGCCAGCGCCGCACCGCACGCGGTGAGCACCCGGGCCGCCAGCAGCAGGTCCAACGTCGGCGCCAGCGCCGCGCCGAGGTTGCCCAGCGCGGCGACCAGCAGTGCGGCCACCAGCAGGGCCCGCCGTTCGAACCGCGCGGTGAGCATCGCCAGCACGGGCGAGCCGACCGCGTAGGCCAGGGCGAACGCGGTGATCGTCTGGCCCGCCGCGGCGGTGGTGACGCCGTGGTCGGCGGCCACCTCGGTCACGACCGCCGCGACCACGTACCCGCTGGAACCCGCCGCCACGGTCGTCGCGGCGAGCGCGGCGGTCCGGGCGCGCATCAGGACACCAGTCGGGGCGGCGCCGGGGTCAGGTGGGTGGTCAGGTCCGGTGGGCGGCGGCCGGTGAACGCCACCCGGTAGACGGTCTCCCGCACCAGGGCCACGGGTCTGCCCGCGCTGAGCAGGGTGGCCTGGCACCACAGGGCGGGCACGTCGTCGGGGTCGTCGGGCAACGGGTCGGCGAAGTCGGGGTCGTCGGGCGCGCGGCTGGTGGTGGCGTAGTGCGTGGCCCGGTGGGCGCCGGTGACCAGGACGCCGAGCGGGGTGTAGCCCCGGGCGAGCTCGTCGCGGCCGGGCTCGTCGAGTTCGAGGCCGCGTTGGTGCACCAGCGCGGTGATCGCGGCGAGGCGCGGGCCGTGGTCGCCGAGGTGGGGTACGAGGTAGCCCTCGCGCCTGGTCACCACCGCGTGCGGTGGTAAGCCGAGCAGGTGGGCCTGTCGGGGGGTGAGGTGGTGCCGGGTGTCGGGTCGCCGGGGGTCGCGGCGCAGGCGGTAGCCCACCCACAGGGACAGCACGCGGGTGAAGGGGACGGGTACGTCGCGCAGGAACCTGGCCATGGTCTCGGCCCGGGCGCCTGCCTCGTCCGCGTGGTCGGCGGGTACTGAGTGGATCATCGGGGTGCACCTTCCGGTGAGGCCGCACACGTCGTTGTGCGGGCGTCGGTGCGATGGACACCACGATGAGGCCGCATTGATGCGGAGACATCGGTTGGGTGACGGAGAAGATCGCGCACCCGTGAGGCCGTCCGCACGACGTGCCCGGCGCATCGGTCCGGCGGGGTACGCGCGCGGCGGGACTGACCCGGTTGCGGTAGGCGAAAAGCGCATACCTGAGGCGATGACCGTCACCGCCCGGACGGCCAACCTGGTGTCGTCACATCGGCCGTTCGGGGAGGAAGTGCCGTGATCGCGGTAGCGACAATCATCGGCAGTGCGGGCGTGGTCCTGCTCATGGTCGGACTCGTGGGCGGGGGGTTCACCTTTTCGGGCGGATCGATGCCCCGGGTCGACAAGGCGTCGAGGAAGCCGTGCCTCGCGGTCGGCGGCGTGCTGGTGCTGTTGTCCGTGGGGATGGCGGTCACCGCCGAGCTGAGGTCCGTGCCCGCCGGCCCCGGATCGGCCATCTCGGCAGCGGCGAGGTGACGGGAAGCCGGTCGTAACGTTCACCCTCGGCGAGTGGACAACTACGGTGAATGACCAATGTGGGCCGAATCGGGCAATGCATACCGCCATGTGGTCCACGTCGAGTACGGGAGAAGGGGGCAAGTCGTGGACTGGTCCTGTCCTGGAGTGGTGTCGATCCAGAGGATCGCCGCCGGTGACGCGGTCGACCGGCACCTGTCGTGGGCGGTCCTGGTCACCAACGACCTCGTCGTCGCACCTGCGCCGCTCGACTGGTTGCGCGACCCGGAGGTCGACTTCGAAGTGCTCGTCGCCTCCGCCCGGCACGAGGGGCCGGGCGTGGTGGAGCGAATCCGAGTGCGGCGGGCGGACATCGTCGGGCTCGACAAGGCACCGAGCGGCGCTGCCGCCATCCTGCAACTGGAGCACCGCTCGCGCCATCGACCGGACACCGGCGGGTTCGAGCGCGACGAGTTCGAGGCCGTCCTCGCCGAGGAGGTCGACATCTGGCAAGCGCTGGCCACGGTCGGTGCCGTACCGCGAGACCTGCTCGACCAGGAGGTGCGGCCGGTCCTCGGCCCGGTGGCCTCCTGGGAGCGGGCACGCCGGGCGAACTCGGTCCACGAGCGCCTCTACACGCGGAGTGAACTGGTCGGCCGGTGGTGCTGCCCGTTCAAGTGCTGTGCCGACTGCGTCGGGAGGTGGTGGTGATGGCGGCGTTCCGCTTGCCGGGCCGGGTCGTCCTGGTGGACGGGGTGGTCGCGCTCCTGGTGTGCGGGCTCGACCTGCTCATGTCGTGGAGCCCCGGCCGCGACGCCGAGTTCGGCGTCTGGGTCGGACCCGTGTACTCGGCGGTCGGCTACCTCGCGCTGACCGTGCGTCGGCGCCACCCGATCCCGGTGTTCTGCGTCATGGCGCTGCACAGCGTGACCGCCGCACTGATCTTCCACGCCTACATCCCCAACCTCGGCGTCTGGCTGGCCCTCTACACGGTCGCGCAGCGGTGCGAGTTGAGGAGCGCGCTCGCCTGCCTGTTCGCCGCGGCGGTCCCGGCGGCCGTCAACGTGGTCCACACGGTCAGCCGACAACCGCCCACGAACCGGGTGGACGCGCTGATCGGTGTGACCTCGGCGCTCGTCGTGTTCAACGGCGCCGCGTTCGGCATCGGCCGGTGGGTGGGGTGGAGCCTGCGGCAGCGCCGGATCGAGGCGGAGCGGGCGGCGACGGACGCGGTGGCCGACGAGCGGTCGCGGATCGCGCGCGACTTGCACGACGTGGTCGCGCACGCGGTCACCATGATGCTGTTGCAGGCCGGGGGAGCGGCGCGGTTCATCCGGGCCGATCCCGAGCGCGCGCAGCAGGCGCTCGGACACGTGGACGCGTTGGGACAGCAGGCGATCGTCGAGCTGCGCCGCATGCTGGGCCTCATGCGCCCCGAACTCGGCGGCGCATCCGGCGGGCCGTCGACGCTGGCGGGCCTGCGCCGGCTCCACGACCTGGTGGCGAGCACGCGCACCGACGACCTGCGGGTCGAACTGACCCGGACGGGGGAGGAGTACCCGCTGGAACCGGGGGTGGACCTGTGCGGTTACCGGATCGTGCAGGAGGCGTTGACCAACGCCACCCGCTACGCCCGACCGGGCACCACCGCCCACGTGACGGTCGAGTGGCGGCCCACGACGGTCGAGTTGGCCGTCGTCAACCGGGTGGCGGGGCGACCCGCTCGGACCCTGGCGACCGGGCACGGGGTGCTCGGGATGCGGGAACGGGCGCGGGCGATCGGTGGCCACCTCACCGCGGGCGTCGAAGGCGACGGGATCTTCGCGGTGCGCGCCACGCTGCCCACCGGGGGTCGGCCCGCGGTCGGCTCACCGGCGACCGCCGGAGGCGTCGGTGGGTGACCACGGGCAGATCCGCGTGCTCGTCGCCGACGACGAGCCACCCGTGCGCGCCGGCCTGGCCATGCTGATCGACTCCGAAGACGACCTGGTCGTCGTCGGCCAGGCGGGCAACGGGTTCGACGCGGTGGAACTGGCCCGCACCGCGCGGCCCGACGTCGTGGTGATGGACGTCCGCATGCCCGGCAGCGACGGCGTGTACGCGACCCGGCACCTGGTCTCCGAGGAGTTCGTCGTCGATCAGGCCTTCACCACCGCGGTGCTCATGCTCACGACGTTCAACGACGACACGGCCGTGCACGACGCGCTGCGGGCGGGCGCGTCCGGGTTCTTGCTCAAGAACACCGCGCCGAGCGCGCTGTGCGACGCCGTGCGCCACGTCGCCGCCGGGCACGCCTGGCTCGACCCCGTGGTGGCGCGCCGGTTGCTCGCGGAGTTCGCATCCCGGCCGGATTCCGTGCTGCCTGTGCCCGCCGAACTGGCGCGACTGACCCTCCGCGAAACGGAGGTGCTGATCCTCGCGGCGCACGGCCTGCCCAACGCCGAGATCGCCGCCCACCTCGTGATCAGCGAGGCGACGGTCAAGACCCACGTCTCCCGGGTGCTGACCAAACTGGACCTCCGCGACCGGTCGCAGGCGGTCGCGACGGCCTACAAGTGCGGGCTCGTCCACCCCGACGACCGTCCGCCTCACCGCGCCGGCTGACCGAAGCGTCCACTGTGGAGTAATGAGGGTCGCTCGGTTTCACACCTGTGATCCACCGTCGACCGGCCGACCCCTGCGTCGGTACTGCTGGTCGATGGCCTTCAGTCGACGTCGGTTCGGTCTACCCACCGACCGAACGCCCGCTGGTCATCAGCACCGCCGCGTCCGTGGCGAACACGGGAAAACTGCCGGCCCGGCTCGCCCGCTGACCAGGCGTCCGACCTCCGCCGCGCTCAACTCTCCACCGGTCGCGACGCCAACCACAGCTGGTGCTCCCGGCTGATCGCCTCCTCGGCCTCCGCCACCGCCTCGGCCCACGACGCCTCGTCCGCGTCCAGCACCTTCGCCCGCACCAGCACCAACTCGCGCGCCGCCAGCGAGTACCCGGTCGCCTGGGACGAGTGCCGCCGGGTCGCGAGCCACGCCGCGCCACTGGCGACCGCGGCGGCGAGGATGCCGGAGGCGTCGACGTCCCACACGCCGAACGCACGCCCACCCGCGAGCACGATGGCGAGCACCTCGCCGACGATCAGCGCGATCCGCCACTGCATCGCCCGCCGACGGTCGGCCCGCGCCTTGGCCGTGTACCACCGCTTCTGCTCCTGGAGCCGGTTCTCCAGGTACGTCGTCCGCCGCCGCTCGAACGGCGCCTCCCGCAACGCCGTCATCGCGGCCGTGGCCGACGGGTCGTCGCTGTCCAGCGGCAGCCGCTGCTCGCTCTGCGCGACCACCTCGCCCACCCGTTCCTGGAACAACGCCCTCGGCCGCGCCACGTCGGTCGAGAACGGCGCACCGGCCGCCGCGTACCGCCAGGCCAGCGTCTTGATCGACTCGGCGACCGCGCGCCCGGCGTACCAATCACGCTCCGGCTGCTGCGTCCACAGCAGGATCTCCATCACCAACGCCACCGAGAACGCCACCAGCGCCAAGAGCCCCCACGGGTGGACGGCGGTCTGGCGCTCCCACTCCAGCGCGCCGCCGACGGCCGCCACGACCGCGCTGATCAGCCGGGTCCGGCTCCACGTCAGCGCCAGCCGCTGCCCGCGCCGCGACGCGCGTTCGGCGTCGTGGAAGAAGCCGGGTAGGTCGGCATCGGTCATGTGCCTCCATCCGTGGCGCGGCCCGGGATCACCGCCCGCACCACGGCGTCCACGCCGGTGCCGGCGCTCGCGATCATCCCACCGGACGGCTCCCACACCGCGGAACGACCCGCGGCCGACTCGTAACCCTCACCCGTCGAGCCCGCGAAACTCGCGATCGCCACCCACACGTCGTGCTCGACCGCGACCCGCCGCGCCCGTTCCGCCACCACACGCGAATCCCATGCGTGTTCCAACACGCCGGCCACGTACACGTCCACGCCCAACGCCACCGTGTCCGCCGCGTGCCGACGCACGCCGGTGTCCTTGCACACCGCGAGCCCGAGCCGCACCCCGTCCACCTCGACGACCGCGGGCGCGTCACCGGGGCGGAAGCGCACCGACTCCCGACCGCCGAGCCACATCTTCCGGTACGCGACCCGCACCCCGGCGGCGGACACCTCCAGCACACCGATGTTCGGCCCGCCGACGGGCCCGCCGGCCCACGTGCCACCCGCCCCGCCGAACGACCCGCCGACCGGCGCCCCCGCGAACGCCACGGTCCCCGTCTCGGCACACGCCCGCACCAACGGCTCCACCAGGTCGAACGGCACCACCGGCGCGTCGAGGTGGTACCCCGTCAACGACAGCTCCGGGAACACCACCACCCGCGCCCCAGCCGCGCGCACCGCCTCCGCGTGGGCCGCCACGTTGGCGGTCACGTCGTAGGGGGTGCAACGCGGCTGGGCGACGGCGATCGTGATCACCCGACGACCCTAACGACCTCACCGACCCGGCCGCGGCACCTTCGCCCAATCGACGTCGGAGGCCAGGTAGAAGCCGGTGTAGGCGGGCTGGTTGTAGGCCGTCTGCTGCCTGGCCACGTCCACCCGGTACTGCGGGTCGTGCATCAGCGTGTAGAGCTTGTGGCCGGTGACCTCCGTGCTCACGTAGATCCGCAGGGCCGTGCTGTCCGCCGTGCGCACCACCAACTCCTCGCGCCAGTCGCCCAGCACGTCCGCGACCAGGGACGGGTTGCCCTTGGTGTGGTTGTTGGTCCGCGTGCCCTCCGCCGTCAGCAGGGTGCCGCGCCGCCAGTCCTTGATCGTCGGCGTCACGTCCTGCGCGCCGTCCACGATCTGCGTGGTCAGGTCGGCCGCCCAGCGGATGCTCGCGTTCGTGCCGGGGATCGCGGTCGACAGCGGACGCCCGTCCGCCGACCACAGCCCCGCCGCGTCGGTGCCGCCCGGCAGCGACGCCCACGTCTCCAGCCCCGGCTCGTCCGGCAGCACGTCGCCGACCATGCCGCGCCCGGTGTCCCGGCCGGTGTACCCGCCGTAGATCACCTCGCCGGTGGCCGCGTCACGCAGCGCGTAGCCGTACGGCGCCGAGGTCCCGCCCTCGTGCACCATGTAGACCTCCATCCCCGGCCGGGCCGGGTCGATGTCGGTCACGTGCAGCGCGTCGCCGTGCCCGAGCCGCGCCACCGCGCCGGGGTTCGCGCTGCCCGGCGGCATCACGCCCGCCGAGTGGTGGAGCACCTCGCCGTCGTGGTCGAGGGTGGACGCCCCGTAGACGATCTCCTGCTTGCCGTCGCCGTCCACGTCCGCCGCGCTCAACGAGTGCGCGCCCTGCGTGGTGAGGGCGCCGTGCGTCGGCGACGTGCCGTCCTTGCCGTGCGCCGGGAAGTTGAACGGGTTGGTCATCGGCACCCAGCCGCTGTCCACGAACCAGTCCTTGACCAGCTTGCGGCCGTTCCACCGGTACGCCGCCAGCGTCGTGCGCGTGTAGTAGCCGCGCGCGAACACCGCCGACGGGCGCTTGCCGTCCAGGTACGCCACCCCGGCGAGGAACCGGTCCACCCGGTTGCCCGGCTCGATCCGGGAGTACGCGTAGTCGCCCCACATGAGCCCGTCGTCGTGCCGACCCGGCTCGTACCGCACCGTCTCCAGCTCGCGGCCCGACTTGCCGTCGAACACGGTCAGGTACTCCGGGCCGTCGACGACGAACCCGGCGAACGCCCGGAGGTTGTTGCGGGTGCTGCGACCCGGCGCGTACACGTCGACGAAGTGGTCGGCCAGCGACCGCGCGTCCGCGTCGGACAACGGGTAGGTGTGCCGGACCGGGATGCCGAACGCCTGCTCCAACGTCGCGGGCCACCGCCCGGCCACGACCTCGGGGTGCGCGTGCCAGCCCTTGAACATCCCGACCACGTGCTCGTAGTAGCCCGCGGGGCTGAGCCGGTAGTCGTCGCTGTGCGAGTAACCCGCGCGCACGTCCTCGCGCGGCATCGTCACGTGCCGCTCCGACACCGCGTTCCCGCGCCGGTCGTAGGTCGTCACCTTCGTCCCCGGCGCGGTCTTCAGCATCATCTCCGAACGGCCGTCGCCGTCGAAGTCGTAGACCAGGAACTGCGTGTAGTGCGCGCCGGAGCGGATGTTCACGCCCAGGTCCACGCGGTGCAGCAACGTGCCGTCGAACCGGTAGGTGTCGATGTAGGTCGGCCCGGTGTAGCCGACCTGGGAGACGTCCTTCGCGTTGGACGGGTCCCACTTCACCACGTACTCGTAGCTGCCGTCGCCGTCCACGTCGCCGACGCTGACGTCGTTGGCCGAGTACGTGTAAGCCTCACCGGCCGGGGTCACGCCGTCCGCGGGCTTGCTCAGCGGCAGGTCGTAGGACCCGCCCGCCCACGGCGACACGGACTTGCTCGCCTCGCCCAGCCGACCGCGGACCACCGGCGCCACCCGGTACTCCGAGCCGCCCTCGGTGTCGAGGTAGTTGGTGCTGTCGGTGACGGTGGCGATGCGGCGGCCGTCCCGGTAGACCACGAACGCCGGCCCGGCCAGGCCGGTGCCGGTGTGGCCGGTGACCTCGTGGCGCAGCAGCCGCCAGCTCAGGAACACCCCGTCGGCGGTGCGCGCGGCGACCAGGCCGCGGTCGAGGCGTTCGAGCCGCGGGCCGTCGGGCGTGGCGGAGGCGGGGGACGAGACGGCGGACGTGCTCAGGACTAGCGCTAGGGCCGCCAGCACGGCGGGCAGGGGTCTGACGCGGGTCATCTGCGGCCTCCCAAAGGGCGCGACGTTGCGCGAGGTGCGTGACGACGCCACACGATGAACCGTTTCAACGAGAAAGGCAAGGCCCGGTGTCGCCGTCGTTTCAGCGCTGAAAAGTCAGTCTTGACGCGATGGTGGGGCTCACCTAGCGTGGTTGAACCGATTCAATCGAACGAATGAGGGTGATGGGACGGATGTCTCGCCGCGGCGGGGGAGGCCTGCCGGTCGCGCTGTGGTCGCCGACCGCCCGGACACCGCTCTGCGACCCCACGCGCTTCGACCCGCCGGTGCGCGGGCGCCGGGCGTGGTGAACACGTTCCTGCCCGGTCGGCGTGATCCCGCCGCCGGCCCTGAGCACCACCGCGATCTCCGGTGACGCCGCGGGTGGTGCTCGCCGGCGCGGCCGGCTACGGGCGGCTGTACCTGCGCGAGATCGCCGCGCTGGAGGCCGAAGGACTGGTGCGGCTCACCGGCGTGTGCGAGGTGAACCCGCTCGACGGCGAGGCGCGACGGCTCGTCGGCGACCGTCCGGTGGACGCCGACCTGGCGGAGCTGATGCGTGACGCGGACATCGGCATCGTGTCCACCCCCATGCACACGCACGTGCCGTTGGCGCGGCAGGTGCTGGCCTCCGGTGCGCACCTCGTGCTGGAGAAACCGCCCACGCCCACGCTGGCCGACTGGCAGGACCTGGTCGACCGGTCGGAGGGCAGGCTGGTCCAGGTCGGGTTTCAGAGCCTCGGCTCGCCCGCGGTGCACCGGCTGGCCGGGCTGATGCGGTCCGGTGCGCTGGGCGAGATCCGGGGCATCGGCGTGCGCGGCACGTGGTCGCGTGACGACACCTACTACACCCGTGCGCCGTGGGCGGGCCGACGTGCGCTCGACGGCGTGCCGGTGGTGGACGGCGCGCTGACCAACCCGTTCGCGCACGGCGTCGCGACCGCGTTGGCGCTGGACGGCAGCACGGGGGTGGACGACGTGCACGACATCGAGCTGGAGCTGCTGCGCGCCCGTGACATCGAGGCCGACGACACCTCGTGCCTGCGGCTGCGCACCCGCAACGGCACGGTCGTCGTGGTGGCCGTGACGCTGTGCGCCGAGGTGGTCCGGGAACCGGTGCTCGTCGTGCACGGCAGCCGCAAGCGCGCCGAGCTGCACTACACCGAGCACCGGCTGGTGATCGACGGCATCGAGGAGCGCCACCGGCACTACTCGCCGCTGCGGAACCTGCTGGACCACCTGGCGGACCCGGCCGTGCCGCTGCACGCGCCGCTGGTCAGGACCGGCGCGTTCATGCGCGTGCTGGAGGCCGTCCGCACCGCGCCCGACCCCATGCCGATCGACCCCGCGTGGTTGCGCCGCAACGGCAAGCGGGTGGACGTCGACGGCGTGGACCACGTGGTGGCCAAGGCCGCCGAGCACCTGCGCACGTTCGCCGAGCTGGAGGTGCCCTGGTCGCCGCTGGGCGGGGTCGCCCGGTACGGCTGGGACGGCGCGCGGCTGCCGCTGGTCGTGCCGCGGCCGGCGCTGCACCCGGTGCGCACGCTCGGCGGGGTCGTCGTCACCGGCGAGCACCCTGACGACCACCCGTGGCACCGGGGCATCGGCCTGGCGCTGCCCGACGTCAACGGGGTCAACCTGTGGGGCGGGCGCAACTACGTGCGCGGTCAGGGGTACGTGCCGGGTGAGTTGGGCCGGGTCGAGGAGACCGGGCCGGGCGAGCTGGCCTGGTGCGACTCGGCGGGTGCGGTCCTGCTGCGCGAACGCCGCCGCGTGGTCGCCGGTGGCTGGGAGCTGGAGTGGACCAGCGTGCTCACCGCGGCGGACCACGTGGTGCTGCACAGCCCGGGCAGCAAGGGCCGGGAGGGCGCGGGCTACGGCGGCTGGTTCTGGCGGCTGCCCGCCCTCGATCCGCGGTCGGTGAGGGTCCGCACCCCCGACGGCGAGGGTGAGGCGGAGGTCAACGGCCGGCCCGCGCCGTGGCTGGCGGTCGTGGTCGGCGATCCCGAGCGGAACCCGGGCGAACGGGCGTGGACGGCCGTGGTGTCCGGGCCGACGGACCCGTGGTTCGTGCGGGTCGGGCAGTACCAGGGCATCGGCTCGGCGCTCGCCTGGGACGAGCCGGTGGTGCTCGAACCGGGGCAGGAACGAGAGATCACCGTGCGGGTGGCGTTCTACGACGGCGTGCGCCCGCCGTGAGCGAGGTAGTCCCGACCATTGACGAGCCTTGCGGCGCAACACCGTTGTGAAACGTTTCAGTCCTGGAGGTTGACGTGCGACGTGTCTGCTTCCTGCTCCGGGTGCGCCCGGAGCGGATGGAGGAGTACCGGGAGCGGCACCGCGAGGTGTGGCCGGAGATGCGGGAGGCGTTGCGGGAGACGGGTTGGGGCAACTACAGCCTCTTCCTGGCCGACGACGGCCTGCTCGTCGGCTACCTGGAGACCCCGGACTGGGACGCCGCCCAGCAGGGGATGCGCGACCGCGAGGTGAACGACCGGTGGCAGGCCGAGATGGCCGAGTTCTTCACCGCACTGGACGGCAGGCATCCCGACGAGGCGATGAGGCCCTTGACCGAGGTCTTCCACCTCGACTGAGGGGTCCGACGTTGGAGTCGGCGCGCCAGGTGGGCGCCGTCGTTGAACCTTTTCAGAGCACCTCCGGGCAGGTGGACCAGCCCATCCGCACCAATTGGGACAGGCGGCCGTGAATCGTTTCATCACTTGACGGCTGCTCGGTGGCAGTGCTCTTATGTGCCGGGCGAGGGCGTTACCCGGCTCATACCTGGGAGCGCTCCCAGAACCTGCGACGAAGGAGCAACGGTGCTCACCAACTCGTTCAGAGTGCGGGCGATCGCCGCCGTCACGGCGATCAGCGCACTGACCGGAGGCCTGCTGGTCGCCGGCGTGGCTTCGGCGGCCCCCGGCTGCGGGGTCGACTACGTGGTGCAGAACAGGTGGCAGGGCGGGTTCTCCGCGAACGTCACGATCAAGAACCTGGGCGACCCGGTCGACGGGTGGACGCTGGCCTGGTCGTTCCCCGGCTCCGAGCGCTTCGGCCAGGGCTGGAACGCGACGTTCGCCGCCTCCGGCGCGAGCGTGACGGCGACCAACGTCGACTGGAACCGGTCGATCCCGACCGGCGGCACGGCGTCGTTCGGCTTCAACGGTTCGGTGACCGGCGACGTGGTCGGCGTGCCGACGACGTTCACCCTCAACGGCACCACGTGCACGGGCGGCGTCGACCCCACGACGACGACCACCACCACGTCGACCACGACAAGCACCACGACGTCCACCACGACCACCACCACGACGACCCCCGGGCCGGGACCGTCCGACCCGACCGGCCGCAAGCAGGTCGAGCGGTTGGACCGCGGCGTGATCAGCGTGCGGTCGGGCAGCGGCAACCTGGTCAGCTGGCGGCTGCTGGGCGGTGACCCGCAGAACGTGGCGTTCAACGTGTACCGGGGCACGACCAAGGTCAACGCCTCGCCCATCACCGGCTCGACGAACCACCTGGACAACGGCGCCGCGGCGGATGCCTCCTACACCGTGCGCGCCGTCGTGGACGGAGCCGAACAGCCGGCGTCCCCGGCGTCGGTGGCGTTCGGTTCCGGCTACCGCGACGTGCCGATCCAGTCGCCGGGCTCCACCTACGTCGCCAACGACGCGAGCGTCGGCGACCTGGACGGTGACGGCGACTACGAGTTCGTGCTGAAGTGGGACCCGGACAACGCCAAGGACAACTCGCAGTCGGGCGTGACCGGCAACGTCTTCATCGACGCCTACCGGCTCGACGGCACCCGCCTGTGGCGCATCGACCTGGGCCGCAACATCCGGGCGGGCGCGCACTACACCCAGTTCCAGGTGTACGACTACGACGGTAACGGCAAGGCCGAGGTCGCGATGAAGACCGCGGACGGCACGCGGGACGGCCGCGGCACGGTGATCGGCAACGCGAGCGCGGACCACCGCAACTCCTCGGGCTACATCCTGGCCGGGCCGGAGTTCCTGACCATGTTCAACGGCCAGACCGGCGCGGCGATGTCGACGGTGAACTACGACCCGCCGCGCGGCAACGTCGGCTCGTGGGGCGACACGTACGGCAACCGGGTCGACCGGTTCCTCGCCGGCACCGCCTACCTGGACGGCGCCCGACCGTCGTTGATCATGGCCCGCGGCTACTACACGCGTGCGGTGATCGCGGCCTGGGACTTCCGCAACGGCACGTTGACCAAGCGGTGGACGTTCGACTCCAACAACCAGTCGGGGTACGCGGGCCAGGGCAACCACTCCTTGAGCATCGCCGACGTGGACGCCGACGGCCGCGACGAGATCGTCTACGGCGCGGCCACCATCGACGACACCGGGCGAGGCCTGTGGACCACGGGCCTCGGCCACGGTGACGCCGGGCACGTGGGCGACCTCGACCCGTCCCGACCGGGCCTGGAGTACTTCAAGGTCTCCGAGGACTCGTCGAAGCCGGGTTCGTGGTTCGCCGACGCCCGCACCGGCCAGCGGCTCTGGACCACCGCGTCCGGCAGCGACAACGGCCGGGGCGTGTCCGCCGACATCCACGCCGGCAGCCCCGGCGCGGAGTCCTGGTCCAACGCCGACGGCAGCCTGCGCAGCCCGAGCGGCGCGAACGTGGGCCGCAAGCCGTCGTCGGCGAACTTCCTGATCTGGTGGGACGGCGACCCGTCGCGCGAGCTGCTCGACCAGACCCGCGTCGACAAGTACGGCACGGGTGGCGACACCCGCCTGCTCACCGGTTCCGGCGTGGCCTCCAACAACGGCACCAAGGCCACGCCCGCGCTGAGCGCCGACCTGTTCGGCGACTGGCGCGAGGAGGTCGTCTGGCGCACCAGCGACAACCGGGCGCTGCGGATCTACGCCACGCCGAACCAGACGGACCGCCGCATCCCGACGCTGATGCACGACACCATGTACCGCGTCGCCATCGCGTGGCAGAACACGGCCTACAACCAGCCGCCGCACCCGAGCTTCCACATCGGGAACGGCATGGCGACCCCGCCGTGGCCGGACGTGCACTACGCCGGCTGACGACCACCCGCTGATCACGTTCCGCTGCCGTGGCCTACCTCACTCGGGGTAGGCCACCGGCATTTCCGGGTGTGAATTCCACGGTCAGGGGGTATCAATCCGGGGATCGAGGGAGGTCACACCATGGGCAAGCACAGACTGGGCCAGTCCGAGGGGCGTCAGTGGGGCGGTCCCGACCTGGTCAACGGCGCGGAGGACGCGTTGGGCCGGTCGGACGGCGAGCAGTCCGAGCAGTCCGCGGCGGAGGGCGTGGAGGACGACTAGGACACCTCGACGTCCGGGTCCTCGGCGACCGAGCGCAGCGGGGTGACGGTTGGGCGTCCCTCGGCCAGCAGCGCCGCGTCGGTGCCGGGCTCCAAGTCGTCCTCGACCAGGACGGCGGCCAAACCGATCGTGCCGTCGTCGCTGTCCTTGATCCGGGTGCGCACCGTGCCGAACTCGGCCAGCGCGGCCCGTTTCGGCTCGCCGACCTCGGCCCGGTTGGGCACGTTCAGGTTGAGCACCGCGCCCACCGGCAGGGCCGCGACCCGGTCGAACAGCGTCGAAGCCACCGCGACGGCGGTCTCCCAGTGGTGCGGGACATCCGGGTCCAGCCCCACGTCGAGGGACACCGCCATGGCGCGCGCGCCGTTGATGGCGGCGGTCAGCGCCGCGCCGACGGTGCCGGAGTGCAACACCGCGCGGCCGACGTTCGCGCCCCGGTTCACGCCGGACAGCACGATGTCGGGCGGGTCGCCGAACGCGCCCTGGGACGCGACCAGCGCGATGAAGGCGGGGTGCGCGGCGACCGCGTAGCCGGGCACGTCCGGCAGCCCGGGCAGCTCACGCCGCTCGACCTGGACGCGCCGGTCGTCCTCGGCGGCGGTCAGGCCCGCGCTCGTGCCGCTGGACTCGCCCGCGGGCGCGGCGATCACGGTCGTCCACCCGTGCGCCACCGCGCCGCGCGCCAGGGCGGCGAGCCCCGGCGAGTCGATGCCGTCGTCGTTGGTGATGAGCACCCTCATGCGTCCTCCCAGCGCCGCAGCCGCACCCGGTCGACCAGTCCGCGCACCACGTCACCGCTGCCGGTGCCGAGCCCGTGCCTGGTCACGTTCACCGCGCCCGCCGCCGCGCCCAGCTTCAGCGACTCCTCCACGGACCGGCCGAGGGCCAGACCCGCGGCCAGGCCGGCGGTCATCGAATCGCCGCCGCCGCGCGTGTCGACCGGGCTCAGCTCCGGCGTCTCCACGAGGTAGTGCGTGCCGTCGAGCCACGCCAGCGTCTCCTCGGCGGCCCGCGACACCACGACCGCGCTAGCGCCGGACTCCGCGACCCGGCGGCAGCCCTCGACCAGGTCGGGCAGCGAGTCGGACTCGGCGAGCCCGTCCTTCACCAGCTCCTCGTGGCTCACCTTGACCACCGTCGGCCCACCCGCGAGCGCGGCGGCCAGCCGTTCGCCGGACAGGTCCACGACCACGCGGCAGCCGTTGCCGCGGAGGTCCCTGGCGAGCCGTTCGTAGACGGAGTCGGGCACCGGCGTGTCGGCCTCGGCGGGGCCGCTCAGGACGGCGACGCCCGCGTTCAGCGCCTCGATCAGCGTCATCTCGTACAGGTCGTCGAGCTCGTGGCGGGACAGCGCGTCGGCGGGCATCCGGACCAGCTGGTCGCGCCCGCCGTCACGCCGGTCGTGCACGTAACCGCCGTTGCGGGCGGTGACGTCACGCGCCTTCAGCTCGACCCCGATCAGGTGCCGCAGCACCTGCCCGGTCTCGCCGCCCAACGCCGAGCACAGCACCACCTCGGCGCCGAGGGACTCGATCATGCGCGACATCCACACCCCCTGCCCTCCGGCGTGGATGTGGATGTCGGGCGTGCCGTCCAGCTCTTCCACCGTGACCGTCAACTCTGGGGACGGCGCGAACACCGCTACTCGACCGGGCATAACGGACACCTACCCGCTCTGCCGTTGATCGAACCACGGTTCGGCGCCGGTGCGCGAGTTCCTCCGGCACACCCGCAGCTCCGTGCCGGTGAACCCGCGTCACATCGGCGGCAGCCTCGGCTCGGCGAGCCAGGTGCGGAAGTACGCCGTGAGCGGCTCGGGGGAGTGGCGCTGGGCCAGTGCCACGAAGTCGCTCGTCGTCGCGGTGCCGTGCCGGTGGGTCGCGGTCCACTCGCGGAGGGCGCCGAAGAACGCCGCGTCACCCAGCCGGGTCCGCAGGCCGTGCACGGTGAGCGCGCCCCGCTGGTAGACCCGGTCGTCGAACAGGTTGGCCACGCCGGGGTCGCCGATGCGGAGGTCCTGCGGCAGCCGGGCCAAGCGGGCGTGCGCGCGGGCGGCGTGCGCGCCCGCGGTGGGGCCGCCGGACCGCTCGGACCACAGCCACTCCGCGTAGCAGGCGAAACCCTCGTTCAGCCAGATGTCGCGCCAGTCGGCCAGGCCCACGCCGTTGCCGAACCACTGGTGCGCCAACTCGTGCGCGACCAGCCGCTCGTGCCCGCGCCGCCCGTCCACGTGGTTCGCGCCGAACACCGACATGCCCTGCGCCTCGACCGGCACCTCCAGCTCGTCGTCGGTCACCACGACCTGGTAGGTCCGGAACGGGTAGGGGCCGAACAGCTCCTCGAACACGGCCATCATCTGCGGCTGGCGGGCGAAGTCGTGCCGTGCGGCGCGCAGCAGCCGTGCGGGCGCGGCCACGTCCTGGCCCTCGGCCAGCGGCAGCCGTTCGTAGAGGCCGATCTGCACCGACGCGAGGTACGTCGCCATCGGCTCGGCCTGCTCGTAGACCCACGTCGTGCTGCTGCCGCCCGTGCGCCGGTCGACCAGCACCCCGTTCGCCAGCACCGCGTACGGCGACGGCGCGGTGACGCAGACGCGGTAGGTCGCCTTGTCCCGCACCAGGTCGTTGCACGGGAACCAGGACGGCGCGCCGATCGGCTGGCTCGCCACCAGCGCGCCGTCGGTGAGCTGGTCCCAGCCCAGCTCGCCCCAGTGCCGGGAGCGGACCGGGCGGGCCACGCCCGAGTACCGCACCTCGACGGTGAACGGTCCGTCCACCGGCTGTGCGGGTCGCACGCGCAGCTTGCCGCCGCCGTGCACGTGCCGGGCGGGTCGGCCGTCCACCAGCACCCGGTTCACGGTCAGCGTGCCGAAGTCCAGCACCACCCGCGCGCACGGGCCGGCCGCGACGGCGGACAGCGTCGCCCGCCCGGCCAGCCGACCGGTGTGCGGCTTGTAGTCCAGCTCCAGGTCGTAGTGCGCGACCCGGTAGCCGCCGTCGCCGTGGTCGGGCAGGTACGGGCCGGTCATCGCCAGGCGGAGATCGGGTTGCCCAGCCAGCGCGTGCCCCCGGGCACGTGCTCGCCGCGCATCACCAACGACGCCGGGCCCACCGTCGCGTGCGCGCCGACCGTCGCGCCCGGCAGCACGATCCCGTGCGGGCCGAGGGTCGCCCCGTCCGCCAACTCCACCTGGTCCATGCGGAGGATCCGATCATGGAACAGGTGCGTCTGCACCACGCACCCCCGGTTCACCGTCGCGCCGTCGCCCAGCCGGACCAGGTCCGACTCCGGGAACCAGTACGACTCGACCCACGTGCCGCGCCCGATCCGCGCGCCGAGCGACCGCAGCCACACCGCCATCACCGGCGACCCGCCGGCCCGGCCGACCAGCCACGGCACCGCCAGGACCTCGACGAACGTGTCCGCCAGCTCGTTGCGCCACACGAACCCGCTCCACAACGGGTGCTCACGCGCCCGGAACCGGCCCACCAGCAGCCACTTCGCCGCCGCCGACACCGCGCACGCCAGCACACCCGCCGCGAGCAGCACCGGCCCGGCCCACAGCGGTCCGAACTCCCGCAGCGCGAACAGCACGCCGACCACCAGCGCCACGTGGCACATCACCGGCACGATCCGGCACAGCTCGACCAACGCCCGTGCCACGACCAGCCGGCGCGGCGGGTCGAACGTCCGGCTCTGGTCGCCCTGCTCGGCCGCCCGCGGCAGCTTCATCGGCGGCATGCCGAGGTAGGAGCTGCCCGCCTTGGCGCGCTTCGGCGTCGAGGACAGCACGCCGACGAGGCCGCGGTTCGGCACCGAGCGGCCCGGCGCGGTCATGCCGGAGTTGCCCAGGAACGCGCGCTTGCCGACCCGTGCAGCGGCGATGCGCAACCAGCCGCCGCCCAGCTCGTAGGTGGCGACCATGGTGTCGTCGGCGAGGAACGCGCCGTCTCCGATCGTGGTCATCTTCGGCAGCGCGAGCACGGTGGAGGCCTCGACCCGGCGGCCGACCCTCATCCCGAGCGCACGCAGCCACACCGGCGTGAGCAGGCTCGCGTACAGCGGGAACAGCACGACGCGGGCGGTGTTCATCAGCCGTTCCGTGGTCCACGCCTGCCAGGCGATCCGGCTGTGCACCGGGTACGCGCCGGCCCGCAGCCCGACGCCGAGCAGCCGCACGGACACGAGCACGAGCAGCGCGTACGAGCCCAGCCACGCCACCGTCGCCAACGGCACCGCGAGCAGCGCCGAACCGAGCGTCAGCGGCTCGCGCGCGATCAGCAGCACCGGGAGCACCGCCGCCGCCACCGGCAGCAGGCCCAACGCCGACGTCGTCACCGCGTAGACCAGCTTCCACCACCACGACCGGGGCGGGCGCGGACCCGGACGGGCAGCCTTGCCGTGGCGCTGCGCCGGGACACCGGCCCAGCGCTGCCCGGTCGGCACGGAGCCGATCACACCGGAACCGGGCGCGACCTCGGCCCGCTTGCCGACCCGGGCGCCGGGGAACAGGGTGCTGCGGGCGCCGACCACCGCGCCCGCGCCGACCCGGAGGCGGCCGACGTGCAGCCGGTCGCCGTCCACCCAGTGCCCGGACAGGTCGACCTCGGGCTCGATCGCGCAGCCCTTGCCGAGCTTGAGCATGCCGGTCACCGGCGGCGCGGAGTGCAGGTCCACGTCCGGGCCGATCCGCACGCCCAAAGCGCGGGCGTAGTGCGTGAGCCAGGACCCGGCGAGGTTCGTCGCGCCGCTGAACTCGGCGAGCCGTTCGGCGGTCCACACCCGCAGGTGCACGCCTCCGCCGCGCGGGTACGTGCCGGGACGCAGGCCGCGCAGCAGCAGCCGCGCGCCGCCCGCCGCGATCGCGACCTTGCCCGGCGGGCTGACGAGCACCAGCCACCCGGCGGCGATCCACCACCACGACACCGGCGTGGTGAAGCCGACGACGTTGCCGACCGCGGCCAGCCCCACCGACCAGCGCAGGCCGACCAGGCTCAGCAACGGCACGAGCAGCAGCGACTGGATCACGCCGGTCCGGCGCGGCGTCGGCGCGACCTCGCGCGTGACGCCCCGGTGCCCGCTCAGCTCGTCCAGCCGCGCGGCCAACGCGCGCAGCGCGGGGTGCTGGTAGACGTCGTTGACCGAACCGCTGGGGTAGCGGGTCCGGATCGTGGAGACCAGCTGGGCCGCGGCAAGGCTGCCGCCGCCGTGGGCGAAGAAGTCCGCGTCGGGACGGGCGACCCGGGTGCCCAGCAGCTCCGACCACTGCTCGGCCAGCCACCGCTCGGTGTCCGTGAGGTCCCCGGCCGGCGCCGCGACGTCCAGCTCCGGCAGCGGCCACGGCAACGCCGCCCGGTCCACCTTGCCGGACGTGCGGGTGGGCAGGGTGTCGACGGCGGCCAGCAGCGGCACGAGCGCCGCGGGCAACGCGGTCCGCAACCGGGCCAGCGCGTCGGCCTGGTCGAACTCCTCACCCGCGACCACGTACCCGACCAGCACCTGGTTGCCCGCCTTGGTGGTGCGCACGGCCGCGGCGGCGCCCGCGACGTTCGGCAGCGCCTGCAGCGCCGCGTCCACCTCACCGAGCTCGATCCGCCGGCCGCCCAGCTTGACCTGCTCGTCCGCGCGACCGAGGAACAGCAGGCCCTCGGGCTCGGCGCGGACGAGGTCGCCGCTGCGGTAGGCGCGGTCCCAGCCCTGCCCGAAAGGAGCCAGCCCCGGCAGCGCCGCGAACTTCTCGGCGTCCTTGGCCGGGTCGAGGTAGCGGGCCAGGCCGACGCCGCCGATGACCAGCTCACCGGAGCCGCCCATCGGCACCGGCGTGCCGGTGGCGTCCACCACGGCCAGTTCCCAGCCGTCCAGGGGCAGCCCGATCCGCACCGGACCGTCACCGGTCAGCCGGGCCGCGCACGCCACGACGGTCGCCTCGGTCGGGCCGTAGGTGTTCCACACCTCGCGGCCGTCGACGGCGAGCCGCTCGGCCAGCTCCGGTGGGCACGCCTCACCGCCGAAGATAAGCAGGCGGACGTCGTCCAACGCGTCCACCGGCCACAGCGCGGCCAGCGTCGGCACCGTGGACACGACCGTGACCTCGCGCTCGACCAGCCACGGTCCCAGGTCGAAGCCCGTGCGGACCAGGGCGCGCGGCGCGGGGACCAGGCACGCGCCGTGGCGCCAGGCGAGCCACATCTCCTCGCACGAGGCGTCGAAGGCCACCGACAGGCCCGCGAGCACCCGGTCGTCCGGGCCGATCGGGTCGTCCGGGAGGAAGAGGCGTGCCTCGGCGTCGACGAACGCGGCGGCGGCCCGGTGCGAGACCGCGACGCCCTTCGGCTTGCCCGTGGAGCCGGACGTGAAGATGATCCACGCGTCGTCGTCCGGGCCGGGAGCGCCGACGAGGCCCAGGGGCGTGCCGCGCAGCTCCAGCTCCCCGGTGACGACCGCGCACACGTCGGCCTCGGTGAACACGAGTTCGGCGCGCTCGTCCGGGTCGTCGGCGTCGACGGGCACGTACGCGGCGCCGGCGGTGAGGATTGCCAGCACCGCCACGTACAGGTCGACGGTCCCGGACGGGACGCGGACGCCGACCCGGTCGCCGGCGCCGATGCCGGCCGCCGCCAGCTCCCGGCTCCGCGCGTCGACCTCGTCGAGCAGCTCCCGGTAGGTCAACGAGGTCGTGCCGTCGTCCAGCGCGGGGGAGTGCGGGTGCCGACGCGCGGTGTCGGCCAGCACGTCGACCAGGGTGCGCGCGGGAGCGGGGGCGCCGGCGCGGAACAGCGCGGGCGCGTCGACCAGTGTGGGGAAAGCGGTGTCGGGGGCGATGGTCACCGACGGGCACCGATGGGGCGAAGTCGCACTGTGAAGTCCTCCAAGAAAACGCCGACCTGCGACTTTACCCGGGATTCACGTCACCGTCGCGCGCTCGTGACCACGAGTGGGTGGTGTCACATCGTGTAACGGCACCGGTTCGGGCGTGATCACTCCACAGTGGACTGCCCGAGTTCCTTGTGCACCAACGGCATCACCTCGGTGCCGAGCAGTTCGATCGCGTCCATGACGAGTTCGTGGGGCACGCCGGACCAGTCCATCTGCATCGCGTAGCGGTCGGCGTTCACGAGCCTGCCGACGGAGATGAGGCGTTCCGCGACCTCCTCCGGGCTGCCCGCGAAGATCGACTGCGCGTCCCGCGTCCACGAGTCGTACTCCGCCCGCGACGGCACGGGCCAGCCACGGGCCCGCGAGCCGTACTTCATCGTCTCCAGCCAATACGGGTAGAACGCGTCCTTGGCGTCCTGCGACCGGCGTGCGATCAGGCCGATCGCGCTCATGGTGACGTTCAGCCGCTCGGGCTCCTGTTCGCCCGCCTCGCCCGCGCGCCGGTACAGGTCGACCAGCGGCGCGAACCGCTCCGGCTCGCCGCCGATCACCGCGTACACCACCGGCAACCCCAGCAGCCCGGCCCGGATCGACGACTCCGGGTTGCCGCCGGTGCCCACCGAGATCCGCAGCCGCGACCCGTAGGGCCTCGGGAGGACGCGTGCGTCCGCCAGCGGCTCCCGGAACTTCCCCGACCACGTGATCGGGTCTTCGCGGTCCAGCTTCAGCAGCAGCGCCAGCTTCTCCTCGAACAGCTCGTCGTAGTCCTCCAGGCTCGCGCCGAACAACGGGAACGACTCGGTGAACGACCCGCGCCCGGCCAGCAGCTCCGCCCGGCCCCGGCTGAGCTGGTCGAGCGTCGTGAACTGCTGGTACACGCGCACCGGGTCCTCGGTGCTGAGCACGGTGACGGCGCTGCTCAACGTGATCCGCGAGGTGAGGCTCGCGGCGGCGGCGAGCACCGTGCCGGGGTTGGAGATCGAGTAGTCGGCCAGGTGGTGCTCACCCAGCCCGTAGAAGCCGAGCCCCAGCTCGTCGGCCAGTTTGATCCGCTCCAGCGTCTGCGCCAGCTTGTCCGCGACCGAGACCTGGTCACCCGTGATCGGGTCCCGGTGCCGGTCGCCGAAGCTGTAGACGCCGAGCTGCATTCCCTTTGTGGACACGTCAACAAGTTAACCCGACATTGGTGACACGTCAACATGTTGTTGCTAGCGTGGGGCGCATGGGCGAACCGCGGTGGCTGGACGAGCGGGAGGCGCGGGTGTGGCAGGCGTACCTGGCGGTCGACCGCGAACTGCACAGCGCGTTGGAGCGGCAGTTGGTGCGCGACTCGGGGCTGTCCAACGCCGACTACGCCCTGCTCGTGCCGCTGTCGGAGGCCGAGGACGGCGTCGTGCGGTCGCGCGAGCTCGGCGCGCTGGTCGGGTGGGAGCGCAGCAGGTTGTCCCACCAGGTCGGGCGGATGGAGAAGCGCGGGCTGGTGACGCGGGAGGAGTGCGTCGAGGACGCGCGCGGCTCGATGGTGCGGCTCACGCCCGCCGGCCGGGCCGCGATCGAATCCGCCGCTCCGGGTCACGTGGAGACCGTGCGGCGGTACCTGTTCGACGACCTGTCGGCGGAGGAGGCAGAGGTGCTGGACCGGGTGTTCCACCGCGTGCTGGACCGGATCGCCGCGGACGGCTGAGCACGGACGGCCGAACGTCAACGGCGGAGTGAGGGCGGAAGCCCGAGGAGCCCGGCGTGGAAAGAGGGGCCGCGCGGGTGCGGCCCCTCCCCGGCCCCCCGGGATGCCGGACGGCGGCCAACCGCCGGCCGGTCCGGCGGTGTCCGGCCGTCGGGGTGCCGAACACCCTTCAGCGTCTCGCACCCGTGCGGGAGTCCGCATCGCCGAACCTCCGTATCCACCTCCGTATCCGCGATCGCGCGGTGATGTCCACCGATCTCCGTACGCTGTCACCCGGAATACGGAGAGCGGTGGATGCGCGGTGTGTGGCGCTCACACGAAAGTGGACGCCGCAGAACCCGATCGCACCACAAGGAGACGACGTGCAGCTGACCGCGGAGTTCGCCCCGGACCGACAGGCCCTCGTCGGCGGCCCACTGCGCGGATGGCAGCACCACGCCCACGAGGACGCGCTGGCCCGCCGCGGCCCCGTGCACCCGGCGGAGCTGCCCAACGGCCTGGAGGTCCTGGTCACCACCATGGGCCTGGAGGGGACCCGCACGCTGCTGAGCGACGACCGGTTGGCCAAGGACGCCGCCGGGCTGCGTGCCGCGATGCAGGACCAGTTGGCGCGCAAGGGCAGGCCGACGGACCTGTCGCGGATCATCGGCCCGTCGATGCTCAACACCGACCCGCCGGACCACCGCAGGCTGCGCGCGCTGGTGTCGCAGGCGTTCACGGTCCGTCGCATCAACGCATTGCAACCGGCGGTGGAGAAGGCCGCGCAGGAGCTGGTCGCGGCCCTGCCCGAGGACGCCGACCTGATCGAGGGCCTCGCGTTCCCGCTGCCGCTCGCGGTGATCTGCGACCTGCTCGGCGTGCCCGTCGAGGACCGCGAGCAGCTGCACCACTGGACCGCGGCGATGATGACCGAACGGCCCGAGCTCGTCGTGCCCGCCTCCGACGCCATGTTCGGCTACCTGGCCGGCCTGATCGAGTACAAGCGGGAGCGGCCGGACGACGCGTTGCTCAGCGGCCTCGTGCAGGCGCAGGTCGACGGCGAGCGGCTGACGCCGGAGGAACTGCTGACCACGGCGATCCTGCTCGTCGTCGCCGGGCACGAGACCACGACCGGCCTCATCGGCAACGCCGCCGTCGCGCTGCTGGCCACGCCGGGGGCGTGGGACGCGGTGAACGACGACACCGTCGGCGCCGCGGTCGAGGAGGCGGCCCGCTGGGACCCGCCGGTCCGCGTCACGCCGCACTACCGCGCCACGGCCGACATCGAGCTGCCCGGCGGCGTGATCCCGGAGGGGTCGGTGATCATGATCGGCCTCGGCACGGCCGGTCGCGACCCGCTGGTGCACGGCCCGACCGCGGACCGGTTCGACCCGACGCGCGTGCCGGCGGGCGGCAACGCGGCGCTGGGGCACGCGGCGTTCGGGCACGGCGTGCACTACTGCCTGGGCCACCACCTGGCGCGGATCGAGGCACGGGCCGCGCTGACCGCCTTGCGGGCACGGGCGCCGCGGGCCCGGCTGGCGGTGGACCCGGCCGAGCTGGAGCGCGGCGACAAGGTCGTGCCGAACACGTTCGCCTCGGCGCACGCGCTGCTGGAGCCGTGACCGCTCAGGTCACCAGGCCCCGGCGGTAGGCGTAGACCACGGCCTGCACGCGGTCGCGCAGGTCGAGCTTGGTGAGGATGCGCGACACGTACGTCTTGACGGTCTCGTGGCTGATCACCAGCGTGGCGGCGATCTCGCTGTTGGACAGGCCGTCGGCGATCAGGCGCAGCACCTCCAGCTCACGCGGCGCCAGCGGCACGTCGTCGCGGGAGCCTTCGGCGGGTCGGATCCGCGTGGCGTACCTGCCGACGAGCTGTCGCGTCACCTCCGGGTCCAGCAGCGCCGCACCGGCGGCGACGGTGCGGATCCCGTGCAGCAGCCGGTCGGGCGGCGCGTCCTTGAGCAGGAACCCGCCCGCTCCCGCGCGCAGCGCCTCGTACACGTACTCGTCGAGGTTGAACGTCGTCACCACGAGCACCTTGACGGGATCGGCCACGCCGGCGCCGGCCAGCAGGCGGGTGGCCTTGATGCCGTCGAGGACGGGCATCCGCACGTCCATCACCACCACGTCGGGGCGCAGGCGGGCGGCGAGGTCGACCGCGGTCCGCCCGTCACCGCACTCGCCGACCACCTCGAGGTCGGGCTGGGCGTCGATGATCGTCGCGAAGCCGGTGCGGATGAGTGCCTGGTCGTCGCAGACCAGGACCCGGATCGGGGCGGTCACGACGGCCTGCCCGCCGGGATGCTGGCCTGGACGACGAAGCCGCCACCGGGTCGCCCGCGCGCGTCGAACCGGCCGCCGAGCACGCCGACCCGGTCGCGCAACCCGGTCAGGCCGCGCCCGCTCCCGCCCGGCGACGGGGTGCGGGGGCCTTCGGTGGTCACCTCCACGGTGATCTCCTCCTCGCCGTGCAGCACGTTGACGACGGTGCGGCTGCCGTGCGCGTGCTTGAGCGCGTTCGTCAGCGCCTCCTGCACGACCCGGTAGGCGGCGACCTCGGCGCTGCCGGTCTCCTCGGGCGGGCGGCCCTCCTGGCTGAACTCGACCGGTTGGCCGGCCAGCCGGGTCTGCTCGACGAGGGCGCGCAGTTCGCCGACGGGCTGCGTGCCCGGGTCCGGGTCGTGGCCGGGGTTCAGCAGGTCGAGCAGGTGCCGCAGGTCGCCGATGGCCCGGCGGCCGGTGTCGGTCACGGCGTCGAGCGCCTGGTCGAGGCGTTCGGGTGAGGCGGTCAGGTAACGCGCGGATTCGGCCTGCACGACCATCGCCGTCACGTGGTGGGTCACGACGTCGTGAAGCTCGCGCGCGATGCGCGTGCGTTCGGCGAGGCGGGTGGTCTCGGCGACGTGGCGGCGGCGTTCGGCCTCGGCCACCCGGGACAGCCGCAGCCACGACCCGACGCCCCACGCGATGGCCAGCGTGAGGTAGAACGTCGTGAGCCCGACCACCCCCTCGCCCGGCGCGAGCCGTTCGACGGCCACCGCCAGCGGCACGTACGCCGCGGACAGCAGCACGGCGGCGGTCCACCGGTGGTGTGCCAGGTGGGCGCCCGCGCTGATCAGCGCGATGGGCAGCGCGGTGCCCGCCACGGTGTGGTAGCCGCGGAGCTGGTCGACCGCGAAGCCGAGCGACACCAGGACGAGGCAGACGGCCGGCCACCGCCGGCGCACGGCCAGCGGGAGGGATTCGAGCGCGATCACCACGACGGTCAGGGCCTCGAACGGGCGGTGCGGGAGGGCGCCGAGCTGGGTCCCGTAGTTGTTCAGCCCCGGCAGGAACGCCGTGGCGGCGAGCAGCAGGGCGAACGGGAGGTCCCGCACCACGACGTCGGACCGCCGCCACAGGTCCCCCACCGCGCGGACGTCGATCACCCGGCGAGCGTAGCTGGCGCGAGGTCGCGGTCCGCGCGGCGGCGGCGGGGGACGATGTGGCCGCGACGGCGGGCCAGCCACAGGAACGCGACCGTCAGCAGCGCGCCGGACGCCACGGCGTACCCGCTCGCCTCGGGGCCGAAGTCGCCGCCGGAGAGCAGGGTCGGACCCGAGAGCGTCGAGTCCAGCAGGCCCTCCGTCGTGTCGTTGCCCGAGACCTCGGCGGCGAAGATGCCCGCGAGGGCGAAGTTCCAGCCGAAGTGCAGCCCGATCGGCAGCCACAGGGTGCGGGTGGCGGCGTAGGCGGCGGCGAGCATGAAGCCCGCCCCGATCGCGATGGCGGTCGCGCCCCAGAGGCTCGCGTTCGGGTTGGCCATGTGCGCCAGGCCGAACACCACGCCGGTCAGCAGCAGCGCGATCCACGTGCCGGTGCGTTCCTCGACGATCCGGAACAGGACGCCGCGGAAGAGCAGTTCCTCGGTCACGGCGGCGGCGGCCATGAAGCCGACCAACGCCAGCATTCCCGTCACCGAGCCCAGGCCGGCGACCGAGTAGCCGCCGAGCCACGCGATGTTGGCGATGACGGCCCCGCACATCGCGACACCGATCAGCAGCCCCCGACCGGTCGCGCCGATCGCGCCGCTGCGGGCCAACTCCACGGGCGCGCGGCGCTCGGTGCGCCGCACCACCCACGTGTAGACGACCACGGCGAGCACGGCGGTCGCGATGCCGATCGTCAGCGTGAGCCAGGGGTTGCCCTGCGCGGCGGCGGCGCCCTGGCTGCCGACCAGGGCGACCGCGGCGACGGCCAGGAATTGCAGTAGCAGGCGCATGAAGACTCCTCCGTCCGGTCCACGACCGTTCGGCCGAGGACCGGACGGACGCTACGGAGCCGGCGTCGTCGGATCATCACCGCGCGGTGGACATCCGCGTGTAGCTCGCGCGGGGGACAAGGCGTGCGCCGGTGTGATCTGGATCATGGCGGAGGTTGACCCGAGGTCAGGGTGCAGGCTCGTCGCAGCGGCACGACGCCGACCGGGAACAGCGGGACCACAGGAGCGGACCACCATGCACACCACCCTTTCCGGCCAGGACACCAGCACCCCGCGGACCGCCGCGCACGATCGCCCGGAGCTGCGGAAGGCGATCGCGGAGATCGTCGACTCCGGTTTCCTCGGCGTGTCACTGCGCGTGAACGACGAGCGCGGCGAGTGGGTCGGCAGCGCCGGGGCGGCCGAGCTGGGCGGCACCGCGACGCCGCCGACGAACGGGCACGTCCGGATCGGCAGCAACACCAAGACCTTCATCGCGACCCTGGTGCTGCGGTTGGTGGCCGAGGGCGAGATCGGGCTGGACACCCCGGCGGCGCACCACCTGCCCGGGTTCGGGCTGGACGGGCGCATCACGGTGCGGATGTTGTTGCAGCACACCAGCGGGCTGTTCAACTTCAGCGGCGAGGTCGACGCCGACGGCACGATCGTGCCGGGCATCCCCATCGCCTACGGCCCCACGGGTCAGGAGTGGCTGACCAACCGGTTCACGACCTACCGGCCGCGTGACCTGGTGGCGCCGGCGTTGGCCAAGCCGGCGCGGTTCGAACCGGGCACGGGCTGGAGCTACTCCAACACCAACTACGTGCTGGCCCGGCTGCTGATCGAGCACGTCACCGGCCGCCCGGTCGCCGAGGAGCTGCGGCGACACGTCCTGGGCCCGCTCGGGCTGACGGGTACCGCGGTGCCGGACGCCTCGCCGGAGATCCCCGAGCCGCACGCCCACGCCTACTACCGCTACGTGGACGGGGGCGAGCGCAAGACGGTCGACGTCACCCGCCAGAACCCGTCCTGGATCTCCAGCGGCGGCGACATGATCTCGACCACCCGGGACCTCCACACGTTCTTCTCCGCGCTGCTGGGCGGCGAACTCCTGCCGGCCGCGCTGCTGGCCGAGATGTGCGCGCCGCACCCGACGGGCATCCCGGACATGGACTACGGCCTGGGCGTGTTCGTGCTGACCACGACCGGTGGCGGCACCGTCATCTGCCACAACGGCGCCGCCATCGGCCACGCGGCGCTGATGTGCGCCACCCCCGACGGCAGCAGGACCCTGACCGCCGCGCTGAACTGCGTCGACGACGCCGACCTGTCCATCGCCACCGCGTTCCGGGACGCCCAGCGACGGCTCGTCGACGAGGTGTTCGGCGGCGTGCGGGCCGACGCGGACCACAAGGCAGGCTGAGCGGATGAGGAACGGGGTCACGATCGGGCAGGCGGCGGCGTTCGTCGGCGTCACGGTGAAGGCGGTGCGGCACTACCACAAGCTCGGCCTGGTCGAGGAGCCCGAACGCGACGGCTCCGGCTACCGCAGGTACGGCTCGGCCGAGCTGTTGCGGCTGGTGCAGGTCCGGACGCTGGCCGCCGCCGGTGTGCCGCTGGCCGGGATCGGACCCCTGCTCGACGCCGACGCCGCGCGGTTCACCGCCGCGCTCGCGGACGTGGAGCGGCAGCTCACCGAGCGGATCGAGGAGTTGACCACGCGGCGCGACACGCTGCACCGGCTCGCCGACGGCGACCGGGCGCTGCTGCCCGACCGCGCGGTCGCGCTGCTGGAGCGGATGCGCGACCTCCGGTTCCCGGCGGCGGAGGTGGCGGCCACGAGGGAGGGGTGGGTGCTGGCCCGGGCGCTGGTCCCGGAGGGCTTCGACGACTACCTCACCCAGTTCGAGCACGCCATCGAGGACCCCGGCCTCGTCACCCTGGCCCGGCGGGCGGTCGAGGCCGCGGCCTGGGACCCGGACGACCCCCGCCTCGACGAGCTCGCCACCGCCGCGGCCGACCACTACCTCGCCGACCCCGCGCTGCTGAAGACCGTGACCGGCCTGCAAGCCCGCACCGACGCCGCGACCCGGTACGCGCTGATCGCCCACCACGGCGACGAGCGGACGCCCGCCGCGGCACGGCTGGCCACGCTCTTCGAGACCAAGCTCCGCGCCGCCGGCGTCTACATCCCCCGGACGGATCCCCGCTGACCGCTCTAGTCGGCCATGCCCGCCAGGAGCGAGATCAGCTGGTGGCGGCTGCTGATCTCGAGCTTGCGGTAGATCCGGGTCAGGTGCGTGTGGACGGTCGCCGGCGAGATCACCAGCCTGGTGGCCACCTCCGGGTTGGACAGCCCGTCGCCGACCAGCTTGGCCACGTTCCACTCGGCCGGGGTCAGGCCGCCCGGACGGCGGTCGGGCTCCGGCGTCGGCACCTCGTCGAGCACGACGGCCAGCGCCTGCTCCACCGACTCCGCCGGGCCCGCGTACGCCCGCGCGTACTCGTCCTCGCCGAGCACCGCCTTGGCCCGCGCCACGGCCTGCGCGGTGACCCACGCGAACGGCACCAGACCGTCCACCCGGACACCGGTCACCCGGTGCAACCCGTGCGCCAGCCCCAGCATCCGGGCGGCGGCGGAGCCGTCACCGGCCCGGGAGTGCGCCCACCCCAAGGCCTCGATCGACCACAGGGGACCCCACTTGTCGCGGATCTCCCGCTGCACCCGCAGGCCTTCCATCAGCACGTCCAGCGCGCCGACCGGGTCGCCCCACCGCGTCTGCACCACGCCGCGGCACCAGTGCGCCCAGCTGATGCCCCACAGCGCGCCAAGCCGCTCGCACTCGGCGTAGAACTCCTCCGCCGCGGGCTCGGCCTGCTCGCGGGAACCGAGCAGCACCAGCGACACGGTCAGCATGATGTGCGCGAGGTGGTGGTCCACCGCGAACGCGGGTCCGAGCGCGCCGAACTCCTCGTGCGCCTGCCGCAACAACTCGACACCGTCGACCGCGCCCAACGCCAGCACGGCGTACGCGCCGCGCACGAACGTCACCGCGGGCACCGGCCCGCCCACCTCGCGGGCCATGGCGTCGGCCTCGTCCACCCGTCGGGCGACGAGCTCCCGCTCCACGCCCAGGCACAGCGCGATCCACGCGTCGAGGGCGATGGCACTGGCCCGCAACGGGTCCGCGGTCGGCGGTGTGGCGGCGAGCGCGCGTCCCAGCCACAGCCGTTCTTCGGGTAATCGACCGGCGTAGGTGTACCAGCGGGTGCGGGCCAGGTCGACGCTCATCAGGAGGCCGGCGTGCGCGGTGTCGGGGTTGCGGATCAGGTCGTTGAGCACCACGCGGTGGTTGGCCATGTCGGCGTCGACCGCCGCGAGCAGCGCGGCCTCGTTGTGCCCGGCGAACGACGCGGCCAGCCGCGCCGCCTCGCGCCGGAAGTAGTCCTGGTGCCGCTGCCGCACGTGCTCGACCTCGCCGGCGGACCGCAGCTCGGCCGCGCCGTGCTGCCGGATCGGTTCGAGCAGGTGGTAGCGGCTGCGGTCGGCGGACGGCAGCGCGATCGACTTGTCCAGCAGCCCGGCCAGCGCGTCGGCGACCTGGTCGGCGGCCAGTCCGCCGCCCGCGCACACGTCCTCGGCCGCGGTCAGGCTGAACCCGCCCTCGAACACCGACAACCGCGCCCACAGGAGGCGTTCGGCGGGCGTGCAGTGGGCGTGGCTCCAGTCGATGAGCGCGGCCATGGTCTGGTGGTGCTCGACCGCGGTGGTGTCGTTGGCGGTGAGCACGCGCATCACGTCGTCGAGCCGGTCGGCCAGCAAGGACACCGGCATGGACCGCATCCGCACCACGGCCTGCTCGATGGCCAGCGGGATGCCCGACACGCGGCGCAGCACGCGCACCACGTGCGGCCAGTTCTCCGGCGTGACCCGCCAGCCCGGCACGCTCGCCTCGGCCCGGTCCACCAGCAGCGCCACGGACTCGTAGCCGAGGTCGAGCGGCGCGTCCTCGGCGGGCACGTCCAGCGGCGGCACCATCACCAGCACCTCGCCGGGCACCCGCAGCCGGGCCCGGCTGGTGGCCAGGACCCGCACGCCGGGCGCGGCGCCGAGCACCGCGCGGACCAGCCGCGCCACCGGTTCCACGAGGTGCTCGCAGTTGTCCAGGACCAGCAGCACCTGCCGCGGCCGCAGGTAGTCGACCAACGTCTCCAACGGCGTCGTGGTCGCCTGGTCGGGCACGCCGACGGTGCTCAATACCACCTGTGCCAACAACTCGGGGTCGCCGCCGCGCGCGGACGCCAGCTCGACCACCCGCACGCCGTCGTCGTAAGCGCGGTGCACCTGCGCCGCGAGTTCCAGCGCCAGCCGGGTCTTGCCGCCGCCACCCACGCCGGTGAGCGTGATGAGCGGCGCGGCACCCATCCGCCGGCGCAGCTCGGCCAGCAGATCCTTGCGGCCGACGAACGAACTCAGCGCCCGCGGCACCACACCGCCTCCCGCTGCCCGCTCGGTCATCCGGACACCGTACGACATCGGGCCGTGCGCGTCCCGTGAGATCGACAAAGCAACGCGTGGGCGAACCACCTTGCAAACCCTTGCAAAGATCGCTCTACGTTCGGGCTCGTCACGCCGTTTACACCGGTGTGGAGCCAGGTCTAGCCTGCAAACAATTGCACCACCTTGCGCAACGAAGCGTGACGGGAGCAGCGATGCGAGCGAGATCGCGACGACTGACCGCCTTTCTCGTGGCCCTCGGCCTGACCGGGGCGGCGTGGACCGCGCCGGGCAGTTCCGCCCAGAGCGGGACCACGACACCGGCCGCCGCCGCGGCGGCGAACAGCACTACGGTCTTCTACCGCCTGCCTTCGGGGTGGCCGGTCGCCAACGTGCACTACCAACCGCGCAACGGCCCGTGGACCGCCGTGCCGGGCGAACGCATGGAACCGGCGGCGTGCGCGGGCTGGGTGCGCCGGACCGTGCCGCTCGGAGACGCCACCGGCCTCGTCGCGGTGTTCAACAACGGCGCCGGCACCTGGGACAACAACAACGGGCAGAACTACGGCCTGGGCACGGGCGACGTCACCGTCGCCGCGGGCGTGATCGGCGTCGGCGACCCGTGCGGGACCGACCCCGACCCGGATCCCGGTCCGACGAACCACGCGGAGGTCTACTACTCCACCAAGACCCGGAACTGGACCGCGACCCGGATCCACTACCAGCCGAACGGCGGCACGTGGACGGCCGTGCCGGGCGTGCCGATGGAACAGGTGTGCCCGGACTGGGCGCGCGCCTCGGTCGACCTCGGCCAGGCCACCGGCCTCAAGGCGGCGTTCAACAACGGCTCCGGCCAGTGGGACAACAACAACGGCGCCGACTACGCGCTGCGGACCGGGCGCAGCACCGTGAAGGACGGCGTGGTCACGCCGAACGCGACGGACCCCTGCGGACCCCCTGCCCCGCAGGACACCGTCGCGCCGGGCGTGCCCACCGGCCTGCGGGCCACCGCGTCCGGGCTCACCGTCTCGCTGACGTGGACGGCGTCCACCGACAACGTCGCGGTCGCGGGCTACGAGGTCACCCGCACGGGTGGCGCGCTGGGCGTCGTCGTGCGCAACACCGGCGCGGTGGGCTTCGCCGACGGCCCGCTCACCGCGAACACGACCTACACCTACGCGCTCAAGGCCTACGACGCGGCGGGCAACAAGTCCGGCTCCACCGCGTCCGTCGCGGTGACCACGGGCGACGCGCCGCCGGCGCCACCGGGCGGCACGCCGTTGGGCGGCGACCCGCGCGAGGACTCGATCTACTTCGTGATGACCGCCCGCTTCAACGACGGCGTCACGGCGAACAACCGGGGTGGCAGCCGGCACGTGCGCTCCGGCAACGCGGCCAACGACGACCCGATGTTCCGCGGCGACTTCCAGGGCCTGGTCGACAAGCTCGACTACATCAAGGGCCTGGGCTTCTCCGCGATCTGGATCACGCCGGTCGTGCTCAACCGCTCGGACTACGACTTCCACGGCTACCACGGCTGGGACTTCCACCGCGTCGACCCGCGCCTGGAAACGCCCGGCGCGACCTACCAGGACCTGATCAACAAGGCGCACGCCAAGGGCCTGAAGATCTACCAGGACGTCGTCTACAACCACAGTTCCCGGTGGGGCGCGAAGGGCCTGTTCCAGGCGAAGGTGTTCGGCATCCGAGACAACCAGTGGTCCTGGTACTACGACCAACCGGTCCAGGGCTTCGAGTACGACGGCCTGACCATCGACCCGACCACCGGCAAGTCCTACTACAACGGCGACCTGTGGTCGACCACGGAGCCCGCCGGGAACACGTGCGTCGACTGGGGCAAGCCGACCCAGCACTCCAGCCCGGAGGGCTACCGGATCTACGGCTGCCAGTGGCCGAGCCCCACGTCCGGGATGTTCCCCGCCCAGCTCTACCACCGGTGCTGGATCGGCAACTGGGAGGGCGAGGACTCGCGGTCGTGCTGGCTGCACGAGGACCTGGCCGACTTCAACACCGAGAACCCGATCGTGCAGAAGTACCTGATCGACGCCTACAACCGGTTCATCGACATGGGCGTGGACGGGTTCCGGGTGGACACCGCCGTGCACATCCCGCGCGTGACGTGGAACCGCCGGTTCCTGCCCGCGATCCAGCAGCACGCCACCGCGAAGTTCGGCGACAAGGGCCGGGACTTCTTCGTGTTCGGCGAGGTCGCCGCGTTCGTCAACGACAAGTGGAACCGGGGTTCGGTCAACCACTCGGCGCAGTTCTTCACCTGGAAGGAGCGCCGCGAGTACAGCGCCGACGACGCCACCGCGTCGCTGGAGCAGTACTCCTACGAGCAGGGGATGGGCACGGGCGGGCAGCCGACGAGCCGCAACGCGTTCCTCGACGGCAACGCCTACCGCGAACCGGACCACTCGAAGTCCTCCGGCATGAACATCATCGACATGCGTCTGCACATGAACTTCGGCGACGCGAACAACGCGTTCTGGAACGCGAAGGACTCCGACGACTCCACCAACGACGCCACCTACAACGTGACCTACGTGGACTCGCACGACTTCGGGCCGAACAAGTCGAGCGTGCGGTACGCGGGCGGCACGGACGCGTGGGCGGAGAACATGAGCCTGATGTGGACGTTCCGCGGCATCCCGACGCTCTACTACGGCTCGGAGATCGAGTTCCAGGCGGGCAAACCGATCGACTGCGGCCCGACGTGCCCGTTGGCGACGACCGGTCGGGCGTACTACGGCGACCACCTCGCGGGCCAGGTCACGGCGTCGGACTACGGCGTGGTGTCGTCCGCGTCCGGTCAGGTCGCGACCACGTTGCAGAAACCGCTGGTCAAGCACGTGCAGCGGCTCAACCAGATCCGCCGTGCGGTGCCCGCGCTGCAGAAGGGCCAGTACTCGACGGAGGGCGTGTCCGGCGGGATGGCGTTCAAGCGCCGCTACGCGTCCGGCTCGGTGGACAGCTTCGCGCTGGTCGCGATCTCGGGTCCGGCCACGTTCACCGGCGTCCCGAACGGCACCTACCGCGACGCCGTCACCGGTGAGGCGAGGACCGTCACCACCGGCTCGCTGACCGCGAACCCCGGCGGCAAGGGCGACGTCCGCGTCTACGTCCTGGACCTGCCGGGCAACCCGGCGCCGGGCAAGGTCGGCGTCGACGGCCCGTACCTGAAGTGACCTCCGGCGGGCGGGCGCGCTCTCTCCCACCGCCCGCCCGCCGGGTCCGACCCGCGTTCCGCTGCCCGGAAAGCGCTCGCAAGGTCGGCGCAAGGTCCGTGAGCAGGTCGTCCAGCCATCGTGAGGCCGCTGATCCACCCCGGATCACCTTCACGATGGGAAGTCGACAGATGCGAAGAATCAGGATCGCCGGCGGCCTCGTCGCCCTGGCCTTGGCCCTGACCGCGGCAGTGGCGCCGAGCGCGACCGCGACGAGTGGCCCGGCGCCGGACAAGGCGGCTACCGCGGCCACGGGAGAGCGGCACTGCGCGGTCGAGGTGACCACGGGTGTCACGGAGTGCTTCGACACGTTCCGGGAGTCGATCGAGCACGCGACCGCCGGCCGCGTCACCGACGCCCGCCTCAGCGCCACCACGGGCACCGTCGACGGCACGACGACCGCGAAGCTCAACGGCGGCCCGTCGACGGCCGCGGAGTTCGTCATCGGCATCCAGTACTACTGGCAGGACTACAACCGGCACCCGGACGGGACCCTGCACACCCCCGCGTACACGCTGACCCACTCGGGTCCGGTGACGTGCACCAGCCCCACCAGCGACGTCGACTACCGCTCCGCGCCCCTGCTGAACGACACCGGCCACACGGTCGACTGGAACAACAACATCCGGTCCTTCCAGAGCGGCTTCAACAACTGCTTGCAGCGGATGTGGGACTTCTCGAACTGCACGGGCCCGCTGATCGGCTACTCGGCCGCGTCACCGGACCTGACCGGCGGCCGGGACCGAGCGGAGTGCGTCGAATGGTCGTGATCATGCGGTGACCCGCGGAGGTGGCCCCGGTCAGCCGGGGTCACCTCGTCGCCGCACGACGCGGTCAGCTCCAGGCCAGCACCGACTCCACCTCGACGTCGAGCTCGGACACCGGGATGTGGCCGAACTGCTCCACCACGACCCGGCCGTCCCGTCGCCGCCACGTGCCGCGCACCTGGCCGTCCACGACGACGTGCGGACCCACGGGCTGCACCAAGGGCGCGTGCCGGGGATCCAGCAGCAGGGTGCGGTCGGAGTAGCCGAGCAGGAACGTGTCGAACGGGCCGAGGAGGCGGACCGTGCCGTCGAGGTCGGCGGCGTCGGTCGTCGGCAGCTGCCAGCCGTGCTCGCCCTCCACCAGCTCGTCGAACGGGAACGCGGCGCGCACCTCGACCTCCGGCAGGCCGCTCCACGCGGTGAAGTCCTCGACCGTCGCGGGGCCGTGGGCGCGCAGGTAGCGGCGGACCAGCTCGGCGACGCCGCGCGGCTCGTCGTCGACGCGGGGGAGCAGCCGGTAGGTCGACTCGCCCGCGCAGACCACGCCCTTGTTGGCGGCGTAGGCCAGCAGGTAGGCGGGCGCGGCGGTGGCCGGGTCGAGCGCCACGCCGACGTCGGCGAGCCGGGCGACGACCTGCGGCCTGGTCAGGGGTTCGGTCAGCACTTCCCGCAGGGCGTCCAAGGCCCGCGCGCACACGTCGTCGGTCAGGCCGAGTTCCCGCCGCCGACGCCGGGACCGGACCACGTTCACCGGGCCGAGCAGCGCCACCAGCCAGCCGACGTCCTCCCGGCGCAGCAGGTGCACCGCGCCGCGCATCGCGCACGTCCGCACGACGTCGCCCGCCTCCAGCGCGGCGCGCAGGTCTGCGTGGGAGACGCCGGTGGTGCGGGCCCGCACGGCGAGACCGGCCGCCGTGGTGTCCTGCGCCTGCACCGCGAGCACGTCGTGCAGCAGTTCGGGCAGCGAGTGGGCGGGGGTCGTCAGTCGTTGCGCCCGCATGCGCAGCGCCCTCGCCCGACCCGCGGTCACCTGGGCCCCGCGCCCGTCGAGCCGCGCACCACGAGCTCGGGCAGGAAGACGAACTCGGCGTGGGGAGCGGGCGTGCCGCCGATCTCCTCCAGCAGCGCGTTGACCGCGGCCTGGCCCATTGCCTCGACGGGCTGGCGCAACGTGGTCAGCGGAGGGTCGGCGAACACGATCAGCGGGGAGTCGTCGAACCCGACGACGGACACGTCCTGCGGCACGCTCAACCCGCGTTGCCGGGCCGCCCGGATCGCGCCGAACGCCATCAGGTCGCTGCCGCACACGATCGCCGTGCACCCCTTGTCCAGCAGCGCCGTGGCCGCGGACTGGCCGCCCTCGACGGTGAACAGGGAGTGCTGCACGAGCGACTCGGCCTGCTCGGCGGTGTAGGGCAGCGCGGTGCGCATGTGCTGGACGAAACCCTCGATCTTGCGCAGCACGGGCACGAACCGGCGCGGTCCGACCGCCAGGCCGATGCGCTCGTGCCCCAGTTCCACCAGGTGCGAAACCGCCAGTCGCATGGCCGCGCGGTCGTCGGTGGACATGAACGGCGCGGAGATCTTCTCCGTGTAGCCGTTGATCATGACGAACGGGATGCCGCGGCCGGCGAGCTTGGTGTAGCGGCCCATGTCGGCGGTGGAATCGGCGTGCAGGCCGGAGACGAACACGATCCCGGCCACGCCCCGGTCCACCAGCATCTCGGTGAGCTGGTCCTCGGTCGACCCGCCCGGCGTCTGCGTGCACAGCAGCGGCGTGTAGCCCGCGCTGGTCAGCACCTGTTCCACGACCTGCGCGAGGGCGGGGAAGATCGGGTTGCCCAGTTCGGGCGTGATCAGCCCGATGAGGCCCGCGCTGCGCTGCCGCAACCGTGCCGGCCGTTCGTAGCCGAGCAGGTCCATCGCCGCCACCACCGCCTGGCGGGTGGCCGACGACACCCCGGACTTGCCGTTGAAGACCCGGCTGACGGTCGCCTCGCTGACCCCGGCCTGCGCGGCGATGTCGCTCAACCGGGCGGTCACGCCGTCCATGTGGGTCCCTTCCGTCGCGGCGACATGCGCACCCGAAGGAAAGTCCTTGCAAAGGCTTTCAGCAAGCCCTTGACAGTCACATTTCCGGCGCCAACCCCGCTGAACCGAGGCAGAGGGCGGCCTGCCGGGCTCCGGCGGCCATCGCCTCGGCCAAGTCGGCGCCCGCGAGGTGGGCGACCAGGAAGCCGGAGAAGAAGGCGTCACCCGCGGTTTTGTTGTGGACTATCTCCTGTAGCGGTTGGGGGGGGAGTTGGTGGCCGCCCCCCCCCCCCACGGCAACCGCGCCCTCAGCGCCGAGCGTGGCGACCGCGGGCTTGTCGAGCGACTTGAGGAACACCAGCAGCGCGTCGCGGTCGGCGAAGGCGTCGTCGTTGAGGAACACGCGGTCGGCCGCGTCGAGGAAGTCGCGGTGGAACTCGGCGGCACCGTCGTAGTCGTGCAGGTCGCACCACACGGGCACGCCGGCCGCCCGTGCGGCCGATAGCAGGGGACGGGCGTGGTCGGCGAGGTCGATCACCGCCGCGTCGGCCGCCGCCAACGCGGCCAGCGCGCGGTCGTCGTGCTCGGCCTGGCGCAGCCGGGGGAGTTCGAGGTAGATCGACACCCGCCCGCCGTGGGGGTCCATCAGGTTGAGGTGCTGCTCGGTAGCCGTGTCGACCACTTCGGCGATCACCTCGACCCCGGCCCGGTCGAGCACGTCGAGCACCGACCGGCCGGCCTCGTCGTCACCGACGACGGTCCGCAGCGTGACGTCCGCGCCGAGCGAGGCGAGGTTCAGCGCCTTGCCCGCCGACGTGCCGCCGACCGCGACGCGGTGGCCGGTCGCGAACACGGTGTGCGGCCTGGCCTGCGGCAACCGGTCCAGCGTCACCAGTCGGTTCCACGACACCGGCCCCGCGACGAACACCTTCGGCTTGTGCATGCGCGCCAGTGTGAGGGGTGATCAACACATCGGCCAACGACGTCCGGGTCCCCGCTGCAAGTTCTATCATGCTTACCTCTGTAGCTTCAGTGTTGACTGAAAATCAGAAGCTGTCCCCGCGTGCTTCGCGATATAAGGAACGTGATCGACTCATACCACCCAACCAGCTCCAGGAAAGGCTGCTCCATGCCACGAAACCGCGCGTTACTGAGACGTTCCCCCGTGCCCGTCGCCACCGCCGTCACCACGCTGGGCGCGCTCGTCCTGATCGCCCCACCGGCCAACGCCGCCGACACCGACGTGCCCTGTGATCCGTCCGCGCTGGTCGCAGCGGTCGCCGCGGCCAACGCATCGACGGTTCCGGACACCTTGTCCCTGGCCGCGAACTGCGTCTACACGCTCACCGCGCCCGCCGTCGCCGGGGGAGAGGACGGGCTGCCCGCCATCTCCGGGAAGCTCACGATCCACGGCAACGGCGCCACCATCGCCCGGGCCGCGGACGCGCCGCCGTTCCGGCTCATCTCCAACTGGGGCGACCTGAGCCTCGACCACGTCACGCTCACCGGTGGCCGCGCCCCGGATGCGGTCGGCACTGACTCCTACGGGGAGGGGAACCAGGGCGACTCCGGCGGGGCCATCCAGAACTGGGGTCCGCTGACCATCAGCGACAGCGTGCTCACCGGCAACGCCGCCGGTGCGGGAGCTCCCGGCGCGGACGCCACCGCCACGACCGCGCAGGCGGGTCGCGGCGGGCTCGGCGGTTCCGGTGGTGCCATCTCCTCCTACAGCACCACTTCGTCGACGCTGATCATCACCGACAGCACGATCACCGGCAACGCCAGCGGCCCCGGTGGTCGGGGCGGCAACGGCATCGGCAAGGTGGCGGGCGGCCGGGGTGGCTCGGGCGGTTTCGGTGGTGGCGTGCACACCGTCGCCGGTGCCGCGCTGCGCATCAGCGGCGGCATCGTCCGCGGGAACGTCGCCGCCGACGGTGGCGTGGGCGGGTCCGGTGGCCTCGACGGCGGTGGGGGAGGAGACGGCGGCAGTGGTGGCACCGGCGGTGGGGTGGACGTCGGCGGCCGTGAGGGCCAGTCGTTGAGCCCGTCCGTCACCAGCGTCCGGATCACGGGCAACCGGGCGGGCCGGGGTGGTGACGCCGGCCCCGCGGGGCCTGGCGGCTACGCCGGGTGGGCCGGTTTCGGCGGCGGCGGTGGCGGCGTCGCGGTGTACCGCGAAACCCTCACCCTCGCCCGCAGTTGGGTCAGCGACAACGCCGCGGGCGAGGCCGGCGCGGGTTCGTCACCCTGGCCGGGCTCCGGCGGCGGTATCGACACCTTGTACGCGCAGGTCACGCTGGTCAACGGGACCGTGGTGACCGCCAACCGGCCGAACAACTGCGCCACCGTGGCCGACGTGCCCGGTTGCACCAACGTCCCGGTCACCGTCCGGGCTCAGCGGAGCACCGGGAACGTGGCTGGTCAGGGCCGCCAGGCCGAAGACCGCTCCCACGTGGCACGGGCCGCGTCGGTGGCGGTGAGGTAGTCGGACGGCGTCCCGTGCCGGACAGGGTGGTCGGGCACGGGACGCCACCGCGTCAGAACTCCACGTTCAACGAGTGCAGCCGGTGTCCGAGCGGTGGCACGGGGGAGCGGTCGAGCACGTCGTAGGCGGGGCGGATGTCGGGGAAGCGGTCGAGCAGGGCGCGGAAGCACTCGTCGGCCTCGGTCCGGGCCAGGGCCGCGCCGAGGCAGTAGAACGCGCCGAGCCCGAACGCGGTGTGGCGGTTGGGCCTGCGGGTGATGTCGAACCGGTCCGGGTCGTCGAACACCTCGGGGTCGCGGTTGCCCGCCATCATCGCCAGGTAGAGCCGCTTGCCCGCGGGCAGCTCGTGGCCGCCGACCTCGACCGGCGCGGTGCTCACGCGGACGATCAGGGACGCCGGCCCGTCGCAGCGCAACATCTCCTCGACCGCGGCGGGGGTGAGGTCCGGGTCGGCCTTGAGCCGGGCCAGCTCGTCGGGGTGCTCCAGCAGCAGCACGAGGCCGTTGGCGATGAGGCCCGCGGTCGTCTCGTGCCCCGCGAACAGCAGCAGCACGCAGTTGGCCACGATCTCGTCCTCGTCGACCAGACCCTCGCGCTCGGCGTCGACGAACATGCTGATCAGGTCTTCGCGCGGCTCCGCGCGACGTTGCCGGACGAGGCCGCGGACGTACTCCTCCATCTCCAGCACGCTGCGCTGGGACTGCAGCAACTGCTCGAAGCCGGCGAGCTGGAAGATCGCCAGGATGTCGCGCGACCACACCTGGAGCTGCTCGCGTTCCGACGTGGGCATGCCGAGCATCTCGGCGATCACGTTGGCGGGCAACGGGTACGCGAGGTCGGCGACGACGTCCATCCGGCCGCGTTCCGCCGCGGCGTCGAGCAGCTCGGTGGTGAGCTCGCGGATCCTGGGCCGTAAGCCGTTGACGGTGGCGGGGGTGAAGTAGCGCTTGAGCAGCTGCTGGAACCGCACGTGGTCGGCTTCGACGGTGTGCCCCATCCAGCGGTGCATGGAGTCGCGCAGCGGGAGCAGTCGGTCCTGCTCGTCCTGGGTGAACGTGGACAGGGCCTGGGCCATGTTGGCGGGGGAGAGGCGGCGGTCCTTGAGCGCGGCCATGATGTCGGCGTGCCGGGTGAGCAGGTAGGCGTCGAGCTGGGGGAGGTGGCTGACCGGGCTCTCGGCGCGGATGCGGTGCAGCAGCGGCATCGGGTTCGCCGTCACCTCTGGCGCGAACAGGTCGTAGGACTGGACGGCAACGGCTGAATCGCTCATGGCGGCCAGTCTGTCCCGCCGCCATGACGGCGGACCACGATCATCAGCGGAATGGCGTAGTCGAGCAATCTTCGTACTTCGAGTATCTCGATAACTTCAGTGTCGACCAAAATTAACCTACGCCACCCGTCATCACCCGTCAACACCGAAACCGCAAAAGCAGCCCGGACCAGGGGACCTGGTCCGGGCGCCGGGGCTCTCCTGGTCGGGCTACGGCTGCTCGGACCACCAGCGGCGGCCGGTTTCGGGCAGGGTGGAGATCGGGTCGTAGTAGGGGTAGCGGCGGTCGAGGGCTTCGGGGTCTTCGAGTTCGATGCCGGTGCGGTAGTTCTTGGTCCAGTAGGAGATGCCGAGTTCGCGGTCGTACTCGTGGAGCTGGTGGACCCACCTCTTGCCGACGTAGGGGACGTCGCAGACGATGCGCGGGGTGGCGTAGCCGGGCAGGTAGCCCATGATCGCGTGCTGGAGTTCCTGGGCTTCCCAGACGGCGACGCGCCAGTGCTCGGCGTTGGGGATCATGTCGCACATGTAGAAGTAGTACGGCAGGATGTTCGCTTCGCCTTGGAGCGCGAAGCAGAGGTCGAGCAGGTCTTCCGGGGTGGCGTTGACGCCCTTCATGAGCACGCCCTGGTTGCGGACGTCGCGGACGCCGACTTCGAGGGCGGTGCGGGCGGCTTCGGCGACGAGCGGCGTGACGGTCTGCACGTGGTTGACGTGGGTGTGGATGGCGAGGTTGACGCCGCGGCGGCCGGCGGTGCGGGCGACGCGTTCGAGGCCTTCGACGACTTTGGGTTGCAGCCAGTGCTGGGGTAGTCCGGCGAGGGCTTTGGTGGCGAGGCGGACGTCGCGGACGGTGTCGATGTCGAGCAGTCGCATGAGGAACGACTCGAGTTGGGGCCAGGGGACGTTGGCGACGTCGCCGCCGGAGACGACGACGTCGCGGACGCCGGGTGTGCGCTTGAGGTAGTCGATCATCTGTTCTTGGCGGTCGACCGGTTTGAGCGCGAGCTTGTGCTTCTGGACCTGGGGGGTGGAGTTGCCGACGAGGTCCATGCGGGTGCAGTGGCCGCAGTACTGGGGGCAGGTGGAGACGAGTTCGGCGAGGACTTTGGTGGGGTAGCGGTGGGTGAGGCCTTCGACGACCCACATCTCGGCTTCGTGCAGCGAGTCGCGGGCGGAGTGGGGGTGGCTGGGCCAGTCCGGGTCGCGGTCGGATCGCACGGGGATCATGTAGCGGCGGATGGGGTCGGCGAAGAAGGCTTCGGTGAACGCCTCGGGGTCGAGCGGGGCGTCGGGTGCCATGGTGTTGAGCATCTGGGGTGGCACGAGCATGGACATGGTGGCGGATTGCTGCTGGTCGGCGGCCAGGTCGTCGTAGAACCGGTCGGTGAGCAGGTCGCCCATGAGGGTGCGGAGTTGTTTGGGGTTCTTGACGCAGTTGGCGCGTTGCCACTGGGCGTCGCGCCATTGGGCGTCGGTGGTGTCGCGCCAGCCGGGGAAGCGGCGCCAGTCGGGTTCGACCAGCTCTTGGCGCACGTAGGTGTAGGGCTGGAGGTCAGCCCTGTGGTGCGTGGGGGTGACCTCGTGCAGCGCAGTCATCCATGCTCCCTGTCGGTCGAGTGGCGTGAAGATATGCTGCCAGATGGCCGGTTGGCCGTAAATATTACGGCAGGGAGCGTTTCGGGTCGTTCGTGCGTTGGGATGGGTATGCGTGTGTTCGCGGTACTGCTGGTGGGCTTGGCTGTGGAGGTCACCGCTCTGGTGGCGGCGTTCGGGGCGTGGGGTCTGTTGCCGACCCTGGGGCTGCTGGTGCTGGGCGGGGTGGTGGGTTCGGTGTTGCTGCGTCGTGAGGGCGCGCGGACCGTGGCGGCGTTCTCGGAGGCGGTGCGGACGCGTCGTGCGCCGCACCAGGAGCTCGCGGACGGTGTGTTGATCGCGGCGGCGGCGTTCTTGATCATCGTGCCGGGGTTCGTGAGCGACGTGGTGGGGTTGTTCCTGCTGTTCCCGCCGACGCGGCGGTTGATGAGCAGGCGAATCGCGCGGCGTGCGGAGGAGCGGGAGCGGGCGATGGCGTTGAACGTGCGGTACGGGCAGCACCCGATGGCGGGTGGTGTGGTGGTGGACGGTGCGGTGGTCGAGGGTGATGTGGTGGATGTGCGGCCGGAGTCGCCGTCGACTCGGCCGGAGTTGACCTGATCGGGTGTGGTGGCGGGTTTCGCGCTGCCGGGTGGTTGTGCTGTTCCTACGCTTCGCCCCGGGTTTTGTTCCTAGGGAGAGGTGTGGTCATGTCGGGTGATCTGCGGATGGACAACGTCGATCGGGCTTTCGCGGTGTTCGACGTGGACGGTGATGGTGGGATCAGCTGGGAGGATTTCTCGGCGGCGGCTCGGGGTGTGGGGCGGGAGTTCGGGTTGGGGGTGGAGTCGTCGGAGGTCAGGGCCTTGGTGGGGGCGTATCGGGCGGTGTGGGGGTACATCGTCGGGGCGGATCTGGACGCGGATGGTTCGGTGAGTCGGGCGGAGTTCCGGGGTGCTCACGAGTCGGGGCGGTTGTCGACCGGTGAGTTGGTGGAGAAGTGGTTGGTGGTGGCGGGTCGGAATTTCGAGGTGGCGGATCGGGATGGTGACGGTTTTCTGGACGGGAGTGAGTTCGCGGGGATCTACCGGGGGTCGGGGGTGACGGATCCGCAGGTGGCGGCGATCGCGTTCGCGGGGATGGACGTGGATGGGAACGGGCGGGTGGATCGGGCGGAGTTCTTGACGAACGTGCGGGGTTTCTTCACCGCGGAGGACGGGTCGGTGAAGGGCGCGCGGATGCTCAGCGAGGGCTGAGCGGTCGGGTGGTGGTGTCGTCGGGGGGTGGCTTGGGTACGTGAGACGGCATGACCGTCATCGGTGTGCACGCGTCTCATGAGCAGGTTCACCCTTCCGCGTTGTTGGCTGCGGTGCGGCGGGCGGAGGAGGTGGGGTTCGACGCGGGGATGAGTTCGGACCACTTCTCGCCGTGGAGTGCGCGGCAGGGGCAGAGCGGATTCGCGTGGTCGTGGTTGGGTGCCGCGTTGGAGGCGACGGGGTTGCCGTTCGGGGTGGTGAACGCGCCTGGTCAGCGGTATCACCCGGCGATCATCGCGCAGGCGATCGGGACGTTGGGTGCGATGTACCCGGGTCGGTTCTGGGCGGCGTTGGGCAGTGGTGAGGCGAGCAACGAGCACATCACGGGTGGTGCGTGGCCGCGCAAGGAGGTGCGCAACGCCCGGTTGCGTGAGTGCGTGGATGTGATCCGGGCGTTGTTGGCGGGGGAGGAGGTCAGTCACGACGGTCTGGTGACGGTGGATCGGGCGCGGTTGTGGACCCGGCCGGAGGAGCCTCCGTTGTTGATCGGTGCGGCGGTGAGTGAGGCGACGGCGCGGTGGTGTGCGGAGTGGGCTGATGGGTTGATCACGGTGAACGCGCCGCCGGAGCGGTTGGAGCGGGTGGTGGGGGCGTACCGGGACGCGGGTGGGCGGGGGACGTTGCGCCTGCAGGTGCATTTGAGTTGGGCGGAGACCGATGACGAGGCGCGGTCGGTCGCGCACGAGCAGTGGCGGAGCAACGTGTTCGGGCCGCCGGTGTGCTGGGACTTGGAGACGGCGGAGCACTTCGACGTGGTGTCGGAGGACGTGTCGGTGGAGCGGGTGGCCGGGGTGGTGAACGTGTCGTCGGACCTGGGGTGGCACGCGAAGACGATCCGGGAGTACGTGGAGTTGGGGTTCGAGGAGGTCTACCTGCATCACGTGGGTCGTGAGCAGGAGCGGTTCCTGGACGTGTTCGGCGAGCGGGTGCTGCCGGGGGTGCGGTCGTGAAGTTGACCAGGACCGCGGACCTGTGGTGGAAGAACGCTGTCGTGTACTGCTTGGACGTGGAGACGTTCCACGATTCGAACGGTGACGGGCACGGTGATTTCCGGGGGTTGATCGACAAGATCGACCACTTGCACCAGTTGGGTGTGACGTGTGTGTGGTTGATGCCGTTCTTCCCGACGCCGGATCGGGATGACGGGTACGACATCACGGATTTCTACGGGGTGGACCCGCGGTTGGGGACGTTGGGTGATTTCGTGGAGTTCGTGCGCACGGCGCGTGACCGGGGGATGCGGGTGATCGCGGACCTGGTGGTGAACCACACGTCGGATCAGCACCCGTGGTTCCAGGCGGCGCGTGATCGGGAGAGCCCGTTCCACGACTGGTACGTGTGGGCGGACGAGCCGCCGGCGGACGCGGGGGAGGGGGTGGTGTTCCCGGACAAGGAGAAGTCGCTGTGGACGTATGACCGGAAGGCGAAGCGGTACTACCTGCACCGGTTCTACCGGCACCAGCCTGATCTGAACGTGGCGAACCCGGCGGTGCGGGACGAGATCGCGCGGGTGATGGGGTTCTGGATGGAGTTGGGGTTGTCGGGGTTCCGGGTGGACGCGGTGCCGTTCCTGTTGGAGGCGCCGATCGAGGCGTTGCCGGATCCGCACGACTACCTGGCGGATCTGCGGGCGTTCCTGTCGCGGCGCAACGGTGAGGCGATCCTGTTGGGTGAGGTGAACCTGCCGTACACCGAGGCGATGGCGTTCTTCGGCGGGGCGGACGGTGTGGGCGACGAGTTGCACATGTGTTTCGACTTCGTCGGGATGCAGCAGATGTACTTGTCGTTGGCGCGTGGGGACGCGAGTCCTCTGACGCATGCGTTGAAGGAGCGGCCGGAGCCGCCGCGGGATTGTCATTGGGCGACGTTCGTGCGCAATCACGACGAGTTGACGTTGGACAAGTTGACGGAGCCGGAGCGGCAGGAGGTGTTCGCGGCGTTCGGTCCGGAGGAGGACATGCAGCTGTACGGGCGTGGTCTGCGGCGGCGGTTGCCGTCGATGCTCGAGGGGGATTTGGGTCGGATCAAGATGGTGTACAGCTTGTTGTTCTCGTTGCCGGGGACTCCGGTGTTGTTCTACGGCGAGGAGGTCGGGATGACCGAGGACCTGTCGTTGGAGGGCAGGTTGGCGGTGCGGACGCCGATGTGGTGGGACGCGGTGGACGGGCAGCGTCGTGATCCGGAGTCGTTGTTGGGGTGGACCCGGTTGTTGGTGGAGCGGTATCGGGAGTGCCCGGAGTTGGCGTGGGGGTCGTTCTCGACGATCGACACGGCGGATCCGGCGGTGTTCGCGCACCGGTGCGAGATCGACGGTGGGACGGTGATCGCGGTGCACAACTTCGCCGATCGGGACGTGGTGGTGCAGGTGCCGAAGGTGGAGGGTGTGCTCACCGACCTGTTGGTGGACGGCACGGTGACGCCGAAGAAGGACGGCACGGCGACGGTGGAGCTGGGTCCGTACGGGTGTCGGTGGTTCCGTCAGGTGAGCCGGTAGCCGTGGGCGGGCCGGTTGGCCATGCCGTAGCGGGGGAGGACTTCGGCTTTGCCGGTGGTGACGAGGTGTTCGAGGTAGCGGCGTGCGCTGACGCGGGAGAGGCCGGCGCGGTCGGCGACTTCTTGGGCGGAGAGGTCGTGGTGGGTGGTCTTGAGGGCGTCGACGACGAGTTTGAGGGTGAGGGGTGAGAGTCCTTTGGGGAGGGCGGCTCGTGGTCGGTGGTGCAGGAGGTGGTCGACTTCGTCCTGGTCGAGCCAGGGGCCGAGGCGTTGGACCTCGGTGCGGCGGGCGAGGTATTCGCGCATGCGGTCGAGGAACGCGGCGCGGGTGAAGGGTTTGACGAGGTAGTGGTCGACGCCGCGGGACATGGCTTGGCGGACGGTGTCGCGCTCGCGGGCGGCGGTGACGGCGATGACGTCGACGGGTGGTCCGGACCTGGCGCGCAGCCGTGCCAGCACCTCCAGTCCGGAGATGTCGGGGAGGTGGATGTCGAGCAGGACGAGGTCGGGGTGGAGGGTGTCGACGGCGCGGAGGGCTTCGCCGCCGCCGTGTGCTTCGCCGACGACGGTGAAGTCGGGTAGTGCGTCGAGGAAGCCGCGGTGGACGGCGGCGACGGCGAAGTCGTCGTCGACGACGAGGGTGCGGATGGTCATCGGGCGGCCTCCGGGAGCCAGACGTCGAACGAGGCGCCGCCGAGTGCGGAGTCGGTGAGGTGGACGTGTCCGCCGCGTCGGGTGACGACGCGGGAGACGAGGGCGAGTCCGATGCCGCGTCCGTGTGCGCCGCGGGGTGCTTTGGTGCTGACGCCGAGGGTGAAGATGCGGTCGCGTTCGGCGTGGTCGACGCCGGGTCCGTCGTCGTCGACCACGACGCGGACGCCGGTGGTGTCGGCGTGGACGAGGACGGTGACGGCGCCGCCGGGGTGGACGGCGTCGACGGCGTTGTCGAGGAGGTTGCCCAGGACGGTGAGGGCGTCGTCGCCGGTGCGGGTGTCGATGGTGGAGGCGGGGTCGAGGCGGAGGGCGACGCCGCGTTCGTGGGCGGTGGAGGATTTGGCGAGCAGGAGGGCGGCGAGGGCGGGGTCGGTGCCGGCGCCGCCGATGATGTCGGAGGTGTGGGTGCCGGCGCCGCCGACGCGTTCGATGTAGGCGACGGCGTCGTCGCGGCGGTCGAGTTCGACGAGGCCGCTGATGACGTGCAGGTGGTTGGTGAATTCGTGGGCTTGGGCGCGGAGGACTTCGGTGACGGTGCGTTGGCCGTCGAGTTCGCGCAGGGCGTCGTGGAGTTCGGTGCGGTCGCGGAGGGTGAGGACGACGCCGACGGGGCGGCCGTGGGTCCTGGCGGTGGTGCGGTTGGCGACGAGGACGCGTTCGCCGGCGAGGACGAGGCGGTCGGCGACGTCGTCGTGGGTGCGGGCGAGGTCGAGCAGGCCGCCGTCTTCGAGGACGGTGTCGGCGGGGTGGCCGGTGGGGTCGTCGGTGAGGCCGAGGAGGCGGAGGGCTTCGTCGTTGACGAGGACGAGGCGTTCGTTCTCGTCGAGGGCGACGACGCCTTCGCGGATGCCGTGGAGCATGGCGTGGCGGGTTTCGAGGAGGTGGGCGATCTCGTCGGGTTCGAGGCGGAAGGTGCGTTTGCGGACCATGCGGGTGACGAGGGCGGCGCCGAGGACGCCGACGAGGGCGGCGGCGGCGAGCCAGCCGATGAGTTCGGGGAGGTCTTCGGCGAGGTCGGCGTCGAGTTCGCTTTCGAGGATGCCGACCGACGCCATGCCGATGATGTCGCCGGCGGGGGAGCGGACGGGGACTTTGGCGCGCAGGGAGGTGCCGAGGGTGCCGGTCTCGGTGCCGACGAAGACGTGGCCGGAGAGGGCGCCGCTGGGGTCGGTGGAGACGCGTTCGCCGATGCGGTGGGGGTCGGGGTGGGCGTAGCGGACGCCGTCGCGGTCGGTGACGACGACGTAGGTGACGCCGGAGGCGTGGCGGAGGAGTCCGGCGAGGGGCTGGATGGTGGCGGCGGGGTCGGGTGAGTCGAAGGCGTCGACGACGGTGGGGAGGCGGGCGACGCTGTCGGCGACGGACAGCATGCGGTCCTTGTAGGCCTCGCGGATGCGGTCGCTTTGCATCTTGGCCGCCAGCAGGCCCGCCGCGCAGGTGGTGGCGAGGACGATGACCACCTGCAGGACGAGCAGGGTGACACCGAGGGGTATGGAGCGGCGGCGCATGGCTGAGCATTCTGGCCTAACGCGTGTGAGCCGGGCCACGACCTAAACGACCAATACGGCTTTTACGACCTTTGCCGGGTCGGGTGGCGGGTGTGCTCCTAGCGTTCCGGCGCACCGGGGCGACGGCGCCGCGGGGTTCGGTCGGACATGCGGTGGAGGATCTGATGGCAGGACGGCACACCCGACTTCTCGCGGTGGTGGCCGCCGCGGGCGTGGTGCTCGCGGGGTGTGGGGGCGGCGGCGGTGCGGGGGGTGAGGTCGGCCGGTTGGAGATCATGGCGCCGGCGGATCCGGGCGGTGGTTGGGATCAGACGGCGCGGGCGATGCAGGCGGCGATCGACGGCGCGGGGTTGGCCGATTCGGTGCAGGTCAGCAACGTGGGTGGCGCGGGCGGCACGGTGGGGTTGCAGAAGTTGGCCACCGAGCGGTCGGAGAGCTACCTGATGGTGACCGGGCTGGTGATGGTCGGCGCGGTGGAGACCAACGGGGCGGACAAGCGGTTGGAGGACACGACGCCGATCGCCCGGTTGACCGCCGAGGACGAGGTGGTGGTCGTGCCGGCGGAGTCGCCGTACCGGACGATCGAGGACCTGTTGGCGGCGGTGGACGCCGAGGGGCAGGGGGTGACGATCACGGGTGGTTCGGCGGGCGGCACGGACCACATCCTGGCCGGGATGTTGTTGCAGGCGTTGGAGATCGATCCGGCGAAGCTGAACTACGTGCCGTATTCCGGTGGTGGTGAGTCGTTGGCGGCGTTGTTGGGCGGGAAGGTCGACGCGGGGATCTCGGGTGTGGGCGAGTACGTGGAGCAGATCAAGGCGGGCAAGCTGCGGGCGTTGGGCACGTCGGGGCCGAAGGAGCACCCGGAGTTGAAGGTGCCGACGTTCAAGAACCTGGGCACGGGCGTGGAGTTGATCAACTGGCGTGGTGTGGTGGCGCCGGGGTCGATCTCGGTGGCGGCGAAGGACCGGCTGGTCAAGTTGGTCACGGACATGCACGCGAGCCCGCAGTGGCAGCAGGAGTTGACGAAGAAGGGTTGGACGGACACGTTCCAGACCGGGCACGACTTCTCGACGTTCCTGACGATGGAGATCGGCCGGATCAAGCCGGTGTTGCAGGAGATCGGCCTGGTCCAGTGACCTCCGCGGACACGACCCCGACCCCGACCCAGGCGCGGTCGGCGCGGGTGGAGGAGTACGTCTTCGGCGGCCTGGTGGTGGCGTTGGGGGTGTTCACGCTGGTGGACGCGTCCACGATCGCGACGCGGGGCTCGCTGGGCGCGGTGGGTCCGCGCGCGTTCCCCTACGCGGTGGGTGTGCTGCTGGTGGTGACGGGGGTGGCGGCGATCGTCGCGACCGCGCGCGGCCGGCTGGGCGCGGCGCAGGACGCCGAGGACGTGGACACCACCGTGCGCACCGACTGGGTGACGGTGGCGAAGCTGGTCGCGGTGCTGGTGGCGCACCTGGCGTTGATCGACGTGGCCGGGTGGCCGGTCGCGGGGGCGGTGGTGTTCTTCGGCGCGGCGTGGACGTTGGGCGCGGTGTGGTGGAAGGCGCTGCTCGTCGCGGTGGTGCTGGCGCTGGTGGTGCAGGTGCTGTTCGCCTCGGGGCTGGGCCTGTCGCTGCCGGCCGGGGTGTTCGAGGGGGTGCCGTTGCTCGATGGGTAGCCTCGCCGCCCTGTGGGAGGGTTTCGCGACCGCCGCGCAGCCCGAGTACCTGCTCTATGCCCTGCTGGGCGTCACCCTCGGCACCGCCGTCGGCGTGCTGCCCGGTATCGGCCCGGCGATGACGGTGGCGTTGCTGCTGCCGTTGACGTACTCGCTGGAACCCACCGCCGCGTTGATCATCTTCGCGGGCATCTACTACGGCGGCATGTACGGCGGGTCGACCACGTCGATCCTGCTCAACACGCCGGGCGAGTCGTCGTCGGTGGTGACGGCGCTGGAGGGCAACCGGATGGCGCGTGCCGGACGGGGCGCGGCGGCGTTGGCGACGGCGGCGATCGGCTCGTTCGTCGCGGGCACGATCGCCACGGTCCTGCTCACCGCGTTGGCGCCGACGATCGCCGAGGTGGCGGTCACGCTGGGGCCGGCGGACTACGTGGCGTTGATGGTGGTGGCGTTCACGACGGTCGCGGCGCTGCTGGGCGCGTCGCCGGTGCGCGGGTTGGCGTCGCTGGGCCTGGGGTTGTTCGTCGGGCTGGTCGGCACCGACACCCTCACCGGGCAGCAGCGGTTCACGCTGGGTGTGCCGACGCTGTCGGACGGCATCGACGTGGTCGTGGTCGCGGTGGGGGTGTTCGCGGTCGGGGAGGCCCTGTACGTGGCGGCCCGGATGCGGCACGGCCCGGTCGAGGTGGTGCCGGTGGGCGGGAAGTGGATGACCGGCGAGTTCTGGCGGCGGTCGTGGAAGCCGTGGCTGCGCGGCACCGCCATCGGCTTCCCCGTCGGCACCATCCCCGCGGGTGGCGCGGACGTGTCCACGTTCCTGTCCTACGCGGTGGAGAAGAAGCTCGCGAAGCGGCCGGAGGAGTTCGGGAAGGGCGCGATCGAGGGGGTGGCCGGGCCGGAGGCGGCGAACAACGCCGCGGCGGCCGGGGTGCTGGTGCCGCTGCTGACGCTGGGCCTGCCGACCACGGCGACGGCGGCGGTGATCGTGGCCGGGTTCCAGAGCTACGGCATCCAACCGGGTCCGCTGCTGTTCACCACCGACTCGGAACTGGTGTGGGCGCTGATCGCGTCGCTGTACATCGGCAACGTGATGCTGCTGGTGCTGAACCTGCCGCTGGCGAGGATCTGGGTGAAGGTGCTGCGGATCCCGCGGCCCTACCTGTACGCGGGGATCCTGCTGTTCGCCGCGTTGGGCACCTACGCGGTGAACTTCGTCGTCGAGGACCTGGTGGTGCTGCTGGTCATCGGCGTGGCGGGGTTCTTCATGCGCCGGCACGGCTACCCGGTCGCGCCGCTGGTGGTGGGGCTCATCCTGGGGCCGATGGCCGAGGAGCAGGTGCGTCGGACGTTGCAGATCGGCGAGGGCGACCCGGTGGCGCTGGTGGCGAGCCCGTTCGCGGCGGTGGCCTACGGGGTGCTGGCGGTGGCGCTGGTGTCGACGGCGGTGCTGCGGGTCCGCCGCAGGGTCTGACCGGTGTCCGCGTGCCCGGCACGGTGGAACCCCCTTGGGTCGGGCACGGTCACGTCCGGCCCCTGGGAGCGTGTCCCTTGCGGAATCTCGCCCGTTCACGTGAAGATATCCCGGTCAAGAGCCCTGTCGACCGGAGGATTTCCATGACGTCGCCGTACGGTCTGCACCGCGTCCTCGAACCCGCCGGGGTGCTGCCGCAGCAGGCCCACCGGCTGGACGCCACCCCCGTGTGCGGACCCGACGAGGTCCTGGTCGACGTCTCCCGGCTCAACCTCGACGCCGCCTCCTACCGGCAGCTGCGCGAGGAGCACGGCGTCGCTGGCGTCCGCCGCGCAGTGCTGGACATCGTCGCCGCCCGCGGCAAGATGCAGAACCCCGTCACCGGATCGGGCGGCATGCTGCTGGGCGCCGTCCGCGAGGTCGGCCCCGACTCGCCGCTGGGCCTGCGCGTCGGCGACCGGATCGCGACGCTGGTCTCGCTCACCCTCACGCCGCTGCGCATCACCGACGGCCTCGCCGCGTGGGACGGGACCGACGAGCAGGCGCCGTGCGAGGGCACCGCGGTGCTGTTCGGCCGCTCCATCGCCGCCGTGCTGCCCGACGACCTGCCCGAGCAGCTCGCCCTGTCGGTGCTGGACGTGTGCGGCGCGCCCGCGCTGACCGACCGGGTCGTGCGCCGCCGCCCCGCGCCGTCGGTGCTGGTCCTGGGCGGCGGCGGCAAGTCGGGGTCGCTGTCGCTGGCCGCCGCCCGCCGCGCCGGCGCGTCCCGGCTCGTCGCCCTCGTCCCCACCGCGCGCGAGGCCGACGCCGTCCGCGCCGCGGGCCTGGCCGACACCGTGGTCGTCGCCGACGCCCGCGACCCCGTCGCCGTGGCCGAGGCGGTCGGCGACCGCGTGGACGTGACCGTGGTGTGCGTGGACGTGCCCGGCTGCGAGCACGGCGCGATCCTGGCCACCGCCGACGGCGGCACCGTCGTGTTCTTCTCCATGGCCACCTCGTTCCCCGCCGCCGCGCTGGGCGCCGAAGGGCTCGCCGCCGACGTGGAGATGCTCGTCGGCAACGGCTACGTGCCCGGTCACGCCGCGTTCGCCCTGGACCTGCTGCGCGGCGAACCTGCCGTGCGGGCCCTGTTCGAGCACCGGCAGACTCACCGGACGTGACTACAGTGAACGGCGACCCGGCGTCGACGCCCCCGTCGACGCGCCTGCTCGTGGGTGGACGGATCCACTCCCCGACCGCTCCCGACGCCACCGCGATGGCGATCACCGACGGCACCGTGGTGTGGCTGGGCCAGGACGGCGCGGGCCGCGCCCTGCACCCCGACGCCGAGGTCGTCGACCTGGACGGCGCGTTCGTCGCCCCCGCGTTCGTCGACGCCCACGTGCACGCCACCTCCGCCGGGCTGCTGCTCACCGGCCTGGACCTCACCGGCTGCCGGTCGCTGACGGACCTGCTCGACGCCGTGCGCGCGGCGGAGGGCCCGCTGATCTGGGGACACGGCTGGGACGAGACACGCTGGCCGGAGAACCGGCCCCCGACCCGCGCCGAACTCGACGACGCCGCCCGCGGCGCCCGGGTCTACCTCTCCCGCATCGACGTGCACTCCGCCCTGGCGTCCACCGCGCTGCTCGACCTCGCCCCCGACGCCCGCGACGCCGACGGCTGGCACCCCGACGGGCCCCTCTCGCGCGCCGCGCACCACCACGTGCGCCGCGCCGCGAAGGACGCCATCCCCGTGCACCGGCGCCGCGCCGCCCAGCAGGCGTTCCTGCGGCACGCCGCGTCACGCGGCATCGCGTCGGTGCACGAATGCGCCGGACCCGACATCTCCAGCCGCGACGACCTCGCCGACCTGCTCGCCACCGACCTGCTCGACGTCGCCGGCTACTGGGGCGGCCCCGACCCGATAGACCTGCCCGTGCGCGGCCTGGCCGGCGACCTGTTCGTCGACGGCGCGCTCGGCTCCCGCACCGCCGCCCTGTGCGAGCCCTACGCCGACGCCGACACCACCGGCGCCCTCTACCTCGACGCCGACGCCGTCGCCGAGCACCTGATCACCTGCACCCGCGCCGGCATCCAGGGCGGGTTCCACGTCATCGGCGACGCCGCCGTCGCCGCCGTCGTCGACGGCTTCGCCAAAGCCGCCGCGACCGTCGGCGTCCCCGCCCTGGCGGCCCGCAGGCACCGCCTCGAACACCTCGAGATGATCACCGGCGAGCAGGCCGCGCGCCTGGCCTCCTGGGGCGTCGTCGCCTCCGTGCAACCCCTGTTCGACCGCGAATGGGGCGGGGCGGACGGCATGTACGCCCAGCGCCTCGGCGTCGAGCGGGGGACCGCGCTCAACCCGTTCTCCCGCCTCGCCGCCGCCGGCATGATCCTCGCCCTGGGCTCCGACGCCCCCGTCACCGCCGTCGACCCCTGGGCCGCGATCAAGGCCGCCGTGCACCACCGCACCGACGGCCACGGCCTCTCCCCGCGTGCCGCGTTCACCGCCCACACCCGCGGCGGCTGGCGCGCCGCCGGCGTCGACGACGGCGTCACCGGCACCCTGCAACCCGGCGCGCCCGCCACCTACGCCGTGTGGGAGGCGGGGGAGCTGGAGGTCGCCGCCCCCGACAGCCGCGTGCAGCGCTGGTCCACCGACCCGCGCTCCCGCGTCCCCGCCCTGCCCGCCCTGGACGGCCCCGCCCCGACGTGCCTGCGCACCGTCCTGCGCGGCCGCACCGTCTACGAGAGGGAGGCGTGAGGTGAAGGTCTTCCTCTCCTGGTCGGGGGAGGCCGAACGGCGGTTCGCGCTGTTCCTGCGGGAATGGCTGCAGCTGGTCGTCCAGGCCGTCAAACCGTGGATGTCGGACAAGGACATCGCCAAGGGCTCGCTGAGCATGGCCGAACTCGGCGGCGCGCTCGACGGCACCAGCTTCGGGATCGTCGTGCTGTCCGCGGCCAACCAGCACTCGCCGTGGATCAACTTCGAAGCAGGCGCCCTCTCCAAGAGCGTCGGCCAGGCCAAGGTGATCCCGCTGCTGCTGGATCTCGCCAAGACCGACGTCACCGGGCCGCTCAGCCAGTTCCAGGCCGTCGACGCGGGGGAGAAGACCGACGTCCTCGCCCTGCTCGACGCGGTCAACGCCGCACTGCCCGAACCCCTCGCCGCGCCACGCCTCGGCAGGTTCCTCGACCGCGAGTGGGACGACTTCACCGCCACCGTGGCGGACTTCCGCGCCACCGCACCCGGCCACGGGCCGGTCCGCTCCGACCGCGACGTGCTCAACGAGATCCTCGAACTGACCCGCGGACTCCGACGCGCCACACCGGTCCCACTGCCGACCGTGCCCAGCACGCGCCCCCACGCTCCCACCGAGGCCGAGACCCGGGCCCTCGACCGGCTGCGGCCCGGCCTGCGCGCGGTCTACGTGCTGCGCGAGATCGAAGGACTGTCCGTGGCCGAGGTCGCGGCGACCCTCGGCATCTCCCCCTCCGCCGTGTACCCGCAACTCGTGCGCGCACGAGCGGAGATCCGCGCCCAGAACCGCCCCGAAGAACAGGAGTGAACCCGATGGCGTTGCTCGACCTCGACCCGAAGGTGGTCGCCACGGCGCGGGAACTCGCCGCCAAGGCCGCCGAACCGGTGGTGGCCATCGCCAAGGCCCACACCACGGTGGCCGTCGAGCGCGCCACGCTCCGCCTGGCCGGCATCACCGGCGCCGACACCACCCACCGCGCCGGCGACGTCCCCTGGGTCAACCGGGTCGTCGACACCGTGCGGGAGCACTGCGGCCTCGAACACGGCGTCGCCCTGCCCGTCTTCCACGCCCTGCGCCACCACGACCTCGCCACCCTCACCGACCTCGCCGAGGCCACCGCCGCCGGACAGGTCCGCTACACCCTGCCCACCGGCCGCGACCGGGAACGGGCCCGCAAAGCCGCCACCGCCGCCGTCACCACCGGCCTGCGCACCGTCGACCGCAACCGCGCCCAACGCGACAAGCTCGTCGCCAGGCTCGGCGACCCGCCCCGACGGCCCTGGATCTACCTCATCGTCGCCACCGGCGACATCGACGAGGACGTCGTGCAGGCCCGCAACGCCGCCCGCGCCGGCGCCGACATCATCGCCGTCATCCGCTCCACCGGCCAGTCCCTGCTCGACTACGTCCCCGAAGGCGCCACCCACCACGGCTTCGCCGGCACCTACGCCACCCAGGAGAACTTCCGCATCATGCGCGCGGCCCTCGACGAGGTGTCCCGCGAAGTCGGCCGGTACGTGCGGCTCACCAACTACGCCTCCGGGCTGTGCATGCCCGAGATCGCCGTCCTCGCCGGCCTGCAACGCCTAGACATGATGCTCAACGACTCCATGTACGGCATCCTGTTCCGCGACATCAACCCGATCCGCACCTTCGTCGACCAGCGCTTCTCCCGGCAGGTCCACGCCCGCGCCGGCATCGTCATCAACACCGGCGAGGACAACTACCTCACCACCGCCGACGCCGTCGACGCCGCCCACACCGTCACCGTGTCCCAACTGCTCAACGAGCACTTCGCCCACGAAGCCGGCCTGCCCGACCACCTCCTCGGACTCGGCCACGCCTTCGAGATCAACCCCGCCGTGCCCGAGTCGTTCCGCCTCGAACTCGCCCACGCCCTGCTCGCCCGCGAACTGTTCCCCGACGCGCCGCTGAAGTGGATGCCACCCACCAAGCACATGACCGGCGACGTGTTCCACGGCTACCTGCTCGACGGGTTCTTCACCCTCGCGGGCCTGCTCACCGGCCAGTCCATCCTGCTCGTCGGCATGATGACCGAAGCCGTCGTCACCCCGTTCCTGTCCGACCGCGACCTCGCCCTGCGCAACGTCCGCTACGTCCTCGACGCCGCCGGCGGACTGCGCGAGGACTTCCGGCCCGCACCCGACGGGCTCATCGTCACACGCGCCCACCAGGTCCTCGGCGAAGCCGTCGACCTGCTCGCCCGCATCGTCGACGACGGCCTGCTCGACGCCATCGCCGACGGCACCTTCGGCCTCATGAAACGCCCCGCCCACGGCGGCAAGGGCGCCGACGGCGTCGTGGAGAAAGCCGACGACTACCTCAACCCCGCCGCGGACCTGCTGGAGGCACACCCGTGAAGCGCCACGTCCGCCCCTACGGCGACACCACCGGCGACGGCATGGTGCAGACCTCGTTCACCCTGCCCATCCCCGCCGGACCCCACGCCGACGGCGCCGCCCAGCAACTGGCGAACAAGATGGGCATCGACCCCGCCATGGTCGTGCACTCCCACCCCATCGGCGACGACTTCACCTTCTTCGTCGTCTACGGCTCCGTCCGCCACATCGTCGACCTCGACGACGTGCGCGTCGTCGAACGCGAATACCCGCTGCTGCCACCCGCCGAGATCAACACCACCCTCAAGAAGCTGCTGCGCCGCAAACTCGTCGTCGTCGGCGCCTGCATCGGCACCGACGCCCACACCGTCGGCATCGACGCCATCCTCAACATCAAGGGCTTCGCCGGTGAGAAAGGCCTCGAGTACTACCGCGAGCTCAAGGTCGTGAACCTCGGCGCGCAGGTCTCCGTGCCCGACCTCGTCCGCCGCGCCCGCGCCGAGAAAGCCGACGCCGTCCTCGTCTCCCAGGTCGTCACCCAACGCGACGCGCACATCCTCAACACCCGCGAGATGTCCGCCGCGTTCCGCGAGGCCATGGGGGAGCGGCGACCGCTGCTCATCGCCGGCGGACCCCGCTTCGACCCGCTCATGGCGGCCGAACTGGGCGTGGACCGCGTCTTCGGCCGCGGCACCACCCCCGGCGAGGTCGCCAGCTACCTCACCCACGCCATCCGGACCAGAACCACCACCCACACCACGACCGCGCGGACCACCGCCGCACGCAAGGAGAACGCGTGAGCCTCACCGAGGGATTCACCGTCACCCACCGCCGCTACGTGCCCCACTCCCACGCCCACTACGGCGGCGCCCTCGTCGACGGCGCCTACGGGCTCGGCCTGTTCGGCGACGTCGCCACCGAACTGCTCATCCGCACCGACGGCGACGAAGGGCTCTTCGCCGCCTACTCCGCCGTCGAGTTCCTCGCACCCGTCCACGCCGGCGACGTCATCGAGGCCACCGCCACCCTCGTCCGCGTCGGCACCCGCTCCCGCGAGATCGACTTCGAAGCCCGCGTCGTGTGCCGCAGCGCCCCCGACCGCGGCCCCTCGGCCGCCGACGTCCTCGACCCGCCCCTCGTCGTCACCCGCGCCCGCGGCACCGTCGTCGCCCCCAAGAAACCCACCGACCACTCCCGGTGACCAGGCTCGGCGACCACGCGGGGTGACCGTCCCCTCAGTCGCCGTCCCCGGGGTCCGCGCACACGTCCACCAGGTTCACCCGGTGCTCCAGCCGCAACTCCTCGGCCAACTCCGCGGCGTCCACCCCGAACGCCTCCACCACCCGCAACGACGCCGGTGTCCCCTCCACCCGCGCCGCGTCCGCCAGGTCGTCCCGCCCCGACGCCCGCAACTGCGCGGTCAACCGGGCGTGGTTGTCCGCCTGCGTCCGCTCGTCGAGCACCTCGCGCACCCGAGCGTCACCGCGCAACTCGCCCGCCACCCGCCGCATCTCCTCGTCGGTGTCCAACAACACCTGCAACGCCGCGCACTGCGGCGACGGGGAGCCCGGGACGTGACGGCCCGGCGCGAACAACGCCGACGCCACGACCACACCCGTGACCAACGCCAAGGCCACGGTCGGCAGCAGCGGTCCGCGCGACACGACCACCACCCTGCCACGCCCCGTGCCCGACCGGCGACCCGACGTCACCCCACGCCCGCACGCGCCCCCGCCCCGACCTCTGCCACTATCGACCCGTGATCAGCATCGACCCGGCCTCGCCCGTGCCGCCCTACGAACAGGTGCGGTCCCAGTTCGCCCGCCGGATCACCGACCGCGACCTGGCCGTGGGCACCCGCCTGCCCACCGTGCGCGCCCTGGCCGCCGACCTCGGCCTCGCCGTCAACACCGTCGCCCGCGCCTACCGCGAACTCGAGGAAGCCGGCCTCATCGAAACCCGCGGCCGCGCCGGCACCGTCGTCAGCGCCGCCGGCCAACGCGGCCGCGAACGCGTCCTGCGCGCCGCCCGCGCCTACGCCGCCACCGCCCGCGAACAAGGCCTCACCGGCGACGAAGCGCTCGACATCGTCCGCGCCGCCCTCACCGACACCCACCACCCGTAGGGTGACGCGCGTGGCCACCGAACCCGCCGGCGACCCCGCCCGGACCCTCGCGGTGCTGTGGCGCACCGGCGCCCACCGCGGCCGCAAGGACCTCGGCGTGGACCGCATCGTCGCCGCCGCCGTCCACCTCGCCGACACCGAAGGACTCGCCGCGCTGTCCATGCGCCGCGTCGCCGACGCCCTCGGCGTCGGCACCATGTCCCTCTACACCCACGTCCCCGGCAAAGCCGAACTCCTCGACGCCATGGTCGACGCCGTGCACGGCGAGACACCCCGCCCCGCCGACGTGCCCGGCGGGTGGCGCGGCCGACTCGCCCGCATCGCCCGCGACAACCGCGACCTGCACCTGCGCCACCCCTGGCTGCTCCAGGTCCCCGCCAACCGCGCCGTCCTCGGACCCCACGTCGTCGCCAAGTACGACTACGAACTGCGCGCCGTCGACGGCATCGGCCTCACCGACCTGGAGATGGACTCCGTCCTCACCCTCGTCCTGGCCCACGTCCGCGCCGCCGTCCAGATCACCGTCGACGCCGACCGCACCCGCGACCGCACCGGCCTCACCGACGACCAGTGGTGGCAGACCGCCGCGCCGCTGCTCGCCCAGGTCCTCGACCCCGCGCGGTTCCCCGTCGCCGCCCGCGTCGGCGCCGCCGCCGGCGAGTCCCACGGCGCCGCCTACGACGGCGACCACGCCTTCACCTTCGGCCTGGACCGCGTCCTGGACGGCATCCAGGCCCTCGTCGACAGCCGTCAATAAGGCCGCTTCGGCATCATCACCCACAACACCAGGTAGATCAGGAACTGCGGCCCCGGCAACAGGCAGGACAACACGAACACCCACCGCACCGTGCTCGCCCTCCACCCGTAGCGGGCCGCCAGCCCCGCACACACACCCGCGATGATCTTCCGGTCCTGAGGCCTGGTCAACGTGGTCATGCCTCCACCCTCCCCGCGCCCGCCCCACCCCACATCGGTGGGAACCCTGATTTCCTACCCCCACCAGCCACAACCCAATCCCCGGGCAACCCCGGCCGCCCTCACACGTCACCCCCACCCACACGGTCACCCGTCCGTGTGATGCTTCGGGGGTGCGCGAGGTCTTGCAGGGCGTGCTCGACGCCCAACGGGAATTCACCGACGAGTACACCGACACGATGCGGCGACGCGGCGAACTCGTCCGCGACCGGATGACCGCCTGGCTGCGGGCCCGCCTGCCCGACCTGCGCGCCGTGTCGGTCGACGACCTCGACGTCGACGCCAGTGACGGCATCGGCCGCCGCGCCGAGATCCCCTGGGCCCGCGTCCACTCCGCGAGCCGCTCACCCAAACCCCGCGACGGCTGGTACGTCGTGTACCTGTTCGACGCCCGCGGCGAGAGCGTCTACCTCACCCTCATGCAGGGCACCACCACCTGGAACGGCAACTCGCCCGTCGACCGCCCCGTCGCCGAACTGCGCGCCCGCGCTGACCGGGCCCGCGCCGCGCTCGCCCGCGAACTGGCCAGACGACCCGACCTGCTGCCCGCGATCGCACTCAACGGCAGCCGCGGCAAACGCGCACGAGGCTACGAGCACGGCACCGTGGCGGCGTTCGACTACCGGCGCGACGCCCTCCCGACCGACGATGTCCTGGACACCGACCTGAGGTTCCTCGTCTCCGTGCTGGGACGGCTGCACGCGGTGGAAGAAGCCACCACCCACCCCGAGGACGAGCAGGCGCCCGAGGTCGCCGACGCCGTCGCCTCCGCCGCACGCGCCGCCGGCCGCCGCGACACCGGCCAGGGTTTCGGGCTCGGCCAGGCCGAACGCGTCGCGATCGAGACCCACGCCGTGGCCCGCGCCCGCCGATACCTGCAGGCCCAGGGCTTCACCGTCCTCGACGTCGGCGCGACCGAGTCCTATGACCTCGACGCCACCCGACCCGGCGAACGGCTCTACGTCGAGGTCAAAGGCACCACCTCGACCGGCGGCGAGGTCGTCCTCACCCGCAACGAGGTCCGGCTCAACGCCGACCGCTACCCGCACACCATGCTCGTCGTCGTCGCCGACATCGCACTGGACCGGAGCACGACACCGCCACGCGCCACCGGCGGCCGGATGCGGGTCGTGCAGCCGTGGGCGGTGGCGGGGGAGGACCTCACGCCCCTGTCCTACCGGTACCGCGTCGGGTGACGCGGGCCGGGCGGCGGTCGGTGACCGGGCTGCCGGTTCGTGACCGGCGGCTCGTAGGCTGATCCGGTGGTCGCAGCCCCCGTGACGCCGGATCAACCCGTCGCCGACACGCCCCCCGCCCGCCGCCGGGACGTGCGCGGCACGCTGCTGCGCACGCTCGCCGCCGCCGCGGGCGGAGCCGCGGTGTTCCTCAGCTTCCCCCCGCGCACCACCTGGTGGCTCGCGCCCCTCGGGTTCGCCGTCCTCGGCCTGCTCCTGCACGGCCGCCGCGCCCGCGCCGGGTTCGGCCTCGGCCTGGTCTGGGGGCTGGCGTTCATGGCGCCCCTGCTGCGCTGGACCGGCGAGTTCGTCGGCCTCATCGCCTGGCTCCCGCTCGCCCTGCTGTGCGCGGTCCTCGTCGCCGTCGGCACGGCCGCCATGGCCGCGGTGTCCCGGCTGCCCGGCGCGCCGGTGTGGATGGCGCTGGTGTGGGTCGCCGACGAGGCCCTGCGCGCCGTCGTGCCCTTCGGCGGCTTCCCCTGGGGCAAGATCGCCTTCGGCCAACCCGAAGGCTGGTACCTGCCGCTGGCCTCCCTCGGCGGCGCGCCCCTGATCGGGTTCGCCGTCGCCCTCACCGGCCTCGGCGCCGCCCACCTGCTCCGGAACTGGAAGCTCGGCGTGCCCGCCCTCGTGCTGCCGCTGGCCGCCGGCATCGCCGCCACCGCCCTCGTGCACACCGACCCCGACCAGGGCACCGCCACCGTCGCCGCCATCCAGGGCAACGTGCCCCGCGCCGGCCTCGACTTCAACGCCCAACGCCGCGCCGTGCTCGACAACCACGTCGCCCGCACCCTGCAACTCGCCGAGGACATCCGCGCCGGCCGCGCCGAGCAGCCCGACCTGGTCATCTGGCCCGAGAACTCCTCCGACATCGACCCCTTCCGCAACGTCGACGCCGCCAACCAGATCCAACGCGCCACCGAGGCCATCGGCGCGCCCATCGCCGTCGGCGCCGTCGTCATCGACCCCGACGACAAGCTGCCCCGCAACACCGTCGTGCTCTACGAACCCGGCGTCGGCCCCACCGACACCTACACCAAACGACAGCTGCAGCCCTTCGGCGAGACCATGCCCTACCGCGAGTTCTTCCGGATCTTCACCGACACCGTCGACCGCGCCGGCACGTTCCAACCCGGCACCGACCCCGAGGGCTTCACCATGGGCCCCGCCAAGGTCGCCATCGACACCTGCTACGAGGTCGCGTTCGACGGCGTGGTGCGCGACTCCATCACCGAAGGCGCGAACCTCATCGCCATCCCCACCAACAACGCCACCTTCGGCTACACCGAGATGACCTACCAGCAACTGGCCATGTCCCGCGTCCGCGCCGTCGAACACGGCAAATCCGTGATCGTCTCCGCCACGAGCGGCGTGTCCGCCATCGTGCGGCCGGACGGGTCCGTCACCCAGCGGACCGGCCTGTTCACCGCCGACGCGCTGGTGGCCACGGTCCCGCTGCGGGGGGAGGCTACGCTGGCCACCCGGCTCGGCGCATGGCCCGAGTGGGTGATGACCGCTCTGGGCCTGATGGCCGTGGCGATCGCCTTGACAGTGACACGACGACGGACGCGTCCGACCCCTGGTGCGGGAGTCGGCGAGGAGGACACGGATGGCGGACCAGCAGGCGCAGCCTGACCGCGAGCTCGGGCCGGTGCTGGTGGTGATCCCGACCTACAACGAGCGGGACAACATCGGGAAGATCGTGCAGCGGCTGCACACCGCGCTGCCGCAGGTGCACGCCCTCGTGGTCGACGACGGCAGCCCGGACGGCACAGGACAGCTGGCCGACGAGCTGGCCGCCGCCGACGACCGCGTGCACGTGCTGCACCGCACGGAGAAAGCCGGACTCGGCGCGGCCTACATCGCCGGCTTCGGCTGGGGGATGGAACGCGGCTACCAGGTCCTCGTGGAGATGGACGCCGACGGCTCCCACGCCCCCGAGGACCTGCCCCGCATGCTCGACGCCCTGCACGACGCCGACCTCGTGATCGGCTCCCGCTACGTGCCCGGCGGCACCGTGGTCAACTGGCCCAAGAAGCGCGAGTTCCTCTCCCGCGGCGCCAACCTGTACTCGAGGCTCGCGCTGGGCGCGTCGGTCAAGGACATCACCGCGGGCTTCCGCGCCTACCGCACCGACGTGCTGCGCAACCTCAACCTGCACAACGTCGCCTCGGCCGGCTACTGCTTCCAGATCGACCTCGGCTGGCGCACCATCGAACTCGGCTACCGGGTCGTCGAAGTGCCCATCACGTTCACCGAGCGTGAGATCGGCGTGTCCAAGATGAGCGGCGACATCGTCCGCGAAGCGCTCATCCGCGTCACCAAGTGGGGCCTGCGCCGCCGCGGCACCCAACTGCGGGACCTCATCGCCCCCAAGAAGGCGAAGACCCCCAGCAACCGCTGAGACGCGGCAACCGCTGGACCCCGCGCACGCGGAGGGGCCCGCCGGAACGGATTCCGGCGGGCCCCTCGCACGTCGACGCGGTCAGGCGGTGCGGGTGCGCCGCCCCTTCAGCTCCTCCAGCCGCTCGTCCAGCAGCTCCTCGAGCTCCGGGATCGTGCGCCGCTCCAGGAGCATGTCCCAGTGCGTGCGCGGCGGCTTGACCTTCTTCGCCTCCGGCTCGGCGCCGTCGATGATCTTCGACTCCTGGCCGTGCAGACGGCACTCCCAGGTGTGCGGGATCTCGGCGTCGTCGGAGAACGGGACCTCGAAGTCGTGGCCCTTGGGGCAGGCGTACCGCACCGACCGGCGCGGGGCGAGGTCGTGATTGCGGTCGGTCTCGTAGCTGACTGCTCCGAGCCGGCTACCCCGTAGAACGCGGTCGGCCATGGCGGTGTCCTTTCGCTCGGCTCAGGGCCGGGGCCCAGGCTTGTTGCTCACCGAGTGCAACGATCGGACTGCTCCGTTCGTTCCCGGCTTCACGGTCATCGTCGCCCACAGTGACGTCTTTCACCCGTCAACGAAGGCTTCCTCCTAAGGGATGCAATCGCGGCCGGATCGTGACGCGTTATCAAGCTACCGGGCGACCCCATCACACTGATGGAGCAGTCCTGGCAGAAGTCGTGCGGCTGCGACAGCTTAGACCGACCACACAGGGCGACGTTACGGCGGGTTTAACTCGCCGGTAGTGACGTCCATCATGGTTACGGTTACGCAAAGTTATTTCATAAAGTTCGGGGGACCTCACCACTCTGGGTGGCCGGACGAGTGTGCTCGGTGGCGGACATGAGGATGAATCACCCGTCCGGACCGCACCCAAACGTCCAATCGGACGCTTTATCCGTTCGATGACTTCAGTGTCACCCGAAAGAGTGCTTTTCGACGAGTCGGTCGAGCAGCTCGCGTTGGGCCTTCACCAGCTTTACCCGCGCCTGGACGAGAGGAAACCAGGCCACCCGGTCCACCTCGGGGAACTCCCGCACCGTCCCGGACCCGCGCGGCCACTCCAGGGTGAACGTCCCCGGAACCACCCGTTCGGGGTCCAGATCGCCTTCCAGGGCCCATGCGGTCACGACCTTGCCGCCGGACTGCCGCACCTCGCCCAACGGCACCAGTTCGCCCTCGGGCACCGGCAGCCCCAGCTCCTCGGCGAACTCCCGGCGGGCCGTCGCCTCCAGGTCCTCGTCGCCCTCCGGCTCGCCCTTCGGGATCGACCACGCGCCCTCGTCCTTGCGCGCCCAGAACGGGCCGCCCATGTGCCCCAGCAGCACCTGCCGCTCGCCGTCGACCACCCGGTGCAGCAGGATCCCGGCACTGCGCCCGCCCGTCACGCCCGACGCCCCGTGCGCATGTGGATCTGCTCGCCCTGCTTGCCGAACAGGCTCAGGATCTCCACCGGCTCCGGACCCGCCGGGCCGAACCAGTGCGGCAGCCGCGTGTCGAACTCCGCCGCCTCGCCGGGCCCCAGCACCACGTCGTGGTCGGCCAGGATCAGCCGCAGCCGCCCCGACAGCACGTAGAGCCACTCGTAGCCGGTGTGCGTGCGCGGATCCGGCTCGCCCCGGTCCGGGATGATCATCTTGAACGCCTGCAGGCCGCCCGGCTGCTGCGTCAGCGGCAGCACCGTCATGCCGTTGCGGCGGATCGGCACCGGCCTGATCCGCGGATCGCCGACCGGCGGCGCGCCCACCAGCTCGTCCAGCGGCACGCGGTGCGCCCGCGCGATCGGCAGCAGCAGTTCCAGGCTCGGCCGCCGCTGCCCCGACTCCAGGCGTGACAGGGTGCTCTTGGAGATCCCCGTCGCCTCCGCCAGGTCGGCCAGCGTCGCGCCGCGGCTCGTGCGGATGTGGCGCAGCCGCTCGCCGACCTTGTCCAGCACCTCGTCGGTCGGGTCGTCGGCGGTGTCGTCGCTCATGGCTCGTCCCGGGTCCGGCAACAGGGATTGCCCATTGTGGGACGCCGGGAGGGCGGGCGTCCAGCCGGGTCAGGTGAGGCTGAGCTGCCGGTCGTCCACGGTGTGCGGGCCGAGGTCGCCGGTGCGGTAGTGCGTGCGGCACAGCACCTGGTAGCGGACCTCCGCGGTGTCCGCCGCGACCGTGTCGGCGACCAGCACCGTGTCCCCGGCGCGCACCACGTCGCCGTCGTGGACGCGGGCGTTGAACCGGCCCGGCCGCCCGCACCAGCACAGCACCTCGACCTGGATCGCGTTGAGCTCGTCGGCCAGCTCGAACAGCCGCCGCGACCCCGGGAACAGGCAGCTGCGGAAGTCGGTGGCCAGGCCGAAGCAGTACACCTCCAGGTGGGCGTCGTCGGCGAGCTCGGCGAGCTGGTCGACCTGCTCGGCGGAGAGGAACTGGGCCTCGTCGACGATGACGTAGTCGACCCGGCTGCCCCGCGACCAGTGCTCCCGCACCAGCGCGCACAGGTCCATGCCCTCGTGGACCTCCAGCGCGTGGCGGACCAGGCCCATGCGGCTGGAGATGGTGGGGGTGCCGGAGCGGTCGTGGCGCACGAGCAGCAGCCCGCGGCGGCCCTGCCGGGCCTGGTTGTGGTCGATCTGCAGGGCCAGCGTCGACTTGCCGCAGTCCATCGGCCCGAAGAAGAACCGCAGCCGCCCCGTGGGCGTCAGACCGCGACCGGCGCCGGCGGCGGGCACGGAGGACAGCGCGTCGGTCGGGTCGGGGGAGGGAGTGATCGGTTCCACGGCGGGCCACCCTAGTGCGCGGTATCAGCGCGGCCGCCGCGACCTCCTCCGTGCGGTGGGGGAACCGGCCCGGCGAGGGGCGGCCCGACACCGGCGGCCGGTCCGCGCCGGGCCGGTCGACGACGTCCGAGGAGGAGTCATGCGCAGGATCGTCGCGTTGCTCGCGTCACCCCTGGCGGTGCTGGGGTTCGCCGTGCTGTCACCGGGGACCGCCGGTGCCGCGCCCGCCGGGGCGTGCACGTCGACCACCACCATCGAGCAGCTCAAGTGGGCGCCGAACGGCAACGGCTACCTGGAGCCGGTCGGCACCTACCACCACGGCTACGTCGGCTCGGCGATGGCCGGCGTCGGCAGCTACCGCATCTGGCACGTGACCTACCGGGCCGACGGCGGGCTGTTCGCCGTCTACGAGGGCGCCTACGCGGTGCGCTGCGCCCCCGACGGCACCGCCGGCGCCGAGGTGGACCTCACCCGCACCCCCGAGCAGACGCTGACGTCGTTCGACCTGCGGTGCGGCACGGCGGCGTTCACGGCGGGCACCACCTCCTACGCCCACGTCGGCAGCCGCACGGCGTTCGGCACGACGTGGCGGTACTGGCGCACCACCACGTCCACGTCGACGTTGCTGCACTGGGGTGTGACGGCGGCGCGCTGCCCGTAGGCGGCGCCGCGGGGTGGCGCCGTCGCCGTGCGGTCAGCGCACGGCGACGGCGTCGACCTCGAACAGCATCCCCGGCAGGGCGAGGGTGGCGACGCCGAGCAGGGTCTGCGCGGGCGGCCGGTCGCCCCAGATGCGGGTGACGTGCTCCAGCAGCACGGCGAGCCGGTCGGCGTCGTGGTCGACGACGTAGGTGCCCAGGCGGGCGACGTGCCGGTAGTCCAGGCCCGCGGCGCGCAGCGCGACGCCGAGGTTGGCGAAGGAGCGGGCGACCTGGTCGGCGAAGTCGTCGGACACGACGCGACCGTCGGGGCCGGAGCCGTACTGGCCCGCGACGAACACCAGGTCGCCGGTGGTGGCGGCGACGTGGCTGTAGCCGTAGCCGGTGGGGTCGTGCAGCTCGTCGGGGTTGCTCAGGGTGTGCGGCACGGTCGTCCTCTTCCGTCGGTCGGGGCTGTTGTCTGTGTCAGGTGAGTCGGGCGCGGGTGGCGGCCGGGGCGTCGGGGTCGGCGCGGCGCACGTCGGCGTCGAGGTCGGCGAGGGTGCGGCCGGCCAGCTCGCGCCGCCAGGCCAGGTCGGCGCGGGTCATGGCGGAGTCGATGGCGCAGCGGGTGGTGTGGGGGCCGCCGGCGCGGATCTCGGTGCAGCGGAACGCGGGGTCGGCGCCGTCGACGGCCGTGACGACGTCCAGGAGGGTCACGGCGTGCGGCGGCCGGTCGAGCAGGTAGCCGCCGCGCGGGCCGGGGGTGGAGCGCACGATGCCGGCGCGGCCGAGGGCCTGCAACTGCTTGGTCAGGTAGGCGGCGGGCAGGCCGTGCAGCGCGGCGAGGCGGGCGGCGGGGACGGGGGTGTCGCCCGCCCACGACAGGTCCAGGCAGCAGTGCAGGGCCCATTCGACGCCCTCGGCCATCTTCACGGTCGCCACCCTACCCAAATCCTGGACATCCCATATCCAGGTTTATTGCCGAGATATATCGCGAAGCGGTATAACGTGCGGTGTGAGAGGTATGTCGGAGCAGGTGTTCCTGGTGCTCACCGCGTTGGCGGAGGAGCCGTTGCACGGTTACGCGATCGTGCGCGCGGTCGACGGGCTGTCGGAGGGCCGGATGCGGTTGCGGGTCGGCACGCTGTACGGGGTGCTGGACCGACTGGTCGCCGAAGGACTGGCCGAGCGGGACCGCGAGGAGGTCCACCAGGGCCGGCTGCGCCGCTACTACCGGCTGACCGACGCCGGGGTGCGGGTGTTGTCGGCGGAGGTGGCCCGGTTGTCGGCCAACGTGCGCGCCGCGTCGTCGGTGCTGAAGGCGAGGGGTGCGCTGTGAGATCGGACGCCGGGAAGTCGAACCTGGAACGCCGGTACCGGGCGTTGCTGCGGGTGCTGCCCGCCCGGTACCGGGCGGAGCGGGAGGAGGAGATGGTCGGCATCTTCCTGGCCGGCCGCGGCGACGACCTGGACCTGGAGCACGGCTGGCCGGGCTGGGGCGAGGCGGGCGCGACGCTGGCGCTGGCGGTGCGGGTGCGGCTGGGTGCGCGGCGCGCCGCGGGCACCGTCCTGCGGGTGCTGGCGTTGACCGGGCTGCTCGGGCAGCTGGTGTCCTCGGCGCAGTCGTGGACGGTGATCGCCCGGCTCGGCCCGGCCGTCGACGTGCAGGGCTGGTGGTACGACGTGGCGGCCCTGGTGGCGTTCGCGGCGCTGGTCGCGGGCCGGCGTGCCCTGGGCCGGGTCGCGGCCGCGGTGTCGGGTGTGGTGTCGCTGGCGCCGGTGGTGTGGGCGGTGGTGTCGGGGGCCCCGGCGTGGCTCGCGCTGGCCTGGCACGCGCCCGCGCTGGTGACGGCGGTCGTGGCGGTGGCCGCGTTCCACCGGGAGGCGCCGGCCCCGTCACGGGTGTGGTGGGCGGTCGCGCCGGTCGCGGTGGCGGCGGGCGTGGCGTCGGTGGTGTTCACGCCGTGGCTGTCGACGGGGACGCTGCTGGCGGCGTGGCTGATCGCCGCGGTCGTGGCGGCGGCGTTCCGGCCCTGGTCGGCCCGCACGCCCGTGCCCGCCACCTGAACCACGCGCCCGCCCGGGGCCGGTGCGGCCCCGGGCGGGGGTCGGTCACACCTTGGCGGGCACCGGGTTGCCCGAGGCGGCGATCGCCTTGCGCACCGGCACGAAGATCATCAGCACGAACCCGGCCACGAAGAAGATCACCAGCGAGATGATCGCCAGCCGGAACGACCCGGTGGCCTGGCCGACACCGGCGAACACCATCGGGCCCAGCCACGACGTGGACCGCTCGCCGACCTCGTAGAGCGAGAAGTACTGGGCCTCGCGGCCGGGCGGGATCATCTGGCTGAACAGCGACCGCGACAACGCGTTCGTGCCGCCCAGCACCAGCCCGATGCCCACCGCGAGCCCGTAGAACTGCAGCTGCTGGCCGGCCTGCACGAAGAACGCCGCCCCGACCACCACGATCCACACGCACAGGCTCACCATGATCGTGCGCTTCGCGCCCCATGACTTCGCCACCCGCCCGTGCAGCATCCCGCCCAGGAACGCGACGAACTGCACGATCAGGATCGTGGTGATCAGCACCGTCTCGTCGAGCAGCAGCTCGTCGCGCCCGTACTGGGCCGAGACGTTCGCGACGGTGGCGATGCCGTCGGTGTAGATGAGGTAGGTGCCCAGGAACGCCAGCGTCAGCGGGAACAGCCGCGCCTGCCGGATCGTCTGGCGCAGCTCGGCGAACCCGGCGGTGATCACCGACGCGCCCGACTCCGAGCCGTGGGGCGGCTGGTGCCGCTTGAGCCGCGCCAGCGGGATGAGCGTGAACCCCGCCCACCACAGACCCGAGAACACGAACCCGACCCGCACCGCCGCGCCCTCGCTCAACCCGACCGCGTCGTGGCCCACGAACAGCGCCAACTGCACCGCCAACGCCAACCCGCCGCCGAGGTAGCCGAACGCCCAGCCGCGGGTGGACACCGCGTCGCGCTCGTCGGGGGCCGCGATCTCCGGCAGGAACGCGTAGTACACGACGACCGACGCGCCGTAGCAGATATTGCCCAGCACGAACAGCGCGACGCCGAGGTGCCAGTCGTCGCCGCCGACCGCGGCCAGCGCGACCGTGGCGACCGACCCGGTGAACGCCAGCCCGCCGAGCATGCGGCGCTTGTTCTGGGTGCGGTCGGCGATCGCGCCCATCACCGGCAGCACCACGACCTGCACGAGGGTGGCGATGGACAGCAGGTAGCCCCACAGGGACCCGGCGGGGAAGTAGGCGCCGAACAGGGAGATGTCGCACTGCCGCAGCGACCCGTCCGCACACGCGTTCGGGCCGTTGCGGGCGGTGTCGGCGACCGCGGCCTCCTTGGCGACCGCGGTGAGGTAGCCGGAGAGGAACACGGTGACCACCGAGGTGGGGAACACCGAGTTCGCCCAGTCGTACCAGGTCCACCCGCGCTGTTCCCGCTTGCGGTCCACGGCGGGTGCGGTGCTGTCGGCCACGCTCATGGGGGCGGACTGTATATCGCCCGCCATCCGTGGGTGGTGATCACCACCAAGCTGTTGCCAACCGTCCGCCCGCACGCCACGCGGCGCGTCAGCCGCCCGCCCAGGCGCGGCGGTCGACCAGCACGTCGCGCAGCCGGTCGGGCCGGTCGGTGACCAGCCCGTCGACGCCCAGGTCCAGCAGCCGCCGCATCTCCCGCTCGTCGTCGATGGTCCACACGTGCACCTCCAGGCCGCGGCGGTGCGCGGCGGCCACGAACCGGCCGTCGACCACCAGCAGCCGGCCCTGCCGCACCGGCACCTGCGCGACCATGCCCCGCACCGGCAGCCCCACCAGCGGCACCCGCCCGGCCGCCCACAGCGCGCCCGCCGACCGCGGCCCCATCGAGGTCAGCAACCCCGGGCCGCCCAGGCGCCGCAGCCGGGCCAGCCGCTTCTCCGAGAACGACGCCAGGCACACCCGGTGCAGCGAGTCGGTGCGACGCAGCGCCTCCAGCACCGGCACCACCGCCGAGTCGGCCTTGACGTCGATGTTCACCCACGCGTCCGGCAGGTCCTCCAGCAGGTCCTCCAGCCTGGTGACCGGCTCGCGCCCGCCCACGTTGGCCCGCCGCACCGCCGACCACGGCTGCGCGGCCACCGGCCCGGTCGCGTCGGTGGTGCGGTCCAGGGTCGCGTCGTGGTGGACCACCACCACGCCGTCGGACGTGGCGTGCACGTCGGTCTCCAGGTACCGGTAGCCCTCCTGGTGGGCGCGGCGGAACGCGGCCAGCGAGTTCTCCATCCCCGACAGCTCGTCGAGGTGCCAGCCCCGGTGCGCGAACGCGCGCGGGTGCGGTCCGGACAGGTACGGGTGCTTCGCGGTCACACCCGGAGTCTGCCCTGGCGGCGTGGCGCGGCGGTGACCGGTGGGTAGCGGGATACCGTCGCGCGCCATGGAGCTGGTGACCGAGCCCGTCGCGGCACGCCGTGAGGAAGCCAGGCACTGCGCCTGGTGCGGACGCCGTCTGCCCGACAGCGGCCGGATCGGGCGGCCGCGCCGGTACTGCGCGCAGCCCTGCCGGCAGCGCGCCTACGAACGCCGCGCCGCCGTGCAGCGGGGCGGGCTGCCAGAGGACGCCGTGGTGCTGTCCGCGGGGGAGTTGGCCGACCTGCAGGACCGGCTGTTCCAGCTGCGGTGCGCCGCGGAGGACGTCGCCACCGCCGCCGCGGACGGCGCCGACGGCGCGGAGTTGCGGCGGCTGGCGGGGGAACTGGTGGACACCGCGCGTGGGCTGGAGCGGTTGCGCTGAATTCCGTCGGCTTGCCCCCCGCGCGTGGTCTCGACCATCATGGCCCGCGGGTGGGCGAGGAGGAGCGCGTGAACGGCAACGGCGCGTTGCACCGCGAGGTGCTCGACCGGGCCGACGTCGGTTTCGGTGTGACGGACGCGAACGGCACGCTGGCCTGGGTGAACCCCGCGCTGGCGGAGATCCTGGGCGTGCCGGTGGACCACGTGGTCGGCCGGTCGCTGCCCGCGCTGCTGCCCGGCGCGCCCGAACGACCCCGGGCCGGGCTGGCGCTGCTGACCCCCAGCGCCTACCGCAAGGGGCACCGCTGGCTGGAGGTCACCTGCCAGACCCTCCCCGCCGCCGCGACCGGACCCGACGCCGAGGAGCGGCTGCTGTACCGGGTGGTGGACGTCACCGCGTGGCGCGACCGGGAGCTGGAGGCGACCCACGAGGCCGACGCGCTGCGCCGCGCGCAGGTGCTGGGCCGCATGGGCACGTGGGAGTGGCACATCGCCGAGGACCGCGTGGTGTGGTCGGACACGCTGCTGGAGATGTTCGGGTTCGGCCCCGACACGGAACTGGACTTCGACGGCTACGCCGCCGTGGTGCACCCCGAGGACCTGTCGATGATCCAGGCCACCCTCGAGGAGGCCATGCGGTCGGGCGCCGGGTTCTCCTACACCCACCGCATGCTGCTGGGGCAGGACCGCACCGAGCGGTGGTTCGAGTGCTTCGGCGAGGTCGTCACCGACGAGGACGGCTCGCCGCTGCGGGTGCTGGGCACCGCGCACGACATCACCCGCGCCCGCCGCGTGCACGACGAACTGCTCGCGCTGGCCGAGCAGGACCCGCTCACCGGGCTGGCGAACCGGCGTGCGGTGACCCGTGAGCTGGAACGGCAGCTCGCCGGCGGCGGGCCCGGCGCGATGCTGCTGCTGGACCTGGACAACTTCAAGGACGTCAACGACCTGCGCGGCCACGCCGTCGGCGACCGGCTGATGAAGGCGCTGGCCTCGACGCTGCGGTCACGGCTGTCGACGTCGCAGCTGATCGGCCGGCTCGGCGGCGACGAGTTCGCCGTCGTGCTGCCCGGCGCGACCCCCGGCGACGCCGCCCGGGTCGCCGAGGGACTGCGCGATGCCGTAGCGGCGTTGCCGCTCGTCGGCGCCGCCCGCAGCATCACCGTCTCGACCGGCGTGGCCGAGTACGGGCCCGGCGACACCTGGGAACTCGTCCTGGCCAACGCCGACCTCGCCCTCTACGCCTCCAAGGCCGCCGGCCGCAACCGCGTCACCGTCTACGAGCCCGGCCACTACGCCGACACCGCGAAACGCGTCTCCGTGCTGGATCGGCTGCGCGCCGCCCTCGACGGCGGCGGCCTGGCCCTGCACGCCATGCCCATGGTGCAGCTGGCCACCGGCACCACCCTCGGCCACGAGCTGCTGCTGCGGCTGGAGGACGGCCGGGACCCGTACCTGGGCCCGGCGGAGTTCCTGCCCGAGGCCGAACGCTCCGACCTCGTGCTCGACATCGACCGGTGGGTGCTGTCCACCGCGATCGACGCCCTCGTAGGCCACCCCGACCCGCGGCTGCGGTTCAACGTCAACATCTCCGGCCGCACCCTGGAGGACGAGGACTTCGGCGGGTTCGTGCTCGACCGGCTCGCCACCGCGGGCGTCGCGCCCGGCCGGCTCGGCCTGGAGATCACCGAGACCGCCGCCGTGACCAACCTCGACGCCGCCCGCGCCCTGTCGCTGCAGCTGCGCGCGTTCGGCTGCCGCATCATCCTCGACGACTTCGGCTCCGGGTTCGGCTCGTTCGTCCACCTCAAGCACCTGCCCATCACCGGCATCAAGATCGACGGCGAGTTCGTGCGCGGCATCGACGAACGCTCCACCGACGCCGTCCTCGTCGCCGGCATCGTGCAGATCGCCCAGGGCCTCGGCCTGACCGCCGTCGCCGAGTGGGTCGAGCGGCCCGCCCAGGTCGACGCCCTCGTCCGGCTGGGCGTGCAGAGCGGCCAGGGCTTCCACCTCGGCCGCCCCCAACCGCTCGAGAAGGTCCTCTCGGCCCAGTCGCAGCCGCCGAACGGCGCATTGTCGCCACGCATGGCCGGTGCGGAGGATGGGGCGCGTTCCTGATCACCGCCGCCCCGCCCCCCGATGGGAAGCCACCGACGTGCCCGGTACCCCCGACAGCCCCGCACGCGGTGTCCGCCGCGTCGAGCTGAGCACCACCCGCCCCGAACCGATCGCCGAGTTCTACGCCCACCTGCTCGGCTGGGTGCTCATCGCCGAACCCGACGGCGCGTTCACCGGCTGGGTCGGCGACCGCCTGGCCGCCCGCGTGCACCCCGGCGACCCCGCCTGGCGCGTCGTGTTCGCCGGCGCCGGACCCCGCGACCTCGGCGGCGGCGCCGCCGTCGACGCCGGCCGCGTCCTGCACGGCCCGTGGGCGCCGCAACCACGCCCCGGCGAACCGTGCTGGGTGGAACTCATGGGCGCCGCCACCGACGACGACCACTGGGCCGGCGCGCTCGGCTGGCAGGTCCGCGACCCCGACGGCGAGTTCACCCTCTACGACGCCGCCGTCGCCGACGACCGCCGCCCCGTCGCCGGCCGCCTCACCGCCCAGGGCGGCTGGACCTGCTACTTCGCCGTCCCCGACGTCGCCGCGGCCCTCACCGAGGCCACCGACATGGGCGGCACGGTCCTCGTCGGCCCCCGGGACGTCCCCACCGGTGTCGTCGCGGCCGTCGCCGACCCCGCCGGCACGGTGTTCGCCCTGCTGGAGAACCCGGCCGGCTGGGGCGGGGCGTGGTGCGTCGCCCACCAGGCCCACGCCTAGGACCGCGGTGGGCGAGGAGCGCGCGGTGGCGGGAACCGAACCGGTCGTGCGGGACGCCGGACCCGACGACGTCGCCGCCGTCCGCCGCTTCGGCGAGGAGCACATCCCCGCCCACTACACCCCGCTGATCGGCCCCGAAGCCGCGTCCGGGCAGGTCCGCCTGTGGTGGGACGAGACGCGACTCGCCGCGGCCGTGGCCGACGGGCTGCTCGTCGTCGCCGAGCTCGACGGACGACTGGTCGGCGTCGGGCAGCGCGGCCGCCTGGGAACCGACCACGTCGTCTACAAGCTCTACGTCCACCCCGCCCTGCGCGGCCGAGGACTGGGACCGCGGCTGCTCGACGCGATCACCCGCCGGCTGCCCGCCGACGCCGACCGGCTGTGGATCGAGCACTACGCGGCCAACGCACGCGCGGGCGCGTTCTACGAGCGCGAGGGCTTCACCGTGCGGCGGGTCGAACCGGACCCCACCGGGGACCCCGCGCTCGCGGTGGTGTGGCGGGCCCGCACCCTGCGGTGACCCGCCGGCACTCAGTGATCCGGGCACGCCGGGGGAGCGGCGAGCAGGGGAGTGGTCAGCCGGCCAGCCCGGGCGGGAACCCGCCGGTCGCGATCGGACCCCACCGGTCGATCGTGACGCGGATCAGGGACTTGCCCTGCCGGCGCATCGCGGCCCGGTACTCGTCCCAGTCCGGGTGCTCACCCGCGATGCACCGGTAGTAGTCCACCAGCGGCTCCAACGCCTCCGGCAGGTCCAGCACCTCCGCCCGTCCGTCCACCTGGACGTAGGGGCCGTCCCAGTCGTCGGACAGCACGCACACCGTCACCCGGTCGTCCCGCCGCGCGTTGCGCGACTTCGCCCGCTGCGGATAGGTCGACACCACCACCCGCCCCTCGTCGTCCACCCCGCACGTCACCGGCGACACCTGCGGACGCCCGTCGGCGCGCGCGGTGACCAGCAGGGCGCGGTGGCGTGGCCGCAGGAACTCGACCAACTCGTCACGGGACACGGTGTCGGCGGTGGCGATTCTCGGCATGCCCACCAGCCTAGGAGAAAGCGCCCCGACCGCACCCGACGCCACCACCCACGCCCACCACGCCACCGCCCGCCGACCTCGCCAGCACCTATCACTGCCGCCCTCCCACCAGCCGGCCCCACCGATCCCACCCCGCCGACCACGTGGCGCGGCTGCGGGTGGAGTCGACGTCACGCGTCGAGCAGGGCGGCCACCTCGTCCGCCCCCAACCCGGCGCCCCGCGCCGACACCTCCCCGAACACCGCGTCACCCAGCACCGCCCGCGCCGCCGCCTCCACCGCGAGCACCTCCGGATCCACCACCGCCACCTCGCCGCGCAACCCCCGCGCCGCGCCCACCAGCAACGCCGCCCGCACCCCGTCACCCTCCGCCACCGCCAACTCCGCGTGCGCCTCCACCACCCGCGCCGACACCACCTGGTTGCCCCACTCCCGGGCCGACGCCGCCGCGGACGCCCACGCCCGCACCGCCGCCCCGCGGTCACCGCACGCCGACTCCACCCGGCCCACCGCCACCAGTATCGACGCCCGCACCTCCTCGGGCCCGAACCAACCCCGCGGGCACACCCGCAACGCCTCCTCGCACCACCGCCGCGCACCCGCCAGGTCACCGCGCCGCCGCGCCACCTCCGCCGCACCCAGCCACGCCTGCGCCAACGTCTCCACCGTGCCCTGCGACCGCGCCAACACCGCCGCCTCCTCCACGTCGGCCGCCGCGCCGTCCAGGTCACCGGACTGGCACGCCCACTCCGACCGGCGGCACAGCAGGCTCGCCGTGTGCTCGGTCGCCCCGAACGACCGCGACAACGCCAACGCCTCGTCCAGGAACCCCATCGCCTCCGCCACCCGACCGGCCGCCCGCGCCAACTCGGCCAACTGCGCCAACGCCAACGCCATGCCCCACCGCTCACCCACCGCCCGGAAACCCGCCAACGCCGCCGCGTGCTCCTCCCACGCCTCCCGCACCCGCCCCGAGTACTGCAACCCCATCCCCGACCCCAACCGGCCCAGCGCCCGACTCCACGGATCCGACCCCAGCAGCCGATCCCGCAACGCCTCCATCTCCGCCAGGTCCAGCTTCGGCACCCCGTGCGCCATGCCCCACAGCACCGTCAGGTACGGCCGCGCCGGCGGACCGGCGAGCCCCGCCGGCAGCGGATCGCGCGGCGACGGCGACCCCGGCAACCCCGCCGCACCCGTCGACGACGCGTTCACCAGGCACAACAGGTACTCCTCGGCCAACCCGGCGGGCGGCGTCGGACCCACCGCCCGCACCACCTCCGCCGCCAACGACGCGCCCTCCGCGCGCAACCCCCGCAACCACCACGGCCACCCCAGGTCCGCCGCCAACCGCAACGCCAACCCGTGATCACGCCCCGCCGCCCACCGCACCGCCGCCGTCAGGTTCTCGTGCTCCGCCGCCAACCGCCCCAACCACACCAGCTGCCCCGCCCCGTACAGGTGCGGCGCCGCCTCGGCCGCCACCTGCGCGAAGTGCTCCGCGTGCGCCCGCAACACCCCCTGCTCCTCACCCGACTCCGCCAACCGGGCCGCGCAGAACGCCCGGATCGTCTCCGACATCCGGTACCGGTCCCCGGACACCTCCACCAACGACTTGTCCGCCAACGACGGCAACACCTCGTCCACCCCCGCCACCCCGCACACCGCCGCTGCGGCGGCCAACGTCGCCCCGCCCCGCAACACCGTCAACCGCCGCGCCACCACCCGCTCGTCGTCATCCAGCAACCCCCAACTCCACTCCACCACCGCGTGCAACGTCCGATGCCGCGCCACCGCCGCCCGACTGCCCCGCGACAACAACCGGAACCGGTCGCCCAACCGCGCCGCGACCTCCGCCACCGGCAACGACCGCACCCGCGCCGCCGCCAGCTCGATCGCCAACGGCAACCCGTCCAACGCCCGGCAGATCCCCACCACCAGCTCCGCCGCACCCGGGTCCAGCCGGAACGACGGGTTCACCGCCACCGCCCGGTCCGCGAACAACCGCACCGCCGCCGAACCCACCCCACCCGACTCCAACGGCGGCACCGGCCGCACCACCTCCCCGGTCACCCCCAACGCCTCCCGCGACGTCGCCAACACCCGCAACCCCGCGCACCGCACCAACAACCCGGCCGCCAACGCCGCCGCGTCGTCCACCACGTGCTCGCAGTTGTCCAACACCACCAGCACCGGCCGGTCCCGCAACGCCGCCACCAACCGCGCCACCGGCGCCGTCACCGGCCGCATCCCGTCCTCCCGCAACCCCAACGCCGACACCACCGCCCGCGGCACGTCCCCGCCCACCGCCAACGGCGCCAGGTCGACGAAGAACACCTCACCCGGCTCCCGGGCCGCGGCCTCCACCGCCAACCGCGTCTTGCCCGCACCACCCGGACCCGTCAACGTCACCAACCGCGACGCCCCCAACGCCGCCCCGACCAGCCGCACCTCCTCCTCACGGCCCACGAAACTCGTCAACTGCGCCGGCAACACCCGCCGCGCCACCGGCCCCTCACCCCGCACCACCTCGCCGTGCGCCGCCAGCAACCCGGGGGAGGGGTCCGCGCCCAGCTCCTCGGCCAACAACCGGCGCGTCCGCTCGAACAGCCCCAACGCCTCCGCCTGCCGCCCCTCCCGGTGCAGTACCCGCACCAACCGCGCCACCAACCGCTCCCGCGTCGGGTGCGCCGCCACCAACTCCCGCAACAACCCCACCGACGCGCCCTCGTGGTCCTCCACCGCCCGCAGCCGCAACTCCTCCCACCGCGCCGCGCACACCGCCGCGAACGGCGCGTCACCCACGTCCCGCAACGCCGGACCACGCCACAGCGCCAGCGCCTCACCCGGCAACCCCCGCGCCACCAGCTCCTCGAACCGCAGCGCGTCCACCTCACCCGGATCCACCACCAGCCGGTACCCGGCCGCCGACCGCTCCACCTCCACGTCGAGCACCGACCGCAGCCGCGACACCTGCGACTGGATCGCGTTGCCCACCCCCGCCGGCGGACACGGCCCGTACAGGGCCTCGCTCAGCCGGTCGACACCCACCACCCGGCCCGCGTCCACCACCAACACCGCCAACAACGCCCGCAACCGCGGCCCACCGACCCGGACCTCCGTCCCGTCCGCACGCCGCACCACCATCGGACCCAACACCCCGAACCGCACCCGCGGATCCTCCCGCACCGGGCCGGGCCGAGTGGTCAGCGGGGGAGAGGCGACGGCTCACCCACCGCGAACAGGTCACCCCCCTCGTCCACCCGCTCCCGCACCTCGTCGGCCAGGAACACCAGGTCCTCCACCACCCGGCACGCCTCCACCTCGTCCCACGACACCGGCGTCGACACCGACGGCCGCGGCCGGGCGCGCAGCGAGTACGGCGCCACCGTCGTCTTCGCCGGGTTGTTCTGCGACCAGTCGATCAACACCTTCCCCGTCCGCTGCGCCTTCGCCATCCGCCACACCACCTCCTCCGGCCACTCCCGCGCCAACCGCTGCGCCACACCCTTCGCGTACTCCGACGTCCGCTCCGCCGACGACACCGACACCGCCGCGTACACCTGCAACCCCTTCGACCCCGACGTCTTCACCACCGGCACCAACCCGTCACCCTCCAGCACCTCCCGCACCCGGCACGCCACCCGACAGCACTGCACCACCGTCGCCGGCTCACCCGGATCCAGGTCGAACACCAGCAGATCGGGGGAGTGCCGCCCACCCCGCGCACCCACCGCCCACTGCGGCACGTGCAGCTCCAACGCCGCCAGGTTCGCCAACCACACCACCGTCGCCAGGTCGTCCACCACCACGAAGTCCGCGTACTCCGCGCCCCGCGACGACCCCGGCGTCCCCACCCGCACCGTCCGCACCCACTCCGGCGCGTGCGACGGCGCGTTCTTCTCGAAGAACGACTTCCCGTCCACCCCGTCCGGATACCGCCGCACCGTCATCGGCCGGCCCGCCACGTGCGGCAACAACACCGGCGCGATCCGCGTGTAGTAGTCGATCACCTCGGCCTTGGTGAACCCCACCTCCGGGTACAGCACCTTGTCCAGGTTCGTCAGCTTCAACCGACGACCCTCCACCCGCACCACCGCCTCACCCGTCACCACGACGCACCTCCCCGGGCAGCCGGTCCGGCCGCAACCCCCGCCACGTCGGGAACCGCAACCGACCGTCCGCCGTCCACTGCCGGTACGCCACCTCACCCACCAACTCCGGACGCACCCACCGCGCACCCCGCGCCCGCTCCCGCGGCACCTCCGACGTGAACGGCGACCCCGCCACCCCCGACGCCGACAACCGCGCCGTCAACCGCTCCAACTCCGCCTGGTCGAACCCCGTGCCCACCGACCCCGCGAACACCAACCCGCCCCGCCCGTCCGGGATGCCCAGCAGCAACGACCCCACCACGCCCTTGCGCTTGCCCTCACCCGGCCGCCACCCCCCGATCACCACCTCCTGCGTCGCCACCGCCGTCACCTTCACCCACTGCGGCGACCGCCGACCCGGCACGTACCGCGAATCCAGCCGCTTCGCCACCACCCCCTCCAACCCCTGCTCCCGGCTCGCCGCCAACACCGCCGCCCCCTGACCCGGGAACGCCTTCGGCGTCAACCAATGGGCCCCCGCCAACCCCAACCCCTCCAACAGCTCACGACGCCGCGCGTACGGCAACTCCAGCGTGGGGGAGCCGTCCAGGTGCAACACGTCGAACACCAGGAACGTCACCGGCGTCCCCGCCACCAACCGCCGCGCCTGCGCCGCCGAGGCGTGCATCCGCTGCTGCAACGCCCCGAAACTCGGCCGCCCACCCTCCAACGCCACGATCTCGCCGTCCAACAACACCTGCGTGACACCCAACTGCGCACCCAACCCCTGCAACTCCGGATACGTCGACGTCACGTCGTTGCCCAACCGGCTCGTCAACCGCACCCGACCACCCTCGACCCGGGCGATCGCCCGCACCCCGTCCCACTTGAACTCGAACGCCCACTTCGCCGCCGGCCCCGGCAACTCCGCCGCGGGCGTCGCCAACATGGGGGACAGCGACTCCGGCAACGGCGCCCAATCCGGGCGCGCCGCCTCGTGCCGCCGCCGCACCATCCAGTCCTTGCCCGCCCCGTCCGCCCCGCCGCCCGACTCACGGCGGAAGAACACGAACTCGCCCTCCACCCGCGAACCGTGCAACACCACGTCCACCTCGCGGTCGGACCACTTCACCGTCTCGTACCGACCCCGATCCCAGATCACCATCTCACCCGCGCCGTACTCGCCCTTCGGGATCACCCCCGAGAACGACGCGTACTCCAACGGGTGATCCTCGGTCCGCACCGCCAACCGGATCGTCCCCGGCTCCGGCGGCAACCCCTTCGGCACCGCCCACGAGACCAACACCCCACCCCGCTCCAACCGCACGTCCCAGTGCAGCCGCGACGCGTGGTGCTCCTGGATCACGAACGTGTCGTCACCACCGCGGGGCACCACCGCATCGTCACCCGGCACCGGCTCCGGCGTCCGCCCCGCATCCCGCTTGCGCCGGTACTCCGAAAGATCCCCACCCATCCCCGCCGCCACGCCCTCAGGCGGGCTTCGCCTTCTTCTTCGCCGGAGCCTTCCGCGCCCCCGAACCCGACGACCCCGACGCGGACTTCTTCGCCGCCGGCTTCCGCGCCGCCGACCGCCCACCCCGCGCCGACTTCGCCTGCTCCACGCTCCGCTCCAACGCCGTCATCAGGTCGATCACCTCACCGGCCTCCTCCACCTCCGGCCGCTCCGGCAACTCCGCACCCTCCGCCTTCGCCTCGATCACCTTCTCCAACGCCACCGTGTAGTCATCCGAGAAATCACCCGGGTCGAACGACCCCGCCATGCTCTCCACCAACGACGACGCCATCTTCAACTCCTGCGGCCGGACCTCCACGTCCGCGTCCAAGAACTCGAACTCCGGCTTGCGCACCTCGTCCGGCCACAACATCGTGTGCATCACCAACAGGTCGTCCCGCGCCCGCAACAACGCCAACGTCTCCCGCTGACGAATCGCGATCTTCACCACCGCCAACTGCCCACTGCGCTCCAACGCCGTCCGCAACAACACGTAAGGACGCGTCGCCGCCTTGTCCGGCTCCAGGTAGTACGACTTCTGGAGATAGATCGGATCCACTTCCTCCACCGGCACGAACTCCAACACCTCGATCGCCCGATCGGTGTTCACCGGCAACTTGTCGAAGTCCTCCGCCTCCATCACCACGACCCGACCGTCGTCCAGCTCGTACCCCTTCGAGATGTCGGCGTAGGCGACCTCCTCGCCGCACACCTGGCACACCCGCTTGTAGCGGACCCGCCCACCGTCCTCACGGTGCACCTGGTGGAACCGGACGTCGTGCTCCTCCGTGGCCGTGTACAACCGGACACCGATCGTCACCAACCCGAAGGAAATCGCGCCACGCCACACGGACCTCATGCCACGTGACTACCCGCGAACAGCGCGATCCGCACCAGGGCGTCACTCGAACGGGCTAACAATCAGCGGGCTCCGCGACCAAACACCGCAACCCTCAACCACCCTCCCGCCGCGACCGCCCCGACCGCACCCGCTCCACACTCCGCCGCAGCGCACCCAACAGATCCACCCCACCACCCGTCTCCTCCGGCCCCCGCGCCACCGGCACCTCCGCCGCACCCGCCGCCTTCGCCTCGATCAACCCCTCCAACCGCTCCCCGTACCCGTCGGAGAACACCGACCCGTCGAACGGCGCCGTCATCGACTCCACCAACGACTCCGCCACCGCCAACTCCGCACCACCCGACACCACACCCGAGAAATCCGAATCCGGCTCCCGCACCCACTCCGGCCACACCAACGTCTGCAACACCAAACCCCCACCCCGAGGCCGCAGCACACCCAACACCTCCCGACCCCTCATACCCGCCCGCACCACCGCCACCCGCGACAACCGCACCAACACATCCCGCAACACCACGTACGACCCCACCGCCACCCGCTCCGGCTCCACGAAGTACGACCGACCCCACAACACCGGATCCACCTCGTCCGCACCCACGAACTGCACCACCTCGATCGCCGGCTCCACCCCCGCCGACAACCCCGCCAAATCCTCCGCCTCCACCATCACCAACCGACCATCCGGCAACACGAACCCCTTCGCCACCTCCGACAACTCCACCCCCGCACCGCACACCGAACACACCCGCCGATGCCGCACCCGCCCACCATCCAGCCGGTGCACCTCGTGGAACCGCACACCACGATCCCGCGCGGCCCCGAACAACCGCACCGGGAACACCACCAACCCGAACGACACCGAACCACGCCACACAGCCCTCATGACCCCTGCGTACACCTGTGCGAACATCGACTCACCCAAGTCACCCGCACGGACTACCCGGCAGCACGTTCCCGAGCAGACCGGCACGACCTGGAGCCGATACGCACCCGGGCATCACTCACCGTGACGACAGCGGGGACCCGCGACTGCCGAACACGCGGCCTCACCGGTCCCGACCGACGTCACCCACACGGCCCCGACCAGCGACTGAGCTGTCAGGGTGGCACACGCAGTCACCACTTCCACACCCAAAGTCAGGCTGGAAGCCCGGCTCGACGCACTCGTGGTGGAGATGTCCGGGCGGACGCGCCGACCCGTCGCCGGTGGAGAACGGAGAAGCGAATGATCAGAACGTCGCGAATCGGAAAACTCGGGCGGCTGGTGGTCACCGCGGTCCTGGCCGCGGCGTTGACGACGACAGCCGGCCCCACCCCGGCGTCCGCCACCTCCGGGACACCCACTACGAGAACGTCGGAAACCCGGGCTGGTGCCTGGACGGCGACGGGGCCGACAACCTCCAGCTGGAACACGCCGTGTCCGGCAACTGCCTCGTCGCTCGTTCTGCGGGCTGGATCGACCTGGGCGACTGCACCGGAGTGGAAAGTCGCCGGGACGCAAGGGGCAAGAACGGCTGGGTGATGCTGTGGAACAGGGCCTTCGGCGGATGCCTCGTCCCGTGGGGAACCGACGTGCCGGGCGACTACTACCCGCTCGTCCTGGAGTGGCGCGACCCCGGCAACCTCGACAACGTCCCGAACATCCGTGCCCGGCGCTACTTCGGCCAGAACGAAGCCCTGATCCCCGCCTCGAACGCGGGCGGCGTCCGCTCTCCACCTCCCAGCGATCCGGACGTGGAGAGCGGACGCCGCCGAGCACCCGCGACGGTCGACCCGACGGCCCCACCCGGCTCGAACACCTACTCCCCGCGCGGCAACCGCGCCAACGACGCGTACGTCCGATTGCCCGCCACCGCCGCCCGCCGCTCCCGCGCCGTCGCCTCGATGTAGTTCTGCGACGTCGCCAACGACGCGTGCCCCAACAACGCCATGATCTCCGACGCCGTCGCGCCGTCCTCCGCCAACCGCGTCGCGAACGTGTGCCGCAACGCGTGCAGGTTCGCCCCCGACGGCACCCGGTCGTGCAACCCCGCCCACCGGAAGCACGACCGCACCAAGTACTCCAACCCACCACGCCCGATCGGCTCGCCATGCCGATCACGCAACAACGCCGACCCCCGATCGAACCGCCCCCGCGGAAAACGCCGCCGACACGACACCACGTACTGCTCGATGATCCGGTCCATCGCCGGCTCGATCGGCACCGACCGATCCCGATTGCCCTTCCCCGCCACGTGCAGCCGCCGCTCACCCGGCCGACCCACCACCGACCCGTGCGTCAACGTCCGCATCTCCGCCGACCGCAACCCCGCCACCAACCCCAACGCCAACACCAGCACATCCCGCTCCGGCCACGGATCACGAGCCTGACGCGCACCCTCCGCCGCCGCCGCCAACAACCGCTCCGGCGTGTCCTCACCCCGCAACGGCTTCGGCACCAGGGGAGGGGTCTTCGGCCGCGCCACCGCACCCATCGGATTGCCCGCCACCAACTCCTCCGCCACGCAGAACGTCAGGAACTGGTTCCACGTCGACCACGCCCGCAACACCGACGACTTCGCGTGCGAGTCCGCGAACACCCCGAACGCCTCACGCAGGTTCCGCGCCGTCAACTCCGCCATCACCAGCGACTCCGGGGGAGTACCCGTCACCTCCGACAACAACGCCGTGACACCCGCCAGGTCGCGCCGGTACGCCGCCGTCGTGTGCGGCGAATCCTTCCGCGGCCGACGAGCGAGGAAGAACGACTCCTGAGCGGCAAGCACCAGCATGTCGATCTTCCTACCAAACACCACCGACAAAACCGGGGGACCGCCCCCGGAGGATAGTTCGATTGACCGATCAGTCAATGAAAGGGCGCGCCGTGGCACGCACCGTCGACACCCAACAGGTCGCCCAACGCCGACAAGCCATCACCCTCGCCGCCGCCCGCCTCTTCGCAGCCCACGGCTTCGACCAGACCACCGTCGCCCAGATCGCCCGCGCCGCCGGACTCAGCCCCGCCACCGTCTTCTACTACTTCCCCGACAAACAAGCCGTCTTCCGCTCCGTCTTCGAACGCGACCTACCCCGATCCCAAGACCTCGTCGCCCGCCACACCCACACCCCGCACCCCGTCACCGCCATCACCGCACTCGTCACCGAACTCGCCGCCGACGCCCAAGACCCCAGCGCACCCGGCCTGCTCGTCGAACTCCTCCGCCAAGCAGGCCGCGACCCCGAACTCGTCGACATCGTCGCCCGCAACGCCCGCATCCTCCACGAAGGACTCGCACACCTCATCACCCGCGGCATCCAGGACGGAACCGTCGACCCCGCCCTCGACCCCGACCACACCGCCCGCTGGCTCCTCGCGATCGTCGACGCCGTCTTCCTCAACGCCGACCCCGCCCACGACCCCCGCCCCGCACTCCACCGCACCGTCACCCACTACCTCGCACCACCACCGCCGGACCCGGAGGACACCTGATGGGGACAACCACCGACCACGACACCGCCACCGTCACCATGCCCGCCACCTGGCTCTGGCTCCTCCGACCCGGCGGCACCGCACTCGGCTGCGCGACCGGACCAACGCCGTCTTCACCGACGGCCGGGACCTCGTCGTCCTGGACCACGACACGGGCGAACTCGCCCGAGTCCGGGCCACCGACCTCCCGACCAGAGCACTGCGCGAGGCGTTCGAACGGTTCCGCTACCCCTGGCACGGCACGACCGACCCGCACGAAACCGAGTTCACCCGCTGGATCGACGGCACACCCGACCTCGACCCGGCCACCCACACCCTGCTCCGCACCCGCCACCGCGCCCTCACCGACAAGAAGGCCGGCGCCGCGGCCGAAGCACTCGACGAGCTCCGCGCGAAAGGGCTCGCCGTCCGGGACCGGGACGGCGAGCAGCAGTACCGCCGGCGTGCGGGAGAGTCGTCGTAATAGGTGTCGTGGTAGGGGAGGGCCACGCCGTCTTCCTCGGGGGAGGGGGCTACCCGCGGGGACGCTTCAACGGGGCAGGTGACGGCTGTGGTCGGCCCAGGCGGCGAAGCCCTTCGTGCAGTGGAGCGGTGGTGATCCGGGCGTCCAGGTCGACATCAGGGGCCGCAAGATCCGCAGCTCGTGCCGGCAACCGACGGAGAATCCCATGACTGATGGATAATGGGGATTATCCATCAAAAGGGGATCCGGAAGGGGTTCGGGCCCCGGCTGGGGGATGCCACTCTCGAAGGCTTCGTCGACGGCCCGATCCGCCCCTGGAACGCACATTTGCGTGCGATGCGCGCGACCGTGATGCCGTGCGTCCAGGGAGCCCGGCGAGCCGGACCGGGGTTCCCGCCGAGGACCCCTGACGGCCCGCCTCGATGATCAACTGCCGACGTGCGCCCGGCATGCGCGTTGGTCCGACATCCACTGACACCACCCGCGATCCGTCACTGTGACGTTTCTACGGTGACAGGCTCACCGGCGACTCGGTGCTGTCTCGACTTTGCTGTCCCGGCCTTCCCGACCTGGGGGCTCCCACCGGTAGGTCGTGGGCCGCGTCGTCCCGATGAACGACGGTGCGGACGGACAGCGGCAACGACGGTTCGTGAGACGGCGAGCGGGCGAACGTCACGCGTGAACGTCGCGTCGCACCGGTGTGGCCGACCTGCGGCTCGCGGCGTCCGTGACCCCTGCCGACCAGGCTGTCCGTAACGCCGATAATCTACATTATGTTAAGTAGAACGTTCGGGGAGCGTCCGGGGCGCTTCCCTGCCCACGCGCCTGGCCTCCGCGGTGATGGTGTCGCCCCACGTGCGCCACATGCCGTCGAGCCGTGAGGTGACGACGACGCGTTGCACCGCGTTGTCCGGCAGCGGGATCTGCAGGCCGATCGCGTGGTGTCGCGCGTGCGTGCCGCCGGCCTTCGCCAGGAGTTCGGCGTCGAAGTCGATCAGGACGCTGCCCTCGGGCAGGGTGTCCGGGATGTCGTCGCCGCAGCCGACGACGCACACCGGTCCCCCGGCGTCGGCGGTGTGCTGGTCGATCTCCGTTCGAACGTCGAGGTCGCGGGCCTGGTCGGTCCAGGTGGTCAGGGTGCGGTGCTCGGCTTCGGCGATGAGCGGGTCGTCGCGTTCCAGGGAGGCCCAGACGAGTTCGACGTCCGGCTCGTGGGTCTTGTCGAGGAATTGCCGCATGGTGCGCTTGGCGCTGGCGAGCATCTCCCCCGTGTCGCGTTCGTGTGGTGGTTCGACGGCCCAGGCGCTCAGGTCGAAGTGGGTGGCGAGGCCGTGTCGGCGCAGGCGGTAGCCGAGTTCGATGTCTTCGGTGCCCCAGGTGACGAAGCGTTCGTCGAAGCCGCCGACGGCGTCGAAGTCGGTGCTGCGCACGGAGAGGTTCATGCCCCAGGCGAAGAGCCAGGGGAAGGCGAGCCGGTCGGGTTGGAAGTCGACGGCGGCGAGGGGTTCGTGGCGGATGTCGCGGAAGCCGGGGTGGTCTTGGAAGTCGTGGTGGACCTGCTTCGGGGTTCCGGTGGCGATGGCTTCGGCGAGGCCGGGTGTGGGGTCCCAGGGGCGGTAGCCGTGGACGTAGCCGAGGTTGAGGGTGGGGTGTGCGGTGTGGGCGTCGGCGTGCGCGCGGGTGAGGTCGGGTCCGGCGAGGGTGCCGCAGTCGAGGAAGGCGAGGACGGGCGCGGTGGCGTGGCGGGCGCCGGCGTTGCGGGCGTGTGCGACGCGGCGGCCGAGGTCGGGTTGGTGGTGGTAGTGCAGGTGGAGGCGGTCGTGGAAGGTCTTGACGACGTCGGCGGTGTGGTCGTTCGAGCCGTCGTCGGCGACGATGACTTCGTAGTCGTCGGGCGGGAGGGTTTGGTCGGTGAGGCTGTCGAGGGTGCGGCGGAGGAGTTCGGCGCGGTTGTAGGTGGGGATCACGACGGAGATCCGCGGCGGCATCCGGGCTCCTTGGGGCGCTGGTGGTGCGGGCGCTGGGAAGGAGCGGACTGTATCGGGTTCGCGGAACCGATACAGCCCCCGCGCTTCGGTGTCGGTTCAGGCGGTTCGGGTGGTGGTCAGGCGGTCGAGGATGTCGTGGTAGTGGGCGTTGGCCATGATGCCGAGGACGTTGCCGAAGGGGTCGAGGACGCTGGCGGTGACGTAGCCCTCGCCGCGGACCTTGGGGTCGTCGTGGGGTGTGGCGCCGAGTTCGGTGAGGCGGTCGAGGGTGGCGTGGAGGTCGTCGACGGCCCAGTAGGTGATGGCGCCGGCGGGGGCGGTGCGGGTGTCGTGGGGTGCGTAGTCGCTCTTGACGATGCCGAACTCGTGTTCGTAGTCGCCGATGCGGAATTCGATGTAGCCGCCGGGGACGGTGAAGTAGGGCTCGATGCCGAAGAACTCGGTGTACCAGGTGGCGGCGGCGTCGAGGTCGTCGGCGAAGAAGCTGGTGGTGGTGAGTCCGCGGAGCATGGTGGTTCCTGTTCGTTCGGTGGTCGCTTGTCCCCTACTTTGGCGGTCGAAGTGCTCACCGAGTGAGCACTTTTCGGGCGAGACTGGGTTCATGCGTGCGGACCGGTTGGTGGCTGTCCTGTTGTTGATGCAGGCGCGGGGGCGGGTGACGGCGGCGGAGTTGGCCGGTGAGCTGGAGGTGTCGGTGGCGACGGCGCGGCGGGATCTGGAGGCGTTGTCGTCGGCGGGTGTGCCGGTGTACCCGCAGCCGGGGCGTGGTGGTGGTTGGCGGTTGGTGGGGCGTGCGCGGACGGATCTGAGCGGGTTGACGTCGTCGGAGGCACGGGCGTTGTTCTTGTTGGTAGGGCCTGCGGCGTCGGGGTCGCCTGAGGTGCGGGCGGCGTTGCGGAAGTTGGTGCGGGCGTTGCCGGAGACGTTCCGGGAGGGTGCGCAGGCGGCGGCGGACGCGGTGGTGGTGGATGTGGCGGGGTGGGGTGGTGTCGGTCGGGAGCGGCCGGGGTTGGTGGGTGTGTTGCAGGAGGCGGTGGTGGGGCGTCGGCGGGTGGTGTTGGTGTACGAGGGGCGTGGGCGGGTGCGGTCGGAGCGGGTGGTGGAGCCGTGGGGGTTGGTGGACAAGGACGAGGTTTGGTACTTGGTGGCGGGTACGGGTGCGGGTGAGCGGACGTTCCGGGTGGATCGGGTGGTGTCGGCGCGGGTGACGGATGAGGTGTTCGTGCGGCCGGAGGGGTTCGACTTGTCGGTGGCGTGGGAGCGGGTGGTGTCGGAGGTGGAGCGGCGGCGGTCGTCGGTGTCGGCGGTGGTGTCGGTGGAGTCGCGGTTCGCGCACGTGTTGGGTGATCAGTTCGGGCGGCATTGCGAGGTGGTGGAGGAGGTGGGTGGTCGGGTGCGGTTGCGGTTGTCGGCGACTACTCCGTTGATGATCGCGCAGGTGTTGGCGGGGTGGGGTGCGTTGGTGGAGGTGGTGGAGTCGGAGGAGGTGCGGGCGGAGTTGGCGCGGTTGGGTGCGGAGTTGGTGGCGGGGAACGCGGTGCGGTGAGGGCGCTCCCGCGGTTGGTTCCCGGGATGGTCACATCCGGTCGTGGATGCGGTCTTTCATGGACTTCTCCCCCAGTGCCCGCAGGGCGGCGGCGACGAGGTCGGTGAGGGGGTAGGGCAGGTCGGCGTCGAGGTCGCGGGCGGCGGCGGTGGTGGCGTTCCACTCGGCGTCGAGGGTGGGGAGGATGGCGCGGGCGTGGTCGGTGAGGTGGACGATGCGCCTGCGGGCGTCGTCGCCGGGGTGGAGGTCGACGAGGCCGTCGCGGCGCATCTGGTTGACGGTCTGGCTGATGGCGGAGTGGGTGACGCCGATGGTGTCGGCGAGGTCGCGGATGGACAGCGGTCCTCTGGTGTGGACCAGGCGGATGACCGGGGTGTAGCGGGGGCGGAAGCCCGGTAGGCCGAGGTCGGTGTAGACGCGGGCGACGTCTCCTTCGAGGAGGTCGAGCAGGTGGCGGAGGCGGGTGCCGAGGTATTCGCCGGCGGGTGCGTGGTCCACTCCCCTAATGTAACAGCGCTGTTGTATCTGTGAGGAGGGGTGGATGTACCCGGAGATCGAGCCGTACGAGCACGGGATGTTGGACGTCGGCGACGGCAACCTCGTGTACTGGGAGGTGTGCGGCAACCCGGAGGGCAAGCCGGTGGTGTGCCTGCACGGTGGGCCGGGCACGGGCTGCTCCCCCGGCATGCGTCGGCAGTTCGACCCGGAGGCGTACCGGATCGTGCTGCTGGACCAGCGCGGCAGTGGCCGCAGTCGGCCGCACGCGAGCGCGTACGCGACGGACCTGTCGGTGAACACGACGGCGCACCTGGTGGCCGACATCGAGCGGTTGCGGGAGCACTTGGGCGTCGAGCGGTGGATGGTGTTCGGCGGGTCGTGGGGTTCGACGCTCGGCCTGCGGTACGCGCAGCTGTTCCCGCACCGGGTGACGGACATCGTGCTGGTCGCGATCACGTCGGGCCGGTACGCCGAGCTGGACTGGCTCTACCACGGGCTGGGCATGCTGTTCCCGGAGCAGTGGTCGAGGTTCCGCGACGGCGCGGGCGAGGGCGCCACGGACCTGGTGGCGGCGTACCACGCGTTGCTGAACGACCCGGATCCGGCGGTGCGGGAGAAGGCGGCGACGGACTGGACGGACTGGGAGTCCTCGATCGTGTCGCTGGATCCGGATTACCGGCCGGGGCCGCGGATGGCGGACCCGGCGTGGCGGATGGCGTTCGCGCGGTTGTGCGCGCACTACTTCAGCCACAAGGTGTGGTTGGAGGACGGTCAGGTGCTGCGGGACGTGGAGCGGTTGCACGGCATCCCGGCGATCCTGGTGCACGGTCGGTTGGACCTGCAGGGCCCGCTGTGGACGGCGTGGGAGCTGGCCCGGACGTGGCCGGACGCGGAGCTGGTGGTGGTGCGGGGCGCGTCGCACGCGGTGTCGGACCCGGGGATGGCGGAGGCGGTGCTGGCCGCGACGGACCGGTTCGCGCGGCGCTGAGCGCCTGTGCTCGACCCGGACCACGTCCGATGCTGGATCAGGTCCGTCCTATTCCGGCTGTGCCAGGTCGTTCGCGAGGTGCTTCGGACTCCCTTCCCCGGGCCACGTCGTGACGGGCGGTGGGTTGCCCGGGGCCGAAGGTCCGGTGAACCGTCCGACGGGGTGGTTCGAGCAGCCTCCGGCCCGTCGAAGGTCCGCTAGAGGCGCCAGACGCTGGTCGTCCTGACCGCGACGCCTTCCAGGTCCGGTGGCACCGGCACCGGGAAGGCGTCGACGAGGGTCCAGCCGCGCGGCAGGAACGACCGTTGCGGGTCGCCCACCAGCACCAGGGCGCCGCGGCGGTGCGCGGCCAGCAGGAACGGCTCGACCCGGGCGGCCATGTCGCGGTCGTAGAAGACGTCGCCGGCCAGCAGCACGTCGACCTCGGGGTCGGTGTCGAGCAGGTCGCCGGCGGCGATGGTGACGGTGACGTCGTTGGCGCGGGCGTTGAGGTCGATCGCCGCCACCGCGACGGGGTCGATGTCGTTGGCCGTGACCAGGCCGCCCGCGCGGGCCGCCGCGACCGCCACCAGCCCGGAGCCCGACGCCAGGTCCAGCACCCGGCGGCCCGCGACGAGCTCCGGGTGGTCGAGCACGTGCCGGGCCAGCGCCTGGCCTCCCGCCCAGGGGAACGCCCAGAATGGTGGCTCCGGCGAGCCGGTGCGTTCCCACAGGGCGATCACGTCGTCGGCGGTGCGCAGCACGATGTCCGGGGTCAACGGGACCGGTCGCGCACTCGTGACCGAGCGGACGAAGTCCTCCACCGGGCCGCTGATCACCGGGATGACGCCCTTCGGGGCGCCCGGGACAGCGCGTCCCTCGACGACCCGACCGCCTCGGACGACTCGGACTGGCTGAGCGGCGGTCGCACCATGCCGTGATGGTAGGGCCGCGTGCGGGCCGGCCTGTCGGTGGTTGTCCGCGTGCTCGTCGGTGGTTGGACACGTGCTCACAGCCCTCCGGCGACCCGCAGCACCGCGCCGGTGGTGAACGACGCCGCGTCGCTCAACAGCCAGGCCACCGCCTCCGCGATCTCCTCGGGTTCGCCGGGCCGGCCCAACGGGATCGCCGACGCCACCCGGTCGGGACGGTCCGGCACCCCGGACAGCTCGTGGATCTCCGTGCGGACCGTGCCCGCGGCCACCGCGTTCACCCGGATCCCCCGCGGCCCCAGTTCCTTGGCCAGCCCCACGGTCATCGCGTCCACCGCCGCCTTGGTCGCCGCGTAGTGCACGTACTCGCCCGGCGAGCCCACCGTGGCCGCGGCCGAGGACAGCGACACGATCGACCCGCCCGCCACCAGGTCCCGTGCCGCCCGCCGCGCGCACAACAAGGCGCCCACCACGTTGACGTCGACCACCCGGCGCAGGTCCTCGGTCCGCAGCTGCGCCAGCGGACCCACGGGGCTGGTGATCCCGGCGTTGACGACCACGCCCGTCACCTGCCCGAGCGCCGCGGTGGCGTCGAACAGGGCGTCCACGTCCGCCTCGTCGGACACCTCCGCCCGCACGGCGACGCCGCCGACCTCCCGCGCCAACGCCTCGGCCTGTTCCGTCGAGGTCCGGTAGCCGATCACCACCCGGTGCCCGTCGGCGGCCACCCGGCGCACCACCGCCGCGCCGATGCCCCGGCTCCCGCCCGTCACCACGATCAGGCCAGCCACGCCGTCACCTCCGCGTCCACCACGTCCTGCGCGGTCACCAGCATGTGCGCCAATCCCGGCACGTCCACCAGGCGCGCGCCCGGCACGGCGGCGCACAACCGCGCCTGCACCGGCCGGAACGCCGGGTACTCCTGCTCGCCGCGCACCACCAGCAGCGGCACGTCGAGCTCCCCGGCCCGCGCGAGCACGTCCAACGGCTCCACCGCCGCCCGTGCCGCGTCCGTCCAGGTGTAGGAGTCCAGGGCGCCCACCTCGGTCGACGCCTCCACCACCGCCTGCACCCGCACCGCCGGGTTCACCACCGCCACCCGCCGCACCGGCACCACGCGCCGCAGCGCCGTCGTCAACGCGATGTGCCCGCCCGCCGAACCGCCGACCAGGTCCACCGGCCCGTCGTCGCAGCCGAACTCCGTCCGCGCCGCCGCGACCAGGGCGGGCATCGCGGCCACCCCCGACTCCACCATCGCCGAGTACCCGTCGACCACCTGGTCCGGGCCTTCGCCCCACGCCGGCAGCGCCGCGTACAGCCGCCAGGCGTCCACCCCCGTCAGCGGCAGCGCCTCGGCCATCGCCTCCGGCGTGCCCGGCTCGCCCATCAGGTGCCACACGACCACCAATCGCCGACCGCCCCGCACCGGCGGCGTCGCCACGAACCGCACCCCCGCCGCCTCACCCGTGATCACCATGACCCCGAACCTACGTCCCGACCGGCCCGGACGGCGTCCACCCGTCGCGAACACGGCATACCCACCGCGACCACGAGCCGCCCGAACGCGTGAACCCGTACCCCGGTGTCACTCGAACGGCCGTGCCAGGGCACTCTGAAGGCGTGACCGAGCCGCGTTGCGCCGCGATCTCCGCGGACCTCGAGGAACCCCAGGCGGGCACCGCCGCGACCGCCGCCGCCTGGATCTGCCTCGAACAACCCGGGCCCTGGGGACGCGACGCGCTCACCCAGAGCCGCCTCGACCCCGCGCTCGGCGCCGAACTGGCCCGCCGCGCCGCCGACACCGGCGTCCGCGTCCTGCTCATCCGCCGGCCCGGCCGCCACGCCGACACCCACCACGACGCGCCGCGGCGCGTCTACCTCGCCGCCACCACCCCCGGCCGGCCGCGGCTGGAGCAGACCGACCTCGCCGACCCCGCGGCCCTGCTCGACCTCGACTTCGCCGCCCTCGCCGCGGGCGTTCCCACCGGGCTCGGCACACCGGTCACCGGGCCGCTGCTGCTCGTGTGCGCCAACAGCCGCCGCGACGTGTGCTGCGCCCTGCGCGGCCGGCCACTGGCCGAAGCCCTCGCCGCCGCCCGACCCGACACCGTGTGGGAGTGCACCCACACCGGCGGGCACCGCTTCGCGCCCACCGGCGTGCTGCTGCCCACCGGCTACACCTACGGCCGCCTCGACACCGACTTCGCCGCCCGGCTGCTCGACCACGCCGCCCGAGGCCACGTCGTCACCGAGCGGTGCCGGGGCCGCTCCACCCACCCGCCGCACGGCCAGGTCGCCGAACTCGCCGTCCGCGACCTCACCGGCGAACACCGCGACGTGCTCACCGTGCACGGCGACACCGTCCACCACGCCGACGGCAGCGCCTGGCACGTCACCGTCGACAGCCGCGACCTACCGGCCTCCCGGCCCGCCAGTTGCGGCGCGGCCCCCACCCCGGCCACCGGGCTCGTCGCCACCGCCGTGCGCCGGCTCGTCCCCGCCGCCTGAGCGTCCCGGCACCGTCGCGCGGAACAGGCCCAGGCCCACCGCGCGGGCGTCGTCCAGGCCCACCGCGCCCAACGCGTCCGCGGGCAGCGCCAACAACGACACCGCCACACCCAGGAAGTACGCGTCCAGCAGGCCCGCGTCCCGCGCGGTGCTCGGCAGGCCCGCCGCCGCGTGCAGCCCCGCGCCCGCCTGCGCGTTCGACACCGCCATCCGACCCAGCGCCGCGCGCACACCCGGCCGGCGCACCGCCTCCAGGTACAGCTCCGCCATCGCCAGCAGCTGCGTGGGGTCCTCCACCACCGCGCGGCGCAACAACGCCGGGTACAGCTCCGCCACCTCGGCCGGGGTGATGCCCTCCGGCGTCGTCTCCCGCAACCGCCGCACCGCCGCCGCGTGCAACGCCGTCATCCGCGCCGCCGCCGCGCCCAGCAACGCGTCCCGCGACGGGAAGTAGTTCTTCGTCGTGCCCTCCGGCACGCCCGCCGCCCGGTCCACCGCGCGGTGCGTCAGGCCCCGGCCGCCCTCCGCCGCCAGCACCGAGATCGCACAGTCGCACAACAGGTCCCGACGGCTCGTCACGGTGACGGGACACTAGTCGATCGAGGCCGGCCCGCCGTCGCCACCACCCGCCCGGCCTCCAGCACCAACCACACCCCGCACACGCAGCGCACGTAGTCCACCGCGCCGTGCGACGACACCGGATACACACGCTCGGCACTGGGCCACCCGCAACAAGGACAACTGGTGTTCACCCCACCAGCGTGATGTCATGGTTCAGTGCATTTCAACCCTTACGGCGGGGCGGCGGCCGAACTCGCCGCCGCGCTGGTCAACGCCGACCCCGACAGCACCGCCGACGAGCTGCTCGACCTGCTGCGCGAGCACGACTACAAACCCCTCGGCGCCCTCGACGACGACCAGGCCCGCGACCTCACCGCCTGGGCCGCCCGCCTCTCACCCGTCTTCGACCACACCCCCGACCAGATCGCCCTCGTCAACGACCTGCTCGCCGAAGGCGCCGCCAAGCCCTACATCTCCACCCACGACGGCCGACGGCCCCACCTGCACTTCGCACCCGAACACGCGCCCACACCCCAACGGCTGCGCGCCTTCACCGCCGCCGGCCTCGCCCACGTCGTCTGCGACGACCCCGGCCGCCTCGGCCGCTGCGCACGACCCGGCTGCGGCACCGTCTACGTCGACACCTCGCGCAACGGCCGCCGCCGCTTCTGCACCACCCGCTGCGCCAACCGCGTCCACGTCGCCGACCACCGCACCCGCACCGCCTGACCCCCGGGCAGCCCCGGACGGCGCGGTCAGTGCATGACGCGGCGGCCGAAGCGGGCGTTGCCGAACTCCGCCGCCTCGCCGATCAACGCCGACCCCACGTCCGTGCGACCGCGGAACCACGCGTGCCGGAACCACGCGTCCTGGTGGAACACCACGTCACCGAACAACGCCCGGCCGCCGAACCGCACGTGCCGGAAATCCGCCCGACCCGACACCTCGGCCCGCCGCAGGTCCGCCCGACCCGACACCTTCGCCCGCGCGAACACCAACTGGTCGGCCACCTGCGCCGACCGCAACGACACGTTCCCCGCGAACACCGCCAACCCGAACGACGCCGACCGCGCGAACAACGCCTCCGTGAACACCGCGTGCCGCAGGAACCGGGCGCCCGCGAAGTTCGCGTCACCCGTCACCGTCATCGCCTCGAACCGCGCGTCACCCAGGAACACCGCGCCCATCAGGTCCACCCGGTTCACCCGACACCCCGACAGGTCGAAGTCCACCAGGATCGCCCCCGGCGCCACCACGTCCATCCCCGGCCAGAAATCCGCGCCCGGCCGCAGGTGCGACACCAACTCCCGCTGCACCGCCGTGCGCCACGGCGCGTCCAACCCCAGGCTCACCCCGCCCCGCAACGCCGCCAACCACGACGTCACCACCGCCTGCCGCCGCCGCGGCACCTGCCGGCCGATCTCGGCCAACAGCAACAACCCCTCCTCCTCACCGGCCCGGAACAACCGGTTCGCCTCGCGCCACACCGACACCGGAGCCGGCGCCGCACCCGCGTCCGGCCCCACCCGCCGCCGCGCGTGCTCGTCCAACAACGTCTCCGAACGCGACGCGCGCGCATGACGCACGCCAATCCAGACGATGACCACGGCCACCGCCAACGGCATCAGCCACGACGACATACCCCCGATCATGCCCGTCCCGCGTACGTCCACGGACGTACTTCCCGTCACCGCTTCGTGCCCGACGCCGCGACACGCCCCGGAGCGGAGCATCGACGGCATGGAACCGACCCACACCCCCGCCCCGCGCGCCTCCGACGCCGACCGCGACCACACCGCCGCCCGGCTGCGCGACGCCGTCGGCGAAGGCCGCCTCACCCTCGCCGAAGCCGACGACCGCATCGCCGCCGCCTACACCGCCGTGCACCACCACGAGCTGGCCGCCCTCACCGCCGACCTGCCCGCACCGCCACCACCACCGCCGGCGCCGCCCGCACGACACCGGCCACCGATGCTGCCGATCGTCCTGTTCGTCCTCGCCGTCGCCTGGATCGCCTCACCCCTGCCGTTCCCGTGGCCGCTGCTGCTCATCGCCCTGCTCGTGCACCGCGGCCTGCGACACCGCCGGCGGCACGACCCGATCACCCCGGCGGCCTGATCCACCCGCGCCCGCTCCTGCCCTAGAGTCCGCCCCATGGACCTGACCGACGCGTGCTTCGCGGGCGCCGCCCGACAGGCCGAACTGCTGCGATCCGGCGCGCTCACCTCACGCGCCCTCGTCGCCGAATGCCTGCGCCGCATCGACCGGCACGACCGGAGCCTCAACGCGTTCCGGCTCGTGTTCACCGACCGCGCCCTCGCCGACGCCGAGGGAGCCGACGCCCGCCTCGCCCGCGGCGAGGACGCACCCCTGCTCGGCGTGCCCGTCGCGGTCAAGGAAGACCTCGCCATCGCCGGACTGCCCACCACCAAGGGCACCGCCGCCGTCGACACCACCGCGCCCGCCGACTCCGAGATCGTCCGCCGCCTGCGCGACGCCGGCGCCGTCATCGTCGGCCGCACCCGCATGCCCGAACTCGGCCTGTGGCCCTACACCGAGTCCACCTGGGCCGGCGCCACCCGCAACCCCTGGTCACCCGACCACTCGCCCGGCGGGTCCAGCGGCGGATCGGCCGCCGCCGTCGCCGCCGGCCTCGTCGGAGCCGCCGTCGGCACCGACGGCGCGGGCTCCATCCGCATCCCCTCGGCCTGCACCGGCCTGTTCGGCCTCAAACCCCAACGCGGCCACGTGCCGCTGACCCCCGACCGCGACGTCTGGGGAGGCCTGGTCGCCGCCGGGCCCATCACCCGCCACGTCGCCGACGCCGCCCTGCTCCTGGACGTCCTCGCACCCGGCGACGACCACACCGCCGCCGTCACCGCCACCCGCACCCTGCGCATCGCCGTGTCCCTGCGCACCTGGGGCCGCGGCATCCCCGTCGACGCGGAAGTCCGCGACGCCGTCCTCGACACCGCGGGCCTGCTCGCCGACCTCGGCCACGACGTCACCCGCGTCGACCCCGACACCCTGCACGACGTCGCCGGACCCGCCGTGCTCGCCGCCCGCTACCTGCACAGCGCCGCCACCACCGAACGGGCCCTGGACCGACCCGACCGGCTCGACGCCCGCACCCGCGCCGTCGCCGCCCTCGGCCGCTCCCTGCCCGCGCCCGCCGTGCGCGCCGCCCTCTCCCAGACCGCGAAGCTCACCGACCACGCCAACCGGCTCTTCGACCACCACGACCTGCTGCTCACCCCCGTGCTCACCCGGCCGCCCCTGCGCGTGGGCGAGTGGAACCGCCGACCCACCCTCGCCGCGCTGCTCGCCGCCGCCCGCATGACCACGTTCCTGCCCCTGTGGAACATCACCGGCAACCCCGCCGCGTCCGTCCCCGCCGGCCACACCCGCACCGGCCTGCCCCTGGCCGTGCAGCTCGTCGCCACCACCGACGACGACCGCACCATCCTCACCGCCGCCGGCCAACTCGAACGCGCCCGCCCCTGGGCCGACCGCCGCCCACCCGCCCACCCCTGACCCGCGAGAGTCCTACGCCCAGCCCGCGTGAGTCCTACGCCCGGAACGCGCGTGTCCTACGCTCACGACCCCCGAGTGGAACGCTCGGAACACCCGGCTACCGCTCCCGCCACGCCAACTCCGACCGCCACCGCTGCAACCACTCCGGCACCACGCCGCCCGACACCGCCGCCAACTCGCCCTCCACCACGTGCCGCAGCACGTCGTCCGCGCCCTCCGCCACCCGCCCCAGCACCTCCTCGCGCACCGCGGGCCAGTCACCCGACGACGACGCCACCGCCCGCAGCCGCACGTAGGACTCCCACACCGGATGCGCCAGGAACGCCCGCCGCCGCAGGTCCACCGCCCGCTCCACCCACCCCGCGCGCAGGCACTCGTCCACACCCAGGTCCACCAACCGGGTCGCCGCGCCACGCCCACCCGTCGCCGCCAGACCCCGCTCCACCCACGCCACCGCCTCCGCCGACCGGCCCGCGTCCCGCAGCACCGTCGCCACCCGCAGGTAGTGCCAGCCCGACGACAGGTCCCGCGACAACACCAACACCTGCAGGTCCACGTCACCGGTGTGCTCGGCCAACTCCTCCATCACCCGCAGCAACGCCCACCGCTCCCGGTCGTAGCGCCCGGTCTCCCCGAACCCGATCACCGGCAACCGCTCGAACCGCGCCACCGCCTCCGCCCGGTAGAACGCCAGCCCGTCCTCGCCCAACGCCGACGCGTACGCCGCCAACCGCACCTCCGGCGGCTCGGCGAAGTCCGTCTGCACCCACAACAACCACGCCGCCAACTCCCGACCGTCCACCGACGGCCCGGCCGCGCACGCCACCGCGTGCAGGTCCAGCACCCGGTCCACCAACCCCGCCAACGCCACCCGCTGCTCGCTGCCCTGCGCGGCCCGCACCAGCACCTCGGCCAACTCCCGCGCCACCACCCGCGCGCCCGGCCCGCCCCGCACCACAGCCGACAGCTCCGCCACCACCGCCGCCAACTCGTCCCACCGCACCGACCAGGGTGCGTCGACACGGGCCAGGGCGGCCGCCGCACGACCGGGTAAGGCATCCACCGCGACATCCAACCGCACACCGACCGGCCCCACGAGACCCACTCGGACGCCCACCGGCCCGCCGGACCCGCCCCGACCACGCGAAAGGGGCGCCGGCGACCACCGCCGACGCCCCACCACTGCGTCCAAGATCACTGCCAGGGGATCACTCGTGCGGCGACCGCGGCTCCCCGGCCCCGACCTCCCGCGCCGCCGGCGACGACCCCAACGTGCCGCGCTCCGGCCCGCGTTCCACCGACGCCTGCTCCAACGGACCCGGCACCTCCTTGCGGGCCACCGCCTCCGCCGCGCGCACCGCCTCCGCCACCGCCGGGTCCGGCGCCGTGTCGAACCACTCCGCCACCGACGCGTCGTCCTGCTCCGGCGACGACGTCTCCGGCTTCTCGTAGACCGGCGGCTCGTAGCGGAACACGCCGTCCTCGCCCGGCGCGCCCAGCATCTTCGCGAAACCCTCCAGCGCCTTGCCGTAGTCCGACGGCACCAGCCACACCTTGTTCGCGTCGCCCTGCGCCATCTGCGGCAACGTCTGCAGGTACTGGTAGGCCAGCACCTCCGGCGTCGGCTTGCCCGCCTTGATCGCCGCGAACACCTTCTCGATCGCCTTCGCCTGACCCTGCGCCTGCAGGTACCGGGCCGCCCGCTCACCCTGCGCCCGCAGGATCGCCGACTGCCGCTCCGCCTCCGCGGACAGGATCGCCGCCTGCTTCGCGCCCTCCGCGGACAGGATCTGCGCCTGCTTCTGCCCCTCCGCGGACTTGATCGCCGCCTCCCGCTGGCCCTCCGCGTTGAGGATCATCGCGCGCTTCTCCCGGTCCGCGCGCATCTGCTTCTCCATCGAGTCCCGGATCGAGGGCGGCGGGTCGACCGCCTTGAGCTCCACCCGCGCCACCCGGATGCCCCACCGGCCCGTCGCCTCGTCCAGCACGCCGCGCAACTGGTTGTTGATCTGGTCACGGGAGGTCAGCGTCTCCTCCAGGCTCATCCCGCCCACCAGGTTGCGCAGCGTCGTGGTCGCCAACTGCTCCACACCCACGATGTAGTTCGAGATCTCGTACACCGCCGCCCGCGGGTCGGTCACCTGGAAGTAGACGACCGTGTCGATCGACACCGTCAGGTTGTCCCGGGTGATCACCGGCTGCGGCGGGAACGACACCACCTGCTCGCGCAGGTCGATCCGCGCCCGCACCCGGTCGAAGAACGGCACCAGGATGTTGAGCCCCGGTGCGGCGGTCGTGCGGTAGCGGCCCAGCCGCTCGATCACCGCGGCCGTGGCCTGCGGGATCACCAGCACCGACTTCACCGTCACGACCAGCACGAACAGCACCAGGACCGCGATGACGATCAGCGTCGTGGTCAACTCTCCCAGCCTCCACTCAGGCCCCGGACAGCACCACTGCGGTCGCGCCCGAGATCTCGACAACAGTGACTTCGGCGCCGGGCTCGATGACCTCGCGGTCCAACGACCGCGCCGACCACACCTCGCCGCCGATCCGCACCCTACCGCCGTGGCCGTCCACAGTGGACACGACGACGGCCGTGGCGCCCACCAGGGCCTCCACGCCCGACTTGTGCCCCGAACCCAGCGCCATCCGGCGCTTGATCGCGGGCCGCGCGCCCACCACCAGCCCCAACGACACCAGGCCGAACACGATCCCGCTGAGCACCACGTCCGCGCCCAACGCCGACGCGCCCGCCGCGCCCAACGCCGCCAGGCCCAGCATGACCAGCACGAAGTCGCCCGACAGGATCTCGGCCGCCACCAGGACGACACCGAGGATCAACCAGATCAGCGCGGCCACCCACCCATCCTCGCACTTCCGGGGCCACCAGGGGCGGGTTTCAGCCCGCCGGCTCCGCCACGAAGTCGATCAGACGCTCCACCGCGCCGATCAACGGCGTCTCCAGGTCCCGGAACCCCGACACCCCCGCCAACACCCGACGCCACCCCTCGTAGGGCTGACCCCAGCCCAGCGCCGCGCACACCCCTTCCTTCCACGGCACGCCCCGCGGCACCACCGGCCACGCCGCGATCCCCACCGACGCCGGCTTCACCGCCTGCCACACGTCCACGTACGGGTGACCGGTGACCAGGACGTCGTCGTCCCGGATCGCCGAGACCAGCCGCGACTCCTTGCTGCCCGCCACCAGGTGGTCCACCAGCACACCCAGCCGCCTGCCCGGTCCCGTGCCGAACTCCGCGATCCGGCCGGCCAGCTCGTCCACCCCGTCCAGCGGCTCGACCACGACGCCCTCCACGCGCAGGTCGTGCCCCCACACCCGCTCCACCAGCTCCGCGTCGTGCAGGCCCTCCACCCAGATCCGGCTGTCCCGGGCCGTGCGGGCCCGCAGCCCCTCGACCTTCACCGACCCCGACGCCGTCCGCGCGGGCTTCGCCGCCGCCGGCGCGGGCCGCACCAGCGTCACCGGCCGCCCGTCCACCAGGAACCCCGCCGGGCGCAGCGGGAACAGCCGCTGCCGGCCCCGCCGGTCCTCCAGCACCACCTGACCGTGCTCGAACCGCACCACCGCGCCGCAGAACCCCGACGCCGGGTCCTCCGCCACCAGCCCGACCTCGGCCGCCACCTCGGGCACCGTCCTGCGCTTGCGGCCCGACAGCACGTCGCGGCCGTAGTCGTGTGATCGCACGGCCGGCGACGTTACCGGCCCGCGGCCACCGACGGGTGATCGGGGAAGAACCCGGCGAACACCTCGCACCACGCCGCCAACCGGTCCCCGTCCACCACCGCCGACCAGCGCTCGATCCCGTCGCGCAGGTCGGGCGAGGCGTAGGCGAAGTCCACCGCGTCCGACGCCGGGTCGCCCACGCACGGCCGCGGGTCGATCGCCACCAACCCGCGCTCGCCCGCGTCCAGGACGTTGCCGAAGTGCAGGTCGCCGTGCAGCAACGTCGCCGCCACCCGGTCGCGGGCCAGCGCCGCCGCCCGCGCGTGAGCCGCGTCGTGGTCGCCGGGGTGCCGCCTGCGCAGCACGTCGAAGACGAAGTCCACCCGCTCGTGCAACGGCGGGAACCCCTCCGGCGGCGCGATGTGCAGCCCGCGCAGCACCTCGGCCAGCCCCGGACCGTCCGCGGCGGGCGTGCCCGGCACCAGGCCCTCCAGCAGCAACGCGCCCCGCGCCGGATCCGCCCGCAGCACCCGCACCATCCGCGGCGACGGCTCCCACGCCCGCAGCGCCGCGTGCTCCTGCACCGAGATCGCCGGCTCCGGCGTCACCTTCAACACCACCGGCTCACCGCCGCGCGTGCACATCAGGGCGTGCGAGGTGCCCCCGGACAACGGCCGCACCACCTCCAGGCCCCAGTCCCGGCACAACCCCGCCACCAGCGCGTCCAGCCCGTCCAGCCACGACCGCACCCCCGGCCCGAAGCGCCGCGTCATGCGGTCGGCCAACGACGCCATTCAGCCGTCCAACCTCAAGATGAACTCCTCCACGTCCTCACCACGCCCCTCGGCGAACCCCACGTCCTCGCCGACCGGCACGAACCCGCACTTCTCCAGCACCCGCAGCGACCCCAGGTTGTCCACCGCGGCCCGCGCGTACAGCGGGCGCAGCGGCTCCTCCCGCAGGAACAGCTGCAACGCCGCCGTCGCCAGCCCCTTGCCCCAGTGCTCCCGGTCGATCCAGCACACCACCTCCGGCTCACCGAACTGGCGCAACCGCCCCACGTGGCCCACCACGTCGCCGTCGAACACCACCGTGCGCGCCGCCACCGAGTCGTCGGCCAGGATCCGCGCCCACCGCACCAGGAACGCCGCCCGGTCCGACGGGTCCGACGGGGTGAACGCGGCCATCCGGACCGCCTCCGGATCGCGCTGGTGCTCGAAGAACACCAACACGTCGGCAGCGGTCACCTCGCGCAGTTCGACGCCCACGCGGCAAGTAGACAACACGCACCCGCGACGTCAGAAGATCCCCGCGCAGAACCGCCCGCCGGTGTCGCGCCCGCTCAGAACGCGGGCCAGGGGATCGCCGGCCAGTCGTTGGACGGCTCCGGGAACACCCCCGCCGCCAGCAGCTTGTCCACCCGCTCGGCCAACGCCCGCACCTCCGCGCGCGTCAGGTGCTCGTGCAGCCGCTCCGACAGCTCCCCGTCCAGGCACGAGCGCAGCCGCCGCAGCGACTCCACCGCCTCCCCGGGCAGCTCCTCGCCCAACCAGCCCCACAGCACCGTGCGCAGCTTGTCGTCGCCGTGCAGGCAGATCCCGTGGTCCACCCCGTACACCGCGCCGTCGAGCGCGTGCAGCACGTGACCGCCCTTGCGGTCGGCGTTGTTCACCACCACGTCGAACGCCGCCATCAACCGCACCCGCGGGTGGTCGGCGTGCACCAGCACCGCGGGCTCCCCGTACCGGTCGTGCGCCCGCAACACCGAACGCCACCCCGGCCGCACCTCGTCCACCGGCACGATGTCCACCAGGTCGTCGTCCTCGCGGGTCTCCACCCACAACTGGACCATGCCCGACCCGAACGGACCCTCCCGCAGCACCGTCGGCGGCACCACGTGCACCCCGGCCGCCTCCGACACCAGGTACGTGGCCACCTCGCGGCCCGCCAGCGTGCCGTCGGGGAAGTCCCACAACGGCCGCTCGCCGCGCACCGGCTTGTACACGCACTTCGCGGTCACGCCGTCGAGGCTGATCGCGCAGAACAACGTCGCGTTCGACGCGTCCACCAGCCGGCCCTCGACGTCGATGCGGCCACGCCGCAGCAAGTCGAGCACCCCGTCGTCAGCCGGACCCACCGCCGCGCTCAGCCCTCGTCCGACCGGCGGTAGCCGTTCTGCCGCGGGCACACGTGCCCCTCGGGGTCCAGCGGCTCGGCGCACAGCGGACACGGCTTGCGGCCCGCCCGCACCACCCGGTCCGCGCGCTCGGCGAACGCCCGCGCCTCCACCGGGCTCAGGAACACCCGCACCGCGTCCGGACCCTCCTCGGTGTCGTCGAGCACCACCGCCTCGTCGACCTCCTCCTCGGTGATCGCGAGCAGTTCGATGACCACCGCGCGGGACTCGGCGTCCCAGCCCAGCCCCATCGTGCCGACCTTGAACTCCTCCTCGACCGGCACCGCCAGCGGTTCGGTGTCCCGGAGGTCCTCGGGGACCGCGTCGGGGACGTCGGCGCCGAACCGCCGGTGCACCTCCTCCAGCAGCGAGCCGATGCGCTCGGCGAGTACGGCGACCTGTTGCTTCTCCAGCGCCACGCTGACCAGCCGGGCCTCCTCGGAGGCCTGCAGGTAGAACGTGCGCTCGCCAGGCTGCCCGACTGTGCCGGCGACGAACCGGTCGGGCTGGCGGAATACGTGGATGACGCGTGCCATGACAACGACGACCCTAGGCCACGCGAGCAAGATCGGCAGCCCTGCCCCTTGCTTTTCCACGACCGGCGAACACGACTCCCCGTCGGTCGGCGCTGACCGGCCGGCACGCACCCGGATAAGGTCGCCGCGTGGTGAAGATCGCACCGTACGGAACGTGGACATCGCCCATCGACGCGGCCGACGCCGCCGCGGCCGGCGGGGGCCTGCAGTGGGTCGACCTGCACGACGGTCGTCCCTGGTGGGCCGAGGGACGACCCGCCGAGGGCGGCCGGGTCGCGCTCGTGCGCGACGGGCAGGACCTGCTGCCGCCGCCGTGGAACGTGCGCAACCGCGTCCACGAGTACGGCGGCCGGCCGTGGGTCGTGCTGGACACCCCAGAGGGGACGCGCGTGGCGTTCACCAACTGGGACGACCAGCGCGTCTACCTGTTCGACCCCGACGACCCCCGGCCCGTCCCGCTCAGCCCCGAGCCCGCGCGCCGCCACGGCCACCGCTACGCCGACCTCACCGCCGGACCCGGCCACGCCGAGGTGTGGTGCGTGCGCGAGACCGTGACCGGCGACGCCCGCACCGACGTGCGCCGCGACCTGGTCGCCCTGCCGCTGGACGGCTCCCCGCCCCGCGTGCTCGCCGCCAGCCACCACTTCATGACCGGACCCCGGCTCTCGCCCGACGGCCGCCACTACGCCTGGATCGGCTGGGACCACCCCCGCATGCCGTGGGACGGCACCGAGCTGTGCGTCGCCGAGGTCGGCTCTTCGGAGCACCGGGTGCTGGCCGGCGGCGAGACCGAGGCCGTGTGCCAGGTCGAGTGGGAGGGCGACTCCCTGCTGGCGCTGACCGACCCCGACGGCTGGTGGAACCTGTTCCGCATCGGCCTGGACGGCGCCCGCAAGAACCTCGCGCCGTGCGCCGCGGAACTGGGCGGACCGATGTGGCGGCTGGGCAACCGCTGGTTCGCCGCCATCGGCCCCGGCCGCTACGCCGTGCTGCGCTCCGGCGCGCTGGCCGTGCTCGACGAGCGCAGCGGCACCGTCACCGACGTCGACGTGGACCAGCCCGTCTGGCACGCGCACCTCGCCGTGCACGACGGCGTCCTGGTCAGCGGCGCCGCCGGACCGCTGGCCGAGTCCGCCGTGGTGTCGCTGGACCTGTCCACCGGCGCCCTCACCGAGCACACCTCCGGCGAGTCGCCGTTGCCGGTCGACTACCTGCCCGTGCCCGAGGAACGCGTGTTCAGCGGGCCCGACGGCGACGTCCCCGCCTACGTCTACCCGCCGCGCAACCCCGACTTCACCGCCCCCGAGGGCGAGAAACCGCCCTACGTCGTGCACGTCCACGGTGGGCCCACCGGCCGGTCCGCGCCCGTGCTCGACGCCGAACTGGCCTACCTGACCAGCCGCGGCATCGGCGTGGTCGCGGTCAACTACGGCGGCTCCACCGGCTACGGGCGGGCGTTCCGCGAACGGCTGCGCGAGCAGTGGGGCGTGGTCGACGTGCAGGACTGCGCCGCCGTCGCCCAGGCCCTGGCCGACTCCGGCACCGCCGACGGCGACCGGCTCGCCATCCGCGGCGGCAGCGCGGGCGGCTGGACCTCGGCCGCGTCGCTGACCTCGGTGAAGACCTACCGGTGCGGCATGGTCGCGTTCCCCATCCTCGACCTGGCCGGCTGGACCGGCGAGGGCGGCGAGACCCACGACTTCGAGTCCCGCTACGTCGAGGGCCTGGTCGGGCCCTGGCCCGCGGCGGCCGACCGGTACGCCGAACGGTCGCCGTCCCACCGCGTCGACCGGCTCGCCGGGCCCGTGCTGCTGCTGCAGGGCCTGGAGGACGAGATCTGCCCGCCCGACCAGGCCGACCGGTTCGCCTCCGCGCTGGACGGCACCGGCATCCCGCACGCCTACCTCACGTTCGAGGGCGAGCAGCACGGGTTCCGCAAGGCCGAGACGATCGTCGCGGCGCTGGAGGCCGAGCTGTCGTTCTACGGGCAGGTGTTCGGCTTCACGCCCGAGGGGATCGCGGTCCTGGAGCTGCGCCGGTGACCTCCGACGCCACCTCCGGGCCCGGGCTGCTGCGGCCGGGCGACCGGGTCGTCGTGGTCAGCCCGGCCGGACCCTGCTCGGCCGAACTCCTCGACGCGGGCGCCGCGTGGCTGCGCAAGTGGGGCCTGGACGTGCGGATCGACGCCCACGCCCTGGACACCCACCCGACGCTGGACTACCTCGCCGGCCACGACGCCGACCGCGCCCGCTCGTTCGAACGGGCCTGGCTGGACCCGGCGGTGGCCGGGGTGCTGTGCGCCCGGGGCGGCTACGGCAGCCTGCGCATGGTCGACCTGGTCGACTGGGACGCCGTGGTGGCCACGGCGGCCGGTGGGCGTCGCAAGGTGTTCGTGGGCTCCAGCGACACCACCGTGCTGCACCAGCGGTTCTGGGCGCACGGCGTGCCCACGTGGTTCGGGCCGATGATCGGCACCAGGGCGTTCGTCGAGGACACCGCCGCCCGTGAACGGCTCCGCGCCGCCCTGTTCGGCGGCGTGACGTCCTACCGGGGTGTCGGCATGGCGCCCGGGGTCGCGCGGGGGGTCGCCGTCGGCGGCAACCTCAGCCTGCTCGACGCGCCGCCGCCCCCCGGCGCGGTCGTGCTGCTCGAAGACGTCAACGAAGAGCCCTACCGGCTCGACCGGATGCTCACCGACCTGCTGCGGTCCGGGTGGTTCGACCAGGTCGCCGGGCTCGTGCTCGGCTCGTGGACGGGGTGCGGCGACCCGTCCGCCGTGCTCGCCGACCGGCTCGGCGGGCTCGGTGTGCCGATCGTCGCCGACGCCGGGTTCGGGCACTGCGAAGGCCAGCTCACCGTGCCGCTCGGCGTGCCGGTCGAGATCGACGGCGGCGCCGGGGTGGTCACCGTCGTGACGTGACCACCCCGGCGCCCGGCCGGCACCAGGTTTGTCGCAGGCTCCGACGGTCACAGGCCGAACGCGAGCAGCACGTCACCGCCGTCCGGGTTCGGGTACTCCGGCGAGTAGCCCGCCTGCACGTACACCATCCCGTCGGCCACGACCGCGCCACCGCCGCCGCCGGAGATCGTGCCGCCGCGACCCGGCAGGCCGTTCACCCCGGTGAAGTCCCGGATCGTGTCGTAGGTCCACAGCACCCGGCCGTCACGCGCCGAGTACGCCCGCAGCTTGCCGTCGTTGCCGCCCTCCCACACCAGACCTGGGCTGCTCGTCACCGCCGGGCCGTGGCCCAGCGAGCAGATCTCCGGGTGGGCCGCCGCGCCGCCGGTCGTGCAGCCGTCCGCCGGGTTGGGCGTCTCCCACAGCACGCGGCCCGTGGCCGGGTCCACCGCGAACACCTTGCCCGGGTCGGCGAAGTAGGTCGCGATGTAGAGCCGGTGCCCGTCGTAGCTCGTGCCCCACTGGATGCCCGAGATGCCGCCGCCGGGCAGCGGCACACCCAGCTGCCGACGCCACACCACCTCGCCGGTCGACGCGTCGAACACGTGGTACACGCCCACCTTCTGCCCCACCCCGACCAGGTGACGCCCGCCGACGGTGAACAGGTTCGGAGTCGCGCCGATGTCGTAGTCCAACGCCGATCCGTCCTTCAGACCGGGGCAGTAGCCCTCCGGGTCGGGGCTGTTGCACAACCCGCGCCACGTGTCGGCCTTCGTGACCTGGTTGCGCCACTTCACCACGCCCGTGCGGTGGTCCAGCGCCAGCAACGTGTCGAAGTCGCCCGCGCTGCCCGTGTAGTTCTGGCCAGTGCCGACGTACACCGTGCCGCTGCGCGGGTCGACCACCGGCGAGCTCCACACCCCGGCGCCCGACGGCTCGTACCTGGTCGCGCCACTGGGCCACGTCCCGACCGCCTGCGGTTCCGGCACGGTGTAGTGCCGCCACACCAGCTCTCCCGTGCGCGCGTCCAAGGCGTCGATGTGGCCGCGGAACGTGCAGCACGGGTAGTTCGGATCGTCGGTCCCGTCCGGGCCGGTGGCCGCGTTCTCACCGCTCGACGTACCGACGTACACCTTCCCGTCGTGCACCATCGGTGAACTGGTCACCGTCGCCGCCGGGTGCGCGTCCACCTGCTCGGCCCACACCACCCGACCCGTGGCCTGGTCCAGCGAGTAGACGAAGCCCCGGATGTCGCCGAAGTACACCCGCCCGCCCGACACCGACGGGCTGTCCCACGGGATCGCCGGACGCGCCCCCGGAGCGATGCCGGAGAGGTCCGTCGTCCACACCTCCGCGCCGGTCTCGGCGTCCCGCGCGTAGAACTTCCCGTCCGGGCCGCCGAAGAACGCCACCCCGCCGACCACGGCGGGCTGGCTCCGCACCGGAGCCGTCGATTTCGGGAACGCGAACGCCCACTTCACCTTCAGCTTCGACACGGTGCGAGGCGTGATCCGCCACTCCGCCGCCGCGTACCGCGACCCGGCCGCGTCCTTCGACCACGTGGCCCAGTCACCCGACCGGTCCGGCCGCCCCGGCGAGGCCGACGTGACCCCCGCCCCGACCAACGCCACCGCCGAAGCCGCCGCCACCAACGCCACTGCCCGTTCAGAGATCGGCATCCCATCCCCCTGCCATTGTGGAAAGCCTTTCCACCGTGACAGCGGAAACCGACGACCACGAGCCACGAAAGGACCGGATCCCATCGGGAGAAGGTCCACCCCGACCGAGCCGATCGGTTGATCCCGACCCACCCCGCGAAGGACTACCCTCCTCCGGCGTCATCACGGCCGACACCGGCACCGTGCGCACCGCGCCCGCCTGCCGAAGCACGGCCCCGCACCCCCACCGCCCCACGACCTGATCCCCGACCGGACCGACAGCTCCGACCGCCGTTGCAGCTGACCTGGCCGCTCACCCCGACGGTCGACCAGGTCGCTCGGCGAGTGCGACCCGCGAGGTTCCCGGTGCACCTGACGGGGTCGTCCGAGCGGCCACTGCAACGGGCCTGTCAGGAGGTCGGCCGCCTGCCGTGGCGTGAGCGGACCCGTCACGTCGTCGAGCGGGCGGCACGGGCGCTACAGGTGGCGGCAGGTCGTCAGCGGACGTCAGGATCGTCCGCCGGCATCAGGTGATGGCCGGTGGTTGCCACGTGGTGGTCAGTTGCGGTGAGGTGGTTGCGACCTGGCGGCCAGGTCGTGGTCAGGGGTTGTCGCGGAGCATCTGGTTGTCCCGCAATGTTTGGGTGTCGCGTCGCACCTCCTCCGCTCGGTCGCCGACGGCCTGGATCTCCTCGGCCAGCTCCGGGTGGCTGGCCCGCATCCTGCCCAGCGCCGCCATCAACGGCTCCAGCAGCGCCACGGCGTCGTCCGCCGCCAGCGCCTCGCGCACCACGACGTCCATCCGGCCGACCTGACCGGCCAGGCTGCGCAGCGACGCGGCGTTGTCGCGCGCCCACTGCGACACCGCGCGGTCGGCCGCCCGTCTGTCCCGTTCGGCACGCACCCGGCCCTCGGCCGTCGCACCCAGGTTCGACGGGCGCAGCCGCAGGTACCGGCGCTCCGCCGCCTGTCTGCTGGCCACCCCCAGCGCGGGCGCGAGCTCGGCCCAGCTCGTGCCCAACCCGCGCGCTGCGGCGATCAGCTGTGGTTCCCATCCGGCCAGCTCGTCGCGCAAGTGCCGCAGGAGGACCAGTGCGGACAGCACCTGCCCCGCACTGAGGTCTTCCCCGGTCGCCGCCGCTCGGACGGTCTCGTAATCCCCGATCGCCATGACGTCAACTTACCGACGACATTCGGTCTTGTCAACCACATGACGACATGGTAGAACTGAATCGCAGCGCAATCACCAGCGCATTGACCACGTAGACCAGGAGGTGTTCCCGATGTTGATGCGCACGGACCCGTTCCGGGAGCTGGACCGGCTGGCGCAGCAGTTCTTCAGCGGACCGGGCACTTGGTCGCGGCCCACACCCATGCCGATGGACGCCTACCGCGCCGGGGACCAGTTCGTCGTGGAGTTCGACCTGCCGGGTGTCACGCCGGACGCCATCGATCTCGATGTCGAGCGCAACGTGCTCACCGTCAAGGCCGAGCGTCGCCCCAACCGCACCGACGACGTCGAGATGCAGCTGTCGGAGCGACCGCTGGGCGTGTTCTCGCGCCAGTTGTTCCTCGGTGACTCGCTCGACGTCGAGCGGATCAAGGCCGACTACGACTCCGGCGTGCTGACGCTGCGCATCCCGATCGCGGAGAAGGCGAAGCCGCGCAAGATCGCCATCGGCCACACCGACGACGCCCCGAAGGAGATCAACGCCTGACACATCGACGCCGTCGGATACCGGATGTGCACCGGGTCTACGGCAGGTAGGCCCGGTGCACATCGTCCACCGACCACGACTGCGCCGCCGCAGCTCCGCTACGCCGACCACGGTTCCATCGACGCGGTGCCGTCGCGACGCGGTCGGTCACCGGCGTGGCAGGAGCGGAAATCGGTGGATCGCGCCGGCCGGCATCCGACAGGATCGCCGACCATGCGACCGGCGCAGGGGGAAGTCCTGCACTTCTCCGAAGACCCCACGATCACCCGGTTCGAGCCGCACGTCGCCGCCACCGCCCGGCAACCCGAGGCGTACGTGTGGGCCGTGGACTACGCACGGTCGCCCGACTACTGGTTCCCGCGCCAGTGCCCCCGCGCGCTGACGTGGGTCGAACCCACCACCAGCGCCGAGGACCGGGCGTGGCTGGGTGTCGAACGGGTTCACGCGATCGAGTTCGGCTGGTTGCGCCGGATGCAGACCGCGCGCCTGTACGCCTACCGGTTCGACGCGCGGGCGTTCCGGCCGTTCGGCGAACCGACCAACGCCCACGTGGCCACCGAACCGGTCGAACCCCTCGGCGCACCTGAAGCTGTCGGCGACCTGCTGGCGTTGCACGAGGACGCGGGCATCGAGCTGCGGCTGATGGCCAACCTGTGGCCGTTCTGGCGACGGGTGGTCGCGAGCACGCTCGGGTTCAGCGGGATCCGGCTGCGCAACGCCCTGCCCGACCCGGCCTGACAAACCCACAGCCGTCCACTCCCGCGTGTTGGCCGTGAACTCGCCCGGGAACAGGTACGTCCACTCCATCCCGGACGACCCGATCGCCCAGTGGTACACCCGCAGCCGCGACTCCAGTGGATCGTCGTCGGACCGGCTCGGGCGTTGCGCCCGGGATGCGTCACCCGCCGCACCCCGGCGCCCACCTCGGTCCGACGGCGCCGGTCGCACCGGTGACCGGAATCGGCATCGCTTCCTCCAAGGCGGACAAGAAAGCACGACTCATCGACCCTGGTGAGGAAGGGGCGAACGACCGGGGTTGCCGACATACCGACCGGTCGGTACCCTCGCGACGTGGACGAACGGCGCATCGACGCGGTGGTGTTGGACTGGGGCGGCGTGCTCACGGTCTCCGTGCCCGCCTTCATCGAGGACTGGCTGACTTCGGAGAACATCGACCGGGACCACTACGGCCGGACCATGCGGACCTGGATGGGCCGTGACGCGGTCCCCGGCAACCCGGTGGCCCGCCTGGAGACCGGCGAACTCGGAACCGCCGAGTTCGAAGCGCTTCTGGCCGCCGAACTGGTCACCCTCGACGGACGCGAGGTGGCGTCGAAGGGCCTGCTGCGCCGCATGTTCGGCAGCGCCCATCCCGACCCGAGGATGGTCGACCTGGTCCGCGAACTGCGCGCCGACGGCCTGCGGACCGCGCTGCTGTCCAACAGCTGGGGCGAGGGCTACCCCGAAGAGCTGCTGCTCGAGCTGTTCGACACGATCGTGATCAGCGGACGGATCGGACTGCGCAAGCCCGACCCGCGCATCTTCCAGCACACCCTCGACCAGATCGGCCTGCCCGCCCACCGGTGCGTGTTCTTCGACGACGCGCCGGTCAACGTCGAAGCGGCGCAGGCTGTCGGCCTGCACGCCCACCGGCACACCGACGCCGACACGACCCGCGCGGTGATCGCCCAGCTCAGGGGAGTCGCCGCATGACCGAACTACCCGGCCTGGACCTCGACCGGCTCGCCGCGCACCTCGGCGCCGGCCCGTTGACCGGCGAACTGATCCCCGGCGGACGGTCCAACCTGACCTACCGCGTCACCGACGGCGAACACCGCTGGGTGCTGCGCCGACCGCCGCTGGGCCACGTGCTGGCCACCGCGCACGACATGTCCCGCGAGCACCGCGTGATCAAGGCCCTGGCGGACACCGCCGTGCCGGTGCCGCGGGTCGAGCTGCTGTGCGAGGACACCGACGTCATCGGCGCGCCGTTCTACCTGATGGAAGAGGTGCCGGGCGTGGCGCTGCGGCACCGCGACCAGTGCCCGTGGCTCACCCCGGACAAGGCACGCGCCCTGTCCGAACGGCTGGTCGACGTGCTCGCCGACCTGCACGCCGTCGACCCGGAGGAGGTCGGCCTGACCGACTTCGGCCGACCGGACGGCTTCCTCAAGCGCCAGGTCGCCCGCTGGGGCAAGCAGCTCGACGCCTCCCGCAGCCGTGAGCTGCCCGGTATCGACGAGCTGCGCGACCGGCTCGCCGACAGCGTCCCCGACTCCGCCCGTGCCACGATCGTGCACGGCGACTACCGGCTGGACAACGTCCTGGTCACCGAGGACCCGCTGGACATCAGCGCGGTGCTGGACTGGGAGATGGCCACGCTGGGCGATCCGCTCGCCGACGTCGGCCTGCTGTGCGTGTACTGGAACGGCATCGGCGCGCGCGACGACGATCCGATCACCGGCACCGTGCCGACACTGCCCGGGTTCGCGGGCACCGACGAGCTGGTGCGCCGCTACGCCGAGCGCAGCGGCGCCGACACCGGCGGCCTGGCCTGGTACACGGCGTTCGCCTACTTCAAGCTCGCCGTGATCCTCGAAGGCATCCACTTCCGCTTCACCCGCGGCCAGACCGTGGGAGCGGGGTTCGACCAGATCGGCCAACTCACCCTGCCGCTGGTGCGACAGGGACTCGCCGCGAGCTCAGGGGAGCACTGATGGACTTCGCCTACGACGCCAAGACCGAGGACCTGCGCGACCGGCTGCTGCGGTTCATGGACGAGTTCGTCTACCCGGCCGAGTCGGTCGCCGAACAGCAGCTGGCCGACGCCGAGGACCCGTGGGCGCGCCCGGCGGTGCTGCAGGAGCTGAAGGCCGAGGCGCGCCGGCAGGGTCTGTGGAACCTGTTCCTGCCCGACCCCGAGCACGGCGGTGGCCTGACGAACCTGCAGTACGCGCCGCTGGCCGAGATCACCGGCCGCAGCCCGCACCTGGCGCCCGAGGCGCTCAACTGCGCCGCGCCGGACACCGGGAACATGGAGGTGCTGGCGATGTTCGGCACCGAGCAGCAGAAGAAGCAGTGGCTGCGGCCCCTGCTGGACGGCGAGATCCGGTCGGCGTTCTGCATGACCGAGCCGGACGTGGCGTCCTCCGACGCCACCAACATCGCCACCAGCATCACCCGCGACGGCGACGAGTACGTCGTCAACGGCCGCAAGTGGTGGTCGTCGGGCGCGATGAACCCCGACTGCGCGATCTTCATCGTGATGGGCAAGACCGACCCCGACGCCGAACGGCACCGCCAGCAGGCGATGATCCTGGTGCCGCGCGACACGCCGGGCGTGCACGTCAAGCGCGGCATGCACGTGTTCGGCTACACGGACGCCTCCCACGGCGGGCACGCCGAGATCGTCTTCGACAACGTCCGCGTGCCCGCCGACAACCTGATCGCCGGCGAGGGCGAGGGCTTCGCGATCGCCCAGGCCCGCCTCGGCCCCGGCCGCATCCACCACTGCATGCGGCTGATCGGCATCGCCGAACGCGCGCTGGAGCTGATGTGCCGCCGCGCGATCTCGCGCGTCGCGTTCGGGCAGCCGATCGCGCGCCAGGGTGTCGTGCAGGAGTGGATCGCCGAGTCGCGGGTGCGGATCGAGCAGGCCAGGCTGCTGGTGCTCAAGACGGCGTGGCTGATGGACACCGTCGGCAACAAGGGCGCGCACACCGAGATCCAGGCCATCAAGATCGGCACGCCGCTCATGGCCGAGTGGGTGCTGGACAAGGCGATCCAGGCGCACGGCGCGGGCGGCGTGAGCCAGGACTTCCCGCTGGCCGAGCTGTGGGCGGCGGCGCGGACCCTGCGCCTGGCCGACGGCCCCGACGAGGTGCACCGGATGTCGTTGGCGAAGCGGGAGCTCAAGCGGTATTTGTGACTGGTGAGCGACTTCGACGTGTTCCTCGCCGACTGCCCCGCCCGCACGACCCTGGAGGTCGTCGGGCACACCTGGTCGGTGGTGGTCGTCGTCGCCCTCGGCGACGGGCCGCTGCGGTACGGGGAGCTGCTGGACCGGATCGGCGGCATCAGCAACAAGATGCTCACCCAGACCCTGGCCCGGCTGCGGGGCAACGGCCTGCTGACGAGCGTGGACGGGTGGCACGAGTTGACCGACCTCGGCCGGTCGCTGCTCACGCCCGTCCGCGCGCTCGCCGCGTGGGCCGAGGAGCACACCGGCGAGCTGCTCGACGCCCGGCGGGACGCCGACGTGGACACCGACGTGCTCCACGCGGGACGTCAGGTCGAGCCTCGGGACGAACCGCTCGACATCCGGCGGCACGCGGTGGGATAGGCCGCGGGCGACGCGGCAGCACGTGACGACATGGCACGTGGGCGCGCTCGAGCGCTGCCGGTTAGGTCGGCCGCGGGCGGGCGGCGCGCGAAGCGGATCGATGGGCACGACGCGATCCGCGGCCACGTGCTGGACGGCGGGCGGCAGGATCGGCGGGGGCACGGTCGGCCGGGGTCGGCGGGTAGGGCGGCGGACGGCCCGACCGCCCGACGTCCCGGGCGGCGATCCGCGGGCAACCGCTCTGGTGCAACCGTCCCGGGGCGGAGGTGCTGAGGGTAGGTCCTGGCGCGGGGGTAGGTCCTGGCGCGGAGATCCTCGGGCGAGATCCCGGAGCGAGGTCGGGAGCCGAGATCCGGGGTCGGGATCTCGGGGTGGCGGTCCTCAGGGGATGTTCGCGGGGTGACTGTCCGGGGGCCTCCGGTGGGGTTCAGGGGCCACGGGTTGGTTGCCGGCCTCGTTGTTTCAACCGACGTTCGAGTTCAATGATAACGCCGTATTCTTTGAAAGCCGCCGGCAGGATCACCCGTTCGTGGACGCGCCCGGCGAGAAACCGCTGGTCAGGGCGTCGCCGGAGGAACCGATCGGTTCCTGGACCTGCGCGATCATGGCCGACATGACCCGCATCTCCGTCGTCACCGGCGCCAACCAGGGCCTGGGTTTCGCCCTCGCCGAAGGCCTCGCGCACCGCGCCGCACCGTCCGACGTCGTCTACCTCACCGGCCGCGACGCCGGTCGGGTCGCCGACGCCGCGGCCCGCATCGACCACGACGCCATCCGCACCCACGTGCTCGACGTCAGCGACGCGCACTCCGTCGCCTCCTTCGCCGACGACCTGCGCGAACGGCACGGCGGGGTGGACGTGGTGCTCTCCAACGCCGCCGCACGGCTCACCCCGGGCGCGCCGTGGAGCGACCAGGTCGGCCCCTTCGTCGCCACCAACAACCTCGGCACCACCCACGTGCTGCGCGCGTTCACCCCACTGCTGCGCCCCGGCGGCGCGCTGCTGGTCGTGGCCAGCTCCTTCGGCACCGTGCGCCAACTGCCCCACCACCTGCACGAGCGCTTCGCCGCACGATCGCTGGACGACGTCGACGCCACGATGCTCGCCTGGCGCGACGCCGTGCTCGACGGCACCGCGACCGACCAGGGCTGGCCGGACTGGATCAACATCCCCTCCAAGGTCGGCCAGGTCGCCGCCGTGCGCGCGGTCGCCGCCGAACGCCGTGACGCCGACGCCGCCACCGGCACGCTGATCGCCGCCGTCTGCCCCGGCCTGGTCGACACCGACGCCTCCCGCCCGTGGTTCTCCGACATGAGCGGCGCGGCCAGTCCGGCCGAGGCGGCGAAGCCGGTGCTCGACCTGGCGCTCGGGGCGCGCCGCCCGGAGCACTACGGCGAGCTGGTCCAGTTCGGCCGGGTGTTGCGCTGGTCGTGAGGCACGGCCGCGAGCAGGGTGCGCGTGTAGTCGTGCCGCGGTGACAGCAGCACCTGCTCCACCGTGCCCTGCTCCACCAGCTCCCCCTGGTACATCACCGCGACCCGGTCGGCGATCGTCCACGCCAGACCGAGGTCGTGGGTGATCACCAGCGCCGCCAGGCCCAGCTCACGGCGCAGCCGCAGCAGCAGCGCCAGGATCTCCCCTCGCACGGAGGCGTCCAGCGACGCGACCGGCTCGTCGGCGACCAGCAGCCGCGGACCCAGTGCCAACGCGCCCGCGATCACCACGCGTTGGCGCTGGCCGCCGGACAGCTCGTGCGGCAACGACGGGAAGAACAGCTCCGGCGGACGCAGCTCTGCCTGCGACAACGCCTCGGCGACCCGCGCGGACTCGTCGCCGGGCACCCGGTGGATCCGCAGACCCTCCGCGACCGCCTCGTACACCGAGTGCCGCGGGTTGAGCGCGCTCGTCGGGTCCTGCAGCACCAGTTGCACCTGCCGCCGGTACGCGCGCAGGCCCGCCGCCGACCGGGGGAGTTCGACGTCCTCGAACAGCACCCGGCCCGCGGTCGGCTTCTGCAGTCCCAGCACCGTGCGGGCCAACGTGGTCTTGCCCGAGCCGGACTGGCCGACCAGCGCGACGATCTCCCCGGCCCGCACCTCCAGGTCCACCCCGGCGACGGCCTCCGTCGCGCCGAACGACACCCGCACGCCCTCCGCCCGCAGCAGCACCGGCCCGCCCGGCGCGACCTCGGACGGCGTCACGTGCCGCGACGCCGGATCGCCCACGGTCGGGAACGCCGCCGCCAACGCCTGCGTGTGCGGGTGGGTCGGCGACGCGATCACCTCCCGCGCCGGCCCTTCCTCCACCACCTGCCCGTGCCGCATCACGGCCAGCCGGTCGCACGTGGAGGCCAGCACGGACAGGTCGTGGCTGATCATCACCAGCCCGATCCCGCGCTCGGCCACCAGCCGCTTGAGCACGTCGAGCACCTGCGCCTGCACCACCACGTCCAGCGCCGTGGTCGGCTCGTCCGCGATCACCAGGCGCGGCTCGCACGCCAACGCCATCGCGATCATCACCCGCTGCTTCTGCCCACCCGACAGCTCGTGCGGATAGGCCCGCGCCGCCCGCGCCGGCAGCTCCACCTGGTCCAGCAGCGCCGACACCGACCCGGTCACGCCGTGCAGCCGCATCGGCTCGGCGATCTGCTCGCCGACCCGGTGCACCGGGTTCAACGCGTGCATCGCGCCCTGGAACACCACCGACGCCGCCGCCCACCGCACCGCCCGCAGCCGGCCCCACGACATGCCCTGCACGTCCTCGCCGTCGAGCAGCACCTGGCCCTCGACGCGGGCGTTGCGCGGCAGCAACCGCAGCACCGACATCGCCACGGTCGACTTCCCGCACCCCGACTCCCCCGCCAACCCCAGCGTCCGCCCCGCCTCCAACGCCAGCGACACCGACCGCACCGCGGTCGCCTCGCCACGCGCGGTCCGGTAGTGCACGCTCAGGTCGCGCAACTCCAGCAGGCTGCTCACCGCTCCCCCTTCAGCCGCGGGTTGAGCACCGTCTCCAGGGCCCGCCCGCACAGCGTGAACGCCAGCACCACGCACACCACGCCCAGCCCCGGCGGCACCAGGAACCACCACGCCCGCTGCGACACGGCGCCGTGCATGTTCGCCGCGTGCAGCAGCGACCCCCACGACACCCGCGTCGGGTCGCCCAACCCCAGGAACGACAGGGTCGACTCCGCCACGATCGCGCTCGCCACCGTCAACGTCGTGTTCACGAACACCAGCGGCAGCACGGCGGGCAGCACGTGCCGCCCGATCACGTGCCCGTGCCCGCCGCCCAACGCGCGCGACCGCTCGATGAACGGACGCGCCTCCACCGCCAGCGTCTGCGCCCGCACCAGCCGCGCCGTCGCCGGCCACGACGTCACCCCGATCGCCAGCACGATCGTGCCCAGCCCGCGCGGCAGCACGGTCGACAGCGCGATCGCCAGCACCAGCGACGGCAGCACCAGGAAGAAGTCGGTGAACCGCATCAGCACCGCCGACACCCACCCGCCGAAGTGCGCCGCCGCGATCCCGACCACGGTACCGATCAGCACCGACAACACCGTGGCCGCGAGGCCCACGACCAGCGAGATCCGGGTGCCCCACCACGTCAGCAGCAGCACCGACCGCCCGTTGTGGTCCGTGCCGAGCCAGTGCGAAGCCGACGGCGGCTCCCACGGCCGCGCGGTCACCCGCGTCACGTCCAACCCCGACGCGTCGGTCACCACCGGCGCCAGCACCGCCAGCACCGCGATCACCGCCAACCCGATCAGCCCGACCAGGCCGCCGCGCTGGGAGGCGAACTCCCGCCACGTCGCCCGCGCCGCGGCCCGCCGCCGCTGCCACGCGATCGCCGTCACGACGCACGCACCCGCGGGTCCAGGACCCGGTACAGCAGGTCCGCGAACACGTTCATGGTGATCACCGCTCCCGCCAGCACCACGAACGTGCCCTGCAGCAGCGGCAGGTCCGGCCCGGTCAGCGCCTCGTAGGTCAACAGGCCCAGCCCGGGCCAGGAGAACACCGTCTCCACCGTGATCGCGCCCGACACCACCAGCCCCAGGTGCAGGAACACCAGCGTCACGGTGGGCAGCAGCGCGTTGGGCACCGCGTGCCGCCGGCGCACCAGGTCGTCGCGCAACCCCTTCGCCCGCGCCGTGGTCAGGTAGTCGGCGTGCATCTCCTCCAGCAACGACGACCGCATCACCAGCAGGTACTGCGCGTAGACCACGGCGATCATGGTCAGGCACGGCAGCACCATGTGGTGCGCCACGTCCACCGCCTGCGACAGGAAGTCCGGCGGCGTGTCCGGGTAGCGCATGCCGCCGCTGGGGAACAGGTCGCCGGTCGCCAGCGACAGCAGCATGCCCAGCCAGAACGTCGGCATCGCCCACTGCGCCAGCGCCAGCCCGGTGGAGATCCGGTCCGACCGCGACCCGCGCCGCCACGCGCCCCGGATCCCCAGCCACAGCCCGATCACCACGGCCAGCACCGTCGACGTGCCGGTCAGCAGCACGGTCGGCCACAGCCGTTCGCCGATCAGCTCCAGCACCGGCCTGCTGTAGACGTAGGACGTGCCGAAGTCACCGCGCAGCGCCGCGGTCAGGTAGTCGACGAACTGCTCGTCCAACGGCTTGTCCACGCCCAGCCGCGCGCGCAGCTCGGCGAGCTGGTCCCGGTCACCGGCCGGCCGCGGGTCATCGCGACCACCGGGTCGCCGGGGATCACCCGGAACAGCAGGAACCCCAGCGCCACCACGAACAGCAGGCTGACCAGCGCGCCGCCGACCTTGCCCGCCAGGTGCCGGATCACTCGCGGTCCTCCGCGCGCAGCCCGCGCCGCCGGCCGATCAGCCACGCGCCGCCGACCAGCACGATCAGCGCGCCGCCGACCACGCCGAGCACCAGACCGGTGTTCGAGCCCGTGTCCGCGCCCGCCGACGCGACCGGTGTCGCGCCGTAGTAGCCCCACACGCCGTTCTGGGCCATGATCACGCCGCCCGGGTCGGGCTGCACGGGGAACGAGGCGAACTTGTCGCTGCGGTAGGCCTCCAGCGCGTTGTCGTAGCCCAGGACCACGGCCGGCACCTGGTCGTAGAACCGCTGCTGCATCTTCAGCACCAGCTCGCGCCGCTTCGCCGGGTCGAACTCGGCGCGCTGCCGGGCGTAGAGGGCGTCGTACTCCGGGTCGCAGAAGAACGTGTCGGTGGTGCCGCCCTTGCCGTCGGCGTTGGGCCGCTGGCCGCACGTGTGCAGCGACAGGATGAAGTCCGGGTCCGGGTTGGTGCCCCACCCGGAGAACACCAGGTCGAACGTCCCGGCCGTGCTGGACTCGTTGAGCTGGTTGTCCGAGACGATCTGCACGTCGACCACGATGCCCAGGTCGGCCAGCGACCGCTTGACGAACTCGCCGGTCTGCTCGTCGTAGGCGCGGCTCGCGTGCCCCAGCAGCCGCAGCTCCAGCCGCCTGCCCTCCGGCGAGACGCGGATGCCGTCCGCGCCACGCGCGTAGCCCGCCCGGTCCAGGTCGGCGTTGGCCGCCGCCGGGTCGTAGGGGTGCGCCTGTTGCGGCGTGAAGTGGTAGTCGCCGAACACCGGCGGGATCGGGCCCGTGCCGCGCTGCGCGTAACCGCCGTTGACCTTGGCGATGATCCCGTCCAGATCCAGCGACTTGGCGATCGCCCGGCGCACCACGACGTCCTTCAGCGCCGGGTGGCCGTCGCCGATCGGCTCGCCGGTGCGCGTCGCCGCACCCGAGTTGATCACGATCTCGTTGAAGCGACGGCCCTGCGCCTGGTTGCGCGTGATCCCGTCCTTGTCCTTGAGCGAGTCGAACTGCGCCGGACCCATCCGGTTGACCAGGTCGACCTCGCCCTTGCCCAACGCCTGAACCGCGGCGTCCGAGGTCTTGTAGTAGGTGAACGTCAGCTCGTCGTACTTGGGCGCGCCGCGCCAGTAGTCCTTGTTCGCCTTGAACTTGATGAACTCGTTGGCCCGGTACTCGGTCAGGATGAACGGCCCGCTGCCCACCACCGGGGTCTGGTCGTTGCGGTACTCGCCGATGTCGGTGACCTTCGACCACACGTGCTCGGGCACGATCGGCACGTCCAGCGCCAGCATCGTCGCCTGCGGCTGCCTGGTCTTGATCACCAGCGTGCGGTCGTCGGTCGCGGTGACGGACTCGAAGTCGGCGGTGAAGCTGCCGTTGGCCGTGGCGGCGGTCTCGTCGCGCATCATCAGGTCGTAGGTGAACGCCGCGTCCCGCGCGGTGATCGGCTGCCCGTCGGACCACTTCTTGCCCTCGGGCACGTGGAACGTCCACGTCAGCCGGTCCTCCGAGGACTCCCACCGGTCGGCCAGGCCCTCCACCGGGCGCTGGTCCTTCACGTCGTAGGCGGTCAGGTAGTCGTACATCAGCCTGCCGACCTCGGTGCCCGCCTGGAAGACCGACAGGAACGGGTTGAGCGAATCCACCTGCTGGGTGATCGCCACCCTCAACGTCACCGCCTGTTGCGCCTGCGCCGGTGTCGGCGCCAGCACCGCCACCATCGTCATCGCCGCCGTGATCGCACCGAACCGTCGGATACCCACAGTGACCGCCTCCCGCCCGTGAGTGGAAGTCAAGAAGTAACCACTCCGTCGTGGCATGCGTCAAGAACCGACATCGGCTCGGTACGGTGAACGGCATGCGGATCTTGATCTCGGCCGACATGGAAGGGGCGACGGGGGTCACCTGGACCGCCGACGTCGTCCCGCAGACCGAGCAGTGGCAGCGGTTCCGCCGGCTGTTCACCGGCGACGTCAACGCCTGCGTCGCGGGCGTGCACGCGGGCGGCGCGACCGACGTGCTCGTCAACGAGGCCCACTCCTCTCAGCGCAACCTGCTGCTGGAGGACCTCGACACCCGGGCGCGGCTGCTCACCGGGCGGCACAAGCCGCTGTCGATGATGCAGGGCGTCGACTCCGGCGTGGACGGCGTGGTGTTCCTCGGCTACCACGCGGGCGCGGGCCAGGAGGGCGTCCTCGCGCACACCTACCTGGAGAACTCCATCACCGGCGTGTGGCTGGACGGCGTGCCCGCGAGCGAGGGCAGGCTCAACGCCGCGCTGGCCGCCGAGCACGGCGTCCCCGTGCTGCTCGTGACCGGTGACGACAAGGCGTGCGACGACGCCCGTGACTACGCGCCCGACGCCGAACTCGTCGCCGTCAAGGAGTGCGTCAGCCGCTACGCCGCCGTCTGCTCACCCCCGCAGGTGACCTCCGAGCTGATCACCGCGGCCGCCCGCACGGCCATGGGCCGCGCCGGGCGGGGGCCGGGCGCGGTCGCGCCGCACCGGGTCGAAGTGGAGTTCGACGCCACCCACCTGGCCGCCGCCGCGGCGGTGATCCCTACGGTGGAGCAGGTCGGAGCACGCCGGGTCGGGTTCGACGCGGCGTCCATGACCCTGGCGATGCAGGCGTTCAAGGTCGTCACCGCGATCGCCGCGGGGGCGGTGGAGGGAATCTATGGCTGAGGACGTCGTCGACCTGTGCGCCGCGCTGCTGCGCTTCGACACCACCAACCGCGGCGGCGGCGAGTCCGCCGGCGAACGGGAGGCCGCCGAGTTCGTCGCCGCCCACCTGGACGCCGTCGGCGTGCGGGCCACCGTGCTCGAACCCGCGCCACGCCGCGCCAACGTGCTGGCCCGCGTCCCCGGCGCCGAACCCGACCTGCCCGCGCTGCTCGTGCAGGCGCACCTGGACGTGGTGCCCGCCGACCCGGCCGAGTGGAGCGTGCCGCCGTTCGCCGGGATCCAGCGCGACGGCTACCTGTGGGGCCGCGGCGCGGTCGACATGAAGGACATGATCGCCATGGTGCTGGCCGTGCTGGGCGCCTGGTCCCGCGAAGGGCGACGGCCGCGTCGCGACATCGTGCTCGCGTTCGTCGCCGACGAGGAGGACCGCGGCGAGTTCGGCGCGCACTGGCTGGTCGACCACCACGCCGACTTCTTCGCCGGCTGCGCCACGGCGATCGGAGAGTCCGGCGGCTACGCCCACCCCGTCGGGCACCGGCGCGTCTACCCCATCGGGACGGCCGAGCGCGGCACCTCCCACCTGCGGCTCACCGCCACCGGGCGCGCCGGGCACGGCTCACGCCGCAACGACGACAACGCCGTGGCCACGCTCCTCGCCGCGCTCGCCCGCGTCGCCGCCATCCGGCACCCCGTGCGGCTCACACCCACCGTGCGGGCGTTCGTCGAACGGGTCGGCGCCGCGCTCGACGTGCCGGTGGACCTGTCCGACGTCGACGCCACCATCGCCCGGTTCGGCACCGCCGCGAAACTGGTCGAGAACACCGTCCGCAACAGCGTCACGCCCACCGTGCTGCGAGCCGGGTACAAGGTGAACGTCATCCCCGGCAGCGCCACCGCCGAACTGGACGTGCGCACCCTGCCCGGCGCCGTCGACGAGCTGCTGGCCTCGATCGACGTCGCCCTCGGCCCGGACGTGCGGCGCGAGTTCATCGCCGACGAACCGCCCGTGCAGGCGCCGATCGACTCCCCGTGGTTCGACGCGATGGCCGCGGCGCTGCGCGCGGAGGACCCCGAGGCCGTGGTCGTGCCCTACTGCATGGGCGGCGGCACGGACGCCAAGGCGTTCAGCCGGCTGGGCATCGACTGCTACGGCTTCGCCCCGCTGTCGCTGCCGGCCGGCTACGACTACCGCGCCATGCCGCACGGCGTGGACGAGCGCGTGCCCGTGGACGGGCTCCGCTTCGGCGCCCGCGTCCTCGACCGGTTCCTGTCCTCGTAACACCCCTTCACACGATCGGGTGCACAGGCCCGCGTATCCCCACCCTTCCCGTCAGCCTCCCAGCTCGCGGAGTGATGGTGGAGGAGGCCGGAACGTGTGGGCGCGAATCACCAGAGGAGCGGTGGCGGTGGCGGTCGTCGTGGGCGTCACCTCGTGCCAGAGCGGGGTGTTGTACCGGCCGCTGAAGTCCCAGCCTGCGCGGAGGCCCAGTCCACCCTGGACGGGCAGTGGAGCTCGATGACGAGCCCGCGCAACGTGCTGCTCTACCAAGCCGGGGTCCACCTGTGCCGCGGCGAGGGATCGGCCGGCCGCGGGATGTACGACCGCGCCTCCCGGTACGGCTGGGCGACGAACACCGGCGCCGACGGCAGCGGCGAGGTCGACTGCGCGACCTACCGGGCCGTGCGCAGCGTCCTGGAGCAGCAGGCGTCCGAGACCTTCGCGTGCGCCGAGGGCAGGCCGCCGACGTGGCCGACCGACACCGACCGCGACGACCCTCGCACCAACACCACCACCACCGCGATCACACGGACGGGCACCACCACCCTCACGACCACGTCATGACTTCGCCGGCCGACCGGGACGCGCCCGGCAAGGGCTCCGACCAGCCGGACGCGGTGCAACGCGTCGGCGAGGCGCTGGCCAACGTCACCGTCCTCACCGGCCTGCTGGTGTACTTCGGCTGGCGACGCAGCGACGTGCAAGCCCGGGAACTGGGCATCGACAGCTCCGTGCTGGGCATGACCACCACCGACTACGTGCTGCGCAGCGTCGGACCGGTGTTCCTGCTGCTGGCGGTCGTCGTGGGGATCGCCCTGCTCTGCCGGTGGCTGGAACCCCGCGTCCGCGCGGCGGGCGACCGACCGGGCAACCGCGCACGGGCGCTGTCGGCACTGCTGTCGCTGGCCTGGCTGATCCTGCCCGCCCTCACCGTGGCGCTCGGGCTGCTGTTCCCGGTCACCAGCTTCTACGCGTTCCCGCTCGCGGTCGGCGGCGGGATCCTGCTGTCGCTGTACGCGAGCCGCCTGCGCCGCCCCGACGCGCACCCCACGTGGACCAGGGTGCTGGTCTTCGCCGTCGTGTCGCTCTCGCTGTTCTGGTCGGCGGGCAACTACGCCGAGGTCCGGGGCGTCGACCTCGCCCGCGCCTACGCCGCCGACCTGCACGGGCAGACCGCCGTCGTCGTCTACGCCAGGGAACGCCTGCACATCACCGCGCCAGGCGCCTGCGAGGAACCCCTGCCCGTGTCGAACTGGGCCACGGCGAGCAGGCGCGCCCACCGGGCTGCCCGGCCGCTACAGGTCCGGGTCGGTGATCTCCCGCAACCTGGCCAGCGCGTCGAGCAGCGCCACCATCCGCGGCCGGCCCAGGTGCGCGGTCCACTCCCGCTGCACCTCGGCGATCGCGGCCAGGCAGACCGGGATCGCGGCGCGCCCGCGTTCGGCCACCCGGATCAGCCTGGCCCGCGCGTCGGTCGGATCCGGGCCGCGCTCCACGTAACCGGCGCGTTCGAGCTGGTCGACCAGGAAACCGGCGGTCTGCTTGGTGATCCGGGCAGCCTCCGCGAGCTCCGTCAGCCGCGACCCGTCCGGGGCGATCCGGTGGAACACCCGCGCCTGCGCGGGCGTCACGTCGTCGAACCCAGCCTCCGCCAGGGCGGCGAACACCCGGTTCTCGAGCTCGCGGTGCGGTAAGTACAGCAACAAGCCGAGGTCGGGCACGTCACTCCTTGACATCGGTCAGAGAAGTTGATCACCCTATCGTGTCGCGCCCCTCGGCGGTCACGGGAAGTCGGTGCGCGCCTTGCGGACGAGCCGGTTCAGGTCGGAGCCGCCCGAGCACCAGTTCTCGGTGCCGGACAGGAAGACCTGGCCCGTCGCGGAGATGACGGCGACGACCTGCGTCTGGTCTCCCCACGTGCCGAACATCGGCGAGCCCGACTGCCGCGGCATGGCATCGGCGGTGGTGGTCATCGCCCGTCCGGAGCCGAGGTCGAACTCGTCCTCGTCCAGCGCCACCCGCTGCTGGAACGTGGGGATCAGCCCCTGACCGGAGCCCTGCGGGAAGTCGCCCGCGTAGCCCATCGTGTTCCACAGGTGATCGTCGTCCCAGCCGCTGTCGTACTCCCTCGTGCCCAGGAAGCCGAACGCGTCGCCGATGCGCTGCTCGGTCACCAGCACCGCGTAGTCCTCGTCGAGCGTGGTCGCCCCCACGTCACCGATCTGGGTGAACGCCATCGCGAACGTCGCGTGGGTGCGGGCGCGGAAGCCGTTCCCGTGGCGGTGGACCTCGATGGTCTCGGCCTGGTCGGTGGACCACTCGACGACGTGGCTGGCGGTGAGGACGTGACGGGGACCGATGATCACGCCCGAACCCCGGGAACCGAACGCGGTCGTGATGAGGCAGACGCAGCCCCACGGGAAGGCGTGGTCGTTGTAGGTCTTGCGGTCGTCGGGGTGCCAGATGACGAGCGGCTCCAGCTCGGCCCCGCCCCGGTGGCGCACCCGCGGAGGCGGCGGCACCTTGGCCCGTCGCGGCTTGCCCGCCGCCTCGACCCAGTCCGGGCGGTAGGACTCCACCGGGTCCGTGCCGAGCCGGGCCCACGACTCCTGCGCCCGGTCGACGCGGCGGACCTCGCGGGTGTGCCGCGGCGAACCCTCGAACAGTTCGCGGAACTCATCCGGTGGCCGGGCGGTCGCCTGCCGGCGCGGTCGGCGGACCAGGTCCTCCCAGCGTTCCGGGTACTCGGGCGATCCTCGTTGCGGCTCGTTCATCACGGTGCTCCCCTCTCGTGTCATCGCGGATGTAGATGACGTCGTCGCCGTGACGGGAGGCGTGTCGGTGACGAGGGAAAATGACACGAACGAGTGACGCTGTCCTCGACTGAGCGAGCGGCGCGGCCACCGACCGCGACGTTCCGCACACCCCTAGTCGAAGCGGATGTGCTTCACCGAAGTCCACGTCCGCCGCACCCGGCCGCGCAGCCTGCCGTCGGTGTTCGGCGCCAACGTGAGCCCGGCCGACGCCGCGACGCGGTCCGCCACCTGCGCCACCGTGAGGTGATCGGTCCACACGTGCTCGGCGAACTCCGGCTCGCGGAGCCGTTCCAGGCAGCGGTCCAGCACCCGCATCGCGAAGCTCTCCCGCCGCAGCGGCGCGTCCTTGCCGAGCACCACCCGCGCCGCGTGCCCGAACCCGCGTTCCCACAGCCGCCGCACCACCGTCTCCCGCTCGGCCAGCAACGCGAAGTGCCGCACGTCGTGCCCCCGGTCGCGCAGCCCGCCGACGATCTCCCGGAAGTACGCGGGCTCCACCACCGTCATCGGCACCACGATCACCCCGTCGTGCCCGGTCGCCACCCGGTCCAGCACCTCGACCACGCCCCGCCGCCACGACACCAGGTCCTGGAAGTCGCCGCGCAGCGCCCGCGGCGTCATCCGGTGCAGGGCGAACCCGACGTGCTCGGGATCGCTGAGGAAGCTGCCCGGCAGCCGCCGCCGGATCTCGTGCGCGGTCTGGGTCTTGCCGCCGCCGAACGGGCCGTTGATCCACAGGAGCACGAGACCGACCCTACTGACGCCGCGCCAACCGGACGAGCTTGAGCGCCAGGTGCAGCTCCAGCCGGGCGCCGCCGTCGGCCAGGTCGCGGCCGGTCAGCTCGGCGATCCGACCCAGCCGGTAGTACAGGCTGGTGCGGTGCAGGTGCAGGCGTTCCGCCGCGGCACGCACCTCGCAACCGCAGTCCAGGTACACCTCCAACGTCCGCAGCAGCACGTCCGACAACCCCGCCACCACCTCGTCCGGCGACGCGCCCAGCAGCAGCCGGTACGCGCCGAGTTCGGACCACCGCACCCGATCCGGCAACGCGGGGTCCAGCCGCGCCAGCTCCGCCGCCGCCAACGCCTGCTGGTAGGCCGCGGCGGTCCGGTCGGGCGGGTGCGGGTCGCTCACCCCGACGTGCCCCGGCAGGTCCGGCAGCGCCTCGGCGGCCGGCACCGTGCGCACCACCCGCGGCTCCAACGCCACCACCACCCGCACCGGCGTCCGATCACCGACCGGCACCTGCGCCGCCAACGCCGCCAACCGCTCACCCAGGTCCAGCTCCGGCACGTCGCCGAGCACCCACAGGTAGCCGACCAGCACCCCGTTGTGCCGCAACGGGAAACCCACCCGCTGCCCGAACCCCAACGCCGCGTTCCCCGGCACCCGCACCGGCCCGGTCGCGGTCGCCAGGCCGTGCTGCTCCTGCCACGCCGCGACGTCCGCCGGCACCCGCCGGGCCAGGATCGCCCGCACCCGCGCCTGGTCCACGTCGTCGGTCTGGGCGCTGTGCGCGACCACCCGGCCCGCCACGTCGTCCACCGACACCCCGCGTCCCAGCACCCGGGACAGCTCGTCCAGCAGCTCCTGCATTCCGACAACTGTAGGAACAACTCCAGTCCCCGGACGGTCGCCCCACCCGACGCCCACGCCCTAGCGTGATCGACCGTGACGAACAGCAGGATCGCACCCTGGGCCTCCCCGCAGGCGCAACGCAGGCTCGCCGAGGTCGAGGCCGCCGTCTCCGCCGACCTGACCGCCGCCGGCGTCGCGGCCACCGTCCGCAAGGCCCTCGAAGCGCACGCCACCCAGGTCGACGACGACGGGATCGTGCTCTACGCGGGCACCAACGTGCTCAGCCCCACCGCCGCGGCGGCCGTGCGGGCCACCGTGTCCAGCAGGCCGAGCATGGGCTGGCCCGGCGAGAAGTACCAGGTCGGCCTCGACCACCTGGACACCCTCGAAGTCCTCGCGCCGATGCTCGTCGCGTCCCTCATGGAAGGCCGGTTCGCCGAGGTCCGGCTGCAGAGCGCCACCCTGGCCAACCTCGCCGTCTACACTGCGTTCGCCCGCGCCGGCGACAAGATCGCCGTGCTGCCCGAGTTCGCCGGCGGCCACGCCAGCCACCACGCGCAGGGCGTGCCGGCGATCCGCGGCCTCACCGTCGTCGACCTGCCCTACCTGCCCGACGAACTCGACCTCGACTACGGGACGCTGCCCGGGTTCCTCCGGGTGCACCGGCCGCGGATCGTGGTGATCGGCGCGAGCCTGATGCTGTTCCCGCACGACGTCGCCGCGGTCCGGGCGGCGGCCGACGAGGTCGGCGCGATCCTCGTCTACGACGCCTCCCACATGGCCGGGCTCGTCGCGGGCAAGGAGTTCCAGCGGCCACTGCACGAGGGCGCGCACCTGATGACGTTCTCCACCTACAAGTCGTTCGGCGGACCGTCCGGCGGCTGCGTCGTCACCCGCGACCCCGAGCTCGCCGAACGCGTCTCGAACGTCGCCTACCCCGGCATGCTCGCCAACTACGACGCCGGACGCCTCGGCGCCCTCGCCGTCACCGCCGCCGAACTGGCCGAACACGGCCCCGACTACGCGCGCGCGTGCATCGCCAACGCCCAGGCGCTCGGCGCGGCACTGGCCGACAACGGCTTCGACGTGGCCCGCCACGACGGCGTCCACACCCGCTCCCACCACCTCGCGATCGACGCCCTCACCCTCGGCGGCGGCGACGCGGCGGCCGTGCTGCTCGGCGAGGCCGGCGTCTACCTCAGCGGCATCAGCCTGCCGTGGCAGCGCATCGACGAAGGGCTGCGCGGCCTGCGCATCGGCACCCAGGAGATCACCCGCCGCGGCTTCACCCCCGAACACCAGCCCGGCATCGCCGCCCTGATGCGCCGCGCCCTGATCGACCGCGAGGCACCCGACCGGATCCGGGCGGACGCCATCGCGCTGCGCCGTGAGGTCAACGGGTCCCCATGACCGGCCGGCCCGGCTGCCTCGTCATCGTCTGCGGGCTTCCCGGCAGCGGCAAGACCACCCACGCGCGGCGACTGGCCGCGGAACGGCACGGCGTCCGGCTCTCACCCGACGAGTGGACGGCCGCGTTGGGCGTCGACAGCTGGGCGCGTCGGTGGAACTGGTGCACCTCGAGCCGCCGCCCGACGGGCTGTCCGGACGACGCGGAGATGCGCCTCTACGACCGCAGCTATCGAGGACCGTAATCGTCCGCGATAGCGCCTAGCCTGGTGTCGTGATCGAGAAGCTGACGACCCGGGCGTTGAACCGGGCGACCCTGCAGCGGCAGCTGCTGCTGGACCGGGTGGACCGGACCGCGTGCGACGTGGTGGAGCACCTGGTCGGCATGCAGGCGCAGGAGCCGTTCTCGCCCTACTACGGCCTGTGGTCGCGGATCCGGTCGTTCCAGGCCGACGAGCTGGGGTCGTTGCTGCTGGACCGGCGGGTCGTCCGGGCGTCGCTACAGCGTGGCACGATCCACCTGGTCACCGCCGCCGACCACGGCCGGTTCGAACCGCTGCTGCGGCCGTTCCTGCACCGACGGTTCGCGTCCTCGCCGTTCGGGTTCGTTATGGACGGGCTCGACGTCGAGGAGTTCGCCGAGGCCGTCACCCCGCTGCTCGAAGAGCCGCGCACCCGGCGCGAGATCGGCGACCTGCTCGCCCCGCGGTGGCCCGACCGCGACGCCAACGCGCTCGGTTACGCGGGCAGCTTCCTGGTGCCGACCGTGCAGGCGACGCCACGCGCGGTCTGGGGCAGGTCCGGGGCGGCGAAGTGGACGACCGCCGCCCGGTGGCTCGGCCCCGCCGGGCCGGCCGCGCCGATCGAGGAGTTCGTGCGCCGCTACCTCGCCGCGTTCGGCCCGGCCTCGGTCAAGGACGTGCAGACCTGGGCCGGCATGAGCCGCCTCAAGCCCGTGGTCGAGGCGATGGACCTGCGGGTCTTCACCGACGAACGCGGCCGGACGCTCTACGACGTGCCGGACGCGCCCCTGCCCGACCCCGACACGCCCGCGCCGGCGCGGTTCCTGCCCGAGTTCGACAACGTGCTGCTCGGCCACGACGACCGCACCCGCGTCATCTCCGACGAGGACTACCGGCGCGGGATCGTCATCGGCGGCAAGCCGACCCTGCTGGTGGACGGCTTCGTGCACGGCACCTGGAAGCAGGCCGCCGACGGGCTCGACATCGAGGTGTTCCGGCCGCTGACCCGTGCGCAGAAGGCCGACGTGCAGGCCGAAGGCGCCCGGCTGCTGGCGTTCGCGGGCGTGAGCGGCGACGTCCGACTCTAGATTTGGACGATCGTCCAGTACGATCGTCCAGTACGATCGTCCAATGACGGTTCGGGAACGGCTGCTGCGCGCGGCCGCGGAACTCATCGCCGAGAAGGGCTGGGGTGCGGTGAGCACCCGGGTGCTCGCCGAACGCGCCGGCGTCGGATCCGGCGTCGTGCACTACCACTTCGACTCCACGCAGGCCGTGCTGGTGCAGGCCGCCGTCGGCGCCCTGCGGTCCGCCGTGGACGGTCTCGCGTCGGTGCTGGAACGCGCTTCGACACCGTCGGACGCCTTGGCGCTGCTGCTGGGCGCGTTGGACGGACACGGCGGGCAGGAACTGTTCACCGAGACGTTCCTCGCCGCGACCCGCAACGACGAACTCCGCCACGCCGTCGGCGAGGTGCTGGTGGACTTCCGCCGCACGCTCGCCGCGTGGCTGGAATCGCGCGACGTGCCGACACCGGAGGCCACCGCCGCGGTGCTGGCGGCGGCCGTGGACGGCGTGCTGCTGCACCGCGCCCTGTCACCCGACCTGTCGGCGGACGTCGTCGTGCCCGTGCTGGGGAGGGTGCTGCGATGAAGGTCCTGATCAGCGGGGCCGGGATCGCCGGACTGGCGCTCGCGCACCGGTTGGGGACGCTCGGGCACGAGGTCGTCGTGCTGGAGCAGGCCGCCGGGCCCCGCACGTCCGGGTACATGATCGACTTCTTCGGGCCGGGCTACGACGCGGCCGAGCGGATGGGCGTGCTGCCGCGCCTGCTCGACCTCGGCTACCGGGTGCAGGAGGCCGCGTACGTCGACGCGCGGGGACGGCGGGTGGCGGGGCTGCGGTTCGACCGCATGGCACGGGCGGTGAACGGACGGCTGGTGAGCATCATGCGACCGGACGTCGAGCGCGCGTTCCGCGAAGACCTGCCCGCCGGCGTGACGCTGCGGTTCGGCGCCCGCGTCGTCGGCGTCGAGGACGGCCCGACCGGGGTGCACGTGCGGCTGGCCGACGGGTCCACGGCGTCCGGTGACCTGCTGGTCGGCGCGGACGGCGTGCACTCGGCGGTGCGGCGGCTCGTGTTCGGCGACGGGCACGTGCGGTACCTGGGGTTCCACACGGCGGCGTTCACGTTCGACGACCCGTCGGTGCACGAACTGGTCGCCGGGCGGTTCTGCGTCACCGACACCACGAGCCGCCAGGTCGGGTTCTACGGGTTGCGCGACGGACGGGTGGCGGCGTTCACCGTGCACCGCACGCCTGCACCCGACCTGCCCGCCGACCCGCGCGCCGAGGTCGTCCGGGTGTACGGGTCGCTGGGGTGGGTCGTGCCGCGGGCGTTGGACCGGTGCCCGGAGGACGTCTACTACGACCAGGTCGCCCAGGTGGAGCTGCCGAAGTGGTCGTCCGGGCGCGTGGTGCTGGTGGGTGACGCGTGCGGCGCGGTGTCGTTGCTGGCCGGGCAGGGCGCGTCGCTCGGGATCGGCGGGGCGTACGTACTGGCCGAGCACCTGCACGACCTCGCCGCGTACGAACGCGCGTGGCGGCCGGTCGTGGCGGCGAAGCAGCAGGTGGCACGGTCGGGCGCCCGCTGGTTCCTGCCCGCGTCGCCGTGGCGGCTGCGGGCCCGTCGGGTGGCGATGAGGCTGTCCGGCCTACCCGGCGTCGACCGGGTGGTGGCGACGACCCTGGTGGGCAAACCGGTCACCCTCGGCTGAGCCGAAAGGCCGGGACAACACCGCGACACCGCGCCTACGATCGCGACACGACGGACACCCCGGACCAGTCGCCGGTCGGGGACGGCCGCGAAGGTCGTCGGCGTGCTGTCCGCCCTGGCCATGGCCGGGCTCGTCGTCTACGGGGTCGTGGTGAGCGGCTCCTGGCGGCTGTCCGTGATCATCGCCGTGTGCGGCGCGGTGGCGGTTCTCGTCGTCGTGGGCATGGCCGTCTCGTCACGCCGAACGGGTCGAGCGGTCGGACGACGTGGACCCGGCCACCCGCGCCTGGGCCGTCGTCCACTGACCCGCCTCAGGGTCGTTGCGCTCGCAGCGCGTCCAGTTCGGCTTGCAGGCGGTCGAGTTGGGTTTCCGCGCGTTCGGCCCGGACGAGCGTCTGGGTGCGGGCTTCCTCCAGGGCGGCGAGGCGTTCGCGGGCGGCGCGTTCGGCCTGGTCGAGTTGGGCGCGGTGGGTTTCGCGCTGGTCGGTCAGCTCGGCTCGGGCGCGGTCCAGTTCGGCGCGGGCGTCGTGGGCGGACTGCTCGGCGCGTTCGGCCTTGATCCGCGCCTCGTTCGCGGCGTCGGCTTCGGCGCGTGCGGCGGCTCGGGCCTGCTCGACGCTCGTCCTGGCCTCGGCGACGGCTTGGTCGACGCGGCTCTGCGCGTCCGCTCGTGCTTGCTCGACCTGGGTCCGGGCTTCGGCGTGGACGCGGTCGACCTGGGCTTGCGCGTCGTGCCGGGCTTGGTCGACCTGGGCTTGGGCGTCCGCGCGGACCTGCTCGACTTCCCGCACCGCTTGCCGCCGTGCCTGTTCGGCGTGGGTGACCGCGTCGGCCTTCGCCTGGTCGACCTGGGTCTGGGCGTCGCGTCGGATCTCGTCCACGGCTGCCGCGGCTTCCACGCGGATGGTGGCGATCTCGTCCTCGGCCCGTTGCACGGCGGCGTCGGCTTCGGCGCGTGCGGCGTCACGTTGGGCGTAGGCGGCTTCGGCGTCCTGTTCGGCTTGTTCGGCGGCGCGCACCGCGTCCTCGGTGGTGGCTTCGGCGGCCTGTCGGGCCTGTTCGGCGTCGCGCCGCCGCCGTTCCGCCTTCGCGACGGCGGCCTCCGCCTCGGCGACCCGCCGTGCGGCCTCGGCCTCGACCGCCTGCACCTGGCTTTCGGCCACGCTCGGGTCGGCGATCGCGGACAGCTCCGCCACGGCCCCGGTCAACGTCGTCGACAGCTGCTCGGTCAACACCCGGAACCGCTCCAGCAGTTCCTCGGCCCTGATCTTGCCCGCGGTGATCCCCTGCGGGCCTTTCGTCACGGTGACGACCTCCTGCTCGCCCTGCGCCGCCTGCGCGAGCCGCTGCCGTTCCCGCCACGCCCGCCACCGGGTGTGTTCCGGCAGGTCGCAGTACTCGGCAGGCCGCCCCGGCCCGGTACCCCGGAACACCGGTCGCGTGCAGCCGGGGTAGTTGCAGGTCAGCGCGGAGGTCTCCGTCGTCGTCACCGCAATAGCGTAGCACTATTCCGTTTGAGCAAACGTTATAGGTCGCAACGCAACGCTACTAACGGAGAAATCCTGGCTTCCGATAAGTGAACCTTATCGGAAGCCAGGATTTCGGACCGTTGTCACCGTCCACCCCGGCTCAGCCGGCGATGGTGCCGTCCGGACGGAGGTGGGTCACCACGTCGACCACCGCGGCGGTGGCGCGGGCCATCTCGGCCTCGCTGATCACCAACGGCGGCGCCATGACCAGCATCGAGCCGTAGGGGCGGGCGATGACGCCGTGCCGCTTGCGGATCTCGAAGGCCACCTGCTCGACCGGTCCCCACGCCATCGGCTCGCGGGTGGTGCGGTCGGCCACGAGCTCCAGACCCGCCAGCGACCCCACGATCCGCAGGTCGCCGACCGCGGGCAGGTCGACCACGGGCGCCAGGCCGGTGCGGGCCCAGTCGGCGATCATGCCCGCCTTGGACAGCAGGTTCTCGCGCTCGATGATGTCGATCGTCGCCAAGCCGACCGCGCAGGCCACCGGGTGGCCCTGGTAGGTGTAGCCGTGGAAGAAGCCGCCGGTGCTCAGCAGCGTCTCCGACACCTCGTCCGACATGACCGTCGCACCCAGCGGCACGTACCCGCCGGCGATGCCCTTGGCCAACGTGATCATGTCGGCCTGCATGCCCCGCCCCGGCGAGTCGAACCACGAGCCGATGCGGCCGTACCCGGTGACCACCTCGTCGGCGATCAGCAGGATGCCGTGCCGCGTCAGCAGCTCCCGCACCCGCGGCCAGTAGTCCGCGGGCGGTTCGAGCACGCCGCCGGCCGCCATCACCGGCTCCCCGATCATCGCGGCCACGTTGGTCGGGCCGAGGCGCTGGATCGTCTGCTCCAGCTCGTCGATCAGGAAGTCGGTGGTGTCCCGGCCGCCGTAGAGCTCCGCTGCCCGGTAGGGGTGGGGCGGCGACACGTGTTCGACGTGCGGCAGGTTCGGCCCCACCCCGATGTGCACGGGCGGGAAGCCGGTGGCCGAGCCGCTGCCGTAGGCGGTCCCGTGGAACGAGTAGTGGCGCGAGATGATCCACGTGCGGTCCGTGTCGCCCCGCCGGTGGTGGTAGAGCCGTGCGGCCTTGATCGCCGTCTCCACCGCCTCCGAGCCGCCGCTGGTGAAGAACACCCGGTTGAGGCCCTCGGGTGCCAGGTTCGCGATGCGGGACGCGAGCCTGATCGCCTTGTCGTTGGTGAACTCCAGCAGGCTGGTGAAGTACTCGATCTCGCCCATCTGCTGGGCGGCGACCTCACCGAGCTCGCGGCGCCCGTGGCCGAGGTGCGAGTGCCACACGCCGCCGCCCGCGGCGTCCAGCATCTCGTTGCCCTTGGCGTCCCAGACGGTGCAGCCCTGGCCGCGGACGATCACCACCCGGTCGGTGATGTCGCCTCGCTGCATGGAGCGGAACAGGTGCCTGCGGTCGAGATCTTCCAGTTCGGTCGCCACGTCGGTCAACGTCGGGACCTCGGGGGTAATGGTCAACACTCCTCCTCAACTCCGGTCGGCGGATGCCGAGTCACGCCGTGGCGAATGCCTGGCCCTCGGTCAGCGGCGCCTTGCCCAGCACGAGGTCCGCGGCCTTCTCGCCGATCGCGATGGCCGACGCGTTGGGGGCGCCGCGGCCGACGGTCGGCATGACCGACACGTCGGCCACGCGAAGGCCCTCGACGCCGATCACCTTCAGCTCGGCGTCGACGACCTTGCCGATGGCGCAGGTGCCGGAGCCGTGGAAGATGGAGTGGGTGTAGCCGCGGACGTACGCGCGCACGTCGGCTTCGGAGTCGGACTCCGGGGCGTGGTACCAGTCCTTGGTGAACCGGGCCAGGGCCTTCTGCCGCGCGATCTCCATGCCGATCCGCGTCGCCGCCACGGCCGTGACGAGGTCGTCCTCGGTCTGGTAGTAGTTGTGCTGGATCTTGGGTTTCGTGGTGGGGTTGCTGGAGTCCAGCGTCACCGCGCCCCTGGCCTGTTGCGTCAGCAGCACGGGCCCGTAGGTGATGGCGTGCCCGGTGGGCAGGCCGAGACCGCTGTCGGCGAACATCATGGGACCGGAGAAGAACACCGCGTCCGGGGCGGCGAGGCCGGAGCGGGTGCGGACGTAGCCGCCCGCTTCGGGGCCGTTGGAGGTCATCGGCCCGGTGCCCTCCTCCTCGAACTGCTTGACGTACTGCGGCTGCTCGGCGATCAGGGTGCTGACCGGCTCGTCGTGGGCGAAGATCAGCGGGACCAGCGGGTGGTCCTGGAGGTTGGCCCCGACCTGGTCGTTGGCGTGCACGACCGGGATGCCGAGCAGCCCGAGGTGGTCGGCGGGCCCGATGCCGGAGTGCATCAGCAGGAACGGCGAGTTGTACGTGCCGGCCGAGAGGATCACCTCGCGGTTGGCGTGGACGGTGAGGTTCTCGTCGTACCGGCGGCCGGCGACACCCACCGCGCGGCCGTTCTCGATGACGATGCGGTGCACCTGGAAGTTCGTCTGCACGGTCAGGTTCGGCCGGTCCATGGCCGGGTGCAGGTAGGCGACCGCGGTCGAGCACCGGCGGCCGTTGCGCTGGGTGAGCTGGAAGTAGCCGAAGCCGTCCTGCGACTCGCCGTTGAAGTCGTCGTTCGACGCGAACCCGGCTTGGGCCGCGGACTCGAGGAACGCCTCGGACTGGGTGTTCTTGCTGCGCCCGTCCGACACGCTCATCGGGCCGCCGGCGCCGTGGTAGTACGAGGCGCCGCGCTCGTTGTCCTCGGAGCGCTTGAAGTACGGCAGCAGTTCGTCGTAGCTCCAGCCGGGCTGGCCCCAGCCGTCGTAGTCGAGCTTGTTGCCGCGCAGGTACAGCATGGCGTTGATCGAGCTGGTGCCGCCCAGGACCTTGCCGCGGGGCAGGAAGATGCGCCGCCGGTTGAGCTGGGGCTCCTCGTGCGAGTCGTAGTCCCAGTCCACTGAGGTCCGGAACAGGTCGCCGAAGGCTACGGGGACGTGGATGGTCTCCAGGTCGTCCGTGGGACCGGCCTCGATCAGGCAGACGGTGACATCGGGGTCTTCGGACAGCCGGGCGGCGAGCACGCAGCCCGCCGACCCCGCTCCGACAATCACGTAATCGTACATCCGGTCCTCCTGATATCCGCCTTGCGGCGGCTTGGGTGTGCGAGGGTCGTCCAGGCGCGGTGATCCTCGGAGAGTTCGGCCCGGCTCACGTCCGAACGGCCGATGTGGACGTACCTGCTTGCGCGGTCACGCCCTAGCGCAACCGCTCCAGGGAAGAAGGAGCGGAGTCGAGCGCGGGGGTGCGCGGTGTGCGCAGCACCCGCAGCACCATCGCGGGTTTCATCAACGCCTGCGGTGGGTCAACCAGGCCCGCCACGCGCAGGAACGCCTCCGAGAGCCCGGGGTCGTGCGTCGCGGCCACTTGGAGGCGGGCCATGAAGGCGTTGCTCATGCGGACTTTCAGCGTGCGCTTGCCCGCCACTCCGGGGAACGCGAGGTCGCCGCCGGCCGCGATCTCCCACGGCACGTCGACGACGGACTTGATGTCGCCGAAGTACTTCAGCGGGTTCGGCGCCCGGCCCGCCGACAGGTGCTCGGCGAGCACCAGCGCCTGGAGCGCGGCCACCGCCATGCCCTGCCCGTAGACGGGGTTGAACGAGCACACCGCGTCGCCGAGGACGAGGAAGCCCTCGGGGAAGCGCTCCATCCGCTCGTAGCGGCGGCGCTGGCTCGCCGGGAACTGGAACATCACGGGGTCGCTGAGGGGTTCGGCGTCCCGGATCGCGTCGTAGATGTCGGGCACAGGCAGGGACTTCGCGAAGGCGAGCATCCCGGCCGGGTCGGTCGGCGGGTGGTCGCCGAGGGTGCCGGTCAGGGACAGCAGGCCGAGGTCCCCGCCGAGGGTGTGCAGGAACGCGCCGCGCGGGTGCTTCGGGGTGGCGACCGGGTTGATGGACATATCGCCGCGCAGCGGGTCGGTGTGCCAGCGGTACTTCCGGCTGGTGTAGGCCAGTCCGACCTTCACGCGGTCCTCGGGCACGCGCGGGTAGCCCATCGATTCCAGCCACGCCGGCGCGCGTGAGCCGCGGCCGGTCGCATCGACGACGAGGTCGGCGTCGATCTGCTCGGCCTCGGCGCCGGGTTGGCGGCGCTGCACGCGTGCCGCGCGGACGACGCCGCCTTCGGCGACCAGGCCGACGACGTCGTGGCCTTCGCGGAAGGAGACGTTCGGGATCGCCTCGACGCGTTGCCGCACGTGGTGTTCGAGGACCGGGCGGGCGATGCCGACGAGTCGCAGGCCGGTCGGCGCGGCCTTGATGCGGTAGCCGTTGAAGGACCACCGGACGTCGCCGCAGAGGTCGCCGACGGGGATGCCGTCGTCGACGAGGCCGGCGAGGAAGCCGGGGAACAGCTCTTCCAGGATTTCCTGGCCCCTGGCGAGGAGGCCGTGGGCGTGGCGTCCCTGCGGCACACCGCGCCGAGGGTCTCGCACGTCGGACAGCTCGTCGCGGTCGACGATGACGACGTTCTCGTACGCGTCGGACAAGACTCTCGCGGCGAGCATGCCCGCGATGCTTCCGCCCAGCACGACCGCGCGACCACCGATGTAGTTGCCCATGTGGACATCGCTCCTCGTCAGGGGGCGGGACGACAACATGCTCACAGTGGGGGCGTGACCTGCGCATCTTCGACGTTGCGGAGGCCGGACCCGGAGAAGAGGGCAATTCGAGAGATGCGTCCGGTTCGTCCCCGAGGCCAGGATGGTCGTCGACCGTCGCCTGTCCGTCGATGGCGGACTCACGATGCGCCTATGCGGGGTCTTATCGAGGAGGACAGGGTGACCATCGTGCAAACACCTACTCACACCGAACTGGTCCAACGCGCCACCGACCTGGTTCCGTTGCTGCGCAAGCATTCCCGGTGGTCCGAGGAGAACCGCAGGCTGCACGACGACGTCATCGCGGGGCTCGAGGAGGCGGAGTTCTTCAAGCTGCGCAGGCCGGTCCGCCTCGGCGGGTTCGAGTCGCCGGCGCGGACCTTGGTCGCCGTCTCCACCGAGCTCGCCCGCGGTGACGCCGCGGTGGCCTGGAATGCCCAGGTGTGGTGGATTCCTCTCTGGATGGTCGGTTTGTTCCCCGACCACGTCCAGGACGAGGTGTTCGCCACCGAGAACGTGCGGGTGTGCGGGACGCTCAGCCCGAGCGGCATGCTGACGCCCGTCGACGGCGGCTACCGGGTCAACGGCCAGTGGAGCTTCATCAGCGGCGCGCTGCACAGCCACTGGCAGGAGCTGATCGCGCTGGCGCCGACGCCGGACGGCGGTATGCAGCCGATGCTGGCGCTGGTCCCGATGCGGGACGTGCGGATCATCGACGACTGGAAGACTTCGGGACTTCGCGGTACCGGCAGCGTGTCGACCGCGGTCGAGGACGTCTTCGTGCCCGCGGACCGGGTGCTCCCGCTGTCGGCGGCCGTGACGCTCGAGCACGCCTCCGTGGCGAACGCCTCGTCGCCGGTGTGGAAGGCCCCGTTGAACGCGGTGGCCGCCGCGTCGACGGTGGGTGTCCTGATCGGTCTGGCGCGTGCGGCGATCGAGGTGTTCCTGGACCGCTTGCCCGGCCGCCGCATCACCTATTCCGACTACGAGAGCATGCGAGAGGCCCCGATCACCCACCTGCAGCTGGCGAAGGCCGTGCTGAAGGCCGACCAGGCGGAGTTCCACGCCCGGCGGGTGGCGGACCTCGTCGATTCCAAGGGCGCCGGCGGCGAGCCGTGGACGATGGAGGAGCGCGCGCAGTGCCGTGTGGACGTCAGCGCGGCGTGCGACCTCGCCACCGAAGCGGTCGACGTGCTGTCCCGCGCGGGTGGCGGCTCGTCGATCTACGACGAGGTCCCGGTGCAGAAGATCGCGCGCGACATCCACGCGGTGGGCCTGCACGCCCTGGTCTACCCGCCGACCGCCTACGAGCTGTACGGCCGGATCCTCAGCGGCCTCGAGCCCAACACCCTGTACGTCTGATCCGCCGGGGTGAGCCGATGTTCGGCCGGGTGTCCCCGCCTCGCGTCCGTCAGGTCGCCTGACCAGTCCCACCTCTACGCAGAAAGGCACAGCTATGACGGAGAAGGCATCGTTACTGGTCGCCCAGGCCAAGCAGTGGGCGACCAACTACGGCGACTACACGCTCGGTGAGGAGGGGACGGCGCTCACGGTGGCGCTGCGCTTCCGCGGCGCGTGGGACTCGAACGACCCCGCGGCCGTGGCCGAGGTCTTCGCCGAGGACGGCGTGATGGTCATCGGCGACCTGGCGCTGGCCGGCCCGAAGGACATCGCCGCGTACCTGGAGGAGGTGTTCGCCGGCGGTTACAAGGGCAGCACGCTGGTCGAGCAGCCGGTCGAGGTGCGCATCATCGCGCCCGGTGTCGGGTTGGCGGTGCTGGAGGGCGGCGTGCTGCTGCCCGGTGAGACGGAGGTCGCGCCGGAGCGGGTGATGCGCTCCACGTACGTGGCGGTGCGCCGGAACGACGAGTGGAAGCTGCTCAACCAGCAGACGAGCCCGATGCGGGGCTGATGCCGGACCGCGACCGCGCTGTCCCCCTCGGTGGGGGCGGCGCGGTTTCGCTTGTGTGGGGACGGTGCGTCTCCGCCGGCACTGGCGCGGTGTCGCTCGTGCAGCGGGCCACGCGGTTTCGCTTGTGCGGTTTTCGTTGGTGCGGGACGGTTCGCCGACCACCTCGGGGGTCCGGGTGGTCCCGCGGCACGCAAAACGCGTCGCCGACCACCTTCCGGTGGCCGGCGACGCGTCGGGAAGCAGGACGTGGGATCAGGCGGTCAGTTCCGCCACCGCCTTCTTCCACTTGGCCTGGTCGCGCACCTCGCGGGGACCGTTGATCTCCGCGAAGCGCACGACACCCGATGTGTCCACCAGGAACGTGCCGCGCATCGCGATCCCGGCTTCCTCGATGAGGACGCCGTACTTCCTGGCGACCTCGCCGTGTGGCCAGAAGTCCGACAGCAGGGGGAAGTCGTACCCCTGCTGCTCGGCCCACGCCTTCAGCGCGAACGGTGTGTCGGTGGAGACACCGATCACCTGCACGTCGTTGTTGGCGTACTCGCCGATGTCATCCCTGACCCGGCACATCTCGTCCTGGCAGATCGTGCTGAACGCGAACGGGTAGAAGACCAGGAGCACGTTCTTCTCCCGCCACAGCGACGACGCCGTCACCACTTCGCGGTTGTGGTCGCTCAGGGTGAAATCGGGCGCCGGCGAACCGACCTCGACCGCCATGGCTCACCTCTCGTCGTGCGGGTCGTCAGCCCTTGAGGGGGCTGCTCTGGTGGGAGAACAGCTTCAGGCCGCCGTCGGCCTGCTTGACGATCACCCAGGTGACGCGCACGGCGCGCTCCGGTGCGGTCGTCGACTCGCCGGCGAGCTGGATGCCGCCCTCGCTGATCACCATCGCGGTGGTGTCACTGAGGAACTTGATCTCCAGTGGGCCACCGCGGACCCGGGCTCCCTTGAGACCACCGCGGAAGCCCTCCGCCATGTACTGGCGGATCTCCTCACGACTGGTGAGCTGGGTGTCCTGCATCAGCAGGCTCCCGTTCTCGGCGAACGTGTCCGCGAACATGTCGGCGTCGTTGCGCTCCCAGGCCTCCTGGATGCGCATCGGCACGGTCAGCACCGCCTTCTCGTCCTCGGCGGTGAAGCCCCGGTAGTAGGACGTGTCCTCGTTGATCCCCGCCTCGGCGAGGAGCTGTGAGGCGTTGCCCCACCCCTTGGTCGCTGTGGGCATTTCTGGCACTCCTTGGTTCGCTCCGAACTACCGGCTGGTTACCAGCGCAGGGTCGCGCCGTCGCCCCGAGGGCTGTTCTGGTAGCCCGCGAGCCGCCACTCGCCATCCTGCTTCACGCACACCCACGTCGACCGCACCGCGAGCTCGGGCGCGATCTCGGTCTCGCCGGGGGCGAGGATGCCGCCGTGCGTGCGCAGCAGCGCGACGTCGTCGGAGACGAAGCGGACGTCGACCGGGTTGCCGGTGACGCCGGTGCCCTTGAACGGGCCCGAGTAGGCCGCCTGCATGAAGGCGCGGATTTCCTCGCGCCCCTTCTTCAACACGTCGCCCGGCAGGATGAGGATGCCGTCCTCGGTGAAGGTGTCCGCCACGCCGGCGGCGTCGTTCTTCGCCCACGCGCCGACGAGGCGCAGCGGAACACCGAGGACTTCCTTCTCCTTCTCGCTGGTGAACGGACCGTAGTACGAGTTCAGCATCGCCTCGCGATCGACGACACTCGATGCCGTGCTGGTCATCGGTGACTCCTTGTTGCTAGGTGGACGGCGGAAGGAACAGGTCCCGAACTGGGGCGGGACCTGCCGCCCACGAGGGTGGAAAGAGCGACACGCCGCTGGTTCACGACCGTCCGTGCCAGTTCGGCAGCCGCCCTGTCAATCATCTCCGCATCCTTGTGGACTGCCATCTCCACGCTTGCGCAGACCTCAACCTTGCTTCAGCTTGCGGCGGAATTCCCGCAGGTCCCCGATGAACAGGTCGGGTTCCTCCATCGCGGCGAAGTTGCCGCCGCGGTCATATTCGTTCCAGTGCACGATGGTGGCGAACTCGCGCTCGGCGAACCGGCGCACCGGGACGAACGGGGGCTCCGGGAACACCGCCACGCCGACGGGCACCGACAGCGGGAAGTACCGGCCCGCGTTGGGCCCGATGGGCAGGAAGTCGAAGCTCTCGTAGTAGAACTGGGCGGACGAGCCGCCGGTCCCGGTGAGCCAGTAGATCGTGACGATGTCGAGGATGCGGTCGCGGTCGACGGCGTCCTCGGGTGCGGTGGTGGTGTCCGCCCAGTCCATGTACTTCTCGACGATCCACGCGAGCTGCCCGACGGCGGAGTCGGTGATGCTGTAGGCGACCGTGTGGGGTCGCGTCGCCTGCAGCTTCATCGACCCGGACAGGATGTCGACGAACCGCTGGGAGCGCGCCATCCGGCGGCGGTCCTCGTCGGTCAGCCCCTCCAGGTCGGCGGGGTCGTCGCTCGGTGCGGTCACGAGGGTGTTCACGTGCACTCCGAGCACGTGCTCGGAGTCCTGCAGGCCCTGCACCAGGGCGACGCCGGAACCGAAGTCCGCGCCCTGCGCGATGTACTGCTCGTAGCCCAGCTCGCTCATCAGCTGCGCCCACGCGGCGCCGACGCGCTGCGTGTTCCAGCCCGCCTCGGCGGGGCCGGAGAAGCCGAAGCCCGGCATCGAGGGGATGACGAGGTGGAAGGCGTCGGCGGGGTCGCCGCCGTGCGCGCGCGGGTCGGTGAGGGGGCCGAGGACGTCGACGAACTCCACGACCGAGCCGGGCCAGCCGTGCGTGATGATCATCGGCACGGCGTCGGGCTCGGGCGAGCGGACGTGCAGGAAGTGGATGTTCGCCCCGTCGATCGTGGTGGTGAACATCGGGGTGGAGTTCAAGCGCTCCTCGATGCGCCGCCAGTCGTACTGGGTGCGCCAGTACTCGGCGAGGTCTTTGAGGTAGTCCACGGGGACACCGCGGTCCCAGCCCGCCTCGGGCAGCCCGACCGGCCACCGGGTGTTGGCGATCCTGGCTTTCAGGTCGTCGAGGGCACTCTGCGGTACATCGATCCGAAACGGCTTCATACCTGCTCCACAGCGGTTCGTTGTCGACGGGTCGATCACAGGTAGGGAGTGTTGGGTTCCAAACCGCACAGGACGCGGCCGTACAGCTCGATGTTGGTCCCGGGGTGGGTCAGCGCGTGGATGGAGACCGCGTGCACGTCGCGCTGGACGCGCGTGATCGGCACCTCGCGGAAGATCGACGAGCCGCCGCTCGCCATCGCGATGATGTCGACGGCCTGCTTGCAGAGCTGGGCCACCCGGCCGAGCTGCACGCGAGAGCGCACGCGCTCCTGCTGCGTCCACTCCTCGTTGGTGCGCATCTTCTCGGTGATGAGGTCGGCGAACAGGTGCGCGCGGGTCTCGGCTTCCTCGATCAGCAACGCCGCCTCGCCGACCTGGAGGTGGGTGACCGGGGCCTCGCGCTGGCTGGTGTAGTCCGTGTAGGTGATCGAGCGGCCGTCGAGGCGGTCGAGGAAGGTCTCGAGGACGTACTTCGCGGAGCCGATCAGCTGGCCGGCGGTGGCGGCCGTGGAGGTGACGAGCATGGGCACCTGGTAGCCGGGCTTCACCTTGTTCGTCTCGGACTTGCACTGGTCGGTGAAGAAGTCCATGGTCGCGATGACCCGCTCGGCGGGCACGAACACGTTCTCGGCGACGGTGGTGACGCTGCCCGAGCCCGGCAGGCCGTTGGTGTGCCAGTCGTCGACGATGCGGAAGTCCGGCACCGGGATGAGGGCGGTGACCGGGCCGCTGCCGTCGTCGGCCATGGCGGCGGTGATCTTCCAGTGGCTGTGCAGGACGGCGCTGTTGAAGCGCCAGCTGCCGTTGAACAGCCAGCCGCCGTCGACCCGGGCCGCCGTGCCGCCCAGGGCGAGGGTGCCGCACACGCGGGCGTTGGGGTTGGCGCCGAAGACCTCTTCCTGGACCGAGTCGGGCCACAGGCCGGCCATCCAGTTCAGCAGGGCCCACACCGAGACGCAGAACGCGGCGGAGTTGTCGCCCTTGGCCAGTTCGGCGTGGACGTCGACCAGGCTGCGGGCGTCGCTCTCGTAGCCGCCGTACTGGGTGGGGAGCTGCATCTTCAGCAGGCCCGAGTCCTCCAGGGCGGCGATGACGTCGTCGGGGAGCCGACGGTTCTCGTCGATCCACAGCGATCGCTCTCGCAGCAGTGGCACGACGTCGGCCGCCCGCTTGACGAGTTCGACGCGCGACGGCGTCTTGGTCTGCAACACCATGTCCTCCCGAGTGCCTCGGCCCGACCAGCCGGTGACGCATAGGAGCATGTGCCGCAAGGGGTCTATAATGCATCTCCCAAATTGCGGGGATCGTTGGTCACGCCACGGAGACGTCGATCCCGGAGACGGCGGCCAGCAGTGCGCGTCCGGCGGCCTCGTCACCGCTCAGGACGACCTGTCCCGCGGTGATCGCCGAGGCCACGTCCACTTCGCCGGCCATCAGCGCGCCCAGGGTGTTGCTGTCGGTGTGGACGGTGGCGTCCAGCGGACCGGTCGCCTGGCCGCGGGTGACGCGTACGGCGTCACGAACCGTGACGGTGAAGGCGTCCTGGCCGAGGTGGACCTCGAAGACGCCGCCGGCGGGCCCTGCGGAGGCGGGGTCGAGCGCGCCGAGCACCGACAGCATGAGCGAGTCCGCGCGCAGCTCGCCCTCGGGCCGCAGCACGGGCGACCGCGCGCCCCACATGCCCAGCGCTATGACGATGGGCTCCAGCTCGGCGCCCCACTCGGTCAGCTCGTAGACCCGCGAGCCCGCCGGCGGGGGCAGCGTCCGCTTGCGGACCACGCCCGCCGCCAGGAGGGCGTTGAGGCGGGTCGTCAGGACGTTGGGTCCCGCGCCGGTGAGGCCGGTCTGGATGTCGGTGAACCGCTTCGGACCCAGCAGCAGGTCACGGACGATCAGCAGCGCCCACCGCTCACCCAGCACGTCCAACGCGTGCGCGACACCACACCGGTCACCGTACCTGCGCCTGGTTGCCACACGGCCGAGTGTACCCCGTTCACTCCTGAGTGGGAGTGTAGCTACTCCTTATTTAGGAGTAGCTGCTACTGTGTCCCCGTCCACGCCTCGCCGGCGTGCGCCAGTCGAAGAAAGCCGAACCACAGGAGTGCTCATGAAGCTGCCGCCGATCGTCTCCGCGCGGGAGTGGGAAGCAGCTCGGGAGGAGCTGCTCGTCGAAGAGAAGAAGATGACCCGCGCGCTGGACGCCCTCGCCGCGCGCAGGCGTCGGATGCCGATGGTGGAGTTCGACACGGACTACGTCTTCGAAGGCGTCGACGGGAAGAAGAACCTCGTCGAGCTGTTCGACGGGCGCCGCCAGCTCATCGTCTACCACTTCATGATGGAGCCGGGTTCGGACCACCGCTGCCCCGGCTGCTCGGCCACCGCCGACAGCACTCCCCACCTGGCCCACCTGCACGCCCGCGACACCACGTACGTGCAGACCTCGCCGGCGCCGGTGTCGCAGTTCGAGCCCTACCGCGTGCGCATGGGCTGGGACATCCCCTGGTACTCGACCATGGGCAGCGGCTTCGACGCCGCCTGCGGCGTGCACGGCGGCGCGGGCCTGAGCGTCTTCCTGCGCACCGACGACGACCGCGTGTTCCGCACCTACTTCACTGCGGCCCGGGGTATCGACAACCTCCGCAACGACCTCGTCCTGCTGGACCTGACGCCCTACGGGCGGCAGGAGACCTGGGAGGACTCGCCCGAGGGCTGGCCGCAGACGCCCCCCTACCAGTGGTGGCGGCTCCACGACCAGTACGACGCCTGACCGCAGTACCTGAGAAACGGAGTTCCGATGACGCGGACCGCGTCTTACCACAGCCGGGAGTTACGCCATGAGGTCTGATTCAGCCGCAACGCAGCGCCCGGCCCGCCCGGGCTGGACGCTGGCGCTCGTCGCGGTGGCCGCCTTCCTCACGTCGCTGGACGTGATGGTGGTGGTGACGGCCATCCCGACGATCCGGCAGGACCTGAACGCCAGCCTCGCCGATCTCGAGTGGACCATCAACGCCTACAACCTGGCGTTCGGCTGTCTGATGCTGACCGGTGCGGCCCTGGGCGACCGGTACGGCCGGATGAGGGTCTACGTGATCGGCCTGGCGGTGTTCACCATCGCCTCGGCGATGGCCGCCGTGGCGCCGACGGTCGGCATCCTGATCGTCGCCCGCGTCCTGCAGGGCGTGGCGGCGGGCATCGCGATCCCGGTGAGCCTGACGCTGCTGTCCGACGCCTACCCGCCGGAGAAGCGGGGCATGGCGATGGGCATCTGGGGCAGTGTCTCGGGTCTGGCCGTCGCGGCCGGTCCCGTGGTCGGCGGTCTCATCACCGAGGGCCTGTCCTGGCACTGGATCTTCTGGCTGAATGTGCCGTTCGGCATCGCCGCCACCGTGCTGTCCGCGGTGCTGCTGCGGGAGAGCTACGGCCCGCGTCCCAAGCTGGACCTCGTCGGCCTGGCGCTGGCGTCGGTCGGTTTGTTCGGGCTGGTGTGGGCCGCGGTCCGGCAGCCCGCCCTGGGCTGGGGCAACGCCGAGGTGCTCCTGTCGATCATCATCGGCCTGGCGCTGCTCGTCGCGTTCGTGTTCTGGGAGAAGCGCGTCGAGCACCCGCTGCTGCCGATGGAGTACTTCCGCATCCGCGGTTTCACCATCGCCAACGTCTCGGCGTTCTTCCAGCACTTCGCCCTGATCGGCGCGCTGTTCATGCTGGGGCAGATGTTCCAGGAGGGCCTGGGCAACGGCCCGATGGGCACCGGTCTGCGGCTGCTCGCGTGGACGGCCATGCCGCTGCTGGTCGCCCCGATCGCGGGTGGGTTCGCCGACAAGCTGGGCAACCGGCCGTTCATGGTCGGCGGCTTGCTGCTGCAGGGTGTCGGCCTCGCGTGGATCGCCGCGGTGGCGGCGCCGGACACCGGGTACGGCGCGTTCATCGTGCCGCTGATCCTCGGCGGTATCGGCATCGCGATGTGCCTGCCGACGACGATCAACCTGGTGTTCGCGTCCGTGCCGCAGAACGACGTCGGTGTCGCGTCGGGCGTGAACAGCTCGGTGCGCGAGATCGGCGGCGTGTTCGGTGTCGTGGTCCTCGGCGCGGCCTTCGCCACCTACGGCGGCTACGGTGATCCGTCCACGGCCATGGACGGCTTCCAGGCCGCCTTCGTGGTCGGCGCGATCGCCTCGGTGGTCGGCATGATCGCCGCGGTGTTCGCCCCGGGCAAGAACCCCGCCGGCCAGTCCGCCACGCCGGCGGCCGAGCCCGTCGGCGTGGAGACCGCCAAGTAAGAACGACGGTGCGTGCGGTGGTTCCGCGGTCGCGCGGAACCACCGCATTCCCGAAGAAGCTTCCGCTCGGAGTCCTGGGGAGACTGTGCTTCCGATCGCGACGGACTGCGGAGGCGCGGCATGGCGACGAGGGATTCCCTGTACATCGGAGGGGAATGGGTCCGGTCCGGCGGGGGCACGGCGGCGGTGGTCTCCCCCGCCACCGGTGAACCGGTCGGCGCCGCACCCGTGTCAACGGCGTCCGATGTGGACGCCGCGGTCGCCGCGGCGCGGCGCGCGCTGCGCTCCCCGGAGTGGGGTGGCATCACCCCCGAGGAGCGGGCCGAACTTCTCTTGCGCTTCGCGGACGAGCTGGAGAAGAACGCCCACGACCGCGCGGCGTTGACCAGCGCGCAGAACGGTCTCCCGATCACCGTGGCCACGATGGCCGAGGGTTTCGCCCCGGTCGCCATCGTGCGCTACCACGCCGGTCTGGCCGCGACGACGCCCGTGGAGGACCGCCGACCCCGGGTCGACGGCGAGGGCGAGACCGTGGTGCGGCGCGAGCCGATCGGCGTCGTGGCCGTCGTCGTCCCGTGGAACTTCCCCCAGCCCCTGGCCATGTTCAAGGTCGCCGCCGCGTTGGCGGCGGGCTGCGCCGTGGTCCTCAAACCCGCCGAGCAGACACCGCTGGGCGCCTTGGAACTGGCGGCCGCCGCGGAGCGCGCCGGCCTGGCGGGCGCGCTGAACGTCGTCACCGGCGGCGCCGACATCGGCCGCCACCTCGTCGCACACCCCGGGGTGGACCGCGTGGCGTTCACCGGTTCGACACCCGTGGGCCGCGAGGTGGGCGAGGTGTGCGGGCGGCTGCTGCGCCGGGTGTCCCTCGCGCTGAGCAGCCGTTCGGCGGCCCTCGTCCTGGACGACGCCGACATCGCGTCGGTCGGCCGGTCGCTGGGCGGCTCGATCTTCATGACCAACGGCTACACCTGCTACGCCGGCACCCGCGTGCTGGTCCCGGCGCGTCACCACGACGAGCTGGTGGAGGCCCTGGCGGGGGTGGCGTCGTCGTTGAAGATCGGCGACCCCGCGGACCCGACGACCCAGATGGGCCCGATGGTGTCGCAGGCCCACCGCGCCCGCGTGGAGTCCTTCGTGTCCGCGGGCCGGGCGTCCGGCGCGACCCTGGCGGCCGGCGGCGACCGCCCCGACCTGGACGGCGGCTGGTACGTCAGCCCCGCGGTGTTCGGTGACGTGGAGGGCTCGTCGCCGATCGCCCGCGAGGAGATCCTGGGCCCGGTCCTGACCGTGACCCCGTACCGCTCGTTGGAGGAGGCGGTGGCGATCGCGGAGGACTCGGAGTACGGGCTCAGCGGCACCGTCTGGACCTCCGACGTGGACCGGGGCCTGGAGGTGGCGCGGACCGTCCGAACGGGAGCGATGGGCGTCAACTTCGTCGACCTGGACCTGGGCGCGCCGTTCGGCGGGCTGTCCGCCAGCGGCCTCGGCTACGACCTGGGCCCGGAGGGCTTCGCGTCCTACTCGACCTTCAAGTCGATCTTCCTGCCCCGCCGCTGAGCCGGTCCGATCGGGACGGTCCCGTCGTGCGCGCCGCGCACGGCGGGACACCCGGTGATCAGGCCGTGTCGGGGAAGTCGCCCAGCAGGCCGTCGGGGACCTCCAGCAGCCGGGTCAGGGCGTCGGTGTGCCCGGCCAGGCGGCGGCAGATGCCGTTGGCCCGTTCGGGCAGGTCGAGCACCTGCTCGGCCGTGAGCAGCCCCTTGGCGAGGTACCAGCCGGCGTGGGGGGCCCCCCGCGCC
>NZ_JAJHUO010000010.1 GCF_020859565.1 Saccharothrix luteola | reverse complement strand
AGGCCCGACGCTCCGCGTCCAGCTTCCTACGCCCCTGAGGCGACCGATCCCCACGGATCCCGAACACCACAACCCCCGAACAACCCAGGTGTTGCGACGACTACTGGAACCCGCCACATGGGGCCCTCACGGGCACCCCAGGCCGGACGAACCCATGTCAAATCGGGCCTAGGTGGGTGGGCTGCGGGTCCGTTGTGGGTGGGGTTGGTTGAGGGCGGGCGGGGTGGTTCGGGGTTACGGCGCGAGGGTTTGTTCGAGGTCGGTGAGGACTTCTTCGGCGGCGAGGACGCCCAGGCCCAGGAACCAGGTTTCGTCGGGGACGGGCTTGGCGTGGGCCGATTTGACGGCGGTCAGGGTTTGCCACAGGGGGCCGCCCAGGACTTGGGCTTGGGCCGTCTTGGTTTGGTCGCCGTAGGTGCCGATGAGGATCCAGTCGGCGTCCGCTTGGGCGATTTGTTCGGTGCTCACCTCGACGGCGAGGTCGTCCACCTGGCTGGCTTGGGGTTGGGGGATGCCCGCGTCGATCAGGATCGTGCCGATGAAGCTCTTCTTGGCGTAGAGCCTGATCTTGCCCGGCATGAAGCGGAGCATGGTGACCGTTGGGCGCTTGCCCGCCTTGGACTCGATGGTCTCGCCGACCCGCTTGGCGTGGGCCTCGTAGTCGCTGATGAGCTTCTCGGCCTCGGTGGAGCGGTCGAGGGCGGCGGCGTTCAGGCGGAAGTTCTCCTTCCACGTGTAGCCGGGGCGAGCGGCGAAGACGGTCGGTGCGATTTCCGAGAGCTTCGGGTACTGCTGCTCGGCGCGCAGTTGGGAGCCGATGATGAGGTCGGGCTGGAGCTTGGCGATCGTCTCCAGGTTGAGGCTGGTGATGCCGCCGACGTTCTCCGGGTTGCCCGCCCTGTCACCGATGTAGCCGGGCATGGTGGGCGCGCCGTCCGGGTAGGCGACGCCGACCGGCTTGATGCCCAGGGCGACGACGTTGTCCAGCTCGCCGCCGTCGAGGACGACGACGCGTTCCGGGCGCTTCTCGATCACGGTCTCGCCCATGGCGTGCTTGATGGTGCGGGGGAACTGGCCGGGCTGGGCGTCGGTGCCGAAGCCGGCGCTCTTCTCGCCCGCCTTGCCGAACTCCGAACCGCCCTGGGCCACCGCGGGTTTGTCCGCGGGCGTCTCGGTCTGGCCGCACGCGGCGAGGGTGAGGGCGGCTGCCAGCAGCGCCGCGATCCTGGTGTTCGACACTCCGGGGTTCCTCCACTACTCCAGGTCACTGACCTGCTGTTCTTAGGGTGGCCTCACCGTAGCTTCCGCTTTCGGGGCCGCTCGCGGTGGAGTAGTAATGGGGTGATCAGCGTCGATCGGGAGGTCCACCCGTGAAGAAGATCATCAACGATCCGGCGACCGTGGTGGTCGACGCGTTGCGCGGGATGGCGCTCGCGCACGCCGACCTGCTGGAGGTCCAGTACGACCCGGCGGTGGTGTTGCGGGCGGACGCGCCGGTGTCGCGGAAGGTGGCCGTCATCTCGGGCGGGGGTTCCGGGCACGAGCCGTTGCACGGCGGGTTCGTCGGGCGGGGGATGCTCGACGCGGCCTGTCCCGGCGCGGTGTTCACCTCGCCCACACCCGATCAGGTGGCGGCGGCCGTGGCGCGGACCGATGGTGGCGCGGGTGCGTTGTTGATCGTGAAGAACTACACGGGTGACGTGCTCAACTTCGAGACCGCCGGCGAGCTGGCGGCGGCTGACGGTGTGGACGTTCGCACGGTTGTCATCGACGACGACGTCGCGGTGAAGGACTCGCTGTACACGGCCGGGCGGCGTGGTGTCGGTGGGACGGTCCTGCTGGAGAAGATCGTCGGGGCCGCGGCGGAACGAGGGGTCGACCTGGACGGCTGCGAGGCGTTGGCGCGGCGGGTCGTCGGGCAGGTGCGGTCGATGGGGTTGGCGTTGACGGCCTGCACGGTGCCGCACGCGGGCGAGCCGTCGTTCACGCTGGCCGACGACGAGATGGAGCTGGGGATCGGGATCCACGGTGAGCCGGGGCGTCGTCGGGTGGCGGTGGGGTCGGCGGACGAGATGGTGCGGGCCCTGCTCGACCCGGTGCTGGAGGACCTGCCGTTCGAAGAGGGCGACCGGGTGCTGCTGTTCACGAACTCGATGGGCGGGACGCCGCTGATCGAGTTGTACTTGGCGCACGGGATCGCGGAGCGGTTGTTGGCGGAACGGGGGATCGTCGTGGCACGGCGGTTGGTCGGGCCGTACGTCACCAGTCTGGAGATGCAGGGGATGAGCTTGACGGTGTTGAAGCTGGACGACGAGATGGTCGAGTTGTGGGACGCGCCCGTGCACACCCCGGCGCTGCGGTGGGGCGTCTGATGGACTGCACGGCGGAGTCGGTCGCGGAGGCGATGCGGGCGGTGGCGGCGGTCGTGGTCGAGCACCGCGAGGAGTTGATCCGGTTGGACCGCGAGATCGGCGACGGCGACCACGGCGAGAACATGGCCCGGGGGTTCAGGGCGTTGGAGTCCAAACTGGACGACGTGCCGTCGTCGCCCGGCGGGGTGCTGAGGTTGGCGGCCACGACGTTGATCTCGACGGTGGGCGGTGCCGCGGGGCCGTTGTACGGGACGGCGTTCCTGCGCGCGGCGACGTCGGTGGGCGATGTCGCTTCGGTGGACGGTGCGGCGGTGGCGGCGGCGTTGCGGGCGGCGTTGGAGGGGGTGGTGGCGCGGGGGAAGGCGGAGTTGGGCGACAAGACGATGGTGGACGCGCTGACGCCCGCGGTGGCCGCCGCGGAGTCGGTGGCGGCGACCGGCGGCGGGGTGGCGGAGGTGTTGGAGGCGGCGGCCGGCGCGGCCGAGCTGGGCGCCGACTCCACGGTGCCGATGGTGGCGCGGAAGGGCCGTGCGTCGTACCTGGGTGAGCGCAGTGCCGGGCACCTGGACCCCGGCGCGCGGTCGACGGCGTTGTTGTTGCGGACGTTGGCGGGGAGGGCGCGGTGATCGGGCTCGTCGTGGTGTCGCACAGCCGGCAGTTGGCCGCGGGCGTGGCCGAGTTGGCCGGGCAGATGGCCCCGAGGGTGGCGATCGTGCCGTCCGGTGGTGACGGTGCGGGCGGCCTGGGCACGGATTACGTGGCCGTGGGGGAGGCCATCGCGCAGGCCGATTCCGGGTCTGGAGTGGTGGTCCTGTTCGATCTCGGCAGCGCGAAGATGGTGGCCGACATGGCCGCTGAGGAGGCGGAAGGGTCGGTCGTCGTGGTGGACGCGCCGTTGGTCGAGGGTGCGGTGGCGGCGGCGGTCCGGGCGCAGGGCGGGGCCGGGTTGGCGGAGGTGGCCGCGGCGGCGTCGAGTGCCGGGACCGTCTCGTCGGTGTCGGCGTCGGCGGCGTCGATGGCGTCGGTCGCGGACGGGGAGGTCGTGCGGGCGGACGTGGAGTTGACGAACTCGGTGGGGTTGCACGCGCGGCCGGCGGCGTTGGTGGTGCGGGCGTTGGACTCGTTGGACGCGTCGGTGGCGGTGCGGTTCGGGGCGGACTCGGCCGACGCCAAGAGCGTGCTGGCGTTGATGGGGTTGGGCGCGCCGGGCGGTGCGCGGGTGGAGGTGGTGGCTTCGGGCGTCGACGCGGCGGAAGCCGTGCGGAGGGTGGAGGAACTGGCCGCGCGGCGGTTCGACGAATGAGCTGTTGAGACGCGCCTGGACCGATTACTTGCTCGATACGGATGGTGAAGCTCACGCGAACGATGCGTGACGGCCGTGGGATAGTCGCGGTCAAGTTACCGTCCGGTAGCCACTCCGGTGAGTGGGAGGTCAACAGTGACGCGCCAGTTCAACACGGTCGGTGTCGTCGGTCTCGGCACGATGGGCGCCGGTATCGCCGAAGTCCTCGCCCGGACCGGCATCACCGTGGTGGCGGTCGACGTGGACGAGGCGGGTCTGGCTCGCGGTCGCGGCCACCTGGACCACTCGACGGACCGCGCGGTGGCGGGCGGCAAGTTGTCGTCGGACGAGCGTGACGCAACGTTGGCCCGCATCTCCTACGCCACGTCGTTGGACGCGCTGGCCGGTGTCGACCTGGTGATCGAAGCGGTGCCGGAGCGGATGGAGCTCAAGGCCGCCGTGTTCGAGGAGCTGGACCGGATCTGCGGTCCGGACGTGGTGTTCGCGTCGAACACCTCGTCGCTGTCGATCACCGAGATCGGTGTCCACACCGGACGGCCGGGCAAGGTCGTCGGCCTGCACTTCTTCAACCCCGCGCCGGTGTTGAAGCTGGTCGAGGTGATCCGCACGGTCGTCACCGAGCCGGACGTGGTGACCGACGTGGTCGCGTTCGCCGAAGGGCTGGGCAAGTCGCCTGTCGTCATCGGGGACCGGGCGGGGTTCATCGCCAACGCGCTGCTGTTCGGGTACCTCAACCACGCGGTGCGGATGTACGAATCCCGTTACGCGACAAGGGAAGACCTCGACGCGGCCATGCGGTACGGGTGCGGCTACCCCATGGGTCCCCTGGCCGTGCTCGACCTGATCGGGCTGGACACGGCGTACGAGATCCTGGACACGATGTACCACCAGTCGCGCAACCGGCTGCACGCGCCGGCGCCGTTGCTGAAGCAGATGATCACGGCGGGGTTGCTGGGGCGCAAGAGCGGGCGCGGCTTCTACACCTACGACGGGCCGGACTCACCGGTCGTCGTGCCGGACGTGCTCACGCCGGTCGCTTCGGCGGAGGGTGAGGCGACGCGTGAGGTGCAGCGGGTCGGTGTGATCGGCACCGGGACCATGGCCACGGGGATCGTCGAGGTGTTCGCCAAGCGCGGGTACGACGTGGTGCTGCGGGCGCGTTCGGAGGAGAAGGCCGACGCGGCGGTGGGCAAGGTGCGCAAGTCGTTGGAGAAGGCGGTCTCGCGGGGCAGGTTGTCGGCGGAGGACCGGGACGCCGCGCTGGGCAGGGTGACGCCGGTCGTCGACTTCGCGGGCTTGGCCGACTGCGACCTGGTGGTCGAAGCGGTGGCCGAGGAGTTGGCGATCAAGAAGGCGGTGTTCGAGGCGCTGGACGAGGTGTGCAAGCCGGGTGCGGTGCTGGCGACCACGACGTCCTCGCTGCCGGTGATCGAGTGCGCCGCGGCGACCGCCCGTCCCGGTGACGTCGTCGGGTTGCACTTCTTCAACCCGGCGCAGGTGATGAAGCTGGTGGAGGTCGTGGAGACGATCTCGACGTCGGCCGATGTCGTGGCCACGGCGCGCCGGGTGTGCCTCGACCTGGGCAAGGTGCCGGTGCACTGCGGCGACCGCGCCGGGTTCATCGTGAACGCGCTGCTGTTCCCGTACCTGAACGACGCGGTGAAGATGCTGGAGGCGCACTACGCGGTCGCCGACGACATCGACAACGCGATGAAGGTCGGCTGCTCGTTGCCGATGGGGCCGTTCGAGCTGCTGGACGTGGTCGGGCTGGACGTGTCGCTGGCCATCGAGCGGAGCCTGTACCTGGAGTTCCGCGAGGCCGGTTTCGCTCCCGCGCCGCTGTTGGAGCACCTGGTGAAGGCCGGGCGGCTGGGGCGCAAGACGGGCAAGGGTTTCCGCGACTACGTGTCCTGAGGGGCACGTTGTGCGGGCTGATGGCGTGTCGGGTTTCGGCGTTTGGCATCGTGGTCACCATGCGGCGTGTGGTGATCTCGCTCCTGGTGGCGGCGTTCGGTCTGACGAGCGCCTGCGCGTACACGGTCAACGGCACCCCGGTGGCGGAGCAGTTGCTCGACGTCGACCCGCCGTTCACGTCGGCCCCGCGCACGCCGACGGGGTCCGCGGACCCGTCCGGTGAGCCGAGCGGGGACGTCGGTGACATCTGCGCGTTGATCGGGTGGAAGGACCTGCCCTACGAGGTGCCGGACAAGGACGCCGAGCCGACGGAGACCGGTTACGACTCGGAGTTCGACCAGTCGTGCAAGTGGCAGACGTCGGTCGGCTCGCTGGACGTGGGCGTGACCTTGCGGTTCCGCGAGGGGCGGTCGATCACGTTGGAGCAGAACAACGGCGAGTTCGACCTGGGTGACCGGAAGGTGACCTACTTCGACCGGACGACGGACACGTCCGTGCAGCCGTCGTGCGTGCTGGTGATGGACTACGCTGGTGGTGGGCTCGGGATCATCGTGATCGACGGGTCGGCGCGGTTCGGTGCGATCTGCGACCAGGGCAAGAAGGTGGCCGAGGTGCTGCTGGAGAAGGAACCGACCCTCTGAGTCGCGTTCGGCGTGCTGCAGCGCGTGCTGCTTGCTCCGGTGACCGCTGGTTCGCTTGGTGCGGGTGCGGGCCCTTGCTCGGCTCGGCTCGGACCAGGACCTGGCTCGGCTCAGGACCTGGGCTTGAGCCCGCACCCGCGCCCGACCCGCACCTGGACTGGAGCCGGGCCTGGGCAACTGGCCGTGGGGCCGACCGGGTCAGCTGCAGCAGCCGCCGCCGCAGCACCCGCCCCCACCGCCACCGGCGGGCGCGTTGGCTTTGCCGCCCAGACCGGCCATGGAGAGCAGCTTCACGGTGTCGTCGTGGCCGTTCGGGCACGGCGCGGGCGCGGAGGCCTCGTCCATCGAGCGCTTCACGTCGAAGGTCGAGCCGCACGCCTTGCAACGGAATTCGTAGGTTGGCACGTCGCTCATTCTCCCTGGCGCGGCGGGGCGAGCACCAGCAAGGGCACCCCAACTGCTGACACCGCGGCGAGCAGGGTCAACAGCGGCAGGCCGTGCACCCAACCCAGGCCGACGGCGGCCAAGTGGGTGCCGGCGAACGTCGCCACCCACATCCGTGAACTGGACCGCAACCACACCGGTGCCAACGCCGACAGTGCCGTGACCAGCATCAACATCGTCGTGCCCAGCAGGACGCCCTGTCGGAGCCCGCGCGGCTGGCCGACCGGCACGTCCCCCTCCTGGAGGACCGGCCGGCCCCCGTCACCGGCGACGATGTCCGGCAAGGAGGGTTCGAAGAGCAGCCCGCGCACCACCGGCACGAGGGTCACGGCCACTTCGGTCATCAGGAGAAGGGTTAATACGACCCGTTGCCACTTGCTCACCCAGTGGACCGTAGGCGATCACCCAGGGCGAGCCCGGATACCCTCGCTTCTCGTGCCACGTCGTAACCGCCCGCAACGCCCTGACGAGCCCTCACCCATCGGTGGGCACGGTTGGGCACGCGCGGAAAGCGCCTCGGACGGCGAGTGGCTGGTGCGCACCGTCTCCGGCAACGCCACGACCAAGACCTACCGCTGCCCAGGTTGCGACTACGAGATCCGCCCGGGCACCCCGCACATCGTCGCCTGGCCCGCCGGCGACTACGGCTCGGTAGAAGACCGCCGCCACTGGCACCAGGGCTGCTGGACCTCCCGCCGCCGCCGAGGCCCCACCACCCGCCGCTGGTAACGCTCTGTGCTGACGGGCGGGCTGCGCTGATAGACGGCAGGACCGCCGGACGGACGGCGAACGGCCGGATGGACGGGGATGGGGGATGAGCGGCGACGGCGGGATGGACGGCGACGGCGGGATGGCCGGACGGCTGGGTGGGCCCGGCTGGCCGGCTGACTCGCGCCACAAGCCTGGCGACACAATCACCGCACCGCACCGCACCGCACCGCCGAGCCCAGCCGCGCGGGCTTAACCTCGCCGCGCGGGTCCCGCCGGCGCCGAGCCCTGCCCGGCCAGCTTCGCCCAGGCCAGCTGCGCTCAGCCGCGCGGGCTCAACCCAGCCGCGCCGGCCCTGTCCCGCCGAGCCCTGTCCCGCCGAGCCGCGCCCAGCGAGCCGGTCCCAGATCCGGCCGGTCCCAGATCCGGCCGGTCCCAGTCCCGCCGTGCCCAGCCCAGCCGTGCCCAGCCCAGCCGTGCCCAGCCCAGCCGAGGCGGGCGCGCGGGCTCAGCCCAGTCAGCGATGCCGCGTCTTGCCCCGCGGAGCCGCAGCCAGCCCCAGCGCGGCTGAACCCGGCCCGGCCCAGTGCAGCGCAGCGCAGCGCAGGCCGGCCGAGCCCGGCCAGACCGGACTGGCCCGGTCGCTGCCGGCCAAGCGATGGGTGAGGAGGCGGCGGGTGGGCGGGTTGGTGGCACGATGTCGCCGTGGGTGGTGACGTTCCCATCAGGGCCAACACCGTGCTCCCGGCACGCCGGGAAGCGGTGAGGTTGCGGACGGCGGATGGGCTCGCGTTGGTTGGCGAGTTGGCGTTGCCGGTCGACCGGGAGCCGTCGGCCACCGTGGTGTTGTTGCACCCGTTGCCGACGCACGGCGGGATGATGGACTCCCACCTCTACCGCAAGGCGGCGTGGCGGTTGCCCGCGCTGGCCGGCCTCGCGGTGCTGAGGTTCAACACGCGGGGCACGGCCAGTGCGGCCGGGTGCAGTGAGGGCGCGTTCGACCACGCCGTGGGCGAGCGGCTGGATGTGGCTGCTGCCCTGGCGTTCGCGGTCGGGCGCGGGTTGCCCTCGGTGTGGCTCGTCGGCTGGTCGTTCGGCACCGACCTCGCACTCATGCACGGGTGCGAGCCGGTGGTCGAGGGCGCCGTGTTGATCTCACCTCCTCTGCGGTGGAGCAAGGCCGAGCACTTGCGGACGTGGACGCGTGCGGGCAAGCCGGTGGTGTGCCTGGTGCCCGAGTTCGACACCTACCTGCCGCCGGCCGAGGCCAGGCGGCGGTTCGGCGCGGAGCTCCCGACCGCGGACGTCATCGACTTCCCCGGCGCCAAGCACCTCATGGTCGGGTACACCGAAGAGGTGCTGGACGCGATCGTGTCCGCGGCCGTACCCGAGGTGCCCACGCCGTTGCCGCGCACCTGGTCCGGCCCTCACGAGCAGCATCAGACGGCCATCGCGACCTCCTGACGCCGCCAGACCAGCACCGGACCCTCGGCGGTCCGGCTGTCGCCCACGTGCGCGAAGCCCAGCTTCTCCGCGACGCGCTGGGAGGGCGCGTTGCCGGGGTCGGTGATGATCGTGATCGGACGGTCCGGCCGCGCCCGGCCCGCCCAGTCGATGGCCGCGCGCGCCATCTCCGGTGCGTAGCCGCGCCCCCAGTGCCGGGGGCGGAACCGGTAGAACAGGTTCAACGTCCGCTCGCCGTCCAGCTCGTGGTGCCGCAGGCCGCCGAAGCCGATGACCTCGCCGGTCTCCGGCAGCTCCACGGCCCAGTACCCGATGCCGTCGTGCGCCCAGTGGAGCTGCCACTCGGCCAGCATCTTCGCCGCCCGCTCCGCCGACGGTGGCCCCGACGGGTTGAAGCGGTTCGTCGCCGGATCCGACAGCACCGCGATCGCCGCGCGCACGTCAGCGGGGCCGACGCGTCTGAGCACGAGGCGGTCGGTGCGCAGCTCGTCCGGTTCGGGCGTGGAGGTCATGCGACGAAGCTAGTTCGGGGGTCCGACAATTCCGGGTATGGAATCTGCTCCGCTCGTCCTCCTGCACGCCTTCCCGTTCGACTCACGGATGTGGGACGGGGTGCGTGACCTGCTGAAACCGATCACGCCGGACCAGCGGGGCGGCGATCGTTCACCCGATCTGGTGGCTGTTGCGGACGACGTGCTGCGGTTGCTCGACGACCGCGGGATCGAGCGGGCGGTGCTCGGAGGGTGCTCCATGGGCGGGTACGTGGCGATGGCCGTGCTGCGGCGCGACCCGTCCCGGGTGGCCGGGCTCGTGCTGGCCGACACGCGCGCCGGCGCCGACACGGAGGAGGCGCGGGCGAACCGGCTGACGATGGCCGCACGGGTCGAGGCGGAGGGCCTCGGCTGGGTGCCGGACACGGTCGTGAGCGGGCTGCTCGGTCCGGCGCCGGACGAGGCCGTGGTCGGGCGGGTGCGTGAGTTGATCCTCGACCAGGACCCGGCGGAGGTGGTGTGGGCGCAGCGGGCGATGGCGGTGCGGCCCGATTCGGGCGGAGTGCTGGCGGAGGTGGACGTGCCGGCGTTGGTGCTGGTGGGAGAGCACGACGCGCTCACTCCGCCCACGTTGGCCCGCCAGCTGGCCGGGGTGCTCCGGCAGGGCGAGTACGCCGAGCTGCCGGGCGTCGGCCACCTGACGCCGCTGGAGGCACCCGAGGCGTTCGCCGCCGCTGTTCTGGACTGGCGAGGGCGGGTCGGGGTCTGACCGCGCGTCCTGAGCGTTGAATTCAGGGGTCCCGAACGTAGGACACGCGCGTTCTGGACGTAGGACTCTCGCGCGGTGAGGGGTTAGCGCTTGCTGGCTTGGGCCTTCGGGTTCGGGCGCGCGATTTTTTGGGTCGGGCTGTCGGGGGGTGAGGCCGGGGCGGGGTTGGCGGTGGCGCCGGTGGTGGCCTCGGTGGGGGTGGAGGCCGACTCCGGTGAGGACGGTGGCTTGGCGGCGGTTGCACCGGTGGAAGGTGCGCCCGCGGGAGGTGCGCTGGGGGAGGGTGCGGGGGTGGCTTGCTGTGGTGGCGTTGGGCGCTCCTCCTCCAGCGGGTCCAAGAGGGGGGTCACGTCGTGCAGGGCCGAGCTCACGGCGTGCAGCTGCTGGGACAGCCGGTTGCGGAGCTGGCGGAGGGCGTCCACCTTCTGGGTCGCCTGGGTGACGCGGCGGTTCGCTTCCTCCGTCGCCTCGCGCACCCGGCGGTTCGCCTCGTCGGTCGCCTCCTGCACGCGGGCCGTGGCCTCGCTGACGGAGTCGTGCCGACGCCGGTTGGCCTCCTCGGTCGCCTCGCGCACCAGGCGCTGCGCCTCGGCGTTCGACGCGGCCTGCTCCTGCGCGATCTGGGCGCGCACGCGCGCGGCTTCCTCCGTCGCCTCGCGCACCCGCCGCTCGGCCTCACCCTTCGACGCCGCCTCCTGCTCGGCCAGCGTCTTCATCGACTCGACCCGCCGGGCCGCCATCGCGATCTCGAAGTCCTCCTCGACCGTGGTCCGGCGCTGGAGCGACTCCTCGTCCAACCGGGCGGCCTCGGCGCGGGCCTCGCCGACCACCCGGTCGGCCTCGGCGCGCGCCGTCTCCAGCACGCCCCGGTGCTCGGCCTCCATGTCGGCGCGCCGCTGGTCCAGCTCGGCGATCAGGTTCTCGTACCGGGTGCGCAGCACCCCCGCGTCGGCCTCGGCCTTGGCGCGGATGTGCCCGCCCTCGGCCTCGGCCCGCGCCTTGATCTCGTTCGCCTCGTCCTGCGCGAGCCGCAGCATCCGCTGCAACCGCTCGCTCAGCCCCTCCAACGTGGTCGGCGGCAGCGACAACCGCTCCACCTGACCGCGCAGCTCGGCGATCTCCGACCGGGCCGCCTCGAGCTGGCGGGCCAGGTCGTTGGTCTGCGAGACCGCCGCGTCCCGGTCGGCCGCGAGCAGGCGCAGGTCGGAGTCGAGGCGTTCCAGGTGGTCCTCGACCTGGGCGCGGTCGTACCCGCGCTTGACGATGTCGAAGCCGGATCCCAGGGGGACGAGGTCACGGTCGTCGGCGAGGCCCATGTCGCTCACGCTACCCGCTCCCGATGTGCGGCGGTCACCCGAGCGCCGCACATCGGGGGTGATTTCGCTTTAGACGCCCCGGAAACGGTTGATCGCGTCCAGGTGGGTGGCCCGCAGCTCGTGGTCGCGCACGCCCAGGCCCTCCTCCGGCGCCAGCGTCAGCACGCCCACCTTGCCCTGGTGGGCGTTGCGGTGCACGTCGTGCGCGGCCTGCCCGGTCTCCTCCATGGAGTACACCTTGGACAGTGTCGGGTGGATCTTCCCCTTGGCGACCAACCGGTTGGCCTCCCAGGCCTCCCGGTAGTTCGCGAAGTGGGAGCCGACGATCCGCTTGAGGTGCATCCACAGGTACCGGTTGTCGTACTGGTGCATGTACCCGCTGGTGGACGCGCACGTCACGATCGTGCCGCCCTTGCGCGTGACGTAGACCGACGCGCCGAACGTCTCCCGGCCGGGGTGCTCGAACACGATGTCCGGGTCGTCGCCGCCGGTCAGCTCGCGGATCTTCGCGCCGAGCCGCTTCCACTCGCGCGGGTCCTGCTCGTGCTCGTCCTTCCAGAACTTGTAGCCCTCGGCGCTGCGGTCGATGATCAGCTCCGCGCCCATCCGGCGGCAGATCTCGGCCTTCTCCGGCGACGACACCACGCACACCGGGGTGGCGCCGCCGTTGAGCGCGAACTGGGTCGCGTAGGAGCCGAGGCCGCCGGACGCGCCCCAGATCAGCACGGTGTCGCCTTGCTTCATGTTCGCGCCGTTGGCGGACACGAGCTGCCGGTACGCGGTGGAGTTCACCAGGCCGGGTGACGCCGCCTCCTCCCACGTCAGGTGGGCGGGCATCGGCATCAGCTGGTTGGCCTTGACCAGCGCGATCTCGGCGAGGCCGCCGTAGTTGGTCTCGAAGCCCCAGATGCGCTGCTCGGGGTCGAGCATGGTGTCGCTGTGCCCGTCGTGGTGCTCCAGCTGCACGTCGAGGCAGTGCGCGACGACCCGGTCGCCCGGCTTCCACGCGTTCACGCCCGGTCCGGTGCGCAGCACCACGCCCGCGAGGTCGGAGCCGACCACGTGGAACGGCTGGTCGTGCCTGCCGCCGTACTTCTTCAGGAACGCGAACGTGGACAGCGGCTCGAAGATCGAGGTCCACACGGTGTTGTAGTTGATGGCGCTCGCCATCACGGCCACCAGCGCCTCGCCGGGGCCGAGCTCCGGGGTGGCGACCTCGTCGACGTGCAGCGACTTGCGCGGGTCCTTGTCCTTGGTGGCCAAGCCGTCGAACATCTTGACCTCGTCGGCGTGCACCGTCACGCCCCGGTAGCTCTCCGGTACGTCCAGTGATCCGATCGCGTCCAGTTCGTCCGCGAGGATCGCGTCGAGGATCTTCTGCACGGCGTTCCCTCCCAATGGGGGCTTCGGGATGGTCGGGTGTGGCGGGCTCTAGAGGTCCACGCAGGTTGCCGGAGGTTACCCACGGGTAACCGATTCAGAACGCGCGCTGTGAGCCACTGCACTGGCATTTCCCCCGATCGGTCGGTCTTGACCGGGCGGCCAATCAAGCGGAGCATCGAAGTCGTCCGATTGATGAGGACGGAGGTACGAGTCATGGCAAAGGCGTGGACCAGGTGGCAGGACTGGGCCGAGGTCGTCATCGGCGCCTTGGTGCTGCTCTCGCCCCTGGTGGTGGAGACGACCACCGGGGCCATGTGGACGATGATCGTGCTCGGCGCGCTGATCGCCATCGACGGCCTCGCGTCGCTCGCGATGCCCGGGATGGTGTACGGCGAGTGGTTCCAGATGGTCCTCGGCGCGCTGCTGTTCATCTCGCCGTGGGTGATCGGCTACAGCGACCTGACGGCGGCGTCGTGGGTCTCGTGGGTCGGCGGTGTGCTGACCGTCGCGGCGGGCGCCATGGCGGTCCCGCTGGCGAACGCCGCGCACGGCGGCCGGATCGCCGGCACCGCCTGAGAGCGACCAGCGCACCGCGAGGTCGCGTCGTTCGCTCGCGGCTCGATCGTCCGCGATCACGTTCTTCGATCGTCGGTGATCCAGGCGCGAGCGGACGACTTCCAGGCGACCGAGCCGCCGTCTGCGGAGCGGCGGCAATCCAACACGGGAAAGGGCGCAGGCATTGGCAGAGGACTCGTCGGCCCGGGAACGGATCCTGCAAGCGGCCGAGGAGTTGTTCGCCGAGTCGGGTTTCGACGCGACGCCGACCTCGCGCATCGCCGAACGGGCCGCCGTGCCCAAAGGGCTCGTGCACTACTACTTCCGCCGCAAGACCGACCTGCTGGCGGCGCTCGTGCAGCGCCTGCCGGACGGCAACGTGGACGCGCACCGGGTGGTGGTCGTCGGCGACATCGCGGAGAGCCTGCGCAGGCTCGTCGCGGCGCTGGACGCCCGGCTCGACTCGTCGCCGCTGCTCAGCCACCTGCTGTGGCGCGAGGCGGACACGCACAAGGCGGTCCGCGACGCCCTGCACGAGCGCTACCAGTCGGTGGTGCGGCAGATCCGCCACGTCATCGTCGCCGCCGGTGGCGCGGCGGTGGCCGCGAAGGACGTCGACAGCGCCTCCGCGCTGCTCGGCCTCGCGGTCAGCTACCGGCACTCGGTGGCCCGCCACGCGCCGGACGACGACCGGATGGACCTGGAGCTGACGTTCGTGGCCGCCGCCCTGGAGCGCCCGTAGGCGACGACCTCGGAGCTAGTGGGTCGCCGCGGGCTCGACTAGTTCCACCAGCACGCCGCCCGCGTCCTTGGGGTGCACGAAGTTGACCCGGCTGTCGGACGTGCCGCGGCGCGCCGCCTCGTACAGCAGCCGCAGGCCCTTGCCGCGCAGCGCCTCCGCCGCCGCGTCCACATCGGACACCCGGTAGGCCAGCTGCTGCAGCCCCGGCCCGGACCGGCCGATGAACTTCGCGATGGTCGACTCCGGCGTCAGCGGCGCGAGCAGCTGCACGGCGGTGCCCGTGCCGTCGTCGCCCGGCGCGCGCAGCATCGCCTCGCGCACGCCCTGCTCCTCGTTGACCTCCTCGTGCGCGACCTCGAGGCCGAAGTGCTCGCGGTGGAACGCGATCGCGGCGTCGAGGTCGGGCACGGCGATGCCGACGTGGTCGATGGCTGTGACGAGACCGCGCAGTTCTTCCATGGCCGGATAGGCTAGTAGCCGAATCGGTGCAGGTCGCGCTGTGCGACGCCTCACAGGGCTACCCTGCGGTAACCGTGGGTATCGTGGCCAGTTAACAACCGCTTACACCCGCTGTGGAGGCCGCTGTGTCCGGTTCCGTCATCGTCGCCGGGGCCCGAACCCCGATGGGGCGACTGCTCGGATCGTTGAAGGACTTCTCCGGCGCCCAGCTCGGTGGCGTCGCGATCAAGGCGGCCCTGGAACGGGCCGGGGTCGCGCCCGAGCAGGTGCAGTACGTGATCATGGGACAGGTGCTGACCGGCGGCGCGGGCCAGATCCCGGCGCGCCAGGCCGCGGTGAACGCGGGCATCCCCATGACCGTGCCGGCGCTCACGATCAACAAGGTGTGCCTGTCCGGCATCGACGCGATCGCGCTGGCCGACCAGCTGATCCGCGCCGGCGAGTTCGACGTCGTGGTCGCGGGCGGTCAGGAGTCGATGACGCAGGCGCCGCACCTGCTGCCCAAGTCGCGCGGCGGGTTCAAGTACGGCGACGTCACGATGATCGACCACATGGCGCACGACGGCCTGTTCTGCGCGTTCGACCAGGTCGCGATGGGCGCCTCCACGGAGAAGTTCAACGCCCGCTACGGCCTGACCCGCGAGGAGCAGGACGCGTTCTCGGCCCGGTCGCACCAGCTGGCCGCCAAGGCCTCGGCGAACGGCGTCTTCGCCGAGGAGATCGCGCCCGTCTCCATCCCGCAGCGCAAGGGCGACCCGGTGCTGGTCGCCACCGACGAGGGCGTGCGCGGTGACACGACCGTGGAGACGCTGGCCAAGCTGCGCCCGGCGTTCGCCTCCGACGGCACGATCACCGCCGGCTCGGCGTCGCAGATCTCCGACGGCGCGGCGGCCGTGGTCGTGATGAGCAAGGCCAAGGCCGAGGAGCTGGGCCTGACCTGGCTGGCCGAGATCGGCGCGCACGGCGTCGTGGCCGGCCCCGACGCCAGCCTGCACGAGCAGCCCGCGAACGCGATCAAGGCCGCGTGCGCGAAGGAGGGCATCGACCCGGCCGACCTGGACCTGGTCGAGATCAACGAGGCGTTCGCCGCGGTCGGCGTGGTCTCCACCCGTGAGCTGGGCGTGCCCGAGGACAAGGTCAACGTCAACGGCGGCGCGATCGCCCTGGGCCACCCGATCGGCATGTCGGGCGCCCGCATCGCGCTGCACCTCGCGCTGGAGCTGAAGCGGCGCGGCGGCGGCGTCGGCGCGGCGGCCCTGTGCGGCGGCGGTGGTCAGGGCGACGCCCTGATCGTCCGCGTGCCCAAGGGCCCCGCTGCCTAGGGTCTTCCAGGAGTGGGCCGCACCGTTGACGTAGCCGAGCTGGTCGACCGCGCGGCTGCCCTTCCCGCGCGCGGTCGCCAGGCGGATCTCGCTCGTCGAGGACGCCGGCCCCCAGCTGCGCGAGGTGGCGTGCGCGCTGGCGCCGTTCTGCGGCAACGCGCAGGTCATCGGCTTGACGGGCGCGCCGGGCGTCGGCAAGTCCACGTCGACGTCCGCGCTCGTCGCCGCCTACCGCAGGCGTGGCAAGCGGGTCGGGGTGCTGGCCGTGGACCCGTCGTCGCCGTTCTCCGGCGGCGCGCTGCTCGGCGACCGGGTGCGGATGGGCGAGCACGCCACCGACCCCGGCGTGTTCATCCGGTCCATGGCCACCCGCGGCCACCTGGGCGGGCTGTCCTGGGCCACGCCGCAGGCGTTGCGCGTGCTCGACGCGGCGGGCTGCGACGTGGTGCTGGTCGAGACCGTCGGCGTCGGCCAGTCCGAGGTCGAGGTGGTGTCGCTGGCCGACACCACGGTGGTGCTGCTCGCGCCCGGCATGGGTGACGGCGTCCAGGCCGCGAAGGCGGGCATCCTGGAGATCGCCGACGTGTTCGTGGTCAACAAGGCCGACCGCGACGGCGCCGACCAGACCGCGCGCGACCTCAAGCACATGATCTCGCTGGGCCGCCGGGAGCGGGAAGGCGGCTTGTGGCGGCCCCCCGTGGTGAAGACGGTCGCGTCCCGCGCCGAAGGGCTGGACGAGGTGGTGGACGCGATCGACGCCCACCACGCGTGGCTCGTGGAACGCGGTGAGCTGGAACGACGTCGCGCGACGAGGGCCGCGGGCGAGATCGAGGCCATCGCGCTGGAGCGGTTGCGATCCCGGATCGGCGGATTGCGCGGCGCGTCCGCGCTCGAAACCCTGGCCAAACGGGTCGTGGCGGGTGAGCTGGACCCCTACGCTGCGGCTGACCGACTGGTCGAGGGGGTGGGGGCATGATGACGCCGGTGGTGATCGACATCGGTAGGCGGGACGTCCGCCGCGTGCTGATCGGGGGCGCGGTGGCCGGTGCGCTGGGCGTGGCGGCACTGGTGGGGGCCGTGACGGCGTACGCGGACGGTGAAGGGGTCGGCGGCACGATCGGGCTGGTCATCGGGCTGGCGTTCACCGGCATCACGTTCGGTGCGATCGTCAACTGGAAGAAGATCTCCCGGCCGCGCAAGCTCGTCCTGGAGCTGCCGGGCGTGCGGTGGGACGACCCGGCCGGCGCACCGTGGGCGGTCGCCTGGCCCGAGTTGGGCGGCGTGCGGATCTCGCGGACCCGGGAACGGGTGTTCCACCCGGCCGACTCGGTGGTGCGCAAGACCATGATCCGGCTGGACCTGCTGCCCGCCGACCACCAGGCTTTCCGGGACCGGCACGCCGACATGGCGCACCTGGCCCGCGAGGACGGCGCCTACCGGCTGCCGCTGGGCGACGCGGCGGCGTTGGTCCCGGTGGTCGAGCGCGCCGTGCTCGGGTTCGCACCGCACCTGTACCGAGGGGTGCAGGACGAGGGTTTCACTGTGGGGTTGTCGTGAGAGAGATCGAGATTCCCTTCGGCAACCGGGCCGAACGACGTGCCGGGCTGGCGGTCCAGCTCGGCTTCACGCTGTTCGGCGTGCTGCTGATGTTCCTGTCGTACGCCGACGGCCACCTCGCGGCCATGTTCGTCGGGCCGCTGGTCGCGCTCGGCGGCCTGATCGGCGGCGGCGTCTGGCGGCGGAAGGCCCGGCTGCGCCGGCTCGTGGTCGAGCCGCAAGGCCTGCGCTGGGAGGAGAAGGGCAAGACGTGGGCGGTGCCCTGGTACGAGCTGGCCGGGGTGTCGCTGTCCTACGACGCCAAGCCCAAGCCCGCGCTGTGGCTCCACCTCGTGCCGAACGACCCGAGGGCCTTCTCCCTCACGTACCGCAGCGTGCCGATGACCCCGTTCGGCCACTGGGTCCAGTTGGCCGACGACACCGGCAACGACCTGCTCGACCTGGCGTTGAAGCGGCACGCGCCGCAGCTCTACCGGGGGTACGTGACGCACTTCACCGCCGGTCGGGGCGCGACCGTGTGACCAGGTGTGCCTCGTGCTGGGACACCGCCTTGCGCCACAGCGGTTCGCGGTCGGGCTCAGGGAGGACCAGGCCGTAGACGTCGGCCAGGGCGGTGAACCAGTCGGCCCGGTCGTCCAGCACGGTCCTGGTGGTCGTCTCCTCGATCCGGGACAGGGTCAACGCGCGCAGCACGTCCCAGCCCCCGGCGTCGGTCCGCAGCACGCCGAAGGTGCGCACGAACCCCGACTCCGGCGACGTGGACAGGTCCACGTGCCGGTCCGCGAAGTGGTCGAGCCCGACCGCGTCCGGCGCGAAGTGCATGGCGTGGAAGCTCCCGCGCACGTCGTGCCCGAACCGCCACGCGCCCGGAGCCGCCGTGGACGGCCCCAGCTCGAACGTGAACGGGCCCTGGCGGTGGACGCCCGCGCGCAGCGGCAACGGCGAGTGCAGGCCGTCGCCCAGCCCGGCGTCCACCAGCCAGACGTCGTCGGAGTCCGGCAGGTCACGCACGGTGAGCGCGAGGTGGCTGCGGCTGATGCTCGGCTCGTCGTCCGCCGTCATCTGCACGCCGCCGGGATGCCTGGTCACGTGGTAGCCGAGCGCGTGCAGCAGCTCGGCGAACGCGCCGTTGAGCTGGAAGCAGTACCCGCCGCCACCGGCCAGCACGCGGGCCGCCGAGTCGAGCGGGTCGAGCGAGGCCACGCGGCCGAGCTGGATCTCCACCGTCTCGTACGGCACCCGTTCGGCGAACGCCCGGTGCAACCGGGTCAACGCCGCCACGCTCGGCGGCTCGGCCTCGTGCAGGCCGAGGCGGCGCAGCAGCGCGAGTACGTCGAGCGATGCCATCTGGAAATCCCCCATCCGGGTGGGATGCGTCGAAGCCGGGACTTCCGACTCTAGGCAACGACGATCACAGCGCCGAACGTTTATCCCAGCGACTGGGGCGTGACGAAGAGGTGCGATGTACGACTCCGCTGGACTTCAGGTCCTGTCCCGCGAGGAATGCCTGGAACTGCTCGGCACGGCCGCCATCGGCCGCCTCGTCTACACCCACATGGCCCTGCCGGTGGTGCACCCCGTCGTGTTCGTGCTCGACGGCGAGTGCGTCGTGCTGCGCGTGCCGGACGGCAGCGCCACCCTCGTCGCGCGGGACACCATCGTGGCGTTCCAGATCGACGACGTCGCCTCGGACCTGTCCCGCGGCTGGTCGGTGATGGCGGTCGGGCACGTCACCGAGGTCGAGGAGCAGGCGCGGCTGGCCCGGCTGCGGCAGCTGCCGCTGGCCTCGCGCGGGGTCGGCGGCGGCGACCACTTCCTGGTCGTCGACCTCGAGGTGCTGTCCGGGCGTCGCATCCCCTAGGCGGAGGCGTTAACCTCGGGATCTCCGACTCGGAGGTGGTCTCGGGTGGCCGGATCCCCGGACGCGAACGCCGCGACGCGGCTGGACGGCCTGCTGCGCGAGCTGACCGACCGCACCACCGAGGTGGTCGTCTCGCAGGAGCGGCTGCACCGGCTGCTGGCCGCGGTCGTCTCGCTGGCCAGCGACCTGTCGCTGCCCGACGTGCTGCGGCGCATCGTGGAGTCCTCGTGCGGCCTGGTCGGCGCCCGGTACGGCGCGCTGGCCGTGGTCGGGCCGAACCGGCAGCTGCTGGAGTTCACCTACGACGACGGCCACCACAACACCGACTTCGAGAAGACCGGGTCGGAGGCGGCGACGTTCGACCCGTCCGGTCCCGGCTTCCTCGGCGTGCCGGTGCACGTGCGCGGCGCGGTGTTCGGCAACCTCTACCTCAGCGACAAGGCCGACGGCTCCGACTTCACCCGCGCCGACCGCGAGCTCGTGGTGGCGCTGGCCGCGGCGGCGGGCATCGCGATCGAGAACGCCCGGCTCTACGCGCAGTCGCAGCAGCGGGAGGTGTGGCTGCGCGCGTCGAACGAGGTGACGAACGCGCTGCTCACCGGCACACCGGACCGGGACGCGCTGCGCCTGGTCGCAGTGCGCGCCCGCCTGGCCGCGGACGGCGTGAACGCACTGCTGGCGCTGCCCGACGTGCAGGGCGAGCTGACCGCGCGGGTGGTGGACGGCGACGTGCGCGGGTTCAGCGCGTCCGGCGAGGGCCGCCCGGCCCACGAGGTGTTCGAGACCGGCCGGGCCAAGGTGCTCGACGGGCTGCCCGGCCAGCGCCGGATCGGGCCGGTGGTGTTCGTGCCGCTGGCCGCCGGGCAACGGGTGCTCGGCGTGCTGATGGTGGCGCGTGCGCGTGGGCAGCGACCGTTCGACGCCTCCGACGTGGCCCTGGTCGAGTCCTTCGCCCGGCAGGCCGCGCTGATCCTGGAGTTCACCAGGGCGACCGGCGCCGGGCGGCGGCTGGCCGTGCTGGAGGACCGCGACCGGATCGCCCGCGACCTGCACGACCTGGTCGTGCAGCGGCTGTTCGGGCTCGGCCTGGGGTTGCAGAGCCTGAACGGGCTGGTGGAGCAGCCGCTGGTGGCCCAGCGGCTGGCGGACTTCGTCACCGAGGTCGACCAGACCATCCGGGAGATCCGGCGCACCATCTTCTCGCTCCAGGAGCCGCCCGCCGGCGCCGCCGACCTGCGCGCCCAGCTGATGAAGGTGGTGCAGGAGTCGGCCCGGCTGCTCGGCTTCGAGCCGGCGCTGGTGCTGGACGGCCCGATCGACTCGGTGGTGCCCGACCCCGTGCGGCCGGACCTGCTGGCCACGTTGCGCGAGGCGCTGGCCAACGCGGCGCGGCACGCGTCGGCGACGAACGTGCAGGTCGAGGTGGTGGTGGACCGCGCGGCGACGAGCCTGCGGCTGGTCGTGCGCGACGACGGCGGAGGCCTGCCGTCCGGTCGGGGCAGGCACACCGGCGGCCTGGTGAACATGGCGGCGCGCGCGGCGAGGTGGGACGGTTCGTGCGAGGTCGAGTCGGCCGAGGGCCTGGGTGTAACGCTGACGTGGTCCGTCCCGTTGGTATCGGTGTAGGGAGGGCCCATGTCCATCTCGGTGCTTTTGGTGGACGACCACGAGATCGTCCGGCGGGGACTGCAGCAGTTGCTGGCGGTCGAGTCGGACATCGAGGTGGTCGGTGAGGCGGAGAGCGCCGCCGCGGCCGTGGCCGCCGCCGCGTTCCACCGGCCCGACGTGGCCGTGATCGACGTGCGGCTGCCCGACGGCGACGGCGTGACCGTGTGCCGGGAGATCCGTTCGACGGTCCAGCCGCCGCCCGCGTGCCTGATGCTGACCTCGTACTCCGACGACGAGGCGCTGTTCGGCGCGATCATGGCGGGCGCGGCCGGGTACATGCTCAAGCAGGTCTCCGGCAACGACCTGGTGTCCGCGATCCGCACGCTGGCCGGGGGCGGCTCGCTGCTGCACTCGGGCGTGACCGCGACCGTGCTGCAACGGCTGCGCGGCGGACCGGTCGAGGACCCGCGCTACGCGGCGCTGAGCCCGCAGGAGCGGCGGATCCTCGACCTGATCGCCGAGGGCCTGACCAACCGGCAGATCGCGAACCGGCTGTTCCTGGCCGAGAAGACGGTCAAGAACTACGTCTCCTCGCTGCTGCACAAGCTCGGCTTCGACCGCCGGACCGAGGCCGGTGTCTACGCCGCGCGCCGGCGGCAGGCGGGCGGGATCTAGCCCCTACAGCGGCCAGCCGACCAGGGGGCGCGTGCTCGCGGCGGCGGGCGCGGTCGGGTCCGGCAGGGGCGTTCCCGCGCAGGTCAGGTCACGTGGCGGCAGCTCGCCGTCCACGATGAACGCCTCCACGATGTCGTCCACGCAGGGGTTGCCGAAGGCGTAGATGCCGTGGTCGCCCTCGTCGGTCACGGTGAGCATCCGTGAGCCCGCGAAGTGGCGGTGGGCCCGCTCGGCGCCTTCCACCGGCGTCGCCGGGTCGCGCACCGACTGCACCATGAGCACCGGCGGCACGCCCTTGCCGGTCGGCTTCTTCAGCTCCAGCGGCGGGCGGTCCCAGAACGCGCACGGGGCGAGCCGCTGGTAGAAGCCGTTGAGCGGGTACAGCTCGCCCAGCCGTTCCGCCTCCCGCGCCAACGTGGTGCGGTTGTGCCGGAACTTCGTGTCGTTGCACGTGACGGCGTACAGCGTGGCACTGGGCGCGTCCGGGTACCGGGCCACCAGCGCCGTCGCGCCGGTCCGCGCGGCCTGCCGGAGCGTCGCCAGGGTCTGCGCCCCGTCCTGGAACAGCAGCTTGCTGTACTGCGCCCGGGTCAGCACCATGTCGAGCGCGAAGCCGTCGACCGCGGTGCCGTCCGGCAGCGTGAGCGGGTTCGCGGCGAGCTGCGCGCGGGTCGTCTCGTAGGCCTGGCGGACCTGCTCGGCGGTCGTGCCCAGGTGGTAGACGCCGTCGTACCGGGCCACCCAGGGCAGGAAGTCGGTCCGGAACCGGCGTTCGACGGCGTAGCCGAAGTTGTCGAAGATGTCCTGGAACGTCGAGGTGAAGTCGGGGTTGGAGTCGAGCACGACCTTGTCGACCCGGTCGGGGAAGTAGGTGGCGTAGTACGCGCCCATCCAGCTGCCGCCCGAGTAGCCGATCCAGTTGACCTTCTCCCGGCCCAGCAGGCGGCGCAGCAGGTCGAGGTCGTGGACGGTCTGCTCGGTGTTGACCACCTCGCCGAACTCGCCGGAACGGGTCTGGCACGCGGTGGCCTGGAGCCGGGCGGCGTCGTAGAGCAGGTCGGTGTTGGCCCGGCTGCGGTCGCGCGGGTCGGCGATGCCCAGCCAGCTGTACCCGCCGCAGGTGGCGTTCGTGCTCGCGCCCGTGCCGCGCGGGTCGATGCCGATGACGTCGAGGTCGGTCACCAGCTTGGCGCGGTCGGCGTAGAGCAGCGGCAGGCCCCGGCCGGGGGCGCCCGGACCGCCCGGGTTGGTCAGCACGACGCCCTTGGCCTGGCCGGAGCGCGCCTTGAGCCTGCTCACCGCGATGGTGATCGTGCGGCCGTCGTCCGGCGTGCGCCAGTCGAACGGCGCCTGGAACGTGCCGCACTCCAACCCCGGGAGCTCGGCGCACGGCGACCAGGTGATGGTCCGGTGCGGCCGTGGCTCGGCCTGCGCGTACGTCGGCAGGGCCGCGCCGATCAGCGCCGCGGTCACGGCGATCGCGGTCCTCGCTCGCATGGATGTCCCCCTCCGTCGAGGCCCCCACTCCATCGCGCACGTAGGCTGGGGGACAACCGCAGAAAGGCCCTGTTCGGCTCTACGAAAGACTTAGGCCACTCGGGCTCGGAGGAAAGTAAGGTCGCTGGAGTGGGGATTTTCCGGAGGAAGCGGCCTGCCGCGATCGCCCGTGAAGTGGTGCGGGACCACACCTACGACGACGCGATCCTGGACATCGCGGCGGAGGAGATGGACGCGGGGCACCTGAGGGCGGCGACCACGGTGCTCGCGGAGTGCCGTGACGACCCCGAGGTGAGGGCGTTGCGGGCAGAGGTCCTCGGCGAGCACGCCATCGGCCACGCCGACGAGCTGCTGGAGCTGGCGAAGAACAACACCGACCCCGACCTGTGGCTGCTGGCCGGCACGGCGTTCATCCGGGAGGCGTGGGCGATCCGCGGCTCCGGGCGGGCCGACAGCGTCGGCAAGGACCGGTTCAAGGTCTTCTTCGGGACCCTCCGCAAGGCCGTCGGCCCGCTGCACGAGGCCGCGAAGCTCCTGCCGCGCGACGCCGTGCCGTGGGCGCAGTTGCAGACCGCGGGCCTCGGGTTGCAGGTCGACCGGGACCAGAAGGACGAGGTGTGGCGGGAGGTCGTGGCGCGGTGCGCGTCGCTGTACCCGGCGCACTGGACCCGGCTGCAGATCCTGGCGTCGAAGTGGGGCGGGTCGGCCGAGGAGATGATGGCGTTCGCGCAGGGCAGCGTCGACGCCGCGCCGCCCGGCGACCCGGTGGTCGCCATGCTGCCGCTGGCGCACTTCGAGATCTTCCTGGAGCAGTTCGAGGACGCCGTGCAGGCGCGGTCGGCGTTGAAGATCGCGACGCTGAAGATGCGCTACTTCACCCGGCACCGCGAAGAGATCGCCACGGCGGCGGACAAGTGGGACTCGACCCCGACCAAGCCCCACCCGCGCGCGTTGCAGGCCCACAACCTGTTCGCGGCGGCGTTCGCCCTGGCCGACGACGCGCCGCGGGCGAAGCGCCACCTGCTCGGCATGCGCGACCACGTGCACGACGTGCCCTGGGCCTACGTCGCCTACCTGGCCGACGACCTGGAGAAGGAGTACTCGGAGCTGGCCAACAAGTACCTCTGACCGCGCGAGAGTCCTACCTCCAGCCCGCGTGAGTCCTACGTTCGCACCGCACGTGTCCTACGTTCAGCGCACCCGAGTTGAACGCTCAGGCGCGCCACGGGACGCGTGAGCGTTCAACTCGGGGGACGCGAATGTAGGACACGCGCGTTCTGGACGTAGGACTCACGGGCGCTGGACGTAGGACTCTCGGGTGGTCCAGCAGCGCTGCCAGTCCACCTCTCAGCTCCGCGGCGCCGATGGCGGCCGGCACCGGATGGCGACCACGTCGCCCGTCACCACGACCTCGCCCGCCGCGTGCGGCACGACCACCGTGCTGCCCCGGTGCACCGCGACGGGACCCAGCGTGCCGGCGCCCTCCAGCACCACGAACACGCCGAACGAGGGCTCCAGCGCCGCCGTGCCGGACACGTGCAGCCGGTCGGCGCGGAAGAACGGGTCGGCCTGCGCGTCGAACAGGTCCACCGACGGCCCGGTGAGCGCCTGCGTGCGGCGCACGAGGTCGCCGGGCGACTGGGCTCGGCGCTCCAGGCAGTCCAACGCCTTGTCGTAGCCCAGACCGAGGTGCCCGGCCTCGGCGTCGGCCAGGAAACCCCGCCACTCCAACGTGACCGAGAAGTCCGTCGGCTGCTGGAGCTCGACGATGAACACTCCCTCGCCGATCGCGTGCGGCACGCCGGCGGGCACGAACACCGTGTCGCCGGGCGAGACCTTGACCGGGTTCAACGCGGCCAGCATCGCCGCGGAGTCCTGAGTGGACACCCAGTCGGCGGCGACGGCGGCGGGCACGTCGTCGCGGAACCCGATGTACACCGTCGGGTCGGGCCCGGACGTGCCGATCACGATCCACGCCTCGGTCTTGCCGTGCCGGCAGCCCAGGTGGGTGGACGCGAACGCGTCGGACGGGTGGCAGTGCACCGGCAGCCGCTGCCCGGCGTCGAGCAGCTTGACCAGCAGCGCGGTGTCCGCCCCGAACTCCGCCGCGTGCTCCGGGCCCAACCACCCCGCCGGGTCCGCCGCCACCGCGTCGCGCAACCACCGCCCGTCCGGCAGGCGGGTCAACCCGGCCTCGTCCTTGCCGAACTGCGTGGTGGTCGACGCGACCCAGTCCTCGGGCCCGCGGTCGGCCACGTCCCGGTTCCGGAACGCCGCGATGGCCGCACCGCCCCGGTAGAACTGCCGCGGCTGGTTGGCCTCCAGCGCGACGGGCTGGGTGTCGGAACTCATGCGCGCACCTCTCCTGATCCACGGGCCACCAACCGGACCGGCAGGACGACGCGGCGCGGTGGGGAGCCGTCGCCGTCCAGTCGGGCGAAGAGCAGGTCCGCGGCTGCCTTGCCGAGCGCGCTCGCGTCGTGCGCGATCACGGTCACCGGCGGCGAGAGCAGGTCGGCCAGCTCGAAGTCGTCGAAGCCCACGAGGGCGGGCCGCACGGCGCTGCCCGCCAACGCGCGCACCGCGTGCACGGTGATCCGGTTGTTGCCGGTCACCACGGCGGTGGCCGGGTCGGCGGCGTTCTGCAGGCCCTGCAACGCCTTGCGCACCGACTCCTCGTCGTGCGGGCCCATGACGACCAGCGACTCGTGGTAGCCGATGCCGGTCCGCAGGCAGCCCTCGCGGTAGCCGCGCAGGCGTTCGTTGGCGGTGAAGATGTCCGGCGCGTCGCCGAGGAACGCGATCCGCCGGTGCCCGAACGACGCCAGGTGCGTGACGGCCTCGGCGGTGCCGCCGATGTTGTCCACCAGCACGGTGTCGGCGACCACGTCACCGGCCGGCCGGTCGAGGAACACCACCGGCGTGCCCGCCCGCATCTCCGGCACCAGGTACCCGTGCTGCAACCCGGCGGGCACGATCAGCAGGCCGTCCACCCGCCGTGAGCAGAACTCCAGCGACAGCTCGCGCTCCCGCGCCGGGTCCTCGTCGGACGACCCCGTGATCACCTGACGGCCGCGCAGCCTGGCGATCTCCTCGACCGCGCGCGTGACGCCCGAGTAGAACGGGTTGCCGACGTCCTCCAGCACCAGGCCGACCGTGCCCGTGGACGAACCACGGCGCAGGTTGCGCGCGCTGAGGTTGCGCCGGAAGCCGAGCTGGTCGATCGCCGCGAGCACCCGTTCGGCCGTGGCCGGGTGCACGCCTGCCTCGTCGTTCACCACGCGTGAGACGGTCTTGATGCTGACGCCCGCCAGCCGCGCCACGTCGTTCATCGTGGCACGCCGCACCTTGCGGGCGCCTGCCGCGCCGTTCGGGGACAACGTTGTCATAGTGGGCGAATCACACACCGCCCGTTCACAGATGTCAACGTGCCGACCTGTCTCGAACCGGACAACCCCTGGTCTCGGGAATCCCGGCAGCTCGATTACGGAGAGTGCGTGGACAGCGTTGTCATCGAACGGCGGAGCCGCTCGGCGCGTCGTGACCTTATGGTGGATCGGTGACGGCTGACCCGGTGGAGTCGGTGAACACGTTCATCGGCACGAAGGACGACGGGAACACGTTCCCGGGCGCGTCGATGCCGTTCGGCATGGCGCACTCGAGCCCGATCGGCTCGCACTACGCCGGTTACCGCTACGACGACCCGGTGATCCGCGGGTTCGGGCACTTCTTCCTGTCCGGCGCGGGGTGCTCCGAGCAGGGCGGCCTGGTGTCGATCCTGCCGACCACCGGCCTGCCGCGCACCTTCGACCACCGGGCGTACGGCGCCGCCTACACGCACGAGGGCGAGGTCGGCAAGCCCGGTTACTACCGCGTGCGGCTGGCGTCCGGCATCACGGTCGAGACGACGGCGACGACCCGAGCCGGGGTGGAGCGGTTCACCTTCCCGGCCGGTGTGACGCCGCACGTGCTGGTGAACGTGGGCCAGGCGAACGACGGCGAACCGGTCTTCGCCAGCGGCGTGCGGGTGGTGGACGACCGGACGTTGGCCGGAACCGTGGTGGCGCAGGCGTTCTGCGGCGGGAAGCCGTACACCACGTACTTCACCACGACGTTCGACCGGCCGTTCCGCCGGACCGGCAACTGGGGCGGCGCGGAGGGTGGCGCGGGGCTGCGCGGGCAGTGGGTGACGTTCGACGACGGCCCGGTGACCGCGGCGACCGCGATCTCGCACGTGGACGCGGACGGCGCCACGAAGAACCTCGCCGAGGCCCGGGGGAAGACGTTCGACGAGTTGCGCGCGGCGGCTCAGGAGGCCTGGCGGCGTGAGCTGTCGAGCGTCGAGACGTCGTCGACCGGGACCGACCGCACCGTCTTCTACACCGCGCTCTACCACGTGCTGTTGCAGCCGTTGACGGGCAACGACGTGGACGGCCGGTACCGCGGGTTCGACGGGCGGGTGCACACGGCCGACGGCTGGACCTACCACGAGTTCTTCTCGCTCTGGGACACCTACCGGGCGCACAACCAGCTGCTGGCGCTGCTGCGGCCGGCGCGGGCGAAGGACATCGCGCGGTCGGTGCTGGCGATCCACGAGCAGGGCGGCTGGCTGCCCCGCTGGGCCTACGCCAACCAGGAGACGAACACCATGACCGGCGACCCGGTCACGCCGTTCCTCGTCGACCTGTGGCGGTTCGGCGCGTTGGCGGGCTTGGAGGAGCGGGCCTACGAGGCGTTGTGGCAGAACGCGACCGGTGTGCCGCCCACGTCCTCGCCGTTCGAGGGCAGGGCGGGCAACCCGTCCTACCTCCGGAACGGATTCGTGCAGTACGACAAGGACTTCCGCAAGAAGGGGCAGGACGTCGACCCGCACCACGGCGCTTCGGCGACGTTGGAGTACGCGCTGGCGGACTGCTCGCTGTGGATCATGGCGCTCGCCCTGGGGCACGAGGACGACGCCGAGATCCTGCGCCGTCGCGGGCTGAACTACCGCGTGCTGTGGGACTCCGCGGTGTCCGACCGGGGGTTCACCGGCTTCCCCCGGCCGAAGCTGCGCGACGGCAAGTGGCTCGCGCCCTTCACCCCGCAGGGACCGGACGGCTTCCACGAGGGCACGGCGTGGCAGTACCAGTGGCTGGCGCAGCAGGACGTGCCGGGCCTGGTGGAACTGCTCGGCGGACGTGACGCGGCGCTCGCCCGCCTGGACGACTTCTTCGCCTACCCGGACCTGGTGGCGGACCCGGCGGGGACGGTGCGCTCGAAGTGGGTCGTCGGGCCGTACAACTACTACAACCAGTTCCGCTACAACCCGAACAACGAGCCGGACCTGCACGTGCCGTGGATGTACGCGCTGGTGGGGCAGCCGTGGAAGACCTCGGCCGTGGTGCGGGCGGCGCAGACGTTGTTCGTCGACGCGCCGAACGGCGTGACCGGCAACGACGACCTGGGGCAGATGTCGGCCTGGTACGTGCTCAGCGCCCTCGGCCTGTACCCGGTCACGCCGGGCACGGGCGACTTCGTGCTCAACGCGCCGCGGTTCGACCGGGCGGTGATCCACCTGGAGAACGGCCGTGACATCACCATCACGGCGCCCGGCGCCGACCCGTCCGGGCTGCAGTACGTGCGATCGCTGCACGTCGACTCGGAGCCGTGGGACCACGCGTACCTGAACGTCGACCGGCTCGCCGGCGCGCACCTGGACTTTGCCCTCACCCCGGACCCGGCGGAGGCGACGTGGGCGACTCGTCCGGCGTCGGCACCGCCCTCTCCCTGCACGGGTGAGCACGTCTCGTAATCGGGTTCGCGCGCACAGCTACCACGGGATGCGTCGAAAGTCTCGATCGTCGTCTACTTCGGTCGCGAACGGATCGAAGTGCCGCCGGCGGGTCCCGGTACCGCTTACCGTCCAGCCATGACAGGGGCACGCATACCGGCCGTCGTGGTTGCCGACATCAGAAAGAGCTACGGCGAGCTGAAGGCGGTGGACGGCGTCTCGTTCACCGTCGCCGAGGGGGAGTTCTTCGGCATCCTGGGGCCGAACGGCGCGGGCAAGACGACCACGCTGGAGATCGTCGAGGGCCTGCGCAAGCCCGACGGCGGCCAGGTGACGCTGCTCGGCGAGCAGCCGTGGCCGCGCAACCCCAAGCTGCTGCCGCGCATCGGCGTGCAGCTGCAGGCGTCGAGCTTCTTCGAGAAGCTGACCGCCCGTGAGCAGCTCCAGACGTTCGGCTCGCTGTACGGCGTGAGCCGGCGCAAGGCCGACGAGATGCTGGAGCTCGTCGGCTTGACGGACAAGGCGGACGTGCAGGAGAACAAGCTCTCCGGCGGCCAGCGCCAGCGCCTGTCGATCGCGTGCGCCCTCGTGCACGACCCGGACCTGGTCTTCCTGGACGAGCCGACGGCCGCGCTGGACCCGCAGGCCAGGCGCAACCTGTGGGACGTGCTGCGCGCGATCCAGGCCAGGGGCAAGACCATCGTCTACACGACGCACTACCTCGACGAGGCCGAGATCCTGTGCGACCGCGTGGCGATCATGGACCGGGGCCGGATCCTCGCGATGGACGCGCCCGCGACGTTGGTGCGCGGCCTCGACGCGCCCACGCACGTGGTGCTGCAGAAGGGGTTGCTGACGCGTGAGGCGGCGCGTGGCATCAGCGGGGTCGACGACGCGCACGAGGACGAGGTGTCGTTGACCATCTCCACCCGCAAGCCCGCGCCGGTGCTGTCGGCGCTCGCCGAGCGCGGCACGTTGGACGGGTTGCAGGTGCGCACCGCCACGTTGGAGGACGTCTTCCTCGACCTGACCGGACGGGAGTACCGCGCATGACCGCGTTCCGGAGCCTGTCGGCCGCGATGATCAAGGGCTTCCTGCGGGACAAGATGACGTTGTTCTTCGTCTTCCTGTTCCCGCTGATGTTCCTCGTCGTGTTCGGCCTGCTGCTCGGTGACTCCGGCAGCGACAAGACCAAGATCGCGGCGGTGGGCGAGGGGCCCGTGCTGACGACGTTGGAGCAGACCGGTGCGATCGAGCTGGAGAAGTACGAGGACACGGCCGCCGCACGGCAGAAGGTGGACGACGGCGACCTGCCCGCCGCCGTGGTGGTGTCCGGCGACCGCGTGGAGCTGATCTACGCGGCGAGCGACCAGGTCGCGGCGGGCACCGTGCTGGGGATCGTGTCCGGGGTGGTCGACAAGATCAACCTGGGTGCGGCGGACGTGGCGCCGCGGTTCACGTTGGAGACGAAGTCGGTCGAGGACGCGTCGCTCAAGCCGATCCAGTACCTGACGCCGGGCATCCTGTCGTGGGCGATCTCGTTCTCGGGCGTGTTCGGCTCGGCGCTGACCATGGTGGCGTGGCGGAAGAAGCAGGTGCTGCGGCGGATCCGGCTGGCGCCGGTGAGCACGACGACCGTGCTGACGTCGCGGGTGGTGGTGAGCGTCGGCACGGCGGCCGTGCAGGGCGTCGTGTTCGTGGCGGTGGCGTCGCTGCCGTTGTTCGGGTTGAAGTTGACCGGTCAGTGGTACCTGGCGCTGCCGTTGCTGGTGCTGGGCACGATCGCGTTCTTCGCGATCGGGATGCTGGTGGGCGCGTTCTGCAAGACGGAGGAGTCGGCGTCGGGGGCGGCGAACATCATCATCATGCCGATGGCGTTCCTGTCGGGCACGTTCTTCCCGGTGGAGAACGCCCCGGCGTGGCTGCAGACCGTGTCGAACGTCTTCCCGTTGCGCCACATGAACGACGGCATGCTGGACGTCCTGGTGCGCGGCAAGGGCGTGGAGGCCCTCGTCGTCCCCTCCGCCGTCCTGATCGCCTTCACCCTCGTCGTGGGCTTCATCGCCGCCCGCATCTTCCGCTGGGAAGACTGACCGGCGTGTCGAACCTCCAGCGCCCGCGTGTCGAACGCTCGGCGCCCGCGTGTCGAACGTTCAGCGCTCGCGTGTCGAACCTCCAGGACCCCCGAATTCAACGCTCAGGTTCGCGTGGACGGCAGGGTCTGCCGTCCTGAACGTTGAACTCGGGGGTCCCGAGTGTTCGACACGCGGGACCTGGAGGTTCGACACGCGGGACCTGAGTGTTCGACACGCGGGGGTGGGGTCGGGGTGAGGGGGGTCACTGGCCACAATGGGGGCATGCTTAGCAGCGCTGTTGGTCGGTTCCGGTTGCTCGCCATGGCCGAGGCGGTGTCGTGGGCCGGTCTGTTGATCGGCATGTTCTTCAAGTACGTCGTGGTGGAGAACGAGATCGGCGTCAAGATCTTCGGGCCCGTGCACGGCGCGATCTTCGTCGGCTACGTCCTGGTGACGCTGATGCTGGCGCACCGCTGGGACCGCAAGACGCTCGTCCTCGGCCTGGTCGCGAGCATCCCGCCGTTCGGCACCGTGGTGTTCGAGCGCTGGGCCAACCGGACCGGTCGACTCGACGAAGCCCAGGACCAGGCTCAGACCGCCGAGGACTGAGCGTTCAGACGGCCAACGACCGGGCGCGCGCCAACTCCGCCTCCGGATCACCGAGGTGGTACACGCGTTCGCTCGGCTCGATGTTGTCCAGGAACTCCTGGTACACCACCGCGCCCACGAGATGTGACGCCGGTCGGGCGTGCCGCAGCGCGCTCGCCGGATCGCTCGACGGGTAGTGGCGCAACCACGCGTCGACCCACACGCGTTCGATCACCGCCCGGAACTCCGGCGCGACGAACCCGATCAGCCGCGCCGCGTCCAACGCCGGGTGACCCCAGTGCGCGTCACCCCAGTCGAGCACGACACCGCCGGAACGCCAGTTGCCCGGGTGGAAGTCGCCGTGCAGCAACGTCTCGGGCAACCCGAAGTCCGGCACCCGCACGCCGCGCACCCGCAACCGCGGCTCACCGGCCAACGCCGCCTGCACCGCCACCCACCGCGGCACGATCCGCTCGACCACGTCCGCACCCGGCTGCCAGCAGTCCACCCCCGGCGCCTCCGCCAGCAGCACCCGCCCTGGCTCGGCCGCGATCACCGACGGCGCCAACGACGGGTCGACCGACGCCACCAGCCCGATCACCGCGGCCTCGTCCGCCATGAACGGCGGCGTGGCCTTCGCCCACACGTTCCCACCCGCCGTCGGCAGCCGGTACAGGCACGACAGGTTCCACGTCTTCACCTGCACGGCCGGCCCGGTCACCTCGACGTGCCGCCGCGCCCACGCGACCAGCGCCGCCGGCCCGCCCGGACGCGCCCACGCCTGCCGCAACGGGTGATCCGCGAACGAGTGCCGCCCACCGCCCGACAGACCGCGGTCCGGCACGCGGTCGGCCTCCACCTGGTACGTCACCACGCCGTCACGCGTCCCCGGCGCACTGGTCCCGACGAGCCGCAACACGCTCGTCGTCACGCCGAGCACCCGGTCCAGGTGCGCGGTCACGGGCTCGACGTCGTTCCACCACGGGCTGTCGACGGTGAACGGCTCCGCCGCACCGACGAACCGGCCGCCGACCGTCACCAGAGCCCTGATCTCCCGCACGACGTGCAGCGTGGCCGGGCAGGCGCCGCCGTGTCGACCGAATTCAGCCCGAACGTCAGTCCTCGAAGTCGCCGACCGCGCGGCGGACCTTCGCCAGCAGGTCGGTCAGCTGCTCGGTCTGCCGGTCGGTCAGCCCGCGCAACCCGAACTCGACCCCCGTCACGGCTTCCGTGGCCGCCTCACGCCGGGCGTGCCCCGCCTCGGTGATCTCCACGAGCGTGGTGCGCCGGTCGGTGGGGTGGGGGTTGCGGCGCACGAGTCCGTCGGCTTCCAGCCGGTCCACGATGTTCGTGACGCTCGTCGGGTGCAGCTGGAGCCGTTCGCCCATGACCCGCATCGGCAGGCTGCCCGTGCGGGCGAACGTCAACAGCACCAGCGCCTCGAACCGCGCGAACGTCAACCCGTGCGGCTTGAGGGCGGCGTCCACGGCGGACTGGATGATCTGCTGTACTCGCATGACGCTGGTGACCGCCGCCATCGCCGTCGACGGTCCGATCCGCTTCTCCCACAGCTCGGCGGCGCGCGCGATGGGGTCGAACGGCAGCGGCTGGGACGTCATGCGCCGAAGCTACCAGTGGGTACCCCGACCAGGAGGCAGTAGTGCTCGTCGCGTTCAGTGTCAGCCCGCTCGGCGGGGAGTCCGACGGCGTGGCGGAGGCCGTCGCCCAGGCCGTGCGGGTGGTCCGCGAGTCCGGCCTGCCCAACGAGACCAACGCCATGTTCACGCTGGTCGAGGGCGAGTGGGACGAGGTGATGGCGGTGGTGAAGAAGGCGACGGAGGTCGTGCAGGCCACCGCGCCGCGGGTCAGCCTCGTGCTCAAGGCGGACATCAGGCCCGGCTGGACGGGCCAGCTCACGGCCAAGGTGGAGCGGGTCGAGCAACACCTGGCAGCTGACGAGTAGTCGGACGTCCGACTAACTTGACGACATGGAGCCGAGAGACCTGTGGGTCCGCTTCGAGACCTACCACGACGTCACGTACTTCTCGCCGGAGTCACGGGCGGTCACCGACGCGCTGGGCTGCAAGGGCGGCTGGATGGGCTACTTCGGCCAGCGCGCGGCGCCGTTGGGCCCGGCGTCGCCGGAGGTCGTGACCGCCGCGTTCTACAGCTTCCACCCGCGCATGGTGGCCCGTGCGCTGCCCGACGCGTGGGACGTGGCCAGTCCCGCCCGCTTCCTGGAGGCACGGCTGGAGGGCGTCGACCGGGCGCTGCGGCGGATGCTGGAGACGCTGGACGTCGCCGAAGCCGCCGACCTGGCCGGGCAGGCGGCGGAGGCCGCGCCGACGGCCGGGCGGGTGCTGGCCGCGGCGAACGGCGTGCTGCCGGTGCCGGACGAGCCGCACCTGGCGCTGTGGCAGGCGTGCACGACGTTGCGCGAGTCGCGTGGTGACGGCCACATCGCCGCGCTGGTGGCCGCCGACCTCGCACCGTGCGAGACGTTGGTGCTGTTCAGCGCCGACAAGGGCCTCGACCCGGCCTACATGCGTGCCGCTCGTGGCTGGTCGGAGCAGGAGTGGCGGGAAGCCGAAGCGACGCTCACCGAGCGCGGTCTGCTCGACGGCGGCCTCACGCCGGCCGGTCGCGCGTTGCGGGAGGACGTCGAACGGCGCACCGACGAGGCCGCCACCCGTCCGTGGGAAGTTCTCGGCCCGGCGGGCACCGCTCGCTTCGCCGAGTTGACGACCCCGATCGCGCTCCGCCTGGGGCGGCTGAACGAGGCGATGCGGACGAACCCGATGGCGATCGACCCGGTCGCGCAACTCCCCGGCTAGCCGCGCGTGGCCGGCCGCCGGACTCGTGCCAGGATGGAAGGCGTGACAAGGCCAGACCCCCGAAAGACCGCCGCACTGTCCGCCGCGTTGTCCGGGGCGGTCGACCTCGGCGCGCTGAAGGCCCGGGCCGACGCCGCGAGGCAGCGCGCCACCACCCCACCCCCGTCCTCCGGCTCCGGCGGAGCCGTCGGCGGTTCGGACGCCGGTCCGAGCCCGTGGGTGCTGGACGTCACCGAGGCGACGTTCCAGTCGGTTGTCGAACGCTCCCTGGAGATCCCGGTCGTCGTCGAGCTGACGGCGTCGTGGAGCCCCGAGGCGGGCCAGCTCTCGCCGGTGCTGGAACGCGCCGCCAGGGCGGGCGGCGGCACCTGGCTGCTGGCCAGGGTCGACCTCGACGCCAACCCGCGCATCGGCCAGGTGTTCGGCGTGCAGTCCGTGCCGACCGTGGTCGCGATCGCCGGCGGCCAACCCCTGGACGCCTTCGCCGGACCGCTGCCGGAAGCCGAGTTCGGCCAGTGGATCACCCGCCTGCTGGACGCCCTGCGCGACCGCCTGCCGGGCATCAAGGCGGCCGAGGCCAACCGCGCGGCGGGGCCGGGCGCGGAGCCCGTCGCCGAGCCGGAGGACCCCCGCTTCACCGCCGCCGAAGACGCCTTCGAGCAGGGCGACTTCGCCGCCGCCGAGGCCGCTTACGAGGCGATCCTGGCCGCCGAACCGGCCAACGCCGAGGCCAAGGCGGCACTGGCCCAGGTCCGGTTCACGGCTCGGGCCGAAGCGGTGCCCGGCGACGCCATCGCGAAGGCCGACGCCAATCCCGACGACGTGGACGCCCAACTGGCCGCCGCGGACCTGGAGCTGGCGACGAACGACGTGGACCAGGCGTTCAAGCGACTGGTCGACACGGTCCGCCGGGTCTTCGGCGAGGATCGCGACAAGGTCCGCGAGCACCTGGTGGGCCTGTTCGAACTCTTCCCGCCGGACGACGACCGGGTCGCCAAGGCCCGTCGCAACCTGGCCAGCGCCCTGTTCTGACCTACTCCACTTCCATTCCCACGCCCGCTCCTGCCACTCTCGTCACGCCTGACAGGGGTCCATTCGCCGGACCCCTGTCAGGCGTGATCAAAGCTTGAAAAGCATGTCCGGCGAGGACGCTTTCAGTCTTTTGATCTTTTCGTGCTCTTCGTACTGCTCGAACTTCGAACCTGCTCAGCCCGCGTACTTCCGGGTGCACAACCCGGCGCCCTGGTAAAACCCGTCCCGGAACGCCTCGACGCGGGCGAAGCCCGACGGCACCACGGTCCCGTTCACGTCCGCCGCGATCAAGCTCTTGTCGGCCAGCAGCTCGGCCACCGCCTCGTCCAGATCACCGGACGACAGGCGCAGCCGCGCGCTGCTCTGGGTCGTCGTCCCGGCCCACGCCCCGGTCAGGCAAGCCGTCCGCAACCCCGCCGCCGGACCCTCCAGCCCGTACCCGGTCGCCTTCTGGATCGACAGCGCGAACCGCGACGCGATCTCGGCGAACGCGGCGAAGTCGCCGATCCCGCCCTTCTGCCCGCGCTTCGGCGGCGTGCCGATCTTCACCAGGTCGGGCAGGTCGATGGAGATCGAGTTCGTCGCCGGGCAGTACGCCGCCGGCGAGGTGTCGCCGCCATCGGGGCACTCCGCGGACGACGAGGTGGACAACGCGGGCGGCGTGGCGGCGGCATCCTTGAACGCCGCGTGCAGCGACTCCTCCAGCAGGTCGAGCGACCGCTTGTCGTCCACCTTCAGGTTGCCCTTGCCCTGCCCGGTGTCCTGGTCCTGCGAGTCGAACTTCTGCTGCGTGATCCGGGCCTTGATCTCGGCCTCGTCGATCTCCGCGCACCGCGACGGATCACCCGCGAACCCGAACTGGAACGCCGACACCCGGTCGAACGCGCTGCCGTGCGCGCCCTGCTTCTCGGCCGACGTGCCGGCCGCGTCCCGGATGAAGAACATCGTCGCCAGCACCTGGTTCAACCCGGGCCCGGTCGAGATGCGGAAGTGCTTGGCCTTGCCCTCGGCCACCCACCGGAAGAAGTTGCCCGCGTAGCAGTCGGCCTGCTGCTCCTTGATGATCGACGGCGTGGCCTGGTTGATCCCGCCGATGTCGCCGAGCTTGTACTGGATCGCGTGGCCCATCTCGTGCGCCAGCACGGTCACCACCGACATCGGCCCGAACGCGTCGTCCAGCATCGGCAGCAGCTCACCGCGGTCCCACGCGATCGAGTCGTCCAGCGAGCAGTAGAACGCGTTGGCCACGCCGGCCGTGTTGGTGCGGCAGATCTCGACGCCCTTGCCGTTGGAGTCGTAGGACACCAACCGCTTCACCGGCTCGAACTCCTTGCCGAACCGCGCGGGCAGCTGCTCGGCCCAGTACTCCTCGACGTCGGCCAGCGCGTTGATCGCGAGCCGGTCCATCTCGCCGCCGTCGGCGTTCTCCACCTGAAGGTCGGCGTCCGGCACGCCCGGCTTCGCGCCGCTCTCCCCGGTGGTGATGTCCAACCCGGCCACCTTGGTGACGTCGGGCCGTTCGGACCGCCCTTGGCCGCTCACCGTCTGGGTGCACCCCGTCAACGCCAACGCGGTGACGAGCGTCGCCGCGACCCAACCCCGTCGAGCCATGCCCAAGCCCCATCCCCGGTCCGTGCCGATCCAAGCCCGAACCCTACTTGGCCGGCTCGCGGAGTCAGGCCAAACCGCAGGCTTTGACGCCCTCGAACACGCCGCCGCGGAACACCTCGACCCGCTTGAACCCCGGACCGAGCGTCGCCGAGCCGGTCGCGTCACGGGCCGCGTAGTCGTAGGCGAGCAGCACCTGCACCGCCTCGTCGAGGTCGCCGGGCGACAGCCCGAAGCCCTTCTGCCGGGTGAACACCTCCCGCGTGTACGCGCCGGCCAGGCACAACGCGCTGGTCGCCGCACGTTCGCCTTCGAGGTCCACGTCCACCGCCGCCATCGCGGCCATCGCGTAACGGCTCGCCAGCAGCACGCCCGTGGCGTAGTCGCCGATCTCGGCGTGCAGCTCGGGCAGGTCGGACTCGACCTCGAACTCCACCGACTTGTCCGCCGGGCAGTACGCCACCGGGCCCTGGTCGCCGGAGCAGTCCGGCTCCTCCTCGGTCGGCGTGGACTTCGGCTCGGTCCACTTCTTGCCCGCCTGCTCGACCAGGGCCTTGTAGTACAGGTTCAGGTCGGGCGTGACGTTCTCCAGCATCTCGTCGAACGGCAGGTTGCCGCCGCGGTCGCGGTCGTCGGCGGAGGTGAACGCCTGCTGCGTGAACACCCGGTTCTCCGTCGACATGGCCGCGCAGAACCCGGTGCCCTGCTGGTAGCCGTCCTGGAACGCGGACACCCGGTCGAACGCGTTGCCGTGCGCGGACCGGTCGCTCGCCGAGGTGCCGACCGGGTCGCGGAACGTGATCAGCGCGCCCAGCGCCGAGTCCAGCGTGTCGGAGCCGATGTCGAGGTGCTCGGACTTGCCGTCGTTGACCCACTTGATGAACGCGCCCGCGAAGCAGTCGGCCATCGCCTCGGTGAGGATCGTGGGGAACCGCTGCGGCTCGCGCCGCTCGGCCTCCGGCGTGATGCCCATCCGGTTCTGCACGGCGTGGCCCATCTCGTGCGCCAGCACGATCACCACGGCCGCGTCGCCGAACCGGTCCTTGAGCACGGGCAGCAGCGCGGCCCGGTCCCACGCGATGGCGTCGGCGCTCGGGCAGTAGAACGCGTTGCCCTCCACGTCGGCGGCCTTCTCGGTGCACGGCGGCGGCTTGGCGGAGGGGTCGGCGGTGTCGACCGAGTAGATGCCGCCCTCGATCGGCTCCCACGGCTTGTCGAACGTGTCCGGGAACGCCTCTTCCCAGAACGCGTCGATGTCGGTGACGGCGGTGGCCGCCAACTGGTCGATCGGGCCGCCGTCGGTGCCCCGGATGAAGCCCGGGTCGACGGTGCCCTTGGTGACGGCCTCGCCCGCCACCGGTTTGCCCGGGATCGCCTGGGCACAGGCGCTAGCCGTGAGCAGGACCGTCGCCAGCAGGACCAGCCGAGCCGATACGAGCCGCATTGGCCCATTGTGCCCGCGCCGAACCCCTACGGGGTCGTGTTCGACGTCGTCGCCGGATCACGGGTGCGTGTCGCCCACCTGGTCAACACCGGCACGGGCGCGACCGCGACCAGGAAGATCACGGCCACGGCGAGCCAACCGCCCGCGCCGAAGCCGCCGAGCGCGAACGTCAGGACCGCGGGCCCGAAGAGCTGCACGGTGGCGGTGGCGGCCTCGTTCACCCCTTGGTAGGCGCCACGCGCGTCGTCACGCATGAGGCTCACCGACAAACCCCAGTTCGCGGCCACGTAACCGAGTTCACCGACCAGGTGCAGCACCGCCGCGATCACCACGACGGCCACGGCCGCCGCACCCGAGCCGCCCGCGGTCGTGGCGAGCAGGGCGCAGCTCGCGGCGAGGACGACCCCGGACCGGACCGCCGTGCGCGCCGCCTGGTCCGGGGTGCGGGCGAAGCGCGCGAACGGCACCTGGAACACGGCGATGCCCACCGAGCTGACGACCACCACCACACCGCTGAGCGCGAGCGGCAGGTCGGTCGACCGGGACAGCCACAGCGGCAACCCGGTCGACAGCACCGCCCAGCACAGCGACAGGACCGAGGTGGCCGCGACGACGGCGAGGTAGGGGCGGTCTCGCAGCACGACTCGCGCTCGGGGCGTCGCACCGACCGACGACGGCTTGCGCACCGCGAGCGTCGTCACCGCCAGGACCCCGAACGTGACCGCGTTGCCGGTGATCGCCAGGGCGTAGGCGGAGTGGCTGTCGGCCGTCAGCACCAGCGCGCCGAGCCCGGCCCCGAGCGCGTACCCGACGTGCTGCGCCACGCGCTGCTGCGCCAACGCACGCACCCTGGCCGCGTTGTCCGTCACCAGACCGGCGATCAACGCCGTCCGCACGGCGTTGCCACCGTTGGCCGGCGCGGTGAACGCGACCGTCGCCGCGAGGAACGACCACGTGCCGTCCACGACCAGGTAGGACGCCATGGCGCAGGCCCGCACGACGGTGATCACCACCAGCACCGACCTCGGGTCGAACCGGTCCGCCAACGCGCCGAGCGGCACCGCCGCGAGCAACCCCGCCGCGCCGGCGACGGCCATCCCGACACCGACCGTCACCAGCGGCAACCCGAGTACGCGGGTGAAGAACAACGCCCAGGTGGTGAACCACAGGCCGTCGCCGAGAGCCGAGACCCCGCGGCCCCACAACAGCACGCCCAGTCCCATCGGCACTCACCCTTCACGATCCTATGAACGGTGCGTGCGACCGTATCCCGACCCACTCGTGGTCGCAACCACCATTCAGAACGTCGTGAACAGTGCTAGGGTGCTCCCATGGCGGGATGGATCGACTCCGGCAACGCCGTGCAGGCGTCCGTCGTCGCGCTGGCCCGCGAGCTGTCCGACCCGGTCCGCCTCACCGCGCTGCAACTGCTCGCCGCCGAGGGCCCGCACGCGATGGTGCAACTGGCCGACGCCATGGGCATCTCACCGCCGAGACTGGCCAACCACCTGGCCCGCCTGCGCGCCGCCGGCCTGGTCACGGTCGAGCACACCGGCCGGCACGCCGTCTACCGGGTCGCCCGCGCCGACATCGCCGACGTCCTCACCGCACTGGCCCGCTACGCCCACCACGACGACCTCACCACGCCGCAGCGCGCCTCATCACCGGTGGACGTCGCCCACACCTGCTACGACCACGCGGCCGGCCGCCTGGGGATCGCGGTGTTCACCACCCTGGTCGACGGCGGCGCGCTCGTCCCACCCGACGGCCGCACCGGCGAACTGGCGCTCGGCGAGGACCTGACCGCGTTGCACCGCCTCGGCGTCGACCCGCACGCCGTCGCGCCACGCCGCCGCCTGGCGCTGGCCTGCCTGGACCGCACGCACCGCGTCCCGCACCTGGGCGGCGACCTCGGCCGGCTCGTGCTCGACGCGTTCGTGGCCGACGACCTGGTCCGCCGTCAGGACGGCACCAGGGAACTCCTCGTCACGTCACGAGGTCACGCGCGACTGCCCGAACTGCTGCCGACCTTCACGCCCGCGCCATGACGCCGCGCACCACCCACGCCCGAGCGGTGAGCCGGATCGAGCCGTCCGGGTGCGTGGGCAGGCGGGTGCGGAGCAGGTCGCGCAGGGCGCGGCGCCGGTCCTCGGGCAGGGACGCGGTGTAGCCGGGCCCCGGTCCCTGCCCACCGAGGAACGGCCGCCAGTAGTCGTCGAAGTCGTTGAACACCGTCGGCACCTCCAGCGCCTCGACGCGCACCCCGTTCAGCCCGGCGTCGGTCCACAGCGCGCGGAGCGGTTCGGGTCGGCAGAGGGGGAAGCGCCTGCCCTCGTGCAGGGCGGCGGCGGCCGGGTCGAGGTCGGTGGCGGCGTCCCAGAAGAAGCGGGTGATCGCCATGCCCTCGGCGTAGTCCCAGACGTAGGCGGCGACCACGCCGCCGGGCGCGGCGACCCTGGTGCACTCGACGAGCGCCCGCACCGGGTCGGGCACGAAGTTGAGGGCGAGGCCGCTGACCACGGCGTCGAAGGCGCGATCGGGCAGCGGGAGGGAGCGCGCGTCGCCGACGTGGAAGGCGGCCCGGGGGTCGGCGACCCGGTGCCGAGCGGTGGCCAGGAAGCCCTCGGACGGGTCGACGCCGACGACCTCGGCCGGGTCGGCGATCTTGAGGATCGCGGTGGTCAACGCGCCCGTGCCGCAGCCGACGTCCAGCCACCGGCGGGCCGGCGGCACGTCCAGCAGTCGGAGGAACCGCCGCGCGACGGGCGCGCTCCAACGCCCGACGTAAGCCTCGTACGCCTCGCCGACCGCCCACACCTCGTCCGCCATGGGGCTCAGCATGGCAGGCCCCGCGCCCCGCGGACGGCGTTCCGCAGCACGCGGTTCGGTCACGGTCCGCCCGCGTCCCGGCCGGGTCCCGAGGACCCGGCCGGGCACGGCGGTCCGGTCAGGTGTTGTCGAGGTCGTCCAGGTCGATCGGGCCCTCGACGCCGGCCCGGTCCTCCGCCGTGACGGTCGCCGTGACCGCGGGTGCTTCCGGCGCGAGCCAGAGCACGCCCGCCGGCGGCAGCTGGAGCACCGCGGACGCGGGCCGCCCGTGCCACGGGTGCTCCTCCGCCTGCACCACGCCGAAGTTCCCGACGCCGGACCCGCCGTAGACCTCCGAGTCCGTGTTCACCACCTCGCGCCACCGACCCGCCACCGGCAGCCCGACCCGGTAGTCGTGGTGCGGCATGCCGGCGAAGTTCGCCACGCAGGCGAGCACCGAGCCGTCCTCGCCGATCCGCAGGAAGCTCAGCACGTTGCCCGCCGAGTCGTTCGCGTCGATCCACGAGAAGCCCTCGGGCCTGTTGTCCGCGCTGTACAACGCGGGCGAGCCCCGGTAGACCCGGTTCAGGTCCGAGATCAGCCGGTGCAGGCCGCCGTGCAGCGGCGACTCCAGCAGGTGCCAGTCCAGCGAACGGCCTTCCGACCACTCGTCGCGCTGCCCGAACTCACCGCCCATGAACAGCAGCTGCTTGCCGGGGTGCGCCCACATGAACGCCAGCAGCGACCGCAGCCCCGCCGCCTTGTTCCAGTCGTCGCCGGGCATCCGCTGCCACAACGACCCCTTGCCGTGCACGACCTCGTCGTGCGACAGCGGCAGCACGAAGTTCTCGCTCCACGCGTACACCAGCGAGAACGTGATCTCGTTGTGGTGGAACGACCGGTGGATGGGCTCGCGCGACAGGTAGTGCAGCGTGTCGTGCATCCAGCCCATGTTCCACTTGAAGCCGAACCCGAGGCCGCCCAGGTGCGTCGGCCGCGTCACGCCCGGCCACGCCGTCGACTCCTCGGCCACCATCACCACGCCGGGGTGGCGCTTGTAGACGGTCGCGTTCAGCTCCTGCAGGAACCGCACCGCGTCCAGGTTCTCCCGCCCGCCGTACTGGTTGGGCAGCCACTGCCCTTCCTGCCGCGAGTAGTCCAGGTACAGCATCGAGGCCACCGCGTCGACCCGCAGGCCGTCGATGTGGAACTCCTCGATCCAGTACAGGGCGTTGGCGACCAGGAAGTTGCGCACCTCGTTGCGCCCGAAGTCGAACACCAGCGTGCCCCAGTCCGGGTGCTCGCCCCGGCGCGGGTCCTCGTGCTCGTACAACGCGCTGCCGTCGAACCTCGCCAACGCCCAGGAGTCGCGCGGGAAGTGCGCGGGCACCCAGTCCATGATCACGCCGACGCCGCGCTGGTGCAGCACGTCCACGAAGTGCCGGAAGTCGTCCGGCGAGCCGAACCTCGACGTCGGCGCGTAGTACGACGTCACCTGGTAGCCCCACGACCCGCCGAACGGGTGCTCGGCCACCGGCATCAGCTCCACGTGCGTGAAACCGGCGCCCACCACGTAGTCCGCCAGCTCCGCGGCCAGCTCCCGGTAACCCAGGCCGGGCTTCCACGAGCCGAGGTGCACCTCGTACACGCTCATCGGCGCGTTGATCCACTGGGTGGCGTCGCGCTTGGCCCGCCACTCGTCGTCACCCCACTCGTGCGCGGTCCGGGTGACGACCGACGCCGTCTGCGGCGGTGTCTCGGTGGCGAACGCCATCGGGTCGGCCTTCTCGTGCCACCCGCCGTCCCGGCCGAGGATCCGGAACTTGTACCGGGTGCCCTCCGGGATGCCGGGGATGAAGATCTCCCACACGCCGGACGAGCCGAGCGACCTCATCGGGTTCGCGCGGCCGTCCCAGCCGTCGAAGTCGCCGCACACCCGCACACCGCGCGCGGTCGGCGCCCACACGGCGAACGAGACGCCCGAGACGGTGCCGTTGGGCGTGTCGTAGGTGCGCACCCGCGCGCCCAGCACGTCCCACAGGCGCTCGTGCCGCCCCTCGCCGATCAGGTGCAGGTCCAGCTCGCCGACGGTCGGCAGCCAGCGGTACGGGTCGTCCACCTCGACGGCCTGGTCGCCGTACTCGACCTCCAGCCGGTAGTCGCCGGGGTGCTCGGGCAGGTCGCCCGCGAACAGCCCGTCGGCGACCCGGTCCAGGTCGAAGCGCTTGTCGGCGGCCATCACCGCCACCGCGGTCGCGCCCGGCCGCAGCGCCCGCGCGACCACGCCCTCCGGGACGTGGTGCACGCCGAGCACCGAGTGCGGGTCGTGGTGCGCCCCGGCCAGCAGCCGGTCGACGTCCTCGGGCGAGATCATGACTGCACCGCTCCCTCTCCAGTGATCCGCGCGATCGACGACAACGGGACCGTCAACCACTCCGGCCTGTTCGCGTGCTCGTACGCGACCTCGTAGACGGCCTTGTCCAGCTCGAACGCCCGCAGCAGGTAGCCCCGCTTGCGCGGGTCGCCGACCGACTCCGACGCCGCCTCCGCGTAGCCCTCGGTGAACGCCGCGCGGTTGCGGCGCGCCCACTCCAGCGCCCGCACGGTCAGCTGGTGGTCCTCCGGCTGGCCGACGAGCAGCTGGTGCGCCGCGTAGTCGAAGGATCGCAGCATCCCCGCCACGTCGCGCAGCGGCGAGCGCAGCTCGATCCGCTCGGCCATCGGCGAACCCGGCTCGCCCTCGAAGTCGATCAGCAGCCAGCCCTGCACGGTCCGCAGCACCTGACCGAGGTGCAGGTCGCCGTGGATGTGCTGCACGGCGACCGCGTCCGGCGTCTCCCTGGCCTGCTCGAACGCCTCCCGCAACGCGGGCACGTACGGCCGCAGCTCCGGCACCGAGGCGACCACCGCGTCCAGCCGGGCGACCATCGCCCGCACGGTCCGGTCGATGTTCTCGGCGTCCGCGGACTGGGTGCCCAGCGCGCGCTCCAGGTCCGCGTGCACGGTGGCCACGGCCTGTCCCAGCCGCTGCGCCTCGCCGGCGAAGTCGCCGCCCACCTCGTCGGCGTGCAGGTCGGCCTCGGCCATCAGGTCGCGCACGCTCGTGGTGGCCATCGCCCAGCCGTCCACCGCGTCCGGCATGAACTGCTGGAGCATGCCGACGGTCGTGGTCCGGCCGTCGAGCCGACCGGTGATCGACCCGAGCGGCTGGGCGATGTGCTCGCACCCGACCTGCCGCAACGCCCGGTGCAGCACCAGGTCCGGGTTCTCGCCGTAGCTGAGCTTGCGGAACAGCTTGAGGATGTACTGGCTGCCGAACACGATCGAGGTGTTGGACTGCTCGGACGTGATCGGCCGGCCGCGCAGCCCGGTCTGCAGCTCGACGTCCGGCTCGTGCGCGAACCTCAGGCCCTCGACCTCGACGCCCTCGGCGATCAGGTCGAGCAGCACGCCGGTCAGCTCCGGCACGGAGGTGGCGTCGTAGTTGTCCACGTGGTCGGTGACCAGCAGCTGGTAGGGCTCACGCCGGTCCGGCTGCGCCACCTCCACCACGAGGTGCACCAGCACCGGGTCCTCGGACCGCAGCACCGCCGTTCGCAGCGGGCGGATCGAGGTGACCGGGCGATCCTTCCCTCCGAACCACCGCTGTGCGGGCAGCCACCCGGGCAGCTCGGCCAGCACCCTGTCCACCAGGTCGTGCGGCTGGGTCACGTCCATCACCTCGGCTCGCTGTCGTCGCCGGCTTCCACGAGTTGGAACCAGTAGAAGCCGTGACCGGGCAGGGTCAGCAGGTAGGGCAGGTCGCCGACGGTCGGGAAGACGACCCCGCCGGTCAGCTCGACCGGCCTGCTGCCGTGGTGCTCCGACAGGTCGAGCTCGACCGGCTGCGGGAACCGCGACAGGTTGTTCACGCACAGCACGACGTCCTCGTGGCCGTCGGGCCGAAGCCACCGCCGCCGGTAGGCCAGCACGCTCGGGTTCGACCCGCCGAGGTCGGTGAAGTCGCCCTCCGCGAACGCGTGGTGCTGCTTGCGCACCTCGATCATCCGCCGCGTCCAGTGCAGCAGCGAGGACTGGTTGTTCAGCTGCGCCTCGACGTTGAGCGCCTGGTAGCCGTACACCGGGTCCATGATCACGGGCAGGTAGATCCGGCCGGGGTCGCAGCTGGAGAACCCCGCGTTGCGGTCCGGTGTCCACTGCATCGGCGTGCGGACCGCGTCGCGGTCGCCAAGCCAGATGTTGTCGCCCATGCCGATCTCGTCACCGTAGTAGAGGACGGGCGAGCCCGGTAGCGACAGCAGCATCGCGGTGAACAGCTCCTGCTGGTTGCGGTCGTTCTCCAGCAGCGGGGCCAGGCGCCGTCTGATGCCGATGTTCGCCTTCATCCGCGGGTCCTTGGCGTACTCCGCGTACATGTAGTCGCGCTCTTCGTCGGTGACCATCTCGAGCGTCAGCTCGTCGTGGTTGCGCAGGAAGATGCCCCACTGCGCGCCCGACGGGATCTCCGGCGTCTGCGCCAGGATCTCCGAGATCGGGAACCGCGACTCCCGCCGCACGGCCATGAAGATGCGCGGCATCAGCGGGAAGTGGAACGCCATGTGGCACTCGTCGCCGCCGACCTCGGGGTCGCCGAAGTACTCCACCACGTCCGACGGCCACTGGTTGGCCTCCGCCAGCAGCACCCGGCCGGGGTACTCGTCGTCGACGACCTTGCGGCAGCGCTTGAGGAAGTCGTGCGTGCGCGGCAGGTTCTCGCAGTTCGTGCCCTCCGCCTCGAACAGGTACGGCACGGCGTCGAGCCGGAACCCGTCGATGCCCAGGTCGAGCCAGAACCGCAGGGTGTCCAGCATGGCTTCCTGGACGTGCGGGTTCTCGAAGTTCAGGTCGGGTTGGTGGGAGAAGAACCGGTGCCAGTAGAACTGGCCGCGCACCGGGTCGTAGGTCCAGTTGGACGACTCCGTGTCGACGAAGATGATCCGCGCGTCCGCGTAGCGCTGGTCGTCGTCGCTCCACACGTAGTAGTCGCCGTAGGGGCCGTCCGGGTCGGTCCGCGACTGCTGGAACCACGGGTGCGCGTCGCTGGTGTGGTTGAGCACCAGGTCGGTGATCACCCGGATGCCGCGCCGGTGCGCCTCGTCCAGCAGGTACACGAAGTCCTCGACCGAGCCGAACTCCGGCAGCACCGCGCGGAAGTCCGAGATGTCGTAGCCGCCGTCGCGCAGCGGCGAGGCGTAGAACGGCGGCAGCCACAGGCAGTCGACGCCGAGCCACTCCAAGTAGTCCAACCGGGACGCGAGGCCCCGCAGATCTCCGGTGCCGTCGCCGTTGGAGTCGCTGAACGCGCGCACCAGCACCTCGTAGAACACCGCGCCCTTGAACCAGTCTCGCTCGCGCGGCACGAGCTTGGCCGACCGGAAGTCCTCGGCCTGCGGTTCGACCAGCAGGCCGTCCGCGCCGATGGCCTCGCCGGTGTGCGGCACGTTCTCCAGGCCTACCAGCGCGGCGTCGGGTCGGACCTCTTCCTGCATGTGTGCTCCACCTCGTCCCACCTCATTGGGGGTGCGTTCGATCGTCCCTCGTGCTCTTCGGCGGGCACGGGGACTCAGGTTTTCGGGGACCGGGCTGGGTTTTGTGCTAGTGGCTGAACCTGCGCTGGACGCCGACGATGTGCGCCGGGGCGCGCCAGGGTTCCAGGCGGACGTAGTTGGCCTGACCCCAGTCCCAGGTCTCCCCGGACACCTCGTCGTGCGCGATCAGCCGCTCGTGCCAGTCGACGCCGAGCGCGGGCAGGTCCAGCCAGACGGTGCCGTCCTGCGCGTTGTGCGGGTCCAGGTTGACCACGACGACGACCGTGTCGCCGGTGCCGGGGTCCTGCTTGGAGTAGGCGATCAACGCGGGGTTGTCGACGTGGTGGAACCGGAGTGTTCGCATCTGCTGCAACGCCGGGTGCGCCCGGCGGATCGCGTTCAGCTTGCGCAACCACGGTTCCAGCGACCGTCCCTCGGCCACCGCCGCCGCGTAGTCACGGGGGCGGAGCTGGTACTTCTCCGAGTTCAGGTACTCCTCGCTGCCCGGCCGGACGGCCTCGTGCTCGAACAGCTCGTAGCCCGAGTACACACCCCAGGTCGGCGCCATCGTCGCCGCCAGCGCCGCGCGCAGCGCGAACATGCCCGGACCGCCGTGCTGCAGCGACTCGTGCAGGATGTCCGGGGTGTTGACGAACAGGTTGGGCCGCGCTTCGTCCCAGTGCTCGACCAGTTCGGCGCCGAACTCGGTCAGCTCCTCCTTGGTCGTGCGCCAGGTGAAGTAGGTGTAGCTCTGCGTGAAGCCGAGCTTGGCCAGGCCGTACAGCCGGGCCGGGCGGGTGAACGCCTCGGACAGGAACAGCACGTCCGGGTGCCGGTCCTTGACCGCCCAGATCAGCCACGCCCAGAAGTCCGGCGGCTTGGTGTGCGGGTTGTCGACCCGGAAGATCCGCACCCCGTGGTCGACCCAGTGCAGCACGACGCGCAGCACCTCGTTGTAGATGCCCTGCGGGTCGTTGTCGAAGTTGACCGGGTAGATGTCCTGGTACTTCTTCGGCGGGTTCTCGGCGTAGGCGATCGAGCCGTCCGGCCGGGTGGTGAACCACTCGGGGTTCTTCAGCACCCAGGGGTGGTCGGGGGCGCACTGGAGCGCCAGGTCGAGCGCCACCTCGATGTTCAGCTCGCGGGCCCGGTCGACGAACGCGTCGAAGTCCTCGATCGTGCCGAGCTCGGGGTGGATCGCGTCGTGCCCGCCCTCGTCCGCGCCGATGGCCCAGGTCGAGCCGGGGTCGTCCTCGGTGGCGGTGAGCGTGTTGTTCGGTCCCTTGCGGTTCACCCGCCCGATCGGGTGGATCGGGGGCAGGTAGGCGACGTCGAAGCCCATGGCCGCGATGCGGTCCAGCTCCTTGGCGGCGGTGACGAACGTGCCGTGCACCGGGACGCCCGACTCGTCGACGCCGCCCGTGCTGCGGGGGAAGAACTCGTACCAGGACCCGAACGCCGCCCGCTTGCGGTCGACCCACACCTTCCGCGGCTTGCCCCTGGTGACCAGCTCGCGGACGGGGTGGTCGTGCATGATCCGGCGGACGTCGCTCGCGAGGGCGGGCGCGACCCGCTCGGCGAGGGGGCGGTGCTCGTCGCGCAGCGCGGTGGCCGCGTTGACCAGCAGCGGCTTGTCCTTGCGGCGGTCCGGGCGGCGGCTGACGCGGTCGAGCAGGAGCGCGCCGGTCTCCAGGTCGTTCGCCAGCTCGTCCGCGCTCTGGCCCGCGGCGATCTTGACCTCGACGGCGTGCTCCCAGGTGGCCCACGGGTCGCTCCAGGCGTCCACGCGGAACGTCCACGCGCCCGGCGCGTCCGGCACGATCGTGGCGGCCCAGCGGTCCAGGCCGACTCCGAGCGGCACCATCCGAGTCTGTCTGGCAACCCGGTCGTCGGGTCCCCGCCACGCCACCGTGGCGGCCACGGCGTCGTGGCCCTCGCGCCACACCGTGGCCTCGACCGGAACGTGTTCGCCGACCACGGCCTTCGCCGGGTAGCGACCGTTGCTCACGGTCGGGGAGACATCGTCGATACCGAGTCGTCCACTCATCGGCAGCGCCCCTCTCACCTGGTGTGACGCTTGCACGGTCAAGTCTGCCCGCAGCGGTGGGACGGCCCACCACCGGGACACCTGTACCCGATGTTCCTACCCGTTCTGATCGGATTGCACACTTGGCGGTGGCGTCCGTCTCGCGATGCGAGCAGAGTCGCAGTGCGTGATCGATTCGGGCCGCGAGCCACGCCGGTACCGATCGAGCGAACACGGGTCACACGATCAGGCTAGTGATCACGCCGCCCGGCTCCACTTGACTGGCGCGGTGAACCTCGGCTGGACGCGTGCCAAGCGGTTCGAGCGGCAGTACCGCGAGCACGTCCTGGCGAGCCTGCGCTACATCGACCTCAAAGGACTCGTCGTCGTCGGGTTCCACACGCCGGAGTTCGAGGACGTCTTCGTCGACGTCGGCGTCGCCCACCAGACACCGCACAACGCGCCCGCCGGCGTGCTGTCCCGCCCGCCGGCCGACGAGCGGCACGCCGTCACCGAGTTCCTGGGCGGGCCGACACCCGCGGTGCTGGCGCTCATCGGCGTGCCGGGCAGCGGCAAGACCACCCTGCTGCGCCACCTCGCCCTGACGATCAGCCGCTCGAAGGGCCGCCGCCCCGTGCCGATCCTGCTCTACCTGCGCGACCACGTCGACGCGATCACCGCCGACCCGGACGTGCCGCTGACCGAGCTGCTCCGCGCCAAGCTCGGCCGCTACGGCGAGGGCGAGCCACCAGGCTGGTTCGAGCGGCGGCTGGCCGAGGGAGCCTGCACGATCCTGCTCGACGGCCTGGACGAGGTCGCCCGCCCGGACGACCGCCGCCTCGTCGCCGACTGGGTCGAGCGCCAGACCCGCCAGTACCCCGGCGACGACCTCGTCGTCACCTCGCGCCCGCACGGCTACCGCGCCGCGCCCGTCGCCGGCGCCCGCGTCCTGCAGGTCCGCAGCTTCACCGACGAGCAGGTCACCCGGTTCGTCCGCGGCTGGTACCTGGCGATCGAGGAGCTGAGCACCCGGTCCACCGGCGACGCCGTGCGGCTGCGGGCCGAGCGGTCCGCCGACGAACTGCTCGACCGGCTGCACGCCAACCCGAACCTCTACGACCTCACCGCCAACCCGCTGCTGCTCACGATGGTCGCCAACGTCCACCGGTTCGGGAGCAAGCTCCCGGACAGCCGCGCCGAGCTGTACCGGGAGATCTGCGAGGTCATGCTGTGGCGCAGGCACGAGGCCAAGCGCCTGCCCGTCCAGCTCGACGGCGACAAGAAGGAAGTGCTGCTCAGGGGGCTCGCGCTGGCCATGATGCGGCGCGGCGTGCGCGACGCGTCCCGCGACGCCGTGCTGGCCGAGTTCCGGCCCGCCCTCAGCCGGATGGCGACCACGCTCACCGAGCAGGCCCTGCTGGAGGACGTCACCTCCAGCGGCCTGCTGGTGGAACGCGAGAGCGGCCTGCACTCGTTCGCCCACTTCACGTTCCAGGAGTACCTGGCCGCCGCCCACATCCGCGAGAAGGGCCTGGCCCACCTCCTGACCGACGAGGTCGACAACGACTGGTGGCGGGAGACCACGCTGCTCTACGTCGCCCGCGCCGACGCCGACCCGGTCGTCGCGGTCTGCCTGGCCTCCGGCACCGTCACGGCGCTGTCCCTGGCCTTCGACTGCGCCGAGCGCGCCGCCGAACTCGCGCCGAGGCTGCGCAATCGCTTGGACGACGTGCTCGACCCCACCACCGACGACCCGGAACGCCGGTCGCTCATCGCGGGCGTCATGCTCGCCCGCCACCAGCAGGGCGCGATCAAGGTGCGCGACGGCGTCTTCGTCAGCCCGAAGCCGATCACCAACGCCCTCTACGCGCTGCACGACGACCACGAGTCGAACGACGAGCCGGTGCTGGGCGTGGACGGGGCGGACGCCCTCAGGTTCGCCGAGTGGGCCAACGCCCTCGCCGGCACGTACCGCCTGCCCCGCCGCTCGGAACTCGACCACCCCGCGGTCGCGCGCGTGCTGGCCAAGCCGCCGCTGCGCTCGGTGTGGCTGGACGAGCTGGAGCTGTGGGTGCCACCGGGCGCGCCCCACCCGCACCTGATCACCGCCGCCACGCTGGCCGAGCACGTCCTCGACGACCTGAAGCGGGAGCCCAGGACGCCGCTCATGGCCATGCACCAACTGGACCCGTACCGATTGCCGAACCAGGACTACACGTTGTCGCCCTACGAGGTGTTCGATCTCATGCGGTCCCTCGAGGGGAACTACCCGATCGCGATTCGCGGCGAGCGAGCGATCGGATGGGCCGACGAGCTGTGGCGGCTCGGCAAGCCCGCGGTCGCCGGCGCCACGCCCATGACCGCCGAACTGGCCAAAACCCTCCGCCTCGACGCGCTGCTCTGCGCGGCCGAGGCCGAGGAAGCGGGCATCGTCGAGATCGCCGAGGAGTTCCGGGCCATCGCGGCGGGCGTGACCTTGCTCGAACGGCGGGCCGACGGCCGTGCGCCGGTCAACGAGGCGATCCTCCTGACCGCCGATCGGCGGAACGGGTGATCCGGCCCTCCCGACCCCGCGTCCACGCTTGCGCGCTGTGGGCGAAATAACTTGCAAAGCGCCGTTTGCGCTGGTGAGGCTGTATCGGTCACGGCATCGGTTCGGGTGACCGTTGTTCCGCACCGCTGGATGGGGGATAAGGTCCGACGCCATGCGAGCACTTCGCCGGTTCACCGTCCGAGCCAGTCTGCCCGAGCCGTTGACTGCACTGGGCACCCTCGCCACGAACCTGCGCTGGACGTGGCACCAGCCCACCCAGGACCTGTTCGCTTCGGTCGACCCGGAGCTGTGGGCCGAGAGCGGCGACCCGTTGCGGCTGCTGTCGGTGGTCGCGCCCGAACGCCTCGAAGCCCTCTCCCGTGACGAGCAGTTCCTCGCGCACGCCCGCGCCCTCGCCGACGACCTGCACCGCTACACCACCGGACCGCGCTGGTTCCAGCGGCGCCAGGACGAGATCGCGCAGCGCCGCGAGCACGGCAACCACGACCTGAACCCCCTGCCCACCGCGATCGCCTACTTCTCGATGGAGTTCGGCGTCACCGAGGCCCTGCCGAACTACTCCGGCGGCCTCGGCGTGCTGGCGGGCGACCACCTCAAGGCGGCCTCCGACCTGGGCGTGCCGCTGATCGCGGTCGGCCTGCTCTACCGGTCCGGCTACTTCCGCCAGGCGCTGTCCCTGGACGGCTGGCAGATCGAGCACTACCCGGTGCTCGACCCGCGCGGCCTGCCGCTGGAGCTGCTCACCGAGCCGTCCGGCGCGCCGATCCTGGTGCACGTCGCCATGCCCGGTGACCGCGTGCTGCGCGCCAAGGTGTGGAAGGCGCAGGTCGGCCGCATCCCGCTGCTGCTGCTCGACTCCGACGTCGAGGAGAACGACGACGACCTGCGCGGCGTCACCGACCGCCTCTACGGCGGCGACCAGGACCACCGCATCCGGCAGGAGATCCTGGCCGGCGTCGACGGCGTCCGCGCCGTGCGCACGTACTGCGACCTGACCGGGCACCCGTCGCCCGAGGTGTTCCACACCAACGAGGGCCACGCGGGCTTCCTCGGCCTGGAACGCATCCGCGAGCTGGTCACGACCGAGGGCCTCGACTTCGACCAGGCGTTGGCGGCGGTCCGCGCGGGCACGGTGTTCACCACGCACACGCCGGTGCCGGCGGGCATCGACCGGTTCCCCGTCGACCTGGTGCAGCACTACTTCGGCTCCGAGACCCTGCTGCCGGGCGTGAACACCCAGCGCCTCCTCGCCCTCGGCGCGGAGGACAACCCCGGCCTGTTCAACATGGCGCACATGGGCCTGCGGCTCGCGCAGCGCGCCAACGGCGTCTCCAAGCTGCACGGCACCGTCAGCCGCGACATGTTCCGCGCCCTGTGGCCGGGCTTCGACGCCGCCGAGGTGCCGATCGGCTCGGTCACCAACGGCGTGCACGGCCCGACGTGGGCGGCGACCGAGATGAGCAGGCTCGTCGGCGACACGGAGGAGGCGGGCGTCGGCCTGCACGGGTTCGAGCCGGTCACCGACCAGCGGCTGTGGGAGCTGCGCAACGACCTGCGCGGCAAGCTCGTCGACGAGGTCCGCCGCCGCACGCGCGCGTCGTGGCTGCAGCGCGGCGCGTCGGCGTTGGAGCTGGGCTGGACCGACTCGGTGTTCGACCCGGACGTGCTGACCGTCGGCTTCGCCCGCCGCGTGCCGACCTACAAGCGGCTGACGCTGATGCTGCGCGACGCGGACCGGTTGCGCGCGCTGCTGCTGCACCCCGAACGGCCGGTGCAGCTGGTCGTCGCGGGCAAGTCGCACCCCGCCGACGACGGCGGCAAGGCGTTGATCCAGCAGATCGTGCGGTTCGCCGACGACGCGGGCGTGCGGCACCGGATCGTGTTCCTGCCCGACTACGACATGTCCATGGCCCGGTACCTGTACTGGGGCTGCGACGTGTGGCTGAACAACCCGATGCGCCCGCTGGAGGCGTGCGGCACGTCCGGCATGAAGTCGGCGCTCAACGGCGGGCTGAACCTGTCGATCCGCGACGGCTGGTGGGACGAGCTGTACGACGGCAGCAACGGCTGGGCCATCCCGACCGCCGACGGCATCACCGACCCGACCCGGCGTGACGACCTGGAGGCCGCCGCGCTGTACGACCTGCTCGGCAACCAGGTCGCGCCGCTGTTCTACGACCGCGGCGAGGACGGCGTGCCGACGCGGTGGCTGGCGATGGTGCGGCACACGCTGGCCTCGCTCGGCCCGGCGGTGCAGGCGTCGCGGATGGTGCGCGAGTACGTGGAGAACCTGTACGCGCCGGCCGCGTCGTCGGCCGCGTCGGTGGTCGGCGACGGGTTCCGTGGCGCGAAGGAGCTGGCCGCGTACCGGCAGCGGCTGCGGGCGTCGTGGACGCGGGTGCGGGTGCTGGACTCGGAGATGTCGCTGAACGGGTCCGTGACGCCGAACCTCGGCTCGCCGGTCGGCGTGCGGGCGCGGATCGAGCTGGCGGGCCTCGAACCGTCCGAAGTGGACGTCCAGGTGGCGTTGGGCCGGGTCGGCGACTCCGACGAGCTGTACGACGTGGTCACGCACGGCATGGACTACGCGGGCAACGGCAACTACGAGGTCGAGGTGCCGCTGCCGCACGCGGGCGCCGTCGGCTACACGGTGCGCGTGCTGCCGAGGCACGACCTGCTCGCGTCACCGGCGGAACTCGGTCGGGTCGTGCTGGCCGGCTGAGATCGCTCGACCAGATGACCGTCGGCGTGACCGGCGGTCATCTGGTCCACGCTGGTGCGCCGGGGTTTTCTTCGGTCGGGTGAACTCGTCGTTTTCACCGGCAGGTGGCCGCGCGTCCGCGCTTACGCTTCCGGCGTGAGGACATTCGCGACGATCGGCACGGTGCTCGCCGTCGTGCTCGCCGTGGCCGTCATCCCGGCCGCGTCGGCGCAACGGCAGTCGGCGGAACCTCCCGCCGCGTGCGCGGGACTGGTGACGCAGCTCGCGGACACGCTGAAGAAGGTGGTCGAGCCGCTGGCCGCGAACCCGCCGGCGCCGGACAAGGCCGCCCCGCCGCTGGGCGAGGTGCTCCACGTGCTGGTGGCGATGACGGCGGCCAAGTGCCTGCCGACCCCACCGACGACCGCGCCCGCCGAGGTCCGGTTCCACGGGCCGGAGCTGTGCCTGTCGCAGGACCTGGCCATGTTCGCCGGCGCGTTCAGCGTGTTGAGCAAGATCGTGCCCGGTGCCGTGGCGCCGGACCCGGGGAAGCTGCGCGCCGAAGTGCAGACGTGGTTGAAGCTGGTGAACGAGGCCCTGAAGACCTGCGGCCTGCCCGTGCCGGAGGGCGGCATGCCGACCATGCCGGCTCCCGCCCAGTCCGTCAGGTGATGTTGAGCCGGGCGGTGGTCTCCGCGACCCGGGGCATCCAGCCGGCGAGTTGTTCGGCCTCGACCAGGCTCGCGCGGGCCGCCGCGTTGTCACCGGCGGCCATGTGGGCGCGGGCGATCGTGGCCAGGGCGTCGGCGCGGGCGAGACCGGTCTCGCTGGTCGCCTTGGCCTGGGTGGCGAGGGCCAGTGCGGTGGCGTGGTCGCGCTCGATCAGGGCGAGTTGGGCCAGCGTGCCCGTGCAGCGGTGGCGCGGGTAGCCGAACTTCATCGCGCCGTCCGCCGCGCGTTTCGCCGCGGGCACGCCGACGTCCGCGGGCAGTTGGCCGCCCTCGACCGCGTTCGCCGTGGAACCGGCCATCGCGGCGAGCACGAACGCCATGTCGCGCGGCTCCAGGTCGGTGCGCCCGACCAGGCCGCTGACCAGGTGCAACGCCTCGCCGTACCGAGCGCGTAGCGTCAGCACGGATGACCGCGCGCCGATCGCGACCAGCAACGTGGGGTGGCGTTCGACCAGTTCGTCGGCGAGCGCCTCGGCCCGGTCGAGGTCGCCGGCTTCGAGCGCGTCGGTGACCTCGTTGACCAGGGGTGTCGCCTCGAACTCGGCCGCCGTGCGGCCGGACAGGCGGGGCAGGGCGAACAGGAACCAGCCCGGTGAGGTGGTGCCCGCGCCGCGTCGTGGCCACAGGCCGTTGAGCAGCACGGCCGTGCCCGCCACCGCGAAGCCGCGCAGGAACGGCTGGTCCGCGTCCGACCAGACGAGCGCGCCGAGCCAGGTCACCGCCACGACGGCCGCGGCCACCACGGCCGACGTGAGCCCGGTCAGCCACAACCGTCGGCGGACCGGCGCCTTGATCGACGTGAGGCCGACCGACATCAGCAACGGGATCGTCCGCCAGACCACCCGCAGGTGCGGCTTCGTCCACGTGCGGATCTCGCCGCCGACGCCGATCTCGACCAACGGCACCCGCACGTGGAACAGCAGTGCGCCGGCGAGCAAGCCGAGCTGCAACGCCGCGTTGACCGCCCACGTCCCCGCCGCGGCCCCACCGAACGTCGCGACACCCGGCCGCCAGACCACGAGGACGACCAGGGCCAACCCGGTCAGCGCTTTCCACACGGACCTGGAGACGCTACCGCCCGCCTCCCGGTTCCCGAATGCGGAACTCGGGGTACGCGAACGTAGGACACGCCGGACCTGAACGTAGGACTCTCGCGCGTGTCGAACACTCAGGTACGGCGTGTCGAACGTTCGGGTACCCCGAGTTCGACGTTCGGGACGGTCAGGTGACGGCTTGGGTCGCGCCCGGCCGCACGGGGAGCCCGGCGGCGGCGTAGCCGCGGAAGCCGCCGATCAGGTCGGTGGCGCGGGGCAGGCCCACCCGTTGCAGGTCGCGGGCGGCCAGGCTGGAGGCGTAGCCCTCGTTGCACAGCACGACCACGGTGGTGTCGGCGGTGAAGCCGGGGATCCGGTGCTCGCCGTCCGGGTCCAGCCGCCACTCCAGCACGATGCGCTCCACCGGGATCGAGCCGGGGATCTCACCCTCCGCCGCACGGTTGTGGTGCGGTCGGATGTCGACCACCAGCACGTCGGACAGCCCGGCCAGCTCCTCCGGCGACACGCGGCTCAACGACCGCCGCGCTTCTTCCAGCAACTCCTCGGCACTCACGGACCCTCCTGGTCGGCCAGAACGCGCAGCTGCTCCAACGGCAGCCGCAGGGCGGGCAACGGCGGGATCTCCTGCGGTATGTCGGCGAGGCTCGGGTACTCCCGGGTCGGCACCAGCGGCGGCGAGTAGGCGTGCACGCTCGCCGCACCGGTGCTGCCCTGGTTCAGCACCCGGTGCGCACGCCCCGCGCCGAACCCCAACGCGCTCCCCACCGGCCGCCGCGCGCTGCGGATCGGCCCACCGGGGTAGCGGTAGTCCTCCGCCAGCTCACCGGTGAGCACGGTGAACGAGCCCGCCGCGCCGCCGTGGTCGTGCGGCTCGGTGCCCTGACCGGGCAGCCAGCTCAGCAGCCACAGCTCCACGCCCTCGGTCAGCCCGAGCCGCGCCCACCAGCGCCGATCGGGGTCGAACCGGAGGACGTCCAGCAACGGGGTGGTCAGTTCGGCGGCGACGGTGGACGTCAGCTCGCGCAGCTCGCGCGGCGTCCACAGGTCGCGTTCCGGGTGGATGATGTCGCGCAGGAACCGCACGTCCAGCTTCGGGTGCAGGTCGGCGCGCGCGATCGTCGCGGTCACGTGGGTCGCTCCTGATGGCTACGGGTCGGGCGGGGTAGCGATCAAGACGCGACGCGGCGTCAACCCGATGGGCGGGCCCGGCCGCGTCGCGTCCGGCTACACCCGCACGACGCCACCAGCAGGAGGTCGATCGTGCGGTCGCACCAGGTCAGCAACGGACGGGCCACGCCGGCATCGTGCCACGGAACCGCGCACCGCGCGCACGGCTCTCACCAGGCAGGATCGTGTCGGTGACGGAGGCAGTCGGTCACCGACACAACTCAGTTCGGCACCCTCAGCAGCACCAGGGACCGGCCCTCCAGCACGACGGTCGCGCCGGCCGCCAGGCCCTCCTCGGCCGCGGGCGAGCCGTCGGGCGTGGTGGAGTCGATCGTCGGCTCGTAGCGCCCGCCGTACTCGGGCCCCGGCAGGGTGACCTCGATCGGGTCCGCGCCCGCGTGCACGAGCAGCAGCCACGAGTCGTCCGACACCAGTTCGCCGTCACGCGAGCGGGACAGGCTGTTCGACCCGTCGATCCACATGCCGAGGAACCGGCGGCCGTCGTCGAACCAGTCGGTCTCGGCCATCTCCTCGCCGTCCGGCCGGAACCACACCAGGTCGGGCGCCCCGGACGACGTGGTCCGGCCGTCGAAGAACTGCGGCTGCCGCAACGCGGGCGACGCGCGGCGCACCGCGATCACCCGCCGCGCGAACGCCAGCATCGCCTCGCCCTCGCCGCCGAGCTCCCAGTCCACCCACGAGGTCTCGTCGTCCAGGCAGTACGCGTTGTTGTTGCCGCCCTGGGTGCGCCACTGCTCGTCACCGGCGGTGAGCATCGGCGTGCCGGTGGACAGCATCAGCGTGGCGAACAGGTTGCGCGCCTGCCGGGCGCGCAGGGCCAGCACCTCCGGGTCGTCGGTCTCGCCCTCGACGCCGCAGTTCCACGACCGGTTGTCGTTGGTGCCGTCGCGGTTGTCCTCGCCGTTGGCCAGGTTGTGCTTCTCGTTGTACGACACGAGGTCGCGCAGGGTGAACCCGTCGTGCGCGGTGATGAAGTTGATCGACTGCCACGGTCGCCGCAGGTCGTCGGCGTACAGGTCGGACGAGCCCGACAGCCGGTAGGCCAGGTCGCGCACGCTGGTCATGCCCCGCCAGAAGTCGCGCACGGTGTCGCGGTACCGGCCGTTCCACTCGGCCCACTGCACGCCGAAGTCGCCGACCCGGTAGCCGTCGCCGGTGGCGTCCCACGGCTCGGCGATCAGCTTGCACCGCGACAGCACCGGGTCCTGCGTGATCGCGGTGAGCATCGCCGACGCCCGGTCGAACCGGCCGCCGCCGGGCCTGCCCAGCGTGGACGCGAGGTCGAACCGGAACCCGTCCACGCCCAGCTCGGTGGCCCAGTACCGCAGCGAGTCCGTCACCAGCCGCACGAACTGCGGCGACCCGGCCTCGGTGGTGTTGCCGCAGCCGGTGATGTCGAGCGTGCCGCCGCCGTCGATGTGCAGGTAGTAGCCGGGAGCGTCGAAGCCCCGGTAGGACAGCGTCGGACCCTCCGGGCCGCCCTCGCACGTGTGGTTGAACACCACGTCGATGATCACTTCGATCTCCGCGTTGTGCAGCGCGGCGACCATCGTGCGGAACTCCTCCACCTCACGCCCCGGCTCGCTGGCGTAGGCGGGGTGCGGCGCGAAGAAGCTCAGCGGCGAGTAGCCCCAGTAGTTGTGCCTGCCGTCGCGGATCAACGACGGCTCGTCGACGAACGCGTGCACCGGCAGCAGCTCGACCGACGTCACGCCGAGCCGCGTGAGGTGCTCCAGCACGGCCGGGTGCGCCAGCCCCAGGTAGGTGCCGCGCTGGTGCTCGGGCACGGCCGGGTGCTGCTTGGTGAACCCGCGCACGTGCAGCTCGTAGAACACCGCCTCCTCGAACGGCACCTCGGGCTTCACGCCAGTGTCCGGCCCGCCGGGCGAGGTGACCACGGACAGCGGCACGCTGCCCAGCGAGTCGACCGGTGACGGTCCGCCGAGCATCGGGTCGTCCACGTAGCCCAGCGCCGCGTCGAGGTCGGACAACGTCCCCGTGATCCGCGTCGCATACGGGTCGACCAACAGCTTCGCCGGGTTGCACCGCAGGCCCCGTGACGGGTCGTACGGCCCGTGCACGCGGTAGCCGTAGCGCTGGCCGGGCGTGACGCCGGAGATCAGCCCATGCCAGACGCCGAACGTGCGCTCGGTGAGCTCGACCCGCTCCTCGGTGCCGTCTTCGCTGATCAGGCACACTTCCACGGCGTGGGCGGGCGGCGCCGAGACCGCGAAGCGCACACCTCCGGCCTCGGGGTGCGCCCCGAGGGGGAACGGTCGGCCCGCGAGCAGGATCGAGTCGGCAGCCATGCGCCCGATCTTTCCAGCACACACGCCCCGTGTGGGCATGAGCGCGCTGAGGTTCACCGACCCGCCCATACCTCCCCCCACCGGACCACCCGCGGAACGGGGTGCAGAACAATGGCGGCGGCGGCGCATCGACGGGGCGAGGGCAGGCGTGGAAAACGAAGATCTGGTCATCCACATGCAGGGTGTTTCGGTTCGACGTGGCAAGACCACGCTGGTCGGGGACGTCGACTGGAGCGTGGAGCTGGACGAGCGCTGGGTCGTGCTCGGGCCGAACGGCGCCGGCAAGACGACGCTGCTCCGGTTGGCCGGCGCGGAGCTGCACCCGACCAAGGGCAAGGTGCACCTGCTCGGCGAGCGGATCGGGCGGACCGACGTGGCCGAGCTGCGGCCCCGGATCGGGCTGTCCTCCTCGGCGTTGAACGGGCGCATCCCGGCCGACGAGAAGGTGGTCGACCTGGTGGTCAGCGCCGGGTACGCGGTGCTGGGGCGCTGGCGCGAGGAGTACGACCGGCTCGACACCGGCCGCGCCAGGGAGCTGCTGGCCGCGATGGGCATCGAGCACCTGGCCGACCGCACCTACGGCACGTTGTCCGAGGGCGAGCGCAAGCGCACGCTGATCTCGCGCGCGTTGATGACCGACCCGGAGATGCTGCTCCTGGACGAGCCCGCGGCGGGCCTGGACCTGGGTGGGCGCGAGGACCTGGTCGCGCGGCTGTCCGAGCTGGCGATGGACCCGGACGCGCCGGCGACGGTGCTGGTCACGCACCACGTGGAGGAGATCCCGCCCGGCTTCACGCACGCGCTGCTGCTGCGTGACGGGGGCATCGTGGCGCAGGGCCTGCTGGCCGACGTGCTGACCGAGGAGAACCTCTCGAAGACGTTCGACCAGCCGCTGGAGCTCCAGCGGTCGGGTGACAGGTACTTCGCCCGCCGCAAAACTACCGAGGGGTAACCTGCGAGGCGCACCGACGTCAGGGTCGAGGAGGACCGCGTGGCTGAGTTCGTGAGGCTCGAAGTCGAGGACGGGATCGGCACCATCCGGCTGGACCGCCCGCCGATGAACGCGCTCAACCGGCAGGTCCAGGAAGAGATCCGGTCGGCCGCGCTGGAGGCGACCGACCGGGCCGACGTCTACTCGGTGATCGTGTACGGCGGGCCGAAGGTGTTCGCGGCGGGCGCGGACATCAAGGAGATGGCGGAGCTGTCCTACGCCGAGATGGCGGCCCGCGCGGGCGCGTTCACCTCGGCGTTGCGCGCGGTGGAGGAGATCCCGAAGCCGACCGTGGCGGCCATCACCGGTTACGCCCTCGGCGGCGGGTTCGAGCTGGCGCTGTGCGCGGACCGGCGGATCGCGGGCGACAACGCCAAGGTCGGCCAGCCGGAGATCCTGCTCGGCGTCATCCCCGGCATGGGCGGCACGCAGCGCCTGCCGCGGCTGATCGGGCCGTCGCGCGCCAAGGACCTGATCTACACCGGCCGGTTCGTGGGCGCCGAGGAGGCGTTGCGCATCGGCATGGTGGACGAGGTCGTGGCCCCCGACGACGTCTACGAGGCGGCCAAGCGGTGGGCCGGCCGGTTCGTCAACGGCCCGGTGCGCGCGTACGCCGCCGCCAAGGCCGCGATCGACGGCGGGTTGGACACCGACCTCGGCAGCGGGCTGAAGCTGGAGAGCCAGCTGTTCGCGGCGATGTTCGCCACCGAGGACCAGAAGACCGGCATGGCGTCGTTCATCGAGAACGGCCCGGGGAAGGCGAAGTTCAGTGGCCGTTGATCCCAAGCCCAACCCGCACGCCACCGCCGAGGAGATCGAGGCGGCGTACTCCGACCCCAAGCTCGCCAACGTGCTCTACCACGACTGGGAAGCGGGCACGTACGACGAGAAGTGGTCGATCTCGTACGACGAGCGCTGCATCACCTACGCCACGGACCGGTTCCGCGCGGTCGCGGGCGACACCGGGCCGTACGAGCACGCGTTGGAGCTGGGCTGCGGCACCGGGTTCTTCCTGCTCAACCTGATGCAGGGCGGTGTGATCAAGCGCGGCTCGGTGACCGACCTGTCGCCGGGCATGGTCGAGGTGGCGCTGCGCAACGCCGGGCAGCTCGGCCTGCCGGTCGACGGCCGGGTGGCCGACGCCGAGCGCATCCCGTACGACGACGACACGTTCGACCTGGTGGTGGGGCACGCCGTGCTGCACCACATCCCGGACGTGCCCGCCGCGATGCGCGAGGTGCTGCGGGTGCTCAAGCCGGGCGGCAAGTTCGTGTTCGCGGGCGACCCGACGAACGTCGGCAACCTCTACGCCCGCAAGCTCGGCCAGCTGACCTGGTGGCTGACCACGAACGTGACCAAGCTGGCACCGCTCAACGACTGGCGCCGGCCGCAGGAGGAGCTGGACGAGTCCTCGCGCGCGGCGGCGCTGGAGGCCGTGGTCGACCTGCACACGTTCGACCCGTCGGACCTGGAGCGGACCGCTCGCGGGGCGGGCGCGGTCGGGGTGCGGGCGGTGACCGAGGAGCTGTCGGCGGCGTTGTTCGGCTGGCCGGTGCGCACGTTCGAGGCCGCCGTGCCGCGGGAGAAGCTGGGCTTCGGGTGGGCGATGTTCGCCTACAAGACCTGGCAGCGGCTGTCCTGGGTGGACGAGAACGTGCTGGCCAAGGTGCTGCCGCGCGAGGTCTTCTACAACGTCTCCGTGACGGGTCGCAAGCCGGTCCGGTGAGCTACGCCTTCAGCCTCGACGACGTGGCGTACCTGCGTTCGGACGCCGGGTGCGCCGCGTTGTCGGCGCTGGCCGACCTGCCGCTGACGCCCGCGTCGCGGCTGGCGGACGTGAACCGGGCCAGGCAGGTCTCGCCGACGCACTTCGCGGCGGTGCTGGAGACGTTGTTGTTGCGGCGCAAGGCGGTCGGCAAGGTCGGTTTCGCCGACGGGCTGTTCACCTCCGACGCGTTGCAGCAGGCCACCGCCCACCCGGTGGCGGCGCACCGGGCGCGCCGGTTCCGCGGACCCGCGCACGACGTGACCTGCTCGATCGGGGCGGACCTCGCGGCGCTGCCCGAGGGGTCGATCGGGTCGGACCTGGACCCGGTGCGGTTGGCCATGGCGCGGCACAACCTGGGTGACGCGGTGCCGCTCGTGCGGGCGGACGCCCTGCGGCCGGTGTCGCGCGGCACGGCGGTGCTCGCCGACCCCGCGCGGCGTGACGCGAGCGGGCGGCGCACGTGGCGACCCTCGGACTTCGCGCCGCCGTTGGACGAGCTGGCCGACGCCTACGCTTCGCGCGACCTGGCGGTGAAGTGCGCGCCGGGCGTGGACTTCGCGGTCGCGCCGTGGGCGGACGAGGTCGAGCTGGTGTCGTTGGACGGGCAGGTGCGCGAGGCGTGCCTGTGGACGCGCGGCCTGGCCACGCCCGGCGTGTCGCGGCGGGCGACCGTGCTGCGGTCGGGCGGTCCGGAGTGGACGATCACCTCCGCCGACCCCGACGACTGCGGTGTGCGCGAGCCGGCCGAGTGGCTGGTCGACCCGGACGGCGCGGTGGTGCGGGCCGGGCTGGTGCGGCACTACGCGGCCCGGCACGGGTTGGCGCAGCTGGACGAGCGGATCGCCTACCTGACCGGGCCGGTGCCGCCGCCGGGCGTGCGGGCGTTCCGGGTCGTGGAGCACGGGCACTACAGCGAGAAGGCGTTGCGGTCCGTGCTGCGGGCGCACGACGTGGGCCGGCTGGAGATCCTGGTGCGCGGGCTGGACGTGGATCCGAACGCGTTGCGGCCGAGGCTGAAGCTGTCCGGGTCGGGTGAGGCGACCGTGGCGCTGACCCGCGTCGGCCGTCGTCCCGTCTACCTACTCGCGCACGCCGAGCGCACCTAGCCTCTCGAAGAGGAACGCGCGCAGGCCGTCGAGGTCGGCGTCCAGGGTGATGTCGAGCGTCTTGGGCGCCTCCACCTCCAGGCGCTGGTCCACCGCGAGCGCGCCCCGGTTCGGACCGTACGAGCAGTCGACGTCCACGGGGAACGGCGTGCCGCTCAGGATGCCGGGCCGGACCGCCTCGGCCACCGCGACCGCGTCGTGCACCGCCATGCCGTCCCAGCCGAGGAACCGCCGGTAGGTCTCCAGGTAGGCGGGGGTGAGGCCGACCAGGGTGGCGGCGACCCGGGAGGTCTTCGCCAGCGCGTCCAGCCACTCGGCGCTGACCGCGCAGCGGCGGGTCAGGTCCATCGGCACGAGCGTCGTGGGCACGTCCTCCTCGACCAGGACGCGGCGGGCGGCCTCGGGGTCGCTCCAGACGTTGAACTCGGCCGTGGCGGTGACGTTGCCGCCGTTCACCCCGCCGCCCATGACGACCAGCCTGCCGATCTTCGGCTTGAGACCGGGGTGCGCGGCCAGCAGCAGCGCGATGTTGGTGAGCGGGCCGATGGGGACGATCGTGACGGGTCGGTCGGCCTGCTCGAGGAGGTCGCGCAGGAGCGTGACGGCGTCGCGCGCGTCGGGGCCGCGAGTGGCTTCGGGGAGCGTGTCGGCGTACCCGGAGAGACCGTCCGCGCCGTGCGCGCTGGACAGGTGCGGGTGGGGGTGGACGAGCGGCCGGGCCGCGCCCACGCCCACCGGCACGTCGTCGCGGCCCAGGAGCGCCAGCAGGCGCAGGGCGTTGCGGGTGGTGTTCTCCAGCGACACGTTGCCGAAGACGGTGGTCACCCCGATCAGGTCGACCTCGGGGCTGGCCGCGGCGAGGGCGATGGCGAGCGCGTCGTCCACGCCGGGGTCGGTGTCGATGATCAGAGGTGTCGTCACGGTGTCATCTTGCCGCTGCTCCGCGGACGGCGGTGGTCCTGGTGCGGGTAGTGGAGCCGGACGCGGTCGTGCCGGGTCACGGCCCCGCGCGCGACCTGCTGTGTCTGTCCGGGGTGTCCGCTCGCCCGCGCTGCGGCGCGGGGGGGGGTCCTGGTGCGGGTCGGTGGGCCGGCGGAGCCGCCGTCCGCGGAGCAGCGGCAATTCAATACAGTGCGCTCGTGACGAGCATGTGGGGTGCCCCGGTGTGGACGAGGTGGCGCCGGTCGCGCCGCGATCCGGCGCAGGCCAGGTTCCTCACCCTGGCGTCGCTGCGCTGGGTCCTGCGGCACCGCGCGTACACGCCCTGGTACCTGGTGCGGTACTGGCGGCTGCTGAAGTTCCGGATCGCGAACCCGCACGTGGTGCTGCGCGGCATGGTGTTCCTGGGCAAGAAGGTCGACCTGCACTGCCGCCCCGGCTACGGCCGGCTGGAGATCGGGCGCTGGGTGCACATCGGCGACGGCAACGCCATCCGCTGCCACGAGGGTTCGCTGCGGATCGGCGACAAGGCCGTGTTCGGCAAGGACAACACGGTCAACTGCTACCTGGACGTGGAGATCGGCGCGGCCACGCTGATCGCCGACTGGGTCTACATCTGCGACTTCGACCACGTCACGGCGGACATCACGCTGCCGATCAAGGACCAGGGCATCGTGAAGTCGCCGGTGCGCATCGGGCCGGACTGCTGGCTCGGCACGAAGGTCACCGTCACGCGCGGCACGCGGATCGGGCGCGGCTGCGTGATCGGCGCGCACGCCGTGGTGCGCGGCGACGTGCCGGACTTCAAGATCGCCGTCGGCATCCCGGCGAAGGTCGTCAAGGACCGCCGCGCGGACTACGAGGCCGACGCCGTGCGCCGCGCCGCCGTCGCCGACATGGCCCGCAAGGCGCAGGAAGCCCTCGAACAGTCGCGCAACGGCTCCTAGACGGGCTGGAGCTCCTCGCCCGCCTTGCGGTCGTACTCCTCCTGCGCGGCGCGGATGTCGTCGATGTGGGTCTCCGACCACACCCTGATCGCGTCCATCAGGCCGCCCACGTTGTCACCCAGCGGCGTGAGGCTGTACTCGACGCGCGGTGGCACGCTCGGGTAGACGGCGCGGTGCACGAGCCCCGCCCGTTCCAGGTCCCGCAGGGTCTGGGTGAGCATCTTCTGGGTGATGCCGTCGAGGCGCCGCCGGAGCTCGCCGAAGCGCAGGGTGCCGGGGCGCAAGCCTCCGATCACCAGGCACACCCACTTGTTGGTGAGCAGGTCGAGCACGGCACGTGACGCGCACGTGCGGAGGTAGGCGTCCGCGCCGCCGTGAGCGCGCAAGTCAGGGGTGGTATACACGAGGTACCTAATTACCATTCAGGTGCCTACTTCACAAGAGGTACCACCGAAGATGATCCTTTGACCATGACGAACGAGATGCGAGCGGTGATGGTCGAGGCCTTCGGCGGGCCCGAGGTCATGGAGGTGCGGACGGTCGCGCGGCCCGAGCCGGCGCGGGACGAGATCGTGGTCGAGGTGCGCGCGGCCGGCGTGAACCCGTTCGACTGGAACGTGCGGCGCAACGGCTACTGGTTCACCACGCCGTGGGTGCCCGGCTGGGACGTCTCCGGCGTGGTGGTGGACGTGCCGGCGGGGGAGAACCGGTTCCGGGTCGGCGACGAGGTGTTCGGCATGCCACACCTGCCGCGCCAGGCCGGCGCCTACGCCGAGTACGTCGCCGCGCCCGCGCGCCACTTCGCCCGCAAGCCCGCCAACCTCGACCACGTGCACGCGGCGGCCCTGCCGCTGGGCGCGCTCACCGCGTGGCAGGCCCTCACCGAGGCCGCCGACGTCAAGCCGGGTGACCGGGTGCTGGTCCACGCCGCCGCGGGCGGTGTCGGGCACCTCGCCGTGCAGCTCGCGAAGTCGCTCGGGGCGTGGGTGATCGGCACCGCGAGCGCCGGCAAGCACGACCTGCTGCGCGAGCTGGGCGTGGACGAGCCGGTGGACTACACGACGCGGGACTTCGGCGAGCTCCGGGACGTCGACGTGGTGCTCGACCTGATCGGCGGCGACTACGAGCGGCGGTCGATGGGCGTGCTCAAGCCCGGCGGGCTGTACATCGGCCTGCCGGACCCGACCCGGCTGCCCGCCCTCCGCGTCATGGCGGACGAGCTCGGCGTGCGCGCGGCGGTCGTGTCCGTGGTGCCGGACCACGCCGTGCTGGAGCACGTGGTCGGGCTGGTGGAGCGCGGTGAGCTGAGGGTGGTCGTCGCCGAGACGTTCCCGCTGGAGGACGTCGCCAAGGCGCACGAGGTCGGCGAGGCGAACCGGACCACCGGCAAGCTCGTGCTCACCGTCTCAGACCGCTGACGACCAGGTCGACCGTGCCGACGAGGAAGTCGTCGGCGACCGGGCGGCCGGTCACCAGCAGGTGGAAGTAGGGCGGCCCGAGCACCGCCTCGATCACCTGCTCGGCGTCGACGGGCGCGATCTCGCCGCGTGCGACGGCGCGGTGGACCACCTCGGCGTCCACGGCGAGGCGCTCGGCCCAGAACGCGCGGCCCGCGGCGGCCAGGGTGTCGTCGTGCGGCGAGAGCGCGATGGACGCCCGGACCATCGCCTGCACCTCCGCCGTGGTCAGGTTCGCGATCGCGGCCCGGACCAGCGCGAGCAGGTCCTCGCGCAGGTCGCCGGTGTCCGGGATGGGCACCCGGGCGGTCGCGCGGGCGCGGATCGCGTCGAGCAGCAACGCCTCCCGCGTGCCCCAGCGCCGGTAGAGGGTCGTCTTGTTCACGCCCGCGCGCCGGGCCACGCCTTCCAGGCTCAGGTTGTGGTAGCCGGCCGACGCCAGCTCGGCGAGGCCGGCTTCCAGCACCGCGGCGCGGACCTGCGCGCTGCGGCCACCGGGGCGACGGCGTGGCTCGGACACGGCGAGGACCTTAACGCAACCCGTAGTTGCGCGAACGGTGATCCGTCTAGAGACTAAAAGCAACACCACGTTGCTTTTAAGGGTTCGGAGGGGGATCGTTGTGATGAGCGGGGACCACAGCAGGCGTGCCGTGCTCGGCGGGTTGCTCGGCGCGGGGGTGGTCGCGGCGGCGCCCGGCCTGGCCGCCGCCGAGGAGCGGGGCGCACGGGGCCGTTACGCGGGCAAGGTCGTGCAGATCACCGGGGCGACGTCGGGCATCGGCGCGGCCACGGCGCGCGCGTTCGCGGCGGCGGGGGCGAAGGTGGCGTTCTGCGGCAGGCGGACCGCGTTGGGGCAGGAGGTGGAGCGGTCCATCCGGGCGGCCGGCGGCGACGCGACCTACATCGCCGCCGACGTGCGGGTGCCGTCGTCCGTGCGGCAGTTCGTGGACGGCGCGGTGCGGCGGTACGGGCGGGTCGACATCGCGTTCAACAACGCGGGCGTGCAGGTCAACGCCGACCTGGCCGACGTCACCGTCGAGCAGTGGGACGACGTGATGAACACCAACGCGCGCGGCGTGTTCCTGGCGATGAAGCACCAGGTGCCGCACATGCGGGCGGGCGGGGGCGGGCACATCATCGTCAACTCGTCGATCGGCGCGATCGTCGGCAGGCCGGGTCTGTCCACGTACCAGGCGTCCAAGCAGGCCGTGCGGGCGCTGGTGCAGTCGGCGGCGCTGGAGTACGGCGTGGACGGCATCCGGGTCAACGCGATCATGCCGGGCATCACCGACACCCCGATGATCCGGCCGGCGGGGCTGGACGACGCGACGTGGAACCGGGCCAAGGTCGCGCTGGGGCAGCTCAACGTGGACGGCCTGAAGCGGATCGCGTCACCGGACGACATCGCCCGCGCCGTGCTCGCCCTGGCGTCGGACGACCTGGGGTACCTGACCGGCGCCGCCGTCCCGGTGGACGGCGGCATCGTCGCGGGCCGCCGGATGCTCCTGCCGGAGCTGCCTTCGTGAACCCCTAGGATCGGCGCAAACCCGCCCTCCTGCCTCGTGGAGCGCCCGTGTCACGACCCGACTTGTTCACGTACACGGGCGCTCTGCGCGTGCTGGGGAAGTACGAACGGCCGTGGTTGGACAAGGTCGACCTGGCGTTGGGCGGCGCGATCCTCGCCGGTGGCGCGCTCGGCGGCGCGGCCGTGCTCGGGCTGGTCGACCCGAAGAACGAAGCCATGTCGTCGTTGCGGAAGGTGCTCGACGGCACAGCCGCGAAGCTGACGGGCTTATCCGGCGTGCACCGCCAGGAACTCGTGTCCGCCGCGCACACCGTGATCGCGGTGAACTCGGTGTTCGACGCGTTCCGCGACCTGGTCGGTCCTGGGTTCGACCGGCTCGAGATCACCGATCGCGAGAAGTTCCGGGCGCTCGGCGTCGAGCCGACCGGGAAGAACGAGGCGGCTGCCCTGCCCGCGTTGGCGGACCTGGACGTCCCGGCTCCCAACGCCACGCGCGGCTTCCAGCAGAACCTCGACGGCCCGCTCACGCACTTCTTCGCGACCACGGCCGAGGCGGTGGCGGACTTCCTGGCAGGGCTGTCGGTGGTGATCGGATCGGACGTGCACCGGGTGGCGGCTCGGGGGAGCCGCGAGAAGTACGTGCACCACTACCTCGGGTTGGCGTCGGCGGTCCCGGAGTTCGAGGTCTGGACGTTCATCGGCGAGCACTCGGCCACGCGCGCCGCCGTCGAGGAGGGCAATGCGCGGCTGGCGCGAGCCCTGGCCGCCCAGACGGAGTCCCTGGAGCGGTTCGCCCGGCTGCTGGCGCGGTCCACGCCGGCCACGCCCCGGCCGGACCGGTCGTACCGGGGGAAGTTGGAGAAGGCGGCGCTGGCCACGCTGTCCAAGCCCTTGCTCCGGACCAACCCGGACAACCAGCCCGTCAACGCGCGGTTCCCGTCCGTCGAGCGGGGTTTCGTCGCGCCCCGGTACCGGGTGACGGTGCACGACGGGAAGGCCGTGCCGTCGTCCGAGGAGTGGTGGGCCTCGCACACGGCGGTCGAGGAGGACATCGACGCGTTCCTCGCGGCGCACCTGTCCAGCCCGACGAGCACCGACCGGCCGCTGCTGGTCCTGGGTCACCCGGGCGCGGGCAAGTCGCTGCTGATGGAGGTGCTGGCGGCCCGGTTGCCCGCCTCCGGCTACACCGTGGTCACCGTCCCGCTGCGCAAGGTCGACGCGGACGACGGCGTCCGCGGGCAGATCGAGACCGCGTTGAGCGACGTGCTCGCGGAGCAGGTCGACTGGGGCAGGCTCGCCGACGAGTGCGGCGACAGCATCCGGGTCGTGCTGCTCGACGGGTTCGACGAGCTCGTGCAGGCGAGCGGGGTGACGCAGTCCAACTACCTCCGGCAGGTGGCCGACTTCCAGGAGCGCGAAGCGGAGATCGGGCGGCCGGTGGCGGTCGTCATCACGTCGCGGACCCTCGTGGTGGACCGGGCCCGCATCCCCGACGGCGTGCCGATCGTGAAGCTGGAGGAGTTCGACAACGCCCGGGTGGGGAAGTGGCTGGACGCGTGGAACCAGGCGAACACCGCCACCCCGGACTTCCGGCCGCTCGCACCGGACGAGCTGCTCCGTCACGGCCGCCTGGCCAGGCAGCCGCTGATCCTGCTGATGCTGGCCATCTACGCGGCCGACGCGGAGAGCAGGCGACTGGACGACGAAGACCTCTCCCAGGCCGAGCTGTACGGGCGGCTGATCGACTCCTTCGTGCTGCGGCAGGCCCGCGACAAGGGCCGCGTGCGGCCGTCCGAGGCGCAGGTCGCCAAGCGGGTCAAGCAGAGCAAGTGGCAGTTGGGCATCGCGGCGCTGGCCATGTTCAACCGCGGTCGGCAGTACGTGGAGAAGGCGGAGCTGGAACGCGACCTCACGCCGTTCACCCCGGCGCCGGAGGTGGTGCAGCGCAGCACTTTCGACGACCCCCTCGGGCTCGCCGACCGCACCGTCGGCGACTTCTTCTTCATCCACACGGCGCAGCTCAACGAGCGGGACGGCACGTCCGCGGGCCGGCGGACCTACGAGTTCCTGCACGCCACGTTCGGCGAGTACCTGATCGCCGAGGTGACCCTGAACCTGCTCCGCACCATCGTCGCGGACCGGGAGCGGAGGGAATCACGGCCGTTCGACGACTTCGAGCTGCTGGACGACGCCCTGCTGTACGCGCTCGTCTCGCACCAGGCGTTCACCAAGAGGCGACCGATCCTGGACTTCGCCTCCGGCCTGTTCCGGGCCCTCGACGAGCCCACCCGCGCCGGCGTCCTCGCCGTGCTGGACGAGCTGATCCGATCGGTGCACCAGCGGGTGAAGAACGACCAGCACCCGGCCTACGACCCGTCCGGCGCGACGCTGGTGTCGAGGGTGGCGGCCTACTCGGCGAACCTGATCTGCCTCCGCGTCCTCCTGGCCGGCTCGCCCGTGCCGCTGGGCGACCTGTTCCCGAGCCTGGACGACTGGCGGTCCACGGTTCACCTGTGGCGTTCCGGGCTGGACGCGGAGGGGTGGAAGAGCCTGCTGCCGTTGCTCACGTTGGACGGAGATCACCTCGTCGCCGGGGTGGACATGTCCTACGGGTTCAAGGTGCGTGAAGCCCAGCTCCTGGGTGATGCCCACCTCGAAGGCATGGTCCGCACGGGGGAGATGTTCGTCGGCCCGGACGTGACTTCGTCCGCGGCCGAGCAGGCTTTGTTGTCGAAGCTCGCCGACTGGATCGCCATGAACACCGGGATGGCGGGCTTCCCGATCACCCTGCCCTTCGACCTGCGTGCGCTGGAGAAGATCCTCGACGACCTCGACGCCGGTGTGCCGCTGAACGAGAAGACGCGCAACGTGTTCCTCTTCGAGGTCTCGCGGGAGTCGTGGCGACTGTCCGCGGACGTCGTGCGCCGGGTGGTCGAGCACATCACTTCCGGGGAAGACGGGCAGTTCGAGGTCATGCCGTCCGAGGTGTGTTCGGTGGTCTGTGCTCACCCGCACCTGCTGGACGACGTCGCGGGCTTGGCCGACCGCATTGTCGAGGGGTTCGCCGGTGACCCGGCCGACAGCCTGTCCGGCCTCGTGATCGCGTGGCGCGCGGACGAGGCTGCGGGTGGTGGTCGGCCGGGTCTGCGCAGGCTCCTCAGGCAGCTCGACGCCATTGCCCGGCGAATCGACCACGGGAAGTGGAGCACCAGCTACTTCCCCGTGGAGTTCTTCGAGTACCTGTGCTCGCCGGCCGCGGCGGAGTGGGTGTTCGACGAACAGCTCCTCATGGTGTTGGAGCGGTCGTCAGACGACGCGTTGAGCCGGGTCGATCCGCGGCACTTCCGGGCGGTGATCGGGGAGTTCGAGCAAGGGCCGGCTCCCGAGAGGCGCGTCCTCTACTACGTGCGCGGATTCCTCGCCGCGCACAAGGTCGAAGGACGCTTCGCGGATCTTCCCGAGGCCTTGGCCGCACTCGACCGCCTGGCGGAGGACTAGAGGAACACGTTGCCGGTCGGGATCTTGGGACGGCCGAGCGGCGAGTGGTCGCGGACGGTCGTCGAGCGGTAGACCGCAGCCGTGTCCTCGGCGATCTTCGACCAGTCGAAGTCGGTGGCCAGGCGGGACTTCGCGGCGCGGGCACGGCGGACGGCGGCGGGGCGGTCGTCCAGCACGGACCGGACCGCGCCGGCCAGGGCCTCGGTGTCGCTCGGCGCGAACGACAGACCCGTCACGCCGTCCAGGACCACTTCACCAAGGCCGCCGGCGGTGGACGCGACGAGGGGCGTGCCGGCCGCCGCAGCTTCCAGCGCCACGATGCCGAACGGCTCGTACTTGCTCGGCAGCACGACCGCGTCCGCCGCCGCCAGCGCCGCCGCCAGCGCCCGGTCCGACAGGTGGCCGACGAAGTCCACCGCCCGTCGCACCTTGTGCTTGCGCGCCTGCTCCACGAGCCAGTCGCGGTGCGTGCCGGTGCCGGCCACGACCAACCGGGTGCCCGGGTGGATGCGGCGGATCCGGGGCAGGGCGGCGATCAGGTCCTGCACGCCCTTCTCCCACTCCAACCGCCCGAAGAACAGGAGCAACGGCGCGCCCGACGGGCTGTGCGCGGCACGCGCGGCGGCCACGTCGGACGCCCGGACCCGCCACCGGCGCGGCTCGATGCCGTTGTGCAGCACCGTCACGGACGACGGCTCGACCTCGAACAGGTGCGCCACCTCCGCCCGCATCGCCGACGAGCACGTGATCAGCGCGTCCGCACGGTTCGCCAGCCACCACTCGACCGAGTGGACCTGCTGGTTCAACGTCTGCGACAGCCACCCGCTGTGCCGACCGGCCTCGGTCGCGTGCACGGTCGCCACCAGCGGCGCGCCGCACTGCTCGGCCAGCGCGATCGCGGGGTGCGTGACCAGCCAGTCGTGCGCGTGCACGACGTCCGGCCGCCAGTCGCGCAGCAACGCCGACCCGGCTCGCGTCATCGCGTGGCCCATGGCCAGCGTCCACGCCACCAGGTCCCGCTCGAACACCAGGTGCGTCGGGTCCTCGGCCACCCGGATCAGCCGCACGCCGTCGACCGCGGTGTCGGACGTCGGATGAGTGACCGCGTCCGTCCCCGAGGGCTGCCGGCACAGCACGACCACGTCGTGCCCCTGCGCCGCCAGGTGCCCGGCCAGCGCGTGCACGTGCCGGCCCAAACCGCCGACGACGACCGGCGGGTACTCCCAGGACAACATCAGCACGCGCATGGGCCATCCTCGCATCTCTGCACCGCTACCCTGGGAAGCTCTGGAGAAATCGGGGGTACGGTCATGCAGCCTTGGGTCTGGGCGGTCCTGTTCTGCGCCGTGGTGCTGGCGATCGGGTTCGTGGTCGACCGGAGGGCCCGGGCCAAGCGCGCCGGCCTCGAACGACCCGCCGACACGAAGGGCCGCTCGAAGGCGGACCCGGTCGTGCAGGCCCGGATCGACAACCCGGGTTCGGCGGGCGTCGCGCTCCGCCAGCACGGCAACGACCTCTCGGGCGGCGGGGGCGTCAACTAGCCAGCCCCCGCGCGTCGAGGTGGCCGAACGGACCGTCGACCAGGCGCAGTTCGGCCGCCCGCTCACGCCCGCGTCCCGCCCGCCGCAGCGCGACGAGCTCGTTGAACCGGTCCGCGTGCACCTTGGCCCGGTACCGGGCGTAGTCGGCGGCCGAGTCCTTGGTGACCATGAACGCCCAGTCGCTGGACAACGCCAGCAACGCCTCCCGCACGGCCTGGTCGGCGACCGGGTCGCGCGCCGCGCCGGACAGGTCGAGCGCGAGCAGCTCCCGCTGCACCTCCGCGTTGCCGTGCACGATGTCGCCGACCTGGGGCCCGTTCCACACCTGCCAGTCCTTGCCCGAGCCCCACGACGACGGCGGCACGTCGACCGGCGCGCCGACGTGCCCGGCCTCGACCGCCCCGCGCAACGTCGTGACGCGCACCCCGGCCTCGGGCAGCCGCCGCAGCACCGCTTCCAACCACGCCGGGCCCTCGTGCCACCAGTGCCCGTACAGCTCGGTGTCGTACGCGGCGACCACCAGGGGCGGCTCGCCGTGCTGCTCCTTCAACGCGCGCAGCCGCCGCACCACCGTGTCCACGAAGTCCGCCGCGTGCCGCCGGACCGCCTCCGCCGCCAGGTCCGGGTCGTAGGGCCGCTTGTCGGCCGGCTCGACCTTCTTGCCCGTCACCCGCGACGGCTTGAGCCCGCTGGGGTGGTCGTAGGTGTGGAAGTCCCGGTACGCCGGGTCGCCCGGGTAGCCGACCTTGGGCGACCACACCCGGTACGAGACCTCCAGGTCACGCCCGAAGGCCACCACGTCCGACGTGCCGACCGGACGGCCCGCGGCGGTGTCGCCGCGCAGCGCCGGGCCGTCCACCAGGAACCGCCGCACGCCCGCACGCGCGTAGTCGTGCTCCATGCCCGGCGCGTAAGCGCACTCCGGCGCCCAGATGCCCTCGGGCGTCGAGCCGATCCGGTGCGCGGTGTCGGCCAACCCGGTGCGCAACGAGAACGCCCGCAGCCGCGGGTCGAGCAGCGGCTGGAACGGGTGCGCGGCCGGTCCGCCGAGGAGCTCGACGGTGCGCGAGTCCACAAGGGACCGCAGGATCGGTGAGAAACCGTGCCGCCACCGCGTTTCGAAGCGGTCCAGCGCCCACGCCGACGCGCGGTGCTCGCGTGCCGCCAGGTCGGGCAGCCGGGACGACGCGCTGTGCGCGCGCAGCTGCCAGTTGCCCAGCCAGTCGTGCAGGCCCCGCAGGCTGTACGGGTCGTCGAGCTGCGCGGCCAGGACCGGCGTGACGCCCAGCGTGAGCACGTCCTCGCGGCCCTCGGCGGCGAACCGCTCCAGCAGGTCCACCACGGGCAGGTACGAGTGCGCCCACGCCTGGTACAGCCACTCCTCGCCGACCGGCCAGGCGCCGTGGTGCGCCAGCCACGGCAGGTGGCTGTGCAGGACCAGGCAGAACGTCCCCTCGCGCGTCACGGGCGCACCGCCACGGCGACCAGGTCCAGGCTCGCGTCCAGGTCGTCGGTCGTGATCTCGAAGTCCTCGCTGCGCACGGACGCCACGGCGGCCAGCAGGTCGTCGGGCCACGTGCCGCCGTCCACCACCACGGCCACCTGCGCGTCGATGATCGAACCGCCGAACCGCTCGTCCAGCGCGCGCAACGCCGGACCGTGCCGCAGCCCGGCCAGCAGCTCGACCCGCAGGCCCGCGCCGACCAGCAGTTCGTGCAGCTCGGCCGGCGCCAGCTCGCGGGTGTGGAAGGGGTTCAGCGGGGTGTCGCGGCCGGGGGAGAAGGTGATCCGGTTCGGTGTCGTGACCAGCAGCCTGCCGCCGGGCCGCAGCACCCGCGCGCACTCCGCCAGGAAGCCCTCCTGGTCCCACAGGTGCTCGATGACCTGGAGGTTCGCCACCACGTCCACGCTCTCGTCGCGCAGGGGCAGCGACGCCAGGTTGCCCCGCAGCACCGCCAGTTCCGGGTACGCCCGGTGCGCGTGCGCCGCGGTCAGCCGGTCGTAGTCGAGCGCGACGACCCGCGCGGCGTGCCCGGCGATCAGCGCGGCGCCGTAGCCCTCGCCGCAGCCCGCCTCCAGCACGACCGCGCCGACGCAGTGCCGGACCAGGTCCAGGTACGCCGCCTCGTGGCGCCTGAACCAGTAGTTCTCCTCGGCGATCCCGGGCACGGTGCGCTCACCGGTGAGGGGCAGCGGCTCGACGGTCACCCGGCCAGCGTAGTTGCCCGTTACTCGCGGGTAGGCATCGCCTGTCCGTAAGAGCGTCACTGTTTCGTGTGAACTTTTCGCCGGTTCATGGCGGATTTATGTTGCTGTGCGCATTCACAATACGCCGGTTGATTACCGTGGAATGACTCCATTGGGTGACCTGAACCAAATTCCCGGTGATCTTCCCTGATGGTGTTTCGCCTGCAAGAACGGTGCTTGGACCGTGTCGCACCAGGGTAGTCGTGGGTGGTCATGTGCCGGTTGGGTGCCTTACGCTCGTACCCTCGGCCAATCTTCGAACGAGCGGGGCCGCCATGGGTGCGAAAGAGTCGGACATCGTTCCGCTGCACGCGGGTTTCGACGTGGTCTACCGGGGTTTTCACCGCCGACAGGTGATCGAACACCTGGAGAACCTGGACGAGCAGCTCAAGTACACGACCCTCGACCGGGCCGAGGCCCTGGCCCAGGCCGCCGACCTGCGCAAGCTGCTGGAGATGACCAGGGGCGACCTCGACGCGGCCCGGGCCCGCATCGAACGGCTGGAGATGTCGCCCAACACGACCTCCGGCGCGTCCGAGCGCCTGCACCGGATGCTGACGCTCGCCGAGGACGAGGCGAACGACCTGCGGGTGCGCGCCGAGCGTGACACGGAGGCGTTGCGCGAGCGCACCGAGGCCGAGTTGGCCGACCTGCGGCGCCAGGTCGACGAGGAGTGCACCGCCCGACGGGCCGAGGTCGAAGCGCACGCGCGCGACCGGCGCGAGGCGGCCGACCTGCGTGCCGCCGACCTGGACCAGCGCGAGGTCGACCTGGAACGTCGTCAGGCCGAGGTCGAGGCGCACCTCAGGGCTCGCGCGGAGGAGGTGGAGGCCGAGTGCGCCGCCGCGCTGGCCAAGGCGGAGCAGGACGCGGAGCAGTTGCTGCGGGAGGCCGCTGAGCGGTGTGCGCAGCTGGAGGCCGAGTCCGATGCCAAGCGCGCCAAGGCCCAGAACTTCTTCGAGCTGACCATGAACCGGCGGCGCAACGAGGCCCAGCAGCACTTCGCCGAGCAGGAGGAGCTGGCGAAGGCGCGGGCGGCGTTCCTGATCAAGCTCGCGGCCCGCGAGGCGAACCGGCGGATCGAGGAGATCCAGCGGCAGTCCGACGACTTGCGCGAACTGCGCCACCTGGTGGCCGCACAGCTGGCGTCGGCGCGCGTGGCGCTGGACGAGGCGGCCGACCGCGTGCCCAACCTGATCCCGGAGCAGACGACCGTCGAGCAGGCGAGCGCGGGGGAGACCGCTGTGGGCCAGTCGGGTGTCAGCCAGTCGAGTGCGGGCCAGGCTGGTGCGGGCCAAGCGGGAGACGGGGCCGCGGGCGACGGGCTCGCTGAACCGGTCGAACCGATCGCCGCCGAGACGATCAGCGCCGGGAAGTCGAAGGGCGAGCAGGCGGACACCGACGGCCAGCGGGTCGGTGCTTGATGGCGGCAGCGCCGGCGGCCGGCCGGTCGAGTGAGGATGCGTGATGTCCGGGGTGGCGTTCGTGTTCGGGTTGTGCGCCTTGTCGTTCGCGGCGGGCTGCGTGCTGACGGCGGTCATGCTCCGCCGCGAACAACCGCCCGAACCGACGCCGCAACCGGCGCCCGCCGCGCCGATGCCCCGGTTCGAACCGCACTTCCCGCCGGAGGACTACGCGACGAAGCCCATCCACCGCAACCCGGTGATGGGCATCCCGACCGCACTGCCCGAGCCGGACCGCCCGACCCCGCGCCCGAACCTGGTCGCCGTCCCGGATCCGGTGTCGCGCAACGGGAAACCCGCGCGCCAGGACGAAGTGCGGCGGATGCACGTGGTCCGCGCCGAGCCCGAGCCGGCAGGGCGGGTCGTCGGCATCGCGACCCTGGCGGGACCAGCGGAGCCCGCCTTGGCGGCGATCGAGTCGACCGAGCCGAGCGCCGGAATCACCGACCCGGACAAAGCCGCCGACCTCGACGAGGTCGATGAGGTCGACGAGCCAGGCGGGACCGTGGAACCAGGCCCGGAACCGGCTGCTGGACCCGAGGTCATCCAGGTGGTGGCCGGGCCCGAGCCCGGTGGGCCCCGCCGCGCGTTCGAAGCGGCCCGCCCGGAAGTCAACCGGTAGCGGGCCGCTGAACGTCGGCGCTCGGTCAGCGCTTGCGGAGCTTGCGGAGCAGTTGTTGGGCCTTGGCCTTGTTGCGGGGGTCGCGTGCCACGTGCTTGACCTGCTCGGTGACCCGGCGGCCCTGCGGACTGCGGGCGAACGCGGCGAGTTTGCTGAACAGAGATGCCATGTCCACCTCCTTCCCTGTCCGCTCAACGCTCAAACCCCGCACCGAGTTCCCAACCGGGCTAAACCGGCGAAACGGTCACGCCCACCGCGCCCGGCCCGACGTGCGCGCCGATCGCCGAGCTGACCTGGGTCACCAGGAACCGCCGCACGTTCGGCAGCTTGGCGCGCAACTGGTCGAGCACGGTCCGGGCGCGGTCGGCCGCGTCGAAGTGCTCGACCGCGATGTCGACCTCCGCCCCGCCCGCCCGCTTGGCCGCGATGTCGATCAGCTTGCGGATGGCCCGCTCCGCGCCGAGCACCTTGTCCAGCGGCGTGATCTGCCCGTCGGAGACGGTCAGCAGCGGTTTCATCGACAGCGCCGAGCCGAGCAGTGCGGTGGCCTTGCCGATCCGCCCACCGCGCTGCAGGTACTCCAACGTGTCCACGTAGATCAGCTCGGTGCTGCGCCGGACGCTGTGCTGCGCGGCGGACAGCACGCGGTTCGCGTCACCACCGGCGGCGGCCGCGGTCGCGGCGGCGACCACGGCGTACCCGAGGCTCATGCCGCACGTCTGCGTGTCGACCACGTGCACCGGCACCTGCACCTGGGCGGCTGCCTGCCGGGCCGCCTCCACGGTCTTCGACAGACCGGTCGACACGTGCAGCGACACGATCGCCTCGGCGCCGGAGGCCGCCGCGTCGGCGTAGGTCCAGAAGAACGCGCCGGGGTCCGGTGGCGCGGTGGTCACGTCGAGCTGCCCGCGCAGGGCGTCCACGAGCTTCGGCACGGGCACGCGGACCTCGTCGTCCACCCAGTCCCCGATGCGCACCTGGATCTGCGCGACGGTCACGCCGAGCTTCTCGGTCAACTGCGGCGGCAGGCAGGCGGTGGAGTCGGTGACAATCGCTACTCGCCGTGGCATGCGCTCGAACCTAGCCGAGTAGGGGGAGGGTCTGTAACGCCGTCGTGCGGACTGGCGACAATGTCCGAATGGCCCGGTGAGCGCCAGTGAGCATCATCACCCGCAGCGGGTGCTTGCTGCTGTTTGCACCTCTGCTACCGGTGGGTAACATCCAGGTGGCAGACACCACCATGCCAATGCGGCGATGACATGGCAGGGTCACGAACAATCCGGCGACCGCAGGCAACTACCGTCGCCCACCCACGTCGCCGCCCGTCCGCAGGAGGTCGAAGAGGACCCATGAACATTGTCGTCCTGGTCAAGCAGGTGCCCGACACCTGGTCCGAGCGCAAGCTCGCCGACGCCGACCACACCCTCGACCGCGAGTCCGCGGACGCCGTGCTCGACGAGATCAACGAGCGCGCCGTGGAAGAGGCGCTGCTGCTCCAGGAGGCGCACGGCGGCGAGGTGACCGTCGTCGCGATGGGTCCCGACCGCGCGACCGACGCGATCCGCAAGGCGCTCTCCATGGGTGCGGACAAGGCCGTGCACGTCTCCGACGAGGCCCTGCACGGTTCCGACGCGCTCACCACCGCCAAGGTGCTGGCCAAGGCCATCGGCACGATCGAGGGCTTCGACCTGGTCATCGCGGGCAACGAGGCCACCGACGGCCGCGCGGGCGCGGTGCCCGCCATGCTGGCGGAGCTGCTGGGCGTGCCGCAGGTGACGCAGGTGCGCAAGCTCACGGTCGAAGGCGGCACGGTCAAGGCCGAGCGGGAGACCGACGAGGGCGTCTCGCACCTCGAAGCGAGCCTGCCCGCCGTGGTCAGCGTGAACGAGAAGATCAACGAGCCGCGGTACCCGTCGTTCAAGGGCATCATGGCGGCGAAGAAGAAGCCGGTCAGCAAGCTCACGGTCGCCGACCTGGGGCTCGACGCGGGCGAGGTCGGCCTCGGCGCCGCCTGGTCGCAGGTGCTGGAGTCGGCCCCGAAGCCGCCGCGCGGCGCCGGGCAGCGTGTCGAGGACTCGGGTGACGGCGGTTCGAAGATCGCCGCGTACCTGGTCGACCAGAAGCTCATCTGAAGGCGAGGAATCCAATGTCTGAGGTACTCGTCCTCGTCGACCACGTCGACGGCGAGGTCAAGAAGGTCACCTATGAGCTTCTATCCGCCGCGCGCCGTCTCGGCGAGCCGGCCGCGGTGGTGGTCGGATCGCCCGGGACGGCGGGCAAGGTGAGGGAGTCGCTGGGCCGCTACGGCGCGGTGAAGGTGTACGCGGTGGAGTCCGACGACGCCGTGAACCACCTGGTCACGCCGAAGGTGGACGCGCTCGCCGCGATCGCCGCCACCGCGTCGCCCGCCGCCGTGCTGGTGTCGGCGACGTTGGAGGGCAAGGAGGTCGCGGGCCGGCTGGCCGTGCGCCTGGACTCCGGTCTGCTCTACGACGCCGTCGACCTCGACGGCGAGGGCGTCGCCACGCAGTCGATCTTCGGTGGCGCGTACGTGGTGAAGTCCAAGGTCACCAAGGGCGTGCCGGTCATCGCCGTGCGCCCGGGCGGCGTCGAGGCGTCGGAGTCGCCCGCGGACGCGGTCGAGCAGGCCGTCGAGGCGCCCGCCGCGAACCCGGCGCTGGTCACCAGGGTGACCGGGCGCGAGCCGGTCGCCGGTGGCGACCGCCCCGAGCTGACCGAGGCGTCGGTCGTCGTGTCCGGTGGTCGTGGCGTGGGCAGCGCGGAGAGCTTCGAGGTCGTGGAGAAGCTGGCCGACAGCCTCGGCGCGGCGGTCGGCGCGTCCCGGGCCGCGGTGGACTCCGGCTACTACCCGCACCAGTTCCAGGTCGGCCAGACCGGCAAGACGGTCTCGCCGCAGCTGTACATCGCGCTGGGCATCTCCGGCGCGATCCAGCACCGGGCGGGCATGCAGACGTCCAAGACCATCGTCGCCGTCAACAAGGACGCAGAGGCGCCGATCTTCGAGATCGCCGACTTCGGCGTGGTCGGCGACCTGTTCGCGGTCGCGCCCCAGCTGACCGACGAGGTCGGCAAGCGCAAGGGCTGACCTGCGGGTTCGTTCGCGGTTCCGATCGAGGGCCGCTCCGCTTCGCGCGGGGCGGCCCTCGTGCTGCCCGCGGCCTCACCGTGCCTTAACCGACCTGCCACTGAGGCGTCATCGGAACGACCTGCTCCCGGTCGCCAACCGGTCGGTAGACCAGACCCATGACGCAGCCGCAACTGCTTGTCAGCACCGGTGACGCCGCTTCCGACGCGCCGCGCTACTCCCTGTTGGTCGCGCGTGACAGCGACGAGGTCGTGGCCGCGCAGCGGCTGCGGCACCAGGTGTTCGCCTCCGAGATGGGCGCCGTGCTGCACAGCTCCGTGCCGGGGCACGACGTCGACTACTTCGACCAGTTCTGCGACCACCTCGTGGTGCGCGACGACCGGACCGGCGACATCGTCGGCACGTACCGGATGCTGCCGCCCGAGCGCGCCGCCGAGGCGGGCCGGCTGTACTCCGACGGCGAGTTCGACCTCTCCGCCCTCGACGCCCTGCGGCCCTCGCTCGTGGAGACCGGCCGGTCGTGCGTGCACCCCGATCACCGCAACGGGGCCGTGGTGTCGCTGGTGTGGGCTGGCATCGCCCGGTACATGCTGCTGTCCGGGCACTCGTGGCTGATCGGCTGCGCTTCCGTGCCGCTGCACGACGGTGGTTCGTTCGCGGCGGGCGTGTGGGACGTCGTGCGGGCGAAGCACCACGCGCCCGAGGAGTACCGGGTCGAGCCGCTGACGCCGTGGGACGTCGACGCCGCGGCGCGGCCGGACCGGACCGTGCTGCCGCCGTTGCTGAAGGGCTACCTGCGGCTGGGCGCGTGGGTGTGCGGGCGGCCCGCGCTGGACGCCGACTTCGGCGTGGCCGACCTGCCCGTGCTGCTCGGGATGGACCGGGTCGACCAGCGCTACCTGAAGTTCTTCCTCGGGGAGACGGCGTGAGCAAGCACGCGTGGATGCCCGTGTCGCCGTGCGGCGACGGGTGCGTGGACCACTCGACGGCCTCCGTGGGCGCGGTGCGGGTGGCGTGGCGGGTGCTGGCGGCGTCGGCCGTGATGCTGTCCGGGCTGGTCGTGGTGCTCGTCGTCCTGTGCGTGCGCGGGCAGGCGCGGTCGGCGTTGTTGCGGCGCTGGTTCCGGGCCCTGCTGGGTGCGTTCGGCGTGCGGCTGCGGGTCGTCGGGCCGGTGTTCCAGGAGAACCCGGGACGTGGCGTGCTGGTGGTGTCCAACCACGTGTCGTGGCTGGACGAGCTGGCGATCGACGCGGTGCAGCCCATCCGGATGGTGGCCAAGCGGGACATCCGGGACTGGCCGGTGCTCGGCAGGCTGATCACCGCGGCCCGCACGGTGTACCTGGACCGGGAGCGGTTGTCGCTGCTGCCGGGGACGGTGGCCGAGCTGGCGGCGGCGCTGCGGGACGGTGCGGCGGTCGGCATCCACGCGGAGGGCACGACGTGGTGCGGCGTGGCGTCCGGGCGCTACCGGCCGGCGCTGTTCCAGGCCGCGCTGGACGCCGGTGTGCCCGTGCGGCCGGTGGTGCTGCGGTACTCGCAGGACTCGAAGACGTCCACCCGGCCCGCGTTCGTGGGTTCCGACACGTTGGTCGACTCGATGCGGCGGGTGCTGCGCTCGCGCGGGCTGGTGGTGGAGGTGCACGTGCTGGACGAGGTCGCGCCCGGTCGTGCGGCGACGCGCCGTGAGCTGGCGGCGCTCGTGCAGCAGGAGGCCGAACGGGTGGCCTACGGGACGGTCGAGGTGCCCTCGCCGCGCCGGCACGCCACCGCGACGACCGCTCAGGCCGCCTGACGGGTCCGGGGGGGGGGGGGGGCCCCCCCCCCCCCCGGCTCAGGGGACCTCAGCAGGCCTTCACCGCCACGGAGTGGACCCGGCCGGAGATGTTGTAGATGGTGACCTTGCCCCAGCCGCCGCTCTTGGTCACGTCGTAGGTGTAGCCCGACTCCACCCGCTGGCTGCGCTTCGCGCCGGCCGCGACGTTCGACTGCTGCACGACGAGCGTGCCCGCCTTCGAACCGCTGGCGTAGATGATCGAGTACAGCTTCGGGCCGGAGCAGTTGTTGGTCCAGCTGATGTAGCCGTAGCTCGCGGCGGACGCCGGGCCCGCCGTGACGGCGAGGCCGCCGAGGGCCAGGCCCAGGGACGCGAGCAGGACGGTCAAGCGTTGGCGCACGGGTTCTCCTTCGGGCACGAATGGATCACGTGCAGCCAACACCACGCCGCTGATCACCACGCCGGTCGTTCGCACCACACCGTCCGCCGCCGGCTGTGGTGAGCTGCCCGGACTGCGTCATATTGCCTTGACCTCCACCCAGGTGGAGGTTGAACCATTGAGCCGTGACGACGACGACCGACACCCCCGCCAAGAGCAACCTGTGGACACCTGAACGGCGGGGCCCGACGGTCGGGATCATCCTGCTCGTGACGCTGCTCGCGTTCGAGAACATGGGCGTCAGCACGGCGATGCCGCGCATGGTCGCCGACCTCGACGGCAACGACCTGTACGCGTGGCCGTTCCTGGCGTTCCTCGCCGCCAGCGTGGTCGCCACCGTCCTGTCCGGACGGCTCAGCGACCTGCGCGGGCCGCGGCCGTCGCTGCTGGTCGGCCCCGCGCTGTTCCTGGTCGGCCTGATCGTCGCCGGCCTCGCCCAGGACATGCCGCTGCTGCTCCTCGGCCGCGTGCTGCAGGGCATCGGCGGCGGCGCGCAGGTGGTCGCGGTCTACGTCCTGATCGGCCTGGTCTACCCGGAACGGGACCGGCCGGCGGTGTTCGGCCTGCTCGCCTCGGCGTGGGTGGTGCCGTCGCTGGTGGGGCCGGCGCTGTCCGGGTGGCTCACCGAGACGCTGAGCTGGCGGTGGGTGTTCCTGGGGCTGGCGCCGTTCGTGCTGATCGGCGTGCTGCTGCTGGTGCCCGTGCTGCGGAACCTGCCGGCGCACACCCCCGACGGCAACGCCCGGCGCGGGCTGCCGCTGGCCGCGCTCGGCGCGGGGTTCGGCGTCGCGGCGCTGAGCTGGGCGGCCCAGCACCCCACCGGCGTCAACCTGGTGATCGGCCTGGCCGGGCTGGTCGCGCTGGCGCCCGCGCTGCGCGTGCTGCTGCCCAAGGGGACGCTCACCGCGCGCCGCGGCCTGCCGGTCACGATCCTGGCCCGCGCGCTGCTGGCGGGCTCGTTCTTCGCCGCCGAGGCGTTCATCCCGCTGACGCTGACCGCCGTGCACGGCTATTCGGCCATCGCCGCCGGCATCCCGCTCACGCTGAGCGCGCTGGGCTGGTCCAGCGCCGCCTGGTGGCAGTCGCGCAAGCCGGACATCCCGCGCGAGAAGCTCGTGCGGTGGGGGTTCGTGCTCAACGCGGTGGGTATCACCGGAGTGACGCTCATCGCACCGTCCTGGGGTCCGGCGTGGGCCACCCCGCTGCTGTGGGCGGTCGCCGGAGCGGGGATGGGGTTGGCCATGTCGAGCTTGAGCGTGCTCACGCTGGGCGCGTCGTCCGAGGTCGACCGGGGGTTCAACTCCTCGGCCCTGCAGATCAGCGACATGCTCGGCTCGGCGCTGCTGGTCGGCCTCGGCGGTGTGCTGGTCACCACCTTCGCCTCGGCCGCGGCGCCGACGGCCGCCGTGGTGCCGTTCGACCTGCTGATGGCGGGCGTCGCGGTGCTCGGTGCGGTGCTCGCGGGACGCCTGGGCCGGGCTACCCTGGAAAGCTGATGGCCTACTTCGACCACGCCGCCACGACCCCCATGCTCCCCGAGGCGATCGAGGCGATGACTCGGGCGTTGTCCACCACGGGCAACGCCTCGTCGTTGCACACCTCGGGCCGGCGGGCGCGGCGGCTGGTGGAGGAGGCGCGGGAGGACATCGCGGACGCCCTGGGCGCGCGGCCCTCCGAGGTGATCTTCACCAGCGGCGGCACGGAGAGCGACAACCTCGCCGTCAAGGGCGTCTACTGGTCCCGCCGCACGTCCCGCCGCCGCCGGGTGGTGGCGTCGTCGGTCGAGCACCACGCCGTGCTGGACGCCGTGCAGTGGCTGGTCGACCACGAGGGCGCCCAGGTCACCTGGCTCGAGCCCGACGGGCTCGGCCGCGTCCGCCCCGAGGCTCTGCGCGACGCGCTGGACGACGACGTCGCCCTGGTCACGGCGATGTGGGCGAACAACGAGGTCGGCACGATCAACCCGGTGCGCGAGCTGGCCGAGCTGGCCGCCGAACGCGCGGTGCCGTTCCACACCGACGCGGTGCAGGCCGTCGGCGCGGTGCCGGTGGACTTCACCGCCTCGGGCGCGTCCGCGTTGACGCTCAGCGGCCACAAGCTCGGCGGGCCGTACGGCGTCGGCGTGCTGCTGCTGGGACGTGACGTGGCGACGACGCCCGTGCTGCACGGCGGCGGGCAGGAGCGGGAAGTGCGGTCCGGCACGTTGGACGTGCCGTCGATCGTCGCCCTCGCCGCGGCGGTGCGGCACGCGGTGTCCCACCAGGCCGCGACCGCCGCCGCGCTCGCCGCGCTGCGCGACGAGCTGGTGGCGTCGGTGCGGCGCGTGGTGCCGGACGTCGAGGTGAACGGCGACCCGGTGCACCGGCTGCCCGGCAACGCGCACCTGACGTTCCCCGGCTGCGAGGGCGACAGCCTGCTGATGCTGCTGGACGCCAAGGGCGTCGAGTGCTCCACCGGCTCGGCCTGCACGGCGGGGGTGGCGCAGCCCAGCCACGTGCTGCTGGCCATGGGCGTCGACCCGGTGGCGGCCCGCGGCTCGCTGCGGTTCTCGCTGGGCCACACGTCCACGGCGGCGGACGTGCGCGAACTGGCCGAGGTGATCGGCCCGGTGGTCGAACGCGCCCGCACGGCGGGCATCGCGGGGTTGAAGAGGCTTGCGGGCAAGGCGACGGCGGAGGTGTGACGGGCATGCGGGTGCTGGCGGCGATGAGCGGCGGGGTGGATTCCGCCGTGGCTGCGGCGCGGGCGGTGGCGGCGGGGCACGAGGTGACCGGCGTGCACCTGGCGTTGTCGGCGAAGCCCGGCACGTTGCGCACCGGCGCGCGCGGCTGCTGCACGATCGAGGACGCCCGGGACGCGCGGCGCGCGGCGGACGTGCTCGGCATCCCGTTCTACGTCTGGGACTTCGCGGAGCGGTTCACCGAGGAGGTCGTGGACGAGTTCGTGGCCGAGTACGCGGCCGGTCGCACGCCCAACCCGTGCCTGCGGTGCAACGAGAAGATCAAGTTCGAGGCGCTGCTGGACAAGGCGATCGCGCTCGGCTTCGACGCCGTCGCCACCGGGCACTACGCCCGTTTGTCCACTGTGGACGGTGTGCCGGAGTTGCGCCGTTCGGCCGACGACGGCAAGGACCAGTCGTACGTGCTGGCGTCGCTGACGCACGAGCAGCTGGCGCACGCGATGTTCCCGCTGGGCGACTCGACCAAGGCGCAGGTGCGCGCCGAGGCCGCCGAGCGCGGGCTCCAGGTCGCCGATAAGCCCGACAGCCACGACATCTGCTTCATTCCCGACGGCGACACCCAGGGCTTCCTGACCAGGAAGCTCGGCGAGCAGCCCGGCGTCCTGGTGGACGACGAGACCGGCGCGGTGCTCGGGCGGCACGTCGGCGTGCACGAGTTCACCGTCGGCCAGCGCAAGGGCCTCGGCATCGACGCGCCCGCGCCCGACGGCCGGCCCCGGTACGTGCTGTCGCTGGAGCCGGTGACCGGCACCGTGCGGGTCGGCGCGGCGGAGAAGCTCCAGGTCACGGAGATCGTCGCGCAACGGCCCGTGACGCGTGTCACGTTCGACGGTCCGGTCGAGTGCGTGGCGCAGGTGCGGGCGCACGGCGGTCTCGCACCTGCGGTGGCCGAAGTTGTCGGTGGAGAGCTGCTGGTCCGCTTGCGCGCGCCGCTGAGCGGCGTCGCCCCTGGTCAGGCGGTCGCGGTGTACCGGGAGGACGCGGCGGCGGGCGACTTGGTGCTCGCCAGCGCCACCATCAGTTCGACGCGTTGAGGTCCGGCTTGGTGTTTTGTCGGTGCCGCCTGCGACACTGCGTGCGTGCCGTATGACAACGCACGACGCCGGAGGTCGCTGGTGGACATCGGGATCCGGGTGAGGGTGCTCTCGAGCAAGCTCGATCACCCGTCCGCGCAACGTCTCGACGCGGAGCAGTTCGAACGGCTGCGCGCGGAGGTCCGCACGCTGCGCTGGGTGGTCCGGGAGCGCCTGCACCGGCCCGAGTGGGCCGACCTGATCGCCGAGGTGGAGGGCATGGTGGAACGGGTGGAGCGGCTCGACCCGGCGCTCGCGCTGGAGGTCGAGGTGCCGTCGCAGGCGGGCGGGTCGCTGGGGCGCGTGGCGCCGGACCGCGGTTCGGCCGAGCGGGGGTCGGCCCAGCCGGGTGACCGGGTGCCGCTGAGCGGTCAGACGAACGCGTTGTAGGCCGCCAAGGCGGCGATGGGGGCGCAGTAGGCGATCGAGACGAGGGCGACGGTCCGGGTGCGGTGGCGCTCGGACCACGTCGTGAGGCTCAACGCCCAGGCCTGCGCCGGCAGCAGCAGGACGCCGCGCATCGCCACGCCGTGCGCGAGCTTCCAGGTGCCGCCGCGTTCGGCGACCACCAGGCCGCCGAACGCCATCGCCACGGCCGGCGTCACCGCGCCGACCCGTGCCGCCAGGCGCAGGTCCGGTGCCAGGTGCCGGGCCCGGAACGCGGCCACGGCCAGGGCGAGCACCGACACCACGATCGTCACGCCGCCCGGCGTGAGGCCGAAGGACAGGCCGAACGTGACCGGTTTCCGCCACGACACCGGGCCCTCCCACGGCCCGCCGACCACGGCGAACACCACGAGGTGTGCCAGGCCGGAGGCGACCAGCATGGCGGCCACCCGGTAGGCGGAGCGCGTCGACGTCATGCCACCCGATCATGGTCACTCCGCCGGGTCACGGCGTCGGGCGCGGAGCGGCGTTCCGGTCTACGCCCGCGGACGTACTAGGCCGTCCAGTCGGTGTTCGCGCCGCACAGCACCACGCAGGCCGGCTCGCCCGGCACCTGCCCCGCCAGCCACGCGGCGAACGGCACGGCCGCCGCCGGTTCCACGGCCAGCCGGAACTCCTCCCAGAGCCGGTCGCGCGCGGCCAGGATCGCGGTGTCGGGCACGAGCACCGACGTCACCGGGTGCGTGCTCAGGACCTCGAACGGGACGTCGCCGACCCGGGTGGCGCCCAGCGCCGACGAGGCGACCGAGACCACCTCGGAGTCCACCGGCTCGCCCGCGGCCAACGCGTGGTGCAGGGCGCAGCACCGCTCCGGCTCCACCGCCACCGTGAGCCGACCCGACGCCAGCGCCGTGCCCGCGGCCAGTCCGCCGCCGCCCACGGCGACCGCGATCGCGTCCACGTCCGGCGCGTCCTCGACCACCTCGGCGGCCACCGTGCCCTGACCCGCGACGACCAGCGGGTCGTTGTAGGCCTCGACGTAGAAACCGGGCGTCTCGCGGGCCGCCAGCACCGCCTCGGCGTACGTGTCGCCGTGCCGGATCAGCTTCGCGCCCGCCGCCTCGATCCGCCGCACCTTGCCCTCCGGCGCGCTGACCGGCACGAACACCGTGGCGTGCAGCCCGAGCAGTTGCGCGGCCTTCGCCACGCCGAGGCCGTGGTTGCCGCCGGACGCCGTGACCACCCGATCCGGTGAACCGGCGGCGAGCAGGGTGTTGAGCGCGCCGCGCAGCTTGAACGAGCCGGTGAGCTGGAGGTGTTCGAGCTTGAGCACGATCGGCCTGCCGTCGACCTCGGTGCGCCACAACGGCGTGCGGCGCACGTGCGGGCGGATGCGGTCAGCGGCGGCGGCGACGTCGGGGGTCATGCCTCCAGCATGCGCTCATCCGGCGAACCACCTGTAGGCCCACATGACCAGCGTCACCGCGCCGACCACGAAGCACAGCAGCACGATCACCAGGCCGACCAGCACCAGCGCGTTCGTGCCCCACGACGAGTCGCGGTCGTCGGCCACCGACAATTCGGCCCGCAACTGCTCGTTGGCCGCGGCCCGCAACGCCACCAGCCGTTCCCGCGCGGTCGCGGTCGACGCGCCGGCCTCGCCGCTGGTCCAGTTCATCGCCCGCAGCCGCGCCAGCGGCGTGCGGTAGGCGCGTTCGAACGCCGCCACCTCCGCCTCGTCGCGCGCCTCGGCCAGGTAGCTCCACCGCCCGGCCTGCGCCGCGTCGCCGAGCAGCCGGTACACCTGCGCGAGGCGCTCGCGCAGGTCCAGCCGGTCGGGGTAGCTGGCGACCAGCCCGACCAGCCGCTGTCGCGCCCGCAGGACACTGGCCAAGTCACCGCGTTCGACCTCTTCGGCGGCCTTGTGGAGCGTCGGCTCGAGCGGCATGAGCGACATCGTCCCAGCACGCGCAACCGTAGGATCTCCGGGTGATCGCGGTGTCGGTGGTGACGTTCGGCCTGGCCTGGTGGCTGGGGCTGTACCTGCTCGTGCGTGATCCACGCAAGCCCCTGCTCCAGCGAGCCTCGATCGGGTTGCTCGCCTACGCGCTGGTGATCGTCCTGCCGTTGCCGACGATGGCGATGGCGGTGCCGGCGGTGGCGTGGACCGGGGTCGTCGTGTGCTGGCTGCCGGTGCGCTACGACCGCTGGTGGCGGTACAGCGCGCTGCCGCTGCTGGTGGCGGCCTACTTCGCGCCCGTGGTGGTGCTGATCCCGTTGGCGGCGGCCCTGGTGCTGTGCCTGCGGGTGCGGCGGGCGTTGCTGGGTGCGGCGACGATCCTGTTCGGGCTCAGCTGCGCGTTGTTGTTGGTGGACGTGCTGCCGGCGCCGCTGGTGATCGCGTCGGCGGGGTTCGACCTGCTGGTGTTCGGGGTGGTCGTGGCCGTGGCGGACGCGTTCGACGAGGGTGAGGCGATCCGGGCGGACATGGTGCGCTCGCTGCTCACGTCGGCCGGGCTGGCGGCGGTGTTCGGCGGGCAGGTGGCGTTGTTCCTGGACGACCGGCTGGTGCCGCTGCTGTTCGGCACGGTCGCCGCCGCCATCGCGGTGCAGGTGCTGGCGAACCCGCTGGCGTTGCTGGTGGACCGGGTCGCGGTGCCCGACGTGGCCGCCTCGCGCGCGGAGCTGCGTGACGCGGCCGAGGCGCTGCCCCGCCGTGCCCCGCTCGACCCGACCGAGTTCGTGAAGCTGACCAGGCGTGCGTTGAGCAATTACGGCGACCTCGGGAAATTGGTCGCCAGCCCGTTGACGGAATTGCCGGTGATCGACGCCCGGCTCGCCGCGCGGGGCGCGTCGGACCAACCGCTGGAACGCGCGGCCGAGTTGAAGTCGTTGTTGCTGGAGAGCATCGGCCGGCTCAAACCGCGGGACGGCGAGTTCGGCACCAGCGACGAATGGCGGCACTACAACGCGCTGTACTTCTACTACGTGGTCGGCATCCGGCCGTACAGCAGGCGGACCAAGCGCGAGGGCCTCGACCCGGAGGCGCGGCGGGCGCTGGCGTGGTTCGTCAACCAGGTGCCGGAGCGGACGCTGCACAACTGGCAGAACGCGGGGGCGAAGCTGGTGGCCGAGGACTTGTCCGCCCAGGTCGAGGCCTCGTGACTGGCAGGCGTTGGCAGTGTTCGGCGTACCGCCGGCAGTACCACCGGCCCTAGCTTTCGAGCCATGACGACAACTCAGGTTCGCAACGACGGTCTCCTCCGCTTCGCCCTCAAGCTCGACGGTGTCGCCTCGGGCGGGCTGGGCCTGCTGGCCCTGCTCTTCGACCTCGACACGGGATTGCCACGCGGTCTGGTGATCGGCCTCGGCGCATTTCTCGTCGCTTACGGCGTCGGCGTTTTCGTGCTCGGCCTCCGACCCGTTCGCCCACTGGTCGCGGTGGTGGTGATCGGCAATTCGGTGTGGGTGCTGGACAGCTTCCTGACCGCGTTCGCCGGGTGGTTCCCGGTGACCGGGCTCGGCGTTTTCCTGATCGTTGCCCAGGCGATCGCCGTGATGGGTTTCATCACCCTCCAGGTGCTGGGTCTGCGTCGGTCGGCCTGAGGGTCCGGCTCCGGCCGCGGAACTCCGCCACCACCTCCTCGCCCCGGCGGACGGTGATGTCGTAGATCCCGCTGCGGCCGAACCGCACCCGTTCCACCGCCTCGGCCACCAGTTCGTCACCCTCGTGCACGGTGGCGATGAAGTCGATCTCCGCCTGCGCCGCCACGGTCACCGAGCCGTGGCGGTTGCACGCGCAGGCGAAGGCGGTGTCGGCGAGCAGGAACACGTACCCGCCGTGCCTGATCCCGTGCCCGTTGACCATCCGGTCGGTGACGGTCATGGCCAGCTTGGCCGTGCCGTCACCGAGTTCGAGCGCCCTGATGCCGAGCGCGGTCGACGCGGCGTCGTTGGCGAGCATCTCCGCGGGTCCGTTCATCCCTGCACCTTAGGGCGGCGGTGTCAGCGGTCGTGTCAGCCCGGTGGCCGCCCGGTGTCAGGACGGCGGGCGATCGTGGTTCCCGTCAGCAGGTCAGCACGGACGAACACCCCGGAGAGCACGATGCAGACGTTCGACACCCCCGCCCCGATCGCCACCGTCCTGGACATCCCCTCGGGGAGCGTCCAGATCATCGCCGCCGACCGGGTCGACACCACCGTCGAGGTGCTGCCGGCGGACGCCGCGAAGCGCCGCGACGTGAAGGCGGCGGAGCAGACGACCGTCACCTACGCCGACGGCGTCCTGCGGATCGAGACGCCGACCGGCAACCAGGTCCTCGGCCCGTCCGGCTCGGTCGCGGTGGCGGTCCGGCTGCCCGCCGGCTCACGGGTCGAGGCGAAGGCCGCCGCCGCGGAGTTCCGGGGCGAGGGACGGCTCGGCGACGTCGTCTTCGACGGCGCGCACGGCGTGGTCACGCTCGACGAAGCGGACAGCGTCCACCTCACCGCCCACGCCGGTGACGTCTCGATCGGCCGCCTGGGCGGTCCGGCCGTGATCAGCACAGAGAAGGGCGACATCCGCATCGCCGAGGCCGTGCGCGGCACCGTCACCCTGTCCACCCAGGCGGGCGGGATCTCGATCGGCGCCGCCCACGGCGTCTCGGCCACCCTGGACGCCGGCACGTCCTACGGCCGGATCCGCAACGCGCTCGTGAACGCCGGGGGCTCCGCCGACCGGCTCGACATCCGCGCCACCACCTCGTACGGCGACATCACCGCGCACAGCCTCCCCGGCGACGCGGTCGACCAGTCGCGGTCGGCCTCCGCCGGGCCGGACCGCCCGGAGTTGCAGCAGGCCGTGCAGGCGGTCGTCGACGCCGGTTTCGCCAGTGCGGAACTGCGCGTGCACGACGAGCGGGGCGACTGGGTCGGCCGCGCCGGCGTGAGCGAGCTGGGCGGGACCGCCGAGCCGCCGGCCAACGGGCAGGTGTGGGCGGGCAGCGTCAGCAAGCCGTTCACCGCGACCGTGGTGCTGCAACTGGTGGCCGAGGGCCGGATCGGGCTGGACAGCCCGGTCGCCGACAGCCTGCCCGAGCTCGGGCTGGACGAGCGGATCACGGTGCGGATGCTGCTGCGGCACACCAGCGGCTTGTACAACTACACGGGCGACGTCGAGCCGGACGGGACGTTCGTGATGGGGCTGCCCTCGACCGGCAAGGCGTGGGTGGACAACAGGTTCCACTCCTACCGGCCCGAGGAACTGGTGCGGTTCGCGTTGTCCAAGCCGGCGCGCTTCGAGCCGGGGACGGATCAGAGCTACGCCAACACCAACTACACGCTGGCCCTGCTGCTGATCGAGAAGATCACCGGCCGGACCTACGCGGAAGAGGTGCGGCAGCGGATCCTGGAGCCGCTCGGCCTGTCGGACACCGTGGTGTCGGCCGACTCGCCGGACCTCCCGGGCCCGCACGCCCACGGCTACTACCGCTACCAGGACGCAGGCGAGTGGAAGGTCGTCGACGTCTGCCGCCAGAACCCGTCCCTGCTGGCCGGCGCCGGCGACCTGATCTCGACCGCCGAGGACCTAAGCACCTTCATCTCCGCGCTGCTGGGCGGCAAGCTCCTGCCGGCCCCGCTGCTGACCGAGATGACCACCCCGCACGGCAAGCTCAACCTCGGCCTGGGCCTCTGGGTCCAAGACCTCGGCCCGCACGGCACCATCGTCCACCACAACGGCGGCGCCCCCGGCGGCTACGGCGCCCTGATGATCAGCACCCCCGACGGCACCAAGACCCTGACCGCTTCCCTGACGACCGGCGAAGTCGACCCGGCCGGGGTGTTCCCCACGGCGTTGGACGGGCTGATCAAGGCGGTGTTCTGCGCCGACCCGGCCCAGCCCGCCGACTGACCACCAACCCGGACGGGCCGCGCTGGACTCAGCGCGGCCCGTTCTCGTTTTCCCAGGTCAGGCGGTGAAGCCCTTGAAGATGTTGGTGAACTCGTACTGGGTCTGGCTGATGCTGCTGCACGTCGGCGAGATGCCGCCGCCCGGGCAGCCGCCGTTGTCCCGGCCGACCGACCAGAAGCCCAGCAGGCCGATCCGGTTCGCGTTGGCCCACGCCACCAGCTTCCGCGCGTGAGCCTGGGTGAAGACCTTGCCGTTGAAGTTGCGGCCGATCATCGGTGTCACGCCGAGCAGCCGCTTCAGCTCCGCGTCCGACTTGGCGGGCCAGATCTGCTTCAGCTGCCGCAGGCTGCTCTCCGCCGCGGCGATGACGGCGTCGCCCCAGTCCGGCCGGGAGGAGCCGAACTCCATGGTCATGGGGTTGACGAGGACGGTCAGGCCCTTGGCCGCCGCGTTCTGCAGGATCTGCACCGAGTACGGGTCCATGCCGTAGTCGTCGCCCTGCACGCGCATCGTGTAGCTGATCGACGTGCCGCGCTCGGTCTGCAGGCGCTTCAACGCCGTGTTCACCATGTCGTGCGGGATGGTGGCCTCGACGTCCACGTCCAGGTGGTTGCTGCCGACGGCGTCGAGGACCTTCTTGTACGCCGCCAACAACGCGTCGGCGCTGGGGCACGAGTACTCCAGGTACGGCCCGGCGGCGCCGCCGGTCGCCACGATCACATCACCGCCCAACGCCTTCAGCGCACGCACGTCGTTGACGATCCGGCTGTCGTTCAACGGGATCGTGCCACCCCACGAGGGGTTGCAGCCGCTGCTGTCCGCGAGCGCGAAGGCGAGCGTGAACACCTTCTGCCCGGTGGCGCGGGCGACCGACTCCAGCGACGGCGTCGGCATGGTGATGTCCACGTACGGCGCGGACTTCAGGCTGCCCGGTAGGGGTGGCTGGTCCGAAGTCGTAGTGGTGGTCGTGGTCGTCGTCGTGGTCGTCGTGGTCGTGCCGCCGGTGCACGGTTGGCCGTTGAGCTTGCAGTTGGCGGGCAGGCCCGTGCCGTTCACCAGGAACCCGAACGACGTGGACGCGCCCGCCGCGAGCCCGCCGTTGTACTCGCGGTTGGTGAACGTGTGGTGCGAGCCGCTGCTGGTCAGCGTGGCGTCCCAGTACGAGCCGGGCGCGCTGCCCGCCGGCAGGTCGAACTCGACCTTCCACCCGGACACCGCGCTCGACCCCGCGGTGACGGTGAACTTGCCCTGGTAGCCCGAACTCCACGCGGAGTCCTGGGTGAACACGGCCGTCGGTGTCGGCGCGGCGCCCGCGGGGGCGGCCAGCAGCAGACCGGCGGCGGTGGCGCCTGCCGCGAGTACGGCCAGGCTCGTGCGCTTGAAGGACATGGGAACCTACTCCCGTGCAGGGGGAACGGGGTGGGAGTGGTGCGGGAGCGCGGGGCGCGGCACGCCCCCACACCACGTCGTGGCGGTGCCCGCGAACACCGTCGGCACCGACAAGGTGACCGTAGGTGGACTGGACCACCTCGTCAATGGGTCTAGACCTTTTCAGTCCCGAACGGCCGACCGCCCGTAGTGGGAGACTGTCCGGGTGGATGCCCTCCCTTGGTCCGCCGGCGCCGCAACCGGCATCGGCTCGCTACCCGGAACCGACCCTCTGGAGGCCGCCAGGATCGTTCTCGGCGAACTCCCCGAGCTCCCTCACCTGCCCGAACTCCCCGCACGGGGCGTCGGCGCGGACATGATCGGCCGCACCGCCGCGCTCCTGGTCGACCTGCCGGTCGAGGTGGTCCCGTCCGGTTGGCGGACCGCCGCGCACCCCGGCAAGGACCACCGGCGCGCGGTCGACCTGCTGCGCCGCGACCTGGACGCGTTCGAGGAGGCCGCCGAGCCCGTGCCGCCGCCGGTGGTGAAGGTGCAGTCCGCCGGGCCGTGGACGCTCGCCGCGAGCGTCGAGCTGCCGCGCGGCCACCGCGTGCTGACCGACAAGGGCGCCCTGCGCGAGCACACCGAGTCGCTGGTCGAAGGCCTCAACCGGCACGTCGCCGAGGTCGCCAGGCGCACCGGGGCGAAGGTCGTCGTGCAGCTGGACGAACCGGGCCTGCCCGCCGTGCTCAAGGGCCTGCTGCCGACGCCGTCCAAGCTCGGCACGGTCGCCGCCGTCCCCGAGCCGGACGCGCGGGCCGTGCTCCAGACCGTGATCGACGGCCTCGACGCGGACGTGATCGTGCACTGCTGCGCGCCGAAGCCGCCGATCACGCTGATCCGCGGGGCGGGTGCCATGGCCGTCTCGTTCGACGTCACGATCCTGGACGACACGATGTGGGACGAGCTCGGCGAGGCGTGGGAGGAGAAGACCCAGCTGTTCCTGGGCCTGGCCCCGAGCACCGACCCGAGCACGCCGAGGACGCTGAAGTCGCTGGCCCAGCCCGCGCTCGACCTGGTGGACCGGCTCGGTTTCCCGCGGTCGATCCTGGGCACGCACGCGGTGCCGACGCCGACGTGCGGCATGGCCGGCGCGAGCGAGAAGTGGGTGCGGCGTGCGTTGGCGCTGACGCGTGACGTGGGCAAGGCGTTCGTGGAGCCGCCCGAGGACTGGTGACCCCCGCTACAGGGCGCTGAACGGCGCGGCGTAGGTGAAAGCGCCGGTGAGGGCGGGTGTGTAGGCCGACAGGGTCCGGGCCTGGAAGTACGGGGCCCAGTCCGGGTCCGGCGGGGTGATGCCGTAGGTCGACGCCAGTGCGAAACCGAAGCGGGAGTAGTACGCCGGGTCGCCCAGGAGGATCACGAGGGGCTCGTCGAGGGCGTCGGCGGCGCCCAGGACGGTGTGCATCAGGGCCTTGCCGACGCCGGAGCGCTGGTGGGCGGGCAGCACGCTCAGCGGGCCGAGGCCCAGGGCGGGAGCCTCACCCACGGACCCGCGCGTGCACACGACGTGACCGACGACCGCGCCGTCCACCTCGGCGACCAGGGACAGGGCCGGGATCCAGCCGGGGTCCGCCCGGAGCGCGTCGACCAGCCACACCTCCCCACCCGGTCGCGCCGCGAACGCGGCCTCCGTCACGTCGTGGACGGCCTGGGTGTCGGCGGTGGTCTCGCGTCGGATCAGCACGACCCAGCACCCTACGACCCCACCAGGTGAACCCCCGAAGGCATTTCCGCCCCGCGCAGGAACGCCAGCAGCACGCTCTGGAACGCACGCCCGGCCGACGTCGGCGCCACGTCCGTCCGGTGCGCCAACGCCACCGTCCGCGTGGTCGCCGGCGTCAACGGCGTCCCGTGCAACGACCGCGTGGCCAGCACCGTGCTCGGCACGATCGCCACCCCCAACCCCACCTCAACGAACCGCAGCACGGCGTCCATCTCCCCGCCCTCCACCGCGAACCGCGGCTCGAACCCCGCCTGCCGGCACGCCGCCAACGTCGTCTCCCGCAGGTCGTACCCCGGCCGGAACATCACCAGCGGCTGCTCGCGCAGGTCCGTCAACCGCATCCGGGACACGCCCAACGGCGCCGCCGACGCCACCACCAGTTCCTCCCGCAGCACCGGCACCACCGTCAACGCCCGATCGGCGTCCGCCGGCGACACGATCACCAGCGCCAGGTCGAGCTGCCCCGCCTCCAACGCCGCCACCAGGTCACGCGACCCGCCCTCCGTCACCGACACCTGGATCCCGGGGTACGCGTCGTGGTACCGCTTGATCACGTCCGCGAACAGGCTGACGCACAGGCTCGGCGTCGCACCGACCCGCACCCGCCCCCGCCGCAGCCCCACCAGCTCGGCCACCTCCAGCCGCGCCGTGTCCACATCGGACAGGATCCGGGCGGCCACCGGCAGCAGCGCCTCACCCGCCGGCGTCAACGTGACGTTCCCCCGCGCCCGGCTGAACAGCTCCGCGCCCAGCTCCTTCTCCAACGCGTGGATCTGCTTGGACAGTGAGGGCTGCGCCACACGCGCCTCCGCCGCCGCACGCGTGAAGTGCCGCGTCCGGGCCACTGCCAGGAAGTACACGAGCTGCTGCAGCGTCATAGCCACAGGCTATCTTCAGGCAGCTCACGATGTATTGGACGACTCGTCACGCCGGTTCCTACCGTCAGCGACGTGGACACGATCGGGCTCTACCGCACCACCGTCGGCAAGAAAGTCGTCATGGCGGTCACCGGCGCCGGACTGCTGCTGTACGTCGTCGTGCACATGCTCGGCAACCTGACCGTCTTCTCCGGCGCGGACGCGATCGACGGCTACGGCCGGTGGCTGCGCGAGATCGGCGCGGTCTGGCCGACGCGGGTCGCGCTGCTCGCGTGCGTTGGCCTGCACTTCGTCGCCGCGTACCAACTGACCGCGAGAGCGCGCAAGGCCAAGGGCCGGTACGAGCACCGCAGGCGCGTCCAGGGCAGTTACGCGGCCCGCACCATGCGCTGGGGCGGAGTGATCATCGCCCTGTTCGTGGTCTACCACCTGCTCGACCTCACCGTCGGGTGGCTCAACCCCCACGGCGTGCCCGGCGAGATCCACGCGAACGTGGTCGCCGACTTCCAGCACTGGTACGTGGTGCTGGCGTACGCGGTCGCCGTGCTCGCGCTGGGCTTCCACATCCGCCACGGCGTGTGGAGCGCCACCCAGACGCTCGGCGTCACCACCTCGCGCGTGATCGGCCTCGGCGTCGCCGTGGCGATCTGCGCCGGTTTCCTCTCCGTTCCCTTCGCCGTCTTCACCGGATTGGTGAGCTGACATGCCCTACCCGGACAGGACCTACACCGAAGGCGCCCCGATCACCGACCAGCGCGTGCCGGCCGGGCCGATCGAGACCCGCTGGGACCGCCGCCGCTTCTCCGCCCGGCTGGTCAACCCCGCGAACCGGCGCAACCGCAGCGTGATCGTGGTCGGCACCGGCCTCGCGGGCGGCTCGGCCGCGGCGACGCTGGCCGAGCTCGGCTACCAGGTCAAGTCGTTCTGCTACCAGGACAGCCCGCGCCGCGCGCACAGCATCGCCGCGCAGGGCGGCATCAACGCGGCCAAGAACTACCGCAACGACGGCGACAGCGTGCACCGGCTGTTCTACGACACCGTCAAGGGCGGCGACTTCCGCTCGCGGGAGTCGAACGTGCACCGGTTGGCGCAGATCAGCGTCGAGATCATCGACCAGTGCGTGGCGCAGGGCGTGCCGTTCGCCCGCGAGTACGGCGGCCTGCTGGATACCAGGTCGTTCGGCGGGGCGCAGGTCTCACGCACCTTCTACGCCCGGGGCCAGACGGGACAGCAACTCCTCCTGGGCGCTTACCAGGCGTTGGAGCGGCAGATCGCCGCCGGACGCGTGGAGATGCACCCGCGCACCGAGATGCTCGACCTGATCGTGGTGGACGACCGGGCGCGCGGGATCGTCGTGCGCGACCTCGTCACCGGCGCGGTGTCCACCCACTTCGCGGACGCCGTCGTGCTCGCCACCGGCGGCTACGGCAACGTGTTCCACCTCTCCACCAACGCCAAGGGCTGCAACACCACCGCGATCTGGCGGGCGCACCGGCGCGGCGCGCTGTTCGCGAACCCGTGCTTCACCCAGATCCACCCGACGTGCATCCCGATCAGCGGCGACCACCAGTCGAAGCTCACCCTGATGAGTGAATCCCTGCGCAACGACGGCCGCGTGTGGGTGCCGCGGGACCCGCACGACACGCGTGCGCCGAACGACATCCCCGAAGCGGACCGGGACTACTTCCTGGAGCGCATGTACCCGGCGTTCGGCAACCTCGTGCCGCGCGACATCGCGTCCCGGGCGGCCAAGAACATCTCCGACGAGAAGCGAGGCGTGTACCTCGACTTCGCCGACGCCATCGACCGCCTCGGGGCGCTCGCCGTCGAACAGCGCTACGGGAACCTGTTCGAGATGTACCAGCGCATCACCGGCGACGACCCGTACCGGACGCCGATGCGCATCTACCCCGCCGTGCACTACACGATGGGTGGGCTGTGGGTCGACTACGACCTGCGCTCCACGATCCCCGGCCTGTACGTGATCGGCGAGGCGAACTTCTCCGACCACGGCGCGAACCGGCTGGGCGCGTCGGCGTTGATGCAGGGCCTGGCGGACGGCTACTTCGTGCTGCCCGGCGTGATCGGCGACTACCTGGCCGACGCGCCGTTCGGACCGCTCGACGACAGTCACCCGGTCGTGGCCGACACGGTGTCCGAGGTGCGCGGTCGGGTGAAGACGTTGCTGGCCGTGGACGGTGACCGCACGGTCGAGTCGTTCCACCGCGAGCTCGGCCGGTTGATGTGGGACGAGTGCGGCATGGAGCGCGACGAGGAGGGGTTGCGCAAGGCGCTGGAGCGGATCCCGGAGCTGCGCGAGGAGTTCTGGCAGCGCGTGAAGGTGCCCGGCACGGGCGAGCGGCTCAACCAGGAGCTGGAGAAGGCCGGGCGCGTCGCCGACTTCTTCGAGCTGGCGGAACTGATGTGCGTGGACGCCCTGCACCGCGCCGAGTCGTGCGGCGGGCACTTCCGGTCGGAGAGCCGGACCCCGGACGGCGAGGCGTTGCGGGACGACGCGAACTACTCCTACGTCGCCGCCTGGGAGTACACGGGCGTGGGCCAACCGCCCGTGCTGCACAAGGAAGAGCTGGTCTTCGAGCACGTCACGCCGAGCACCCGGAGCTATTCGTGAAGCTGACCCTGCGGATCTGGCGGCAGAGCGGTGCCACCGGGCGGCTGGTGGAGTACGCGATGGACGACCTGTCACCGGACATGTCGTTCCTCGAAGCGCTGGACGTGCTCAACGAGCGGTTGATCACGTCCGGGCAGGAGCCGGTGGCGTTCGACCACGACTGCCGCGAGGGCATCTGCGGCATGTGCGGGATGATGATCAACGGGATGGCGCACGGGCCGGAGAAGGCCACCACGGCGTGCCAGCTGCACCTGCGGCACTTCCGCGACGGCGACGTGGTGACCGTGGAGCCGTGGCGCGCCGAGCCGTTCCCGGTGGTGCGCGACCTGGTGGTGGACCGGTCGGCGTTCGACCGGATCGTGGCGGCCGGCGGGTACATCAGCGTGCCGACGGGGTCCGCGCCGGACGCCCACGCGACGCCCGTGCCCAAGCCGGACGCGGACACGGCGTTCGAGGCGGCGGCGTGCATCGGCTGCGGCGCGTGCGTGGCGGCGTGCCCCAACGGGTCCGCCATGCTGTTCACCGCCGCGAAGGCGACGCACCTCGGCGTGCTGCCGCAGGGACAGCCGGAGCGTTACTCGCGGGCGCGGGACATGGTCGCCGAGCACGACGCGTCGGGCTTCGGCGGCTGCACGAACACCGGCGAGTGCACGTCGGCGTGCCCCAAGGGCATCCCGCTGACCACCATCGCCCGGCTGAACGCCGACCTGCTGCGCGCTCACACCACCCGCAGCGACAGGTAACCCGTCCCGCACACCAGGAGCGTGGAGAGCAGCCCCAGGAGGAGCGCCCTGGGGCTGGTCCGCACGAGGGTCTTGAGGCGCACCGACGTGCCCAGGCCGAACAGCGCGGCGGCCAGCACGACCGTCGTCGCGGTGCCGGCCACGTCCCGGACGGCCGGTGGCACCAGCGGGCTGACCAGCATCAACGCCAGGAAACCGAGCAGGAAGCCGGGCACCGGCGGCGCGCCGCGACCGCCGACACCGGCCACTATCGGCGCCAACAGCGCCACCCGGCCGAGCTTCACCGCCATCGCCGTCGCCAGACCGCCGGCCGGTGCTGCGGCGGCCACCTGCGCGACCTCGTGCACGCTCAGCCCGATCCACTGCGGTGAGCCGTTCAGCAGCGGCAACGCGATCATCGCCAGGGTGCCGTAGAGGGTGACGAGGGCGACGCTGGTGGCCACGTGCTCGTCCTCGCGGTCGACCCGGCCCTCGACGGCGGCGATGGCGGAGGCGCCGCAGATCGAGAAACCGCTGGCCACGAGGATGTACAGGCCGCGCGGCAGGCCCAGCCGGCGGCCGAGCGCCACCGTGCCGAAGAACGTCACCGAGACCGTCGCGAGGATCGCCACCAGAACGCCCGGTCCCAGGTTGAGCAGTTGCACAACGGGGAGTTGCAGACCGAGCAGCACCACCCCGGTGCGCAACAGCTTGCGCGTGACGCCGGTCAGATCCGGCAGGCGTCCACCCACCAGCACACCCAGGACCAACGCGGCGATCAGCACGCCGTCCAGCCTCCGTCGGCGCCGGCGCTTCCGGTAGGCGGCCGTCGACGCCGCAGTCATACCCTGTGGCTATGACCCCGGACCTCGAATCGCTGCGCCTGCTGGTGCTCGTCGGGGAGCTGGGCAGCCTCGGCCGGGCCGCCGAGCACCTCGGCATCGCGCAACCGTCGGCGAGCAAGCGGTTGTCCACACTGGAACGGCGACTCGGCGTCGTGCTGGTCGACCGCGGCCGGCGCGGCTCCGTGCTCACGCCCGCGGGCGTGGTGGTGACCGAACGGGCACGGCGGGTGCTGGACGAGGTCGCCGGCCTCGTGGAGGGCGCGCGGGCGCTGCGGTCGGAGCAGGAGGCCGAGCTGCGGGTCGCCGCGAGCATGACCGTGGCCGAGCACCTCGCGCCGAGCTGGATCGGCGAACTGCGCCGCACCCGACCCGACCTGCGCGTGGGACTGCGGGTGACGAACTCGGAGACGGTCGGCGCACTCGTCCGCGACGGCGCGGTCGACCTCGGCTTCGTCGAAGCGCCAGGCCCGCTACCAGGGCTCTCGTCCCGGAAAGTGGCCGTGGACCGGCTCGCGGTGGTCGTCGCGCCCGGCCACCCGTGGTCACGCCGACGCCGACCGCTCACCCCGCCGGAACTGGCCGCGACACCGCTCGTGATGCGCGAACGCGGCTCCGGCACCCGCGACACGCTCGACCGGGCGTTGCCCGACGCGTGCCCGCCCGCGCTGGAACTCGGCTCCACCACGGCCGTGCGCGGCGCGGTGGTCGCCGGGGTCGCGCCCGCCGTGCTGAGCGTGCTCGCCGTGGACGTCGACCTCGCCGAAGGCCGGCTGGTCGAAGTGCCCGCGGAACTCGACCTGCGACGCGTGCTGCGCGCCGTGTGGCCGGGCGGGCGCAAGCTCGTGGGACCCGCGGCGGAACTGCTCGCCGTGGCCGACCGCCGGGGCTCGGCGCCACCGCAGTTCCGGGCACGGCCGCGGTCCGGCCGTAGTTCAATGGAGCCATGAGCTGGTTCCGCCGACGCACCGAACCCGAACCCGCGCCCGTCCACCTGCCCAACCCGGCGGAGGCCGCGGCGGCGTTCTGGCAGGAGTGGTTCGAGCTGCTGCCGACCGTGAGCGCGGCCCTGGGCGACGGCGAACCGTACCGGGTGGAGGGCGACCTGGGCGCGATGGTCGCGGCGATGCACCCCGACCTGGAGTTCTCCCTCGAACGCGGCCACCGGGCGATCTACGCCCTGGTGATCACCGGTCGTGAAGACCCGAAGCTGCGGCCCTACACCGACGCGTGGATCGGGGCCGCGCCCGCCGAGGACATGATCTGGGAGTACCACGACTCGGTGCCCGCGGTGCCGGACCCGACCCTGGTCACCATCAACCTCGGACCGCGCCGGCTGCGACTGGCCGACGTGCGGGTGGTCGCGCAGGTCTCGGACGGCCTGGTCGACGTCGCCGTCTACCACCCCGGGTTCGCCGACCTCGACGACAAGGCCAGGCAGACCATGACGTTCCTCCCGTTGGACGTCACGCTGGGTGAGCGACTGGCCGGTGAAAGACTCGGCCGGGTGGAAACCGCGTCCGCCGAGCCGGAGGGCACGATCGGCCTGCTGGAACTGCGCGACCTGGTCCGCGCGATCGCCGGGGATCGCTCCTGAAATTGTCGGACCCCCTGGTTACCCTCATGCCGTGACCAGCAGCGACTCGTTGAACCCGGCCCAGGCGCCCGCCGAGGGCGTCGAGGACGTGCCCGCCGACGTGCGCGAGCGGCACGCCGCTTTGGCCGAGGTGGTGCGCGGGCACCAGTTCCGCTACTACGTCCTCGACTCGCCGACGGTCAGTGACGGCGAGTTCGACGCGTTGCTCCGGGAGTTGGAGGCGCTGGAGCAGGCGCACCCCGGGCTCGCCACGCCCGACTCGCCCACGCAGCTCGTCGGCGGCACGTTCTCGACCGAGTTCAAGGCCGTCGACCACCTGGAGCGGATGCTCAGCCTCGACAACGTGTTCTCGGCCGAGGAGCTGCAGGGCTGGTTCGAGCGGGTGCGCAAGGAGGTCGGCGCGGACGCGCACTTCCTGTGCGAGCTGAAGATCGACGGGCTGGCGATCAACCTGCTCTACGAGCACGGGCGCCTGGTGAGAGCCCTGACCCGCGGCGACGGGCGAACCGGCGAGGACGTCACGCTCAACGTGCGCACGCTCCCGGACGTGCCGGAGACGTTGACCGGCACCCACGAGCACCCCGTGCCCGCGCTGGTCGAGGTGCGCGGCGAGGTGTTCTTCGCCGTGGAGGACTTCCTCGAGCTCAACGCGCGGCTCGTGGAAGCCGGCAAACCGCCCTTCGCGAACCCGCGCAACACCGCCGCCGGGTCGTTGCGTCAGAAGGACCCGAAGGTCACGGCGTCGCGCCGGCTGCGGATGATCTGTCACGGGCTGGGCAAGCGCGAGGGGTTCGAGCTGACCCGGCAGTCCGAGGCCTACGAGGCGCTGCGGGCGTGGGGGCTGCCGGTGTCGTCGCACACCGTGGTGCTGGGCACGTTCGAGGAGGTCGGCGCGCACGTCGCGCACTGGGGCGAGCACCGGCACGACGCCGTGCACGAGATCGACGGCGTGGTCGTCAAGGTGGACGAGGTGGCGTGGCAGCGGCGGCTCGGCAGCACGTCGCGCGCGCCGCGGTGGGCGATCGCGTTCAAGTACCCGCCGGAGGAGGCCACCACCACCCTGCTGGACATCAAGGTGCAGGTCGGGCGCACGGGCCGGGTGACGCCGTTCGCCGTGATGGAGCCGGTGAAGGTGGCGGGTTCGACGGTCGCCCGCGCGACGTTGCACAACGCCGGTGAGGTCAAGCGCAAGGGCGTGCTGATCGGCGACCGCATCGTGATCCGCAAGGCCGGTGACGTGATCCCCGAGGTGCTGGGTCCCGTGATCGACGCCCGGCCTGATGACGCGTACGCGTTTGAGATGCCCCTGACGTGCCCCGAGTGCGGGCACGCGTTGCGCCCGATGAAGGAGGCGGACGTCGACATCCGGTGCCCCAACGCGGCGGGGTGCCCGGGTCAGCTGCGCGAGCGCTTGGCGTACCTGGCGTCGCGGTCGGCGTTGGACATCGAGGTGCTGGGCTTCGAGGCGGCGGCGGCGCTGGTCGAGTCCCCGGTGTACGGCGACGAGGGCGACCTGTTCGACCTCGACGCGGACAAGCTGGCGCGGGTCGACCTGTTCCGCACCAAGGACGGCGACCTGACCGCGAACGCCGTGAAGCTGCTGGACAACCTGGAGGCGGTCAAGCAACGTCCACTGTGGAGGGTCCTGGTCGCCCTGTCGGTCCGGCACGTGGGCCCCACCGCCGCCCGTGCCCTGGCTCAGGAGTTCGGCTCCCTGGACCGCATCGTCGCCGCGACGGAGGAGGAACTGGCCGCCGCCGAGGGCGTGGGCCCGACCATCGCCACCGCCGTGCGCGAGTGGGTCGAGACCCCGTGGCGGCAGGCCGTCGTGGCGAAGTGGCGAGCCGCTGGCGTGCGCATGGCCGAGGAACGGGACACCTCGATCCCGCGCAACCTGGAGGGGCTGTCGATCGTGGTGACGGGTTCGCTGGAGACGTTCTCGCGGGACGAGGCCAAGGAGGCGATCCTGTCGCGCGGTGGCAAGGCGGCGGGCTCCGTGTCGAAGAAGACGGCGTTCGTCGTCGTGGGCGAGTCGCCGGGTTCGAAGGCGGAGAAGGCGGAACAACTGAAGGTCCCGGTGCTGGACGAAGCAGGCTTCCGCGTCCTGCTGACCGAAGGCCCCGAAGCCGCCACCAAAGTCGCCACCATCACCCAAGACCCCACCGACCTCCCAACCCCCACCACCGACTCCACCACCCCAGCCACCCAACCGCAAACCCCCGCAACGCCCTGACCAGCAGTTTCCCCAACTACAACCACCACCATCGAGTGATCACGACAGGAGGACTGAACCAAAACGCCGTTATCCCCAACCTCAAACGTCGGTTGAAACAACGAGGCCGGCAACCAACCCCCACCCCAACCCGTCCAACCCCCACCTCCACCCCGCCCAACCCCCGCTGCTCCATCCCGCCACCACCGCCACCACCCCGCCACCGCCCACCCCAACATCCACACAACACCGCCCCGAAACCCGGTCCAACCCAGCCACCACACCGCCGTCCGACCTGGCCCGCCCGAGCAGCCCGGCCCGGCCCGCCTGGCTCGCCCGACTCGGCCCGCCCGAGCAGCCCGACCCCCCCGAGTCGACCCGTCTGACCAGAGCCGGCTCACCCGACCTGGCGCACCAGGCACAGCCAGATCGACCCGGCCTGACCGATCCGGCTGCCAAGCCCGGCCTGCGAACCCGGCCCGCATGACCCGGCCCAGCCCCTGGGGTCCGACCCCGGCCGCCCGACTCGGCCTGGCCCAGCTCGATCCGAGCCCGCGTAACCCTGTCCGCGTAACCCTGTCGGGGCCCGCCCAACCCAATCCGGCCCGCTCAGCCGGCCGGGCGGACAGCCGGCCGAGCGAAGCCCGCCGCGGTCGCGGAACGGGTTGGGCGAGGAGTCGGCACGTCACATCGGCCGGTACACCGAGATGTGGCCCTTGCTGGCACCGGTGAACGGGCGGCGGGTCCAGGATTCGTGGCGTTCGGTCAGGTGCAGGCCGGCGCGTTCGGCCATCAGGTCCAGTTCGCCGGGGTAGGTGTAGCGCTGGGCGTGTGGCTTCAGGCGGATGCCGTCGGCGGTGAAGATGATCTTCTGGCTGACGAACCGCTGCGCCGCCAGGTCGACGTCGTAGACCTCGATCGCGGCCGACTCGACGTCCGCCCACAGCGCCTGGACCCGCTTGCCGCCTGGGAACTGCGACGGGTCGGGCACGTACGTCTCGATCACGAACGCGCCGTCCGGCTCCAGCACGCGCGCGACGTTCGCGAAGCAGTCCGCCTGCCGCCGGGCGTCCACCAGGTTGAAGATCGTGTTGAACACCAGGTACACGAGCGCGAAGCGGCCCGTCACCGGCACGTCGGCCATGTCTCCGATGGTCACCGGGACGTTCGCCCCACCCGGTTTCGCGGCCAGCTTCGCCGCCATCAGCTCCGAACCCTCCACCCCCTCCACGGGCACACCCCGCGCCGCCAACGGCAACGCCACCCGCCCCGTGCCGATCGCCAACTCGAGAGTCCGCCGCCCACCCGCCATCGGCGCCAGGAAGTCCACCGCCGGAGTCGGGTCGAGCTCGGTTCCGTCGTCGTAGTCCTCCGCCCACACCTTCCCGAAGAACGCCGGATCACCGATCACGTCATAGCTGGACAAAGTTCACTCCCATGGGTCAGTTGGTCCGCCGCGTCACGCGCAGCAGATATTCCTTGCGGTGCAACAGGTTCTGATCTGGCCGCAGACGCAGCACGCTCCCCGGCGGTATCGCCCCCACCGCGCCGGAACCGGCCCGCACCTTCGCCACCTGCCCCGCCCGAACGGCGCCACGGCACGCCATCCCACCTGGCTCGAACACCCCACAGCGACCCGCTCGCGCGAGCGCACCGTCCCGGAGAACACCCGCACGAACGCGACCCGCTCACCACCGGCCCCGCGTTCACCCTCGACACCACCCGGGGCGCCCGGCCCGTCGTGATCGCCGGACGCCGGGGGCAGGAACTCCGCCAACCCCGTCGGCAACTCCGGCACGCAGGGGCACGCAGGCGCCGGTGATCGCCGACCCGAAGTAGACAGGGTGCCCGTGAGGTAGGCCGCGAGCACGGCGTCGTCGTCCTTGGCCGGCACCGGGCCGTCAAGCACGCCGAGCACCCGTTCCACCTCGGCGACGACCCCGGCGGCGTGCAGCCGCTCGGTCAGGCTCGTCCTACCGGCGTCGACGTGCGCCAGGATCCCCGGGTTCGGCGTTCGCACCAAGCGTCACGTCCTCTTCGAGACAGGCGATTACGACCTTCTGGAAGGGCATGACAGCTCCCACGATCGTCCTCCTCGGTGAGGTGTCAGGGACGCCGGCCACGAAAGCAGCCGGCGAGAACGGTCCGCAACCGATTAACCCGCCGGCGTCACGTGCGGGAAGCGCGCGACCCACCGCTTCTGCCACGGCGTTTCCACCGCACGCCGGTTGTAGTGGGCCCGCGCCCACGCGACCACGTCACCCGATGGGACGCCCGCCAGCACGGCCAGGCAAGTGATCACGGTGCCGGTCCGCCCGACACCGCCACCACACGCCACCTCGACCCGTTCACCGGCCACGGCCCGCGCGTGCGGGTCCCTGATCAGCACCACGGCGTCCGCCGGGCGCCTTCGGCAGCCGGAAGTCCGGCCACTCGACCCGCTCGTGCTCCCACGAGGGAACGTCCGCGCGCGCCATCACCGCGCGTCGCATCCGGGGCGAACCCAGGTACAGCCCGTAGTCGGCGTGCCCTCTGGCGTCGGGTTCCGCAGTCCACGACCGCGCACGAGAGCACCGTCGGGCAGTTCGATCGCTCCGGGACGGCTCATCGGCACATCATCGCGACCCGCACTCTTGCGGCGCCCGGGAGGTCCCGCGCACGACATCGGGCCGGAATCTTGATCGCACCGTGTCGGGGCAGTTGTCTGGACGACAATCGGGGACGGTCCGATGACGTGGAAGGGAACCAGATGGCCGACATCGTGGTGAGGCCCGCCAGGGAAGACGAGTGGGCGGCGGCGGGTGCGATCACCGTCGCCGCCTACCAGGCCGACCGCCACATCGACAGCCACACCGGCGGGTACGCCGACACGCTGGTCGATACGCGCACCCGCGCCCGTGAGGCGGAACTGCTGGTGGCGGTGGACGTGGAGAACACCGTGCTCGGCACCGTCACGGTGGTCCGGCCCGGCACCCCGTACGCCGAGGTCAGCCGGGACGGCGAGGTGGAGTTCCGGATGCTGGCGGTGAGCCCGTCGGCACGCGGGCGCGGCGTGGGCGAGGCGTTGGTGCGCGCGGTGATCGTGCGGGCGCGTGAGCTCGGCGCCCACCGGTTGGTGATGAGCAGTTCCGAGCACATGACCACGGCGCACCGCCTCTACCAGCGGCTCGGTTTCCAGCGGCGGCCCGATCGCGACTGGCGGCCGGTGCCCGGCGTCGACGTGACCGCGCTCGGGTTCAGCCTCGAACTCGCATGATCTCGTCGCGCAGCGAACGGTCCCGCGCGGCCCGGTCGTAGAGCAGTTCCACCAGCGTCGCGTGGTCGAGTTCGGTGAGGCGGACGCGCAGCTCCTCGTCCTCCGCGTCCGGCGGTGGCACGGTCAGGCCGCGTTCCAGCAGCACGAGGCCGACCGCGACGCAGTGCTTGCAGAAGAAGCCCTGCGACCCGTACGGGCAGGTGCACGCGCCGTCGAGGCGGGTGTCGTCCCACTGGAGCGTCACCCGGTACTCGGCCGCGCCGACCACGACGCCTTCCACGTGCCGCGAGCGGACGGCCAGCTCGACCACGGCGTCCCGGTAGGTCAGCCCGCGCCAGTACGACTTGGCGCCCGCGTGGTGGCGCAGGAGGGCTGAGGTCAGCGTCGGCATGGCGGTATCCAACACCTTGTGGTTCGGTGGGTTTCGTGCTCCAGGCCTGTCTGAACGGCGCCCGTGAGCCGGGCAGCCACCCTAGTGTGCCGATCACGCCGCAGCAGCTGGCGGCCGACGCCGCGGCGTGCGGCGAGTTGGGCGTGACGTCGTTCCACCTGCACCCGCGGGACGTGGTGGGCTTGGAGGTGCTGGCCGGCCCGGAGGTCGCCACTTCGGTGTCCGTGGTGCGGTCCGTGGTGCCGCGGGCGGAGATCGGCGTGACGACCGGCGCGTGGATCGTGCCGGACCCCGTGCGGCGGGCGGAGCTGGTGCGCGGGTGGGCGGGGCTGGCGGCGGGACGTCCGGACTTCGCGTCGGTCAACGTGCACGAGGACGGGTGGCTCGCCGTCGCGGACGCGTTGCGCGACGCGGGCATCGGCATCGAGCTGGGCGTGTTCCACGTCGAGGCGGCGCGGGCGTTGCTGGACGTCGGTGTGCCTTCGGGGACGGTGCGGGTGTTGGCGGAGGTGCAGCCGGGGGAGACCGCGCAGGACGCGGCACGGCTGCTGGACCTGCTCGGACCGCTCGGGGCGCCGATCCTGCTGCACGGTGAGGACGACAGCGCGTGGCCGGTGCTGGACTACGCGGTGACGCGCGGGCTGGACACCCGGATCGGCCTCGAGGACACGCTCACCTTGCGTGACGGCACGCAGGCCGCGGACAACGCGCAGCTGGTGAAGCTGGCTCTCACGCGCGAAAAGCACTGGTAGCGCGGTCGCGTGCCGTGGTTTCGTTGCGCCATGGTGTCCACCGACCGGCTCCTCGCCTTCGCGGCCATGTCGTTCCTGCTGATCGTGATACCGGGGCCCAGCGTCCTGTTCGTGGTCGGACGGGCGTTGGCGCAGGGTCGTCGGGCTGCCCTGATCACGGTCCTGGGGAACACGCTCGGCGCTTATGCCCTGGTCGTGGCCGTCGCGTTCGGCATCGGGGCGGTCGTGGAGCGTTCGGCGGTCGTGTTCATGACGTTGAAGCTGGCCGGGGCCGCGTACCTGGTGTACCTGGGGGTGAAGGCGGTGCGGCAGCGCGGGTCGCTGCACGCGACGTTCACCGCCGGGGGTCCGGCGCAGGGCGGGCTGCGCACGTTGTGGGAGGGCTTCGCGGTCGGCGTGGCGAACCCGAAGACGATCGTGTTCTTCGCCGCCGTGCTGCCGCAGTTCGTGGACCGCGCGCAAGGCCACGTCATCGCCCAGATGCTCCTGCTCGGGCTGGTGTTCAACGTCATCGCGGTGGCGTCCGACAGCGTCTGGGGCCTGGCCGCCGCCACCGCCCGCACCTGGTTCGCCCGCTCACCCCGCCGCTTGGCCGCGGTGGGCGGCGCCGGCGGCCTGGCCATGATCGGCCTGGGCGTCACCGTCGCCACCACGGGCCGCCAAACCTAACCCGAGAGTCCTACGCTCAAGCGTCGAGAGTCCTACGTTCAGGACACCTGAATTCACCGTTCGACCGACCGACCGGTATGCCTGAGCGTTGAACTCGTGGTGCGCGAACGTAGGACTCTCGCGGCGCGAACGTAGGACTCTCGCGGTTAGTCGGGGAGGACGACGGAGACGATGCCGGCCAGGTGGGCCAGGCGGGCGACTTCGGCGGCGCGGAACATCGGGCCGCCCGGGCGGCCCACCAGCAGGACGCGGTCCGGCTTGCCGAGTGGGGTGGCGGCCAGTTCGGTGCCCAGTTCCTGCCACGTTTCGGGGACCCACGAGTCCTCGCCGTCGAGGACGGTGGCGCGCGGCAGCGGCAGCCACGGCGGGGTCTGCAGCTTGGTCTCGGGCGCGGCCGACGAGGAGGTCAGGCGGTGCACGACGCCGCCGTCCCACGACACGACCACCGCCCACCCCGCACGGATGATCTTCGGCACGCCCTCGGTGAACACCGCGAGCCCGTTGCGGGGGTCCTCGGCGACCTCCTCCACCAGCTCCAGCTCGCGGTGGGTGTCCAGCACGCCGGCGTACGGCCGGACCGCGTCCACCTCGACGCCTTCGATGGACTCCGCGGCCGTGATCAGCACGTCGGGCAGCCGTCCGGAGGGCAGTTCGACCACCAGGTCGTCGATGGCCAGGCCCGCCCCGCGCTCCACCACGTCCACGCTGAGGATGTCGGCCCCGATCTCGCCGAGCGCGGAGGCGACCGCGCCCAGGGTGCCGGGACGGTCCGGGAGCTGGACCCGGATCAGGAAGGACACGGTGCACGCCTCCAAAGGCTGTGGTGGAGCATCGAGGTGGAAACTCGCCGGTCGATGATTCTCGCAGACGCAGCTTCGCTTTCCGACCCACCAGGCGCGTTGCGCACGGGTAAAATCGCGCACCCCCGCGCGCGAGCGCGGGTAACCCGGTCGGAGGTCGGCCTGACCAGCCAATAGACTCGGCAGGTCCCAAATCCGAAAAACCGACCCACGGGGGTTGACGAGGTGCCCAGCATCTCCCGCGACGAGGTCGCGCACCTGGCCCGCTTGGCGAGGCTCGCCGTCACCGACGACGAGCTGGACCTGTTCGCCGGCCAGTTGGACGTGATCCTGCAGTCGGTGGCCACGGTGGGCGACATCGCCACCGCGGACATCCCGCCCACTTCGCACGCCGTTCCGCTGACCAACGTGTTCCGCGAGGACGTGGTGCGTCCCAGCCTCGGTCAGCAGCAGGCGCTCGCGGGCGCCCCCGCCGCCGAGGACGGACGCTTCCGCGTGCCCCGCATCCTGGGGGAGGAAGCATGACCGCCGACGTTATCTTCCGCGCGGAGGCGGAATCATGAACAGTCTGATCCGCAGCACCGCCGCGGAGCTCGCGGCCAAGATCGCGAGCCGCGAGGTCTCCGCCGTGGAGGTCGCCCAGGCGCACCTCGACCGGATCGCCGAGGTCGACGGCGCGGTCAACGCGTTCCTGCACGTCGACACCGAGGGCGCGCTCGCCGCCGCCCGCAAGGTCGACGAGGACATCGCCGCCGGGGCCCACGTCGGCCCGCTGGCCGGCGTGCCGATCGCGCTCAAGGACGTGCTCACCACCAAGGGCGTGCCGACCACGGTCGGCTCGAAGATCCTCGAGGGCTGGATCCCGCCCTACGACGCCACGGTCACCCGCCGGTTGAAGGAAGCCGGCGTGGTGATCCTCGGCAAGACCAACATGGACGAGTTCGCGATGGGCTCCTCCACCGAGAACTCCGCTTACGGCCCGACCCGCAACCCGTGGGACACCGACCGCATCCCGGGCGGCTCGGGCGGCGGCTCGGCGGCGGCGCTGGCCGCGTTCCAGGCCCCGCTGTCGATCGGCACGGACACCGGCGGCTCGATCCGCCAGCCCGGCGCGGTCACCGGCACGGTCGGCGTGAAGCCCACCTACGGCGGTGTGTCGCGGTACGGGCTGGTGGCGTTCTCGTCGTCGCTGGACCAGGCCGGGCCGTGCGCCCGGACCGTGCTGGACGCGGCCCTGCTGCACGAGGTCATCGCCGGGTACGACCCGATGGACTCCACCTCGATCGACGCGCCCGTCCCGCCCGTGGTGGCCGCCGCGCGCGAGGGCGCGAACGGCGACCTGTCCGGCGTGCGCGTCGGCGTGGTCACGCAGTTCAGCGGCGAGGGCTACCAGCCGGGCGTGCTGCGCAGCTTCGAGGCGGCCGTGGCGCAGCTCAAGCAGCTGGGCGCGGAGGTCGTCGAGGTCTCGTGCCCGAGCTTCGACTACGCGCTGCCCGCGTACTACCTGATCGCGCCGAGCGAGGCGTCGTCCAACCTGGCCCGCTTCGACGCGATGCGCTACGGCATCCGGGTGGGCGACGACGGCACCCGCAGCGCCGAGGAGGTCATGTCGCTGACCCGCGAGGCCGGTTTCGGCCCCGAGGTGAAGCGGCGCATCATGATCGGCACGTACGCGCTGTCGTCGGGCTACTACGACGCCTACTACGGCTCGGCGCAGAAGGTGCGCACGCTGATCAGCCGCGACTTCGACGCCGCGTTCGCCACCGTGGACGTGCTGGTCTCGCCGACCACGCCGACCACCGCGTTCCCGATCGGCGAGCGCACGAACGACCCGATGGCGATGTACAAGGCCGACCTGTGCACGATCCCGGCGAACCTGGCCGGCAACGCGGCCATGAGCGTCCCGAGCGGACTGTCCGACGACGACGGCCTGCCGGTCGGCCTGCAGATCATGGCGCCCGCGTTGCAGGACCACCGGATGTACCGGGTGGCGGCGGCGTACGAGGTGGCGCGGGACGCGGCGCTCGGCGCGACCGTGATCAGCGGCGTGCCGCAGTTGGCGGGTGCCAGGTGAAGCGGGGACCGGGAGGACGGGTGCGGACGGTCCTCGCGCTCGTCGGCGCCGCGGGCGCGGCCACCAGCGCGTTCTCCACGTTGAAGGCGGCACGCGGCAAGAACGACAAGCTCGCCCTGGCCAACGCGGCGGCGAGCATCCTGGTGGCGATCACGGGCGCGGCGCTGGCCGTGCGGGGTCTGCGGAAGGACGGGAAGGCATGACGTCGGTGCACGAGCTGATGGACTACGCCGAGGTCATCGAGCGCTTCGACCCGGTGCTGGGGTTGGAGGTGCACGTCGAGCTGCACACCAACACCAAGATGTTCTGCGGCTGCGCGAACGTCTTCGGCGGCGAGCCGAACACGCAGGTCTGCCCGGTCTGCCTGGGCATGCCGGGTGCGCTGCCCGCGGTCAACGGCAAGGCGGTGGAGTCGGCGATCCGGATCGGGTTGGCGCTCAACTGCGAGATCGCCGAGTGGTGCCGGTTCGCCCGGAAGAACTACTTCTACCCGGACATGCCGAAGAACTTCCAGACCTCGCAGTACGACGAGCCGATCGCGTTCAACGGCTTCCTGGACGTGACGCTGGACGACGGCTCGCTGTTCCGGGTCGAGATCGAGCGCGCGCACATGGAGGAGGACACCGGCAAGTCGCTGCACGTCGGCGGCTCGGACGGCCGCATCCACGGCGCGGAGCACTCGCTGCTGGACTACAACCGCGCCGGCGTGCCGCTGATCGAGATCGTCACCAAGCCGATCGAGGGCACCGGCGAGCGCGCGCCCGAGGTGGCGCGCGCCTACGTCACGGCGTTGCGCGACCTGTTGAAGGCGCTCGACGTGTCGGACGTGCGGATGGACCAGGGTTCGCTGCGCTGCGACGCGAACGTGTCGCTGATGGCCAAGGACGCGACCGAGTTCGGCACGCGCACCGAGACCAAGAACGTGAACTCGCTGCGCAGCGTCGAGCGGGCGGTGCGGTTCGAGATGACCCGCCAGGCGGCGGTGCTGGCGGCCGGCGGCACGATCACGCAGGAGACCAGGCACTTCGACGAGTCGACGGGGTCCACCTCGTCGGGCCGCACGAAGGAGACCGCGGAGGACTACCGGTACTTCCCGGAGCCCGACCTGGTGCCCATCGCGCCGTCGCGCGAGTGGGTGGAGGAGCTGCGCGGCACGTTGCCGGAGCTGCCGTGGGAGCGCCGCAAGCGGGTGCAGCAGGAGTGGTCGCTGACCGACGCCGAGCTGCGCGACCTGGTCAACGCGGGTGCGGTGGACCTGGTGGCGGCCACGGTGGAGGCGGGCGCGACGCCCGCCGAGGCCCGGTCGTGGTGGGTGGCCTACCTGACCAAGGAGGCCAACGCCCGCGGCGTCGAGCTGGCCGAGCTCGGCATCACGCCGGCGCAGATCGCGCGGGTGGTCGGGCTGGTGAACTCCGGTGAGCTGACGAACAAGCTCGCGCGCGAGGTCGTCACCGGCGTGCTGGACGGCGAGGGCGAGCCCGAGGCCGTCGTCGAGGCGCGCGGCCTGAAGGTCGTCTCGGACGACTCCGCGCTGGAGAAGGCGGTGGACGAGGCGCTGGCCCAGCAGCCGGACGTGGCGGCGAAGATCCGCGACGGCAAGGTGGCGGCGGCGGGCGCGATCGTCGGCGCGGTGATGAAGGCGACGAAGGGCCAGGCGGACGCGAAGCGCGTGCGCGAGCTGATCATCGCCCGCTGTTCGTAGGGTTCGGTCCGGCGGGGGGGGGGGGGGGCGGGGGCGGGGCCCCCCCCCCCCCCCGCGGGCGGGGGGGGGGGGGGGGGGCGGCCGCGCGGCCGGGCCCAACCCCCCACCGCCGTTTTCGCGTCCGTGAGGGGATGGTCCGCGGGCGAGCGGTCCATTCGCGATTCGTCCTACTCGAACACCCCTGGTCACCATTTCGGGACGGCCCGTGTCCGAACGGGAAATGACCGGTGTGTGATTCCACGTCGGGCGGACCGGGTGGACTCGCCTTATTGCGGACCCTGGGTGCCTGCAGCCTGTTAACACATTCCTCCATTCGAGTGGTAACACTTTCCGAACGGCCGCTCCCGTGCTGGTCAGCGAAGCTCAAGATCGACTTGTTGGTCGCTCTCGGTAAATTTCCACCTCCCCAGGTGCGTCCATCTGTGTCAGGCTTGGGCCGTTCGGCAGGGCCGGGGGGCCACCGAAACGACCTGGATCAGCCGCCGAGGATGCCCCGATCAGGGGATCCCGTTGTAGGGGAGGCAACGTCATGACCCGCACTGACCCGAAGCTCGTCGCCGAGATCGACGCGATCGAGGGCGAAGTCGTCGACCAGTTCACCGACACCGATCAGACCACCACGGACCTGGTCGACATCGGTGGGGTGGAGCCGACCGGCGGTCCGTACAAGCCGACCACCGACGACCCCGAGGTCGAGCGGCTCGTGAAGCCGATGGGCGGCCCCTACAAGCCGACCGGCGACCCGGAGACGAACGGCGGCCCGTACAAGCCGACCACCGACGAGCCGGCTGCGGCCACCCAGACGAAGTAATACGGGTCACCGACAATCACGGTGACGTCACGCTGAATGCCGCCGGCCACAGGTCGGCGGCATTCCTCTGCCGCTTGTGATCTCATATGACCGTGCCTGGCGAAACGCGTGGCTCCTCCGGACCGGATCACGCCGTCAGACGGGCCCGGCAGTTGCACCGCAGCGCGCTGGACGCGGCCACCGCCGACCGCCACCCGTCCGCCATCCGGCAGATGCGCAGGGGGCTGGCGCTGCTGGAGGCTCCCGGCATCGACCCGCAGGAACGGCTCGAGGTCCGCACCCGGCTGCTCAACACGCTGGCGTTCTGCCTGGCCGAGACGGGCAAGGTCGACGACGGCCTCACCCAGCTCGCGGGCGTCGACGCCGAGCTCGCCGGGCTGCGGGACGAGGAGCTGCGCGCCCACCTGTCCACCCTGGTCAACCTCAACCGCGCGGCCCTGCTGTGCCGGGTCGGCCGCATCGACGAGGGCATCGCCCAGCTCGACCGCGAGATCGAGCGCAGCGCACGGCGCCTGTCCGCGCACGCCGACCCCGAAGCCGTCGACCTGCTCGCGCTGGCCTTGTCCAACCGGGGCAACGCGCACGGCGAGGTGCACCGCTACGACAAGGCCGCCCGCGACCTCGACCGCGCGGTCGAGCTCGCCGACGCGCACGGCCTGCCGCTGCGCGCCGCGATCGCCAAGCACGCGCTGGGCAACGCGGTGCAGCGCGCCGGCGACATCCCGGCCGCCCTGCGCCACTACCACGAGGCCAACCGGGCGTTCCAGGACCTCGAACCCGGCCTGCTGCTGCGCCTGCGCATCGACCAGGCCGAGGCGATGATCAGCGTCGGGCTGGCCGACGAGGCGGGCCGGCTGCTGGACGAGGTGCTGCCGGAGCTGCGCCGCCAGCGCATCGGGCAGGACGTCGCCGAGGCCGAGCTGTTCCGCGCGGCGGCGGCGTTGCAGGACGGTGACCTCGTCCTGGCCCGGCGGATGGCGACCTCGGCGCAGCGCAAGCTGGTCAGGCGCGGCAGCCCGGCGTGGGCGGCGGTGGCGGGGCTGATCGCGCTGCGGGTGGACGTGGTCCGCACGCTCGGCTCGCGGCGCCCGGTTGTCGGGGTGGTGCGGCGGGCGGTCGGGCTGTCCGCCGAGCTGGCCGGGCTGAAGCTGCACGACCAGGCGGCGTTCGCGCTGGTGCTCGCCGCACGGCTGGAGATCCGGCGCGGCGACCCGGACCGCGGCGCCGACCTGCTGCGCAGGGTGCCCAAGACGCGCCGGATCACGCCGATCGACCACCGGATGCTGCTCCGGCTGTGCCGGGCGGAGCTGGCGCTGGCCCGCGGCAACCAGCGGGTGGCGTTGGCGCAGGCCAAGGCGGGGCTGGCCGAGCTGGGTCGGATGCGGGACCGGCTCGGCGGGCTGGAACTGGTGTCCGGCACCGCCGTGCACGGCCGTGAGCTGGGCGAACTCGCCGTGCGGCTGGTGCTGGCCGGCACGGACTCGGCGGCCAACGCCAAGCGCCTGTTCACCTGGCTGGAGCGCACCAGGGCCCAGCTGTACCGGTACGACCCAGCCGTGTCCACTGTGGACTCCGAGCTGGGCGAGCGGATCGCCGAGGTGCGCACGCTGAGCCGGGCGCTGCTGCGGGCCCGACTCGACGGCCTGCCGACCGGTGAGCTGGAGTCGCGGCTCAAGGCGAGCCAGCGCACCGCCACCCGGATGGGCTGGAGCGCCAGCCCGTGGGGCACGCCGCGCCCCGTCGTCACGCCGGACGAGGTGCTGTCCCGGCTGGACGGGCGGGCGATGGTGAGCTTCGCGGTGTCCGGCGACGAGCTGGTCGCCGTGGTGTTCGCGGGCGCTCGGGTGCGCATGGTGCGCCTCGGGTCGGCCGCCGACGCCACCGAGGGCGCGCGCCGCCTGCACGCCGACCTCAACGCGCTCGCGCCCGACCACCTGCCGCCGCCGTTGGCGGAGGTCATCTCGGCGTCGGCGCGCCGTGAGGCGGAGAAGCTCGACCGGCTGCTGCTGGGCCCGCTGGCGCCGATGATCGGCGACCGGTCCCTGGTCGTGGTGCCGACCGGCGCGCTGTACGTGGTGCCGTGGGGCGTGCTGCCCACCTGCGTGAACCGGCCGACGACGGCGGTGCCGTCGGCCACCGCCTGGGTGTCGGCGATCCGGCAGGAGCGCGACCACGTCGAGGGCGTGCTGCTGGTGCGCGGTCCCGGCTTGCAGGCCGCGCAGGGCGAGATCGACCGGCTCGCGGGTTACCACGGCGACGCGACGCTGCTCGGCGTCGAGGAGGCCAAGGTCGGCGCGGTGCTGGCGGCGTTGGACGGGGTCGAGCTGGCGCACATCGCCGCGCACGGCGAGCACGAGCCGGAGAACGCGCTGTTCTCCCGGCTGGAGCTGGTGGACGGCGCGATGTTCGCGCACGAGATCGGCCGGGTGCGCCGCCCGCCGCACCAGGTCGTGCTGGCCGCGTGCGAGCTGGCGCTGAACCGGGTGCGGCCCGGCGACGAGCCGCTCGGGTTCGCGGGTGCGCTGCTGGCCGGCGGCGCGCGGACGGTGATCGCCGCGTCCAGCCGGGTCGGCGACCAGCCGTCGGCGGCGGCGATGGCCGACTTCCACCGCAACCTCGCGGGCGGCGCGTCGCCGGCGGTGGCGCTGGCCGAGGCGGTCGCCGTCGACCCGCTGCGGCGCCCGTTCGTGTGCCTCGGGTCGGGGTAGCGCGGCTGACCAGCCATTCGACCGGTTGACCTGGATCACCCGCACCCACTAGTCAGGGTGGAGGAGTTCTTCGGCGATCACCCCTAGGGGGCCCGGTGCGCTGGTTGACGCTCACGGTGCTGTTGCTGGCCACGATGACCACCCCCGCGACCGCCGCGCCCGCGGTCGGCCGGGCGCACGAGCCGGGCAACGGGCCCGAGCGCAACCAGGTCGCCGCCGTCGACCCGCCGTCGCACGCCACCGCGCGCGGCGACAACTGGCCCGACGCCAACCCCGGCTACCCGCGCCGCACCCGGCTCCGCGCGTTCCCGGAGGACCAGGCCGACCGGGCGATCAAGCTGGGCCTGGCGCCGTACCACGCGCTCGCGCCGCGCCTCAACGAGCTGCAACGGCGCAGCGACCGGGTGTCCGTCGAGGTCGTCGGCCGCTCGACGATGGGCCGCGACCTCTACCTGGTCACGCTCACCGCACCCGAGACGCCGGCGGAGACCCGCAGGCAGGACGCGTGGCGCGACGAGATCGAGAACGACCCGGCCGACGCCGCCCGCGACATCTTCCTCCGCACCGGCTACAAGGCCCCGGTGTGGATCAACGCCAACATCCACGGTGACGAGTGGGAGGGCACCGACGGCGCGTTGCGCGTCATCGAGGACCTCGCCTTCGACCCGGCCGCCCGCGACTTCCTGCGCCGCCACCGGGTCTACGTGAACCTGACCGCGAACCCGGACGGCCGGGTGGCCGGCACCCGCGCCAACGCGGCCGGGTTCGACCTCAACCGCGACTTCGCCACCTCGTCGCAGCCGGAGTCGCGGGCCATGCGGGACGTCGTCAAGCGCATCCAGCCGCTGCTGGTGCTCGACGAGCACGGCTACGTGGCCAACACGCTGATCGAGCCGACCACGCCGCCGCACGGCCAGAACTACGACTTCGACCTCTACATCAGGCACGGCTACGCGGGCGGCCTGCGGATGGAGGACGCGGTCCAGGCGCTCGGCCACCCCGAGGCGGCCACGCCGGAGATCCCGTTCCGCGACTACGAGCCGGGCGTGTGGGACGGCTGGGCGCCGATCTACACCGCGCAGTACTCGATGTACCACGGCGCGGTGTCCTACACGATCGAGATCCCCATGCGCGTGAACCGGACCGACTACGCGACACAGCCGGTGACGGAGTTGCGGCGGCGTTCGGCGATCAACACCGACGTGGTCGAGGCGACGATCCGCAGCGCGCTCACGTACGTGAACGAGCACCGGTCCGCGATGGTGGACAACCAGATCGAGATGTTCCGCCGCGGGTTGGCGGGCGAGCCGCAGCGGGCCGTGCCGGACGGTTTCGTGCCCGGTTTCGGCCCCGAAGACCGCTACACGACGGAGTTCCCGCGCGCGTACGTCATACCGGTGGGTGACGGGCAGCGGTCCGGCCAGGCCGCCGCACGGCTGGTCGACCACCTGGTGGCGCACGACGTCCGGGTGAAGCGGGCCGACCGGCCGTTCACCCTGGGCGACCGGTCCTACCCGGCCGGGTCCTACGTGGTCGACCTGCGCCAGCCGAAGCGGGCGCTCGCGAACGTGATGCTGGAGGCCGGCCGGGACATCTCCGACCAGGTGCCGGTCATGTACGACATCAGCGGCTGGAGCCACCGGCTGCTGTGGGGCGCGTCGGTGGACGTCGTGCGGGACGGGCCGCTGGACGTGCGCGGGCGCGAGGTGCCGGCGGCGTCGCCCACGGGCTCGCTGGAGGCTCCCGTGGGTAGCGACCTGGCGCTGGTGCTGGCCGACGGCAAGGACGTCTCGGCGGTGAACGACCTGCTCGCGCGGGGTGTGGAGCTGCGCAGGCAGGACGACGGCACGATCGTGGCGCCCGCGTCGGCGCGGTCGGCGGTCGAGGAGGTGTCGGACCGGTACGGCGCGCGGTTCACGGCGGCGGCGCCGGGCGGTGCGCCGCTGCGGCGCCCCGTGGTGGCGGGCGCGGTGGCGGCCGACGAGCTGAAGGCGTTGCGGGACATGGGCTTCGACATCCGGCCGGTGTCGACCGCGGTGCTGGACAAGGGGTTCGACCTGTCCGGTGTCGACGTGCTGCTCGTGTCGTCGGGGCTGCGGTACGACCAGCTCGGCGCGCCGGCCAAGGCGGCGGTCGACGGGTTCCTGGCCCGCGGGGGCGTGGTGACGCGCGGCGCGACGGGCGTGCGGTTCAACGCCGACGCGGGCGTGCTGCCGGTGCGGGCGGTCGCGGGCCGGGAGGACGCGAACGGCGTCGTCTCGGTGCTGGACGAGGCGGGCGCGGTCGGCCACTCGTTCGTCTACGCGCCGTACTGGTTCACCGATCTCGGGCCGGGGGTGAGCGCGCGGCAGCGGTACCAGGGCCTCGTCGCCGGGCACTGGGCGACCCGCCCGGACGGCTCGGGGGGCAGTCGGGACGCGGCCGGGCAGGCGGCGGTCGTCGCGGGCACGTCGCCGCGGGGCGCGCGGGCCGTGCTGTTCGGCACCGAACCGCTGTTCCGCGACCACCCGAAGGGGCTGTACTGGCAGGTGGCGGACGCCATCTACCGCACGACGGCTCCCTGACCCGCGCCGCGGCGCCCTACCTCACCGCGAGCCCTGACGTCAGTCCTTGCCGCCGACGGGGCCGCCCTCGCGCACGATGATCACCACGCGGTCGTCGCTGGAGACCGGCGCGCCGCCCGGGTTCTTGTTCACCGTGCCCGACAGCGCGGTCGTGTCGTCCAGCATCAGCAGCGGACCGAGGCGGCCGAAGCCGTCCTCGCCCTGCATCCCCGCCTCGGGCTTGCCGGTGAAGCTGCCGTCCGGGTTCATCGGCAGGTTGAGCACGCCGGGGGTGGCGCTCGCGGCCACCATCACCGCATTCGAGAACGACGCGCAGCCGGCGACGCCCGGGCGCTCGGGCCACGACCACGCCGGGTCACCGAGCGCCTTGCCCGGCTCGACCCGGAACAGCAGGTCGGCGGTCGCGCCCGCGTCCGTCACCCACGTCTTCGTGCCGTCGCCGGACACGCACAGCCCGCCCGGCGACTTCAGGCCGCTCGCCAGCACCCGCGAGCCCGCCGTGGGGTTGCCGCGCGCGGGCTGGCCCGTGGCGTCGATCCGCAGCACCTTCCCGGCCAGCGAGTTCGGGTCGGCCGCCGCACCGGGGTTGCCCGCGTCGCCGGTGGCCACCAGCAACGCGCCGGTGCGGTCGTAGGCGAGCACGCCCCGGTTGCCGGTCGGGCCCTTCGGGATGCCGGTCAGCACGGGCTTGGGCACGTCGTCCGGCGCGATCCGCAGCACCCGGTTGTCGGTCGCGGTGGTCACGTACACGAAGATGAGCTGGTCCTCGGCGAACGTCGGCGACAGCGTGAGCCCGGTGAGCCCGCCGTCGCCCGCCGCGTCCACGTCGAGCTTGGCCACCTCGACCGGGTCGACGTCCTTGGTCACCCTGAGCAGCCGCCCGGTGGCGCGCTCGGCGGCCAGCGCCGTCACCGCGCCGGTGGTCTGGTTGACGTCGGTCAGCGCCACGCCGGAGATCGGGTTCAGGCACGTGCCGACGACCGCGGGGTTGAAGTCCTTGCAGCCCTGCGGCGGTGGCACGGGCGTCGGCTGCTGGCCGGGCTGCTGGCCCTGGACGGGGCCCTTCGGCAGCTCGCCGGGCAGCTCGGGCACCGGCCCGGCCTGCGGCGTCAGCTGCTGGGCCGCGCTCCACCCCGCCGGTCCCGGCTGCTCGGGGAAGCTCGCGCAGCCCGCGGCCAGCAGGCCGAGGGCCGAACCGATCAGCACTCCACGCAGTCGTGACACGGGTCCCAGGTTAAGCGCGCGGCCGTGAACGCGGGGTGAGCGGCCCTTCCACGTCGTCGTGCACGGCCCGGCGCACGGCGTCGGCCCGGTCGAGCAGGAGCTCCAACTCCTCCACCACCACCCGCGGGTCCTCCAGCGGCAGGAAGTGCGTGTTCGGCAGCACCCGCACCCTGGCCTGCGGCAGGGCGGCGACGGGGCCGAGCACGCCGTCGGCCGAGGCCAGGAAGTCGTACCGGCCCGCCAGCACCGTTGTGGGGCACGTCACGCCGGTCAGGTCGAGCCGGGGCGTGCGGCCCAGCGCCAGCGCGAGGGTGAGGTACCAGCCCCAGTCGTGCCGGAGGTAGCGGCGCAGCGACCCGAGCAGCGGCCCGCCGACGTCCGGCACCGGCACGCGGTGCAGCACGGCGTCCAGCAGCGGCGCGGCGGCCTTCAACGCCGTCAGCCCGCCCACGCCGAGCAGCCGCCGCACCGGCTCCGGCACGCCGGGGAGGCCGAACACGCTCGCGAACGTGTCACCCGGCGCGCCCGTGACCAGCAGCAGGCCGGTCACCCGGTCGGGGTGCCGCAGCGCCAGCTCGGCGGCCACCGTCACGCCCATCGACCAGCCCATCACCACGCACCGCTCGACGCCGCCGTCGTCCAGCACGGCCAGCGCGTCGGCGACGTGGTCGGCCAGCTCGACGCGGGACGGGTCGGCCGGCCGGTCCGAGTCGAGCGTGCCGCGGTGGTACCAGCCGTGCACGCGGGCCGACGGCAGCTCCGGCCACGCCGTCGGCACGGCGCCGAGGCCGTGGCTGAGCAGCACGTCCGGCCCGTCCGCGTCGGTGCGCCACAACCTGATCCGCGTGCCGTCCGCGGAGAAGACGTCGTGCTCCCGCATGCCGGCAAGTGTGCCGTAACGTGCGGTCCCGTGAGCCTTACCGTGCTGGTCCCCGACGACCTGGGTGTCCGCGTGCTGTCCGACGTGGAGGGTGTGCGGCCCGTCCGCTACGAGCCGGGGCAGCCGCTGCCCGCCGAGGCCGCCCACGCGGAAGTCCTGGTGCCGAAGTTCCTGCTGGGCACGGACCCGCGTGAGGTGTTCGGCCGACTGCCGTCGTTGAAGCTGGTGCAACTGCTGTCGGCGGGCGCCGAGCGGTTCATCGGCGTCGTACCCGATGGTGTGATGCTGTCGACGTGTCGCGGCGCGCACGGCGGCAGCACGGCGGAGTGGGCGATCGGCGCGCTGCTCGCGATCTACCGGGACTTCCCGGTGTTCGAGCGGGCCAGGCAGGAACGCCGCTGGGACTACCACCTCACGGAGACGTTGCAGGGCAAGGAGGTGCTCGTCGTCGGCGCGGGCGACCTCGGCGAGCAGTTCCGGCGCAGGCTGGAGCCGTTCGACGCGACCGCGACCCTGGTCGGCCGCACCGCCCGGCCCGGCGTGCGCGGCGTGGACGAGCTGCCCGACCTGCTCGGCGGGTTCGACGCGGTGGTGGTCGTGGTGCCGCTGACCGAGGAGACCACCGGGATGGTGGACGCGAAGTTCCTCTCCCGGATGAAGGACGGCGCGATCCTGGTCAACGCGGCGCGCGGCGCGGTGGTCGACACCGACGCGCTGGTGGCCGAGCTGTCCTCGGGGCGGCTGCGCGCGGCGCTGGACGTCACCGAGCCGGAGCCGCTGCCGTCGGACCATCCACTGTGGACGGCACCCGGCCTGTTCCTCACGCCGCACGTGGCCGGCAGCTGCACGGGCCACGCCGAGCGCGCGTACGCCGTGGTGGCCGCCGAGGTCGGCCGGTTCGCGCGCGGCGAGCAGCCCCGAAACCTGGTCAAGGGCGATTATTAGCCCATTCGGGTGAATCAGGCCGACTGAACGGACGCTCGCGGACGTCCTCCGAACCTCCTAACGTGCGGGTGCGTGGCTACTCACGACGACCGCTCGAGGACATCTGGCGGCTACTCCGACGACGGGTTCTACTCGGCGAGTGGCGTTGGCGGAGGAGTTCACCACTTCGACGACGGCACGCGGACGATCGACAGCGACACGTTCGGCAAGGACACCAAGGGCTTCGACGCCTCCGGCTACACGCCCATCGCGGACTTGGACGACAAGCCCGCTTCCCACTACGACACCTTCGAGGACGACGACGAGCGCAAGCCGTTCGGCTGGACCGCCAGTGCCGACATCGGCCTGCTGGTGCTGAGGCTCGCGTTGGGCGGGGCGTTCGTCATGCACGGCCTGCAGAAGGTGTTCGGCCTGTTCGGCGGGCCGGGCATCGACGGGTTCGCCCAGTACCTGCAGTCCACCGGGTTCCGCGAGGCCCGGATCCTGGCCTGGGTCACCGGCATCACCGAGCTCGGCGGTGGCGCGCTGCTCATCCTCGGCCTGTTCACCCCGCTCGCGGCGGCCGGTGTGCTCGGCGTGATGGCGAACGTCATCGCCCTGAAGTACCGCGGCGGCTTCTTCGCGCCCAACGGCGTCGAGCTGGAGGCGGTGTACGCGGCGATGGCGTTCGCCACGCTGTTCGCCGGCCCCGGCCGCGCCGCCCTGGACTACAACCGGAGCTGGTTCCGCCACCCGCTGCTGTCCGGTTTCATCTGCCTGGTGATCGCCGCCGGAGCGACCGCGGCCACCCTCTACGTCTTCAGGTAGCACTGCCGCTGCTCCGCAGACGGCGGGCGACCGAGTCGCCGTCTGCGGAGCAGCGGCAATCAAACAGAGTTCACGTCCCGCACGGCGCCCGTGGAGGCGTCCGTCGCCATCCGGGCGTAAGCGCGCAGCGCCGCCGTCACCGGGCGGACCCGGTCGACCGGCTGCCACGGCCGCTCCGACGCTTCCATCTTCGCCCGCCGCTCGGCCAGCACGTCCTCGTCCACCAGCAGCTCCAGCCGCCGCTCGTGGACGTCGATCAGGATCCGGTCGCCGTCCTGGACCAGGCCGATCACGCCGCCGCCCGCCGCCTCGGGCGAGACGTGGCCGATCGACAGGCCCGACGTGCCGCCGGAGAACCGCCCGTCGGTGATCAACGCGCACTTGCGGCCCAGGCCCGCGCCCTTCAGGAACGCGGTCGGGTGCAGCATCTCCTGCATGCCCGGCCCGCCCGCGGGACCCTCGTAGCGGACCACGAGCACGTCACCGGCCTGGATCTCCTTCTTCAGGATCGCCGAGACGGCCTCCTCCTGGGACTCGACCACCCGCGCCGGCCCCTCGAACCGCCACAGCTCCTCGTCGATGCCCGCCGCCTTGATGATCGCGCCGCGCTCGGCCAGGTTGCCCCGCAGCACGGCCAGGCCGCCGTCCTTGGTGTACGCGTGCTCGACGTCGCGGATGCAGCCGCCCGCCGCGTCCGTGTCCAGCTTCGACCACCGGTTGGACGTGGAGAACGCCTCCGTCGTGCGCACGCCACCCGGCGCCGCGTGGAACAGCTCGACGGCCCGCGGCGACGGCGACGGCGCGCGCACGTCCCACTCGCCCAACCACGACGCCATGTCCGGGCTGTGCACGGTCTGCACGTCCTCGTTGAGCAGGCCGGCCCGCCACAGCTCGCCGAGCAGGGCCGGGATGCCGCCCGCCCGGTGCACGTCCTCCATGTGGTAGTCCGAGTTCGGCGACACCTTCGACAGGCACGGCACGCGACGGCTCAGCGCGTCGATGTCGGCCAGCGTGAAGTCGACCTCGCCCTCGCGCGCGGCGGCGAGGATGTGCAGCACGGTGTTCGTGGAGCCGCCCATCGCCATGTCCAGCGCCATGGCGTTCTCGAACGCCTCGCGGTTCGCGATCGAGCGCGGCAGCACCGACTCGTCGTCCTGCTCGTAGTACCGCTTGCACAGCTCCACGACCGTGCGGCCGGCCTCGGTGAACAGCTCGCGGCGCGCGGCGTGCGTGGCCAGCGTGGAGCCGTTGCCCGGCAGCGCCAGCCCGAGCGCCTCGGTGAGGCAGTTCATCGAGTTCGCGGTGAACATGCCCGAGCACGAGCCGCAGGTCGGGCACGCCGACCGCTCGACCTCGGCCAACCCGGCCTCGTCCACGTCCGGCGAGGCGGACGCGGAGATCGCGGTGATCAGGTCGGTCGGCGCGACGGCGACGCCGTCCACCACGACCGCCTTGCCCGCCTCCATCGGTCCACCGGAGACGAACACGACCGGGATGTTCAGCCGCATCGCCGCGTTGAGCATGCCCGGCGTGATCTTGTCGCAGTTGGAGATGCAGACGATCGCGTCGGCCTGGTGCGCGTTGACCATGTACTCGACCGAGTCGGCGATGATCTCCCGCGACGGCAGGGAGTAGAGCATCCCGCTGTGCCCCATCGCGATGCCGTCGTCGACCGCGATCGTGTGGAACTCGCGCGGCACCCCGCCAGCCTCGCGGATCGCCTCGGCCACGATGTCCCCGAGGTCGCGCAGGTGCACGTGCCCCGGCACGAACTGCGTGTAGGAGTTGGCGATGGCCACGATCGGCTTGCCGAAATCGCTGTCGGTCATGCCGGTCGCGCGCCACAGCGCGCGTGCGCCCGCGGCGTTGCGGCCGTGGGTGGTGGTGCGGGAACGGAGCGGTGGCACGGCTCCTCCAGAAGTCTTTGCCAAGAGAACTCGCGTACGACGCGCGCGCGGGGTGTGGGGCGCGGAAAGCGGGAGCGGTGCCTCAGAGATTACTCCGCCGCAACGCGCCGACGACCAGCACGGCGGCGAGCGCGAGCGTGATGACGTGCACAGCCGTGCACCACAGGCAGATCTTCCCGATCAGCAGGAACTCGGCGGCCACCAGGTACACCACGAACAGCACACCGACCCCGACGGACACCAGCCGCGCCCAGTGCAGCGCCTCGTTGCGCCAGGCGAACGGCAGGCACGCGACGGTCAGGAACGCGAAGAACGCGAGCCCCAGCACCGCGACCGGGATGCCGAACAGCTCGGACTGCTCGCTGGTGGTCACCGTGCCGCAGTCGATCACCTCGCCCTCGGCGCACAGCAGCGCGCCCGCGGTGAAGTGCGCGATGGTGAGGTAGGCCGAGACGGCCAGGCCCGCGACCGACAGCACCAGGCTGACGACGGGCACCCAGCCGAGGGTTCGCGTGTTCGAACTCACTCGGGCGACTTTACGGGCGGCGGCGTTTCGTCCTGGTCAGGCCCGGCGGGCCCGGCCGAGGGCTCGTCGGCCTCGGGCACGGCCGTCGGATCGGCCACCCGCCCGCCGCTGACCTGCGACAACATCGGCAGGTGGACGGCGCGGACGGCGGGCAGCCGGACGAGTGAGTCGTCGGTCAGCACCGCCGACAACCACCCCTTCGGGACCACCTTGATCGCCTTCACGTCCGACCACGGCACCACCCGCTTGCCGAACGTGCCCCGCGCCACGATCCGCTCGCCGTCCACGGTCGTCCGGTTGCGCACCACCCACCATGCGAACGCGGCCGGCAGCAGGTAGAGGGCCTGGAGACCGGGTACGCCCCAGGCGACGGGCGTCGCGCAGATCGCCGCGGAGCCGGCGGCGAGCAGGGCGGGCGTGGGGATGCGGAACACGACTTTCGGCACGGTTCGAGATGCTGTCACTCCTCGTCCGAGCGGGTGACCTCGGCCCACGTCCACGCACGTGAGGGCTTCCACGATCCGGGAGTGCCGTCCCGCACAGTTGACGCTCCGCCTCCTTGACGGTTAACGTCAGCCCCATGCAGCGCAACCTCGTTCTCGTACTTCCCAGGCGCGTCGACGCCTAGGCATTCGAGCTTGCGTCGACGCGCGACCCTCGTGCGACCCGTTCGGGTTGGCGAGGGTTTTTTCGTGCCCGGACCGTGCATTCTCCTTACCCACGAGGCAGACAGATGACCAGCGCAACCTCGCGACCGGCTCCCGGAGAGTCGTCGTCGCCCCGCCCTGGACCGCGGCCGAAACCGGCCCCGCCGAGCGGCGCTCCCATCCGCGTGACCGGTGCCCAGTCCCTCGTCCGCTCGCTGGAGGCAGTGGGCTGCGAAGTGGTCTTCGGCATTCCCGGCGGCACGATCCTGCCTGCCTACGACCCCCTCCTCGACTCCACCAAGGTGCGCCACATCCTGGTCCGCCACGAGCAGGGCGCGGGCCACGCCGCGACCGGGTACGCCCAGGCCACCGGCAAGGTCGGCGTCTGCATGGCCACCTCGGGGCCGGGCGCCACGAACCTCGTCACGCCCCTCGCGGACGCCAACATGGACTCCGTCCCGGTGGTCGCCATCACCGGCCAGCAGTCCCGCCCCCTGATCGGCACCGACGCGTTCCAGGAAGCCGACATCTGCGGCATCACGATGCCGATCACCAAGCACAACTTCCTCGTCACGGACGCGGCGGACATCCCCCGCGCCATCGCCGAGGCGTTCCACCTGGCCGCCACCGGCCGACCCGGACCCGTCCTGGTGGACATCCCCAAGGACGTGCTGCAGGAGATGACCTCGTTCTCCTGGCCGCCGGAGCTGCGCCTGCCCGGTTACCGGCCGACGACCCGGCCGCACGGCAAGCAGGTGCGCGAGGCCGCGAAGCTGATCGCCGCGGCCCGCAGGCCCGTGCTGTACGTCGGCGGCGGCGTGATCAAGGCCGAGGCGTCGGCCGAGCTGCTGGAGCTGGCCGAGTCCACCGGCATCCCGGTGGTGACCACGCTGATGGCGCGCGGCGCGTTCCCCGACTCGCACCCGCAGCACATGGGCATGCCCGGCATGCACGGCACGGTCGGCGCGGTCGCCGCGATGCAGAAGTCGGACCTGCTGATCGCGCTGGGCGCGCGGTTCGACGACCGGGTCACCGGCCAGCTGTCCACGTTCGCGCCGGACGCGCAGGTCGTGCACGCCGACATCGACCCGGCCGAGATCTCGAAGAACCGCCGCGCGGACGTGCCGATCGTGGGCGACTGCAAGGAGATCATCCGCGACCTGGTCGACGCGGTGCGCGCGGAGAAGGAGAACGCGGCGCGCACGGTCGACCTCGCGCCGTGGTGGGACCAGCTCAACGCGCTGCGCGAGACGTTCCCGCTGGGCTACGACTGGCCCGAGGACGGCACGCTGTCCCCGCAGTTCGTGATCGAGCGGATCGGCCTGCTGACCCCGCCGGACACCCTGTTCACCGCGGGCGTCGGCCAGCACCAGATGTGGGCCGCGCAGTTCGTGAAGTACGAGCGGCCGCGCACCTGGATCAACTCCGGCGGCCTGGGCACGATGGGCTACGCGGTGCCCGCCGCGATGGGCGCGAAGGCGGGCGTGCCGGACGTCCAGGTGTGGGCGATCGACGGCGACGGCTGCTTCCAGATGACCAACCAGGAGCTGGCCACCTGCGCCATCGAGGGCATCCCGATCAAGGTCGCGGTCATCAACAACGGCAATCTGGGCATGGTCCGGCAGTGGCAGACGCTGTTCTACGGCGAGCGCTACTCCAGCACCGACCTGGGCACGCACAAGCACCGCATCCCCGACTTCAAGCTGCTCGCCGAGGCCTACGGCTGCGCGGGCCTGCGGGCCGAGTCGCGCGAGCAGGTCGACCCGGTGATCCAGCAGGCCATGGAGATCAACGACCGGCCGGTCGTCATCGACTTCGTGGTCGGCAAGGACGCCCAGGTGTGGCCCATGGTGGCCGCCGGCACCGGCAACAGCGAGATCATGGCCGCGCGTGGCATCCGCCCGCTGTTCGACGAGGACGAGTGACCCGTGATGACTAGGCACACCCTGAGCGTTCTGGTCGAGGACAAGCCCGGCGTCCTCGCCCGTGTGGCGGGTCTGTTCTCGCGGCGCGGCTTCAACATCGAGTCGCTCGCCGTCGGCCGCACCGAGCACCCGGACATCTCCCGGATGACCATCGTGGTGTCGGTCGACGAGCTGCCGCTGGAGCAGGTCACCAAGCAGCTCAACAAGCTCATCAACGTCATCAAGATCGTCGAGCTCGAGCCCGCCGCGTCGGTCCAGCGGCAGCTCCTGCTCGTCAAGGTGCGCGCCGACGCGACGGTGCGCAGCCAGGTCCTCGAGACGGTGCAGCTCTTCCGCGCGAAGGTCGTCGACGTCTCCCCGGAGGCGGTCACGGTCGAGGCCACCGGCACGTCCGAGAAGCTCGACGCGCTGCTGCGGATGCTGGAGCCCTACGGGCTCCGCGAGATCGTCCAGTCCGGCATGGTCGCCATCGGCCGTGGCGCCCGCTCCATCACCGCGACCGCGGTGCGCTGATTTTCCAGTTCCGAGGAAGGAAGTACCACCAGTGAGCGTCGAGATCTTCTACGACGACGATGCCGACCTGAGCATCATCCAGGGGCGCAAGGTCGCGGTCATCGGCTACGGCAGCCAGGGGCACGCGCACGCGCTGAGCCTGCGCGACTCGGGCGTCGACGTCCGGATCGGCCTCCCCGAGGGCTCCAAGTCCCGCGCCAAGGCCGAGGAGGAGGGCCTGCCGGTCGGCACGCCCGCCGAGGTCTCCGCCGAGGCCGACCTGATCATGATCCTGGCGCCGGACACCGCGCAGCGGCACATCTACGCCAACGACATCGCGCCGAACCTCAAGGACGGCGACGCGGTCTTCTTCGGCCACGGGTTCAACATCCGCTACGGCCTGATCACCGTGCCGTCCAATGTGGATGTCGCCATGGTCGCGCCCAAGGGCCCCGGCCACCTGGTGCGCCGCCAGTTCGTCGACGGCAAGGGCGTGCCCGCGCTGATCGCGGTCGAGCAGGACGCCTCCGGCAACGCGCAGGCGTTGGCGCTGTCCTACGCCAAGGGCATCGGCGGCACGCGCGCGGGCGTCATCAAGACCACGTTCAAGGAGGAGACCGAGACCGACCTGTTCGGTGAGCAGGCCGTGCTCTGCGGCGGCACGTCCGCGCTGGTGCAGGCCGGTTTCGAGGTGCTGACCGAGGCCGGTTACGCGCCCGAGGTCGCCTACTTCGAGTGCCTGCACGAGCTGAAGCTCATCGTGGACCTCATGTACGAGGGCGGCATCGCCCGCATGCGGTACTCGATCTCCGACACCGCCGAGTTCGGCGACCTCACCCGGGGCCCGCGCGTCATCACGCCGGGGGTCAAGGAGGAGATGCGCAAGATCCTGGGCGAGATCCAGGACGGCACCTTCGCCACCGAGTGGGTGAACGAGGACGACGCCGGCCGCGGCAACTACAAGAAGTTGCAGCAGGAGGGCGAGCAGCACCCGATCGAGGAGGTCGGCAAGAAGCTGCGCGGCCTGATGTCCTGGGTCGACCGCCCCATCACCGAAACGGCGTAAGATCAGCGGTTTTTTCGCCGGGGCCCGCGGTTTCGACCGCGGGCCCCGGTATACCTAGGCCCCATGACCGACAGCGCGCCCATCTACGACGACAAGGCCCACGTCCGGGGCAACCTCGACCTCGCCGGAGCCGAGTGGATCCGCAGCGACGAGGGCGCGGAGGACGAGGAGGAGCACGTCGAGATCGCGTTCGTCGAGCACACCGACGGCGTGACCTACACGGCGATGCGCAACTCCGCCCACCCCGACGGCCCGGTCCTGGTGTTCACCCCCGCCGAGTGGGAGGCCTTCATCCTCGGCGTCAAGGACGGCGAGTTCGACGAACCCTGGTGACGCGCCTCCGCGCTCCCCAACCCCGCGTGTCGAACCGTCGCGTCCCGCGTGTCGAACGCTCAGGTCCCGCGTGTCGAACCGTCGCGTCCCACGTGTCGAACCTTCAGGTCCCGCGTGCCGAACGTTCGCGTACCCGGCACCCGCGGGTGGGTCGAGGCCGAAGCCCGTGCGGCCGGGGCCCCTCGCGGGACGCGCGTACCGTGTTCCAGCAGGTGAAACGGGGCACCCGGGTGTCAACCGCCGGGCGGGTGCTGACTATGCTCGTTAACAACCCGGACACATTGCCGTGGCCGGCCGGCGCGGGTGACGACCTGCTCGACGGCCCCGCGCTCCCCACCCGTTCACACCTCCGGGAGCGACGTCCGTGACCAAGCCCGTTGTCCTCATCGCCGAGAAGCTCGCACCGTCCGTTCTCGACGTCTTCGGTGATGGCATCGAGGTGCGCCACGTCGACGGCACCGACCGTCCCGCGCTGCTCGAAGCCGTCGCCGACGCCGACGCACTCCTGGTCCGCTCCGCCACCAAGGTGAACGCCGAGGTCTTCAAGGCCACCACCAAGCTGAAGGTCGTCGCCCGCGCGGGCGTCGGGCTCGACAACGTCGAGGTGCCCGCCGCCACCGAGCGCGGCGTCATGGTGGTCAACGCGCCCACCTCGAACATCGTCAGCGCCGCCGAGCACGCCGTCGCGCTGCTGCTCGCCACCGCGCGCCAGATCCCGGCCGCGCACGCCACGCTGCAGAACCACGAGTGGAAGCGCAGCAAGTTCAACGGCGTCGAGGTCCAGGGCAAGACCGTCGGCGTGGTGGGCCTGGGCAAGATCGGCCAGCTGTTCGCCGCGCGCATCGCGGCCTTCGGCACCGAGCTCATCGCCTACGACCCGTACGTGAGCGCCGCTCGCGCCGCGCAGCTCGGCATCGAGCTGGTGACGTTGGAGGAGCTGCTCGAGCGCGCCGACTTCATCTCCATCCACCTGCCGAAGACCCCGGAGACCAAGGGCCTGATCGGCGCCGCCCAGCTGGCCAAGGCCAAGCGCGGCGTGATCATCGTCAACGCCGCCCGCGGCGGCCTGGTCGACGAGGAGGCGCTGGCCGAGGCCGTGAAGGAGGGCCAGGTCGGCGGCGCGGGCATCGACGTGTTCTCCACCGAGCCCACCACCGAGAGCCCGCTGTTCGGCCTGCCGAACGTCGTCGTCACCCCGCACCTGGGCGCGTCGACCACGGAGGCGCAGGACCGGGCGGGCACGGACGTGGCCAAGTCGGTGCTGCTCGCGCTGGCCGGCGACTTCGTGCCGGACGCGGTGAACGTGCAGGGCGGCGGCGTGGTCGGCGAGGAGGTCCGCCCGTACCTGCCGCTGGTGCAGAAGCTGGGCACGGTGGTCGCGGCGCTGAGCGCGAAGGCCCCGACGAGCGTCTCGGTCGAGGTGCGCGGCGAGCTGTCCAACGAGGACGTCGCGGTGCTGCCGCTGGCCGCGCTGCGCGGCGTGTTCTCCAGCGTGGTCGAGGAGCAGGTCACCTTCGTCAACGCCCCGGCCCTGGCCACCTCGCTCGGCGTGAGCGTCGACCTGGTCAAGGAGCCGGAGAGCGCCAACCACCGCAGCCTGGTCACGGTGCGCGCGGTGCAGGCGGACGGCGCGGTCATCACGGTGTCCGGCACGCTCACGGGCCTGGACCAGGTCGAGAAGCTGGTCGGCATCAACGGCCGCGGCTTCGACCTGCGCGCCGAGGGCAACGTGCTGCTGCTGGAGTACCCGGACCGGCCGGGCGTGATGGGCGCGGTCGGCACCCTGCTCGGCGAGGCCGGCGTGAACGTCGAGGCCGCCCAGATCAGCCAGACCAAGGACGGCGCGGACGCGTTCATGCTGCTGCGCGTCGACCGCCCGGTGGACACCGCGGTGCTCGACCCGATCGGCGCGGCCGTCGGCGCGCGCACGGTGCGCTCGGTCAACTTCGAGTGATCGGCTAGTCCCCGAAACGGAGTAACGCCGCCGAGACCTGTCGATGTATATCGTCGCAGGTCTCGGCGGTGTCACAGTTAACCGTTAGTTGTCAAAACTGTGGTTGCCATCACTCGTTTGGGCTAACTGATCAGCTCGATCGAGCGATTAGGTTCCTCGCACGAGGTTGACCCGGTGCCGTAGAGGGCACGGCACCACGCGGGCAGTGCCCCCACTGGAGAAGACGCTGCCTGCCCGGTCGAATCCGACCTCGCTTGGGGCACGTTGTGAGCCGATCTCGCGTTTTCGCCAGATCTGCCGTACCGGTGTTGGCCGCGATGCTCGTCGCCGGGTCCACCGCCGGTACCGCACTGGCCGCGGAAGATCCACTGGCACCGTCCGTCGCGAACGCGCGCGGTCTGGATGCGGGCAAGTTGCAGTTGAAGGTGTCCGACCGGCTGACGGCCGCCAAGGGCAGGGTCACCGCGTTCGTGGAGCTGGAGGCCAAGCCGGCCGTCGACGCGTTCGCCGAGAAGACCAGCCAGGGCGCCACGAAGCAGCAGGCCAAGGACGCCGCCAAGGCGACCAGGAGCGACACCGGTTGGGTCACCGACGTCGTCGTGGACGCCTTGAGGGGCAAGGACTCCGCCACCAAGGAGCTGTTCCGCACCGCGAACGGCGTGCCGGGCGTGGTCGTGCAGGCCGACGCCGCGAAGGTGCGCGAGCTGGCCCAGCGCGCCGACGTGAAGTCCGTGCGCACCGTGGTGCCGAAGAAGCGCCAGAACTCCACCGCCGTGCAGCTGACGAACACGCTCAAGGCGTGGCAGGAGTACGGCAAGCTCGGTGACGACACCCGCGTCGGCATCATCGACACGGGCATCGACTACACCCACAGCGACTTCGCGGGCCCCGGCACCATCGAGGCGTTCGAGGCGATCGACGAGACCAAGGTCGACGCCTCGTACTTCCCGACCGCCAAGGTGGTCGGCGGCTACGACTTCGTCGGCAACGCCTACGACGGCGAGAGCGACGACCCGGCGATCAACACCCCGAAGCCGGACCCGAACCCGCTCGACTGCAACGGCCACGGCTCGCACGTCGCCGGCACGGCGGCGGGCTTCGGCGTCAACGCCGACGGCTCCACCTTCAAGGGTGACTACACCAGGCTCACCCCCCAGGCGCTGGACGCCATGCGCATCGGCCCCGGCACCGCGCCGAAGGCCCTGCTGTACGCGCTGAAGGTGTTCGGCTGCGACGGTTCGACCAACGTCACCGCGCAGGCGCTGGACTGGGCGCTCGACCCCGACGGCGACGGCGACTTCTCCGACCACCTCGACGTGGTCAACCTCTCGCTCGGCTCGGACTACGGCGCCCCGGACGACCCGGACAGCCTGTTCGTGCGCAAGCTCAACGCCTCCGGCGTGCTGACCGTGTTCTCCGCGGGCAACGGCGGCGACCTGTACGACATCGGCGGCTCGCCGGGCAGCACCCCCGAGGCGCTGACCGTGGCCAGCACCCGTGACGCGTACGTGCTGCGCGACGCGGTCGAGGTGACCGCGCCCGCCGGCTCCGCGGGTTCGAAGCCCGGCCAGTACAGCGTGGCCTACAACTACGAGGGCGCGAACGTCAGCGGATCCGTCGTGGCGATGAGCGACGCGGCCAACAAGGACGGCTGCCTGCCGTTCTCGGCCGCGGACAAGGCCGCCGTCGCGGGCAAGATGGTGTGGCTGGAGTGGGACGACAACGACGCCACGCGTCGCTGCGGCTCGGTCGGCCGGTCCAACAACGCCACCGCCGCGGGCGCCATCGGCGCGCTGTTCACCTCCAACCTGGAGCACTTCAACGCGGGCATCTCCGGCAACGCGGCGATCCCGGTGTTCCAGCTGACCGGCTCGGCGACCGCGGCCCTGCGCCCGGCGCTGGCCGCGGGCACGCTGGCCGTCCGCCAGGGCGGCGACCTGCGCACCTCGCTGCCCACGTACGACCAGTCCATCAGCGACACCCCGAGCTCGTTCACCTCGCGCGGCGTGCGCGGCCCGGTCGTGAAGCCGGACGTGGCCGCGCCCGGCGACTCCATCGCCTCCGCGCTGGTCGGCTCGGGCAACAAGACGATGGTCAACTCGGGCACGTCGATGGCCGCACCGCACATCGCCGGCATCGCCGCGCTCGTGCGCCAGGTCCACCCGGACTGGACGACCGAAGAGGTCAAGGCGGCGGTCATGAACACCGCCGGCCACGACGTGAAGGCCGACGGCAAGGTCTACGCGCCCAACCGCGTCGGCGCCGGCCGCGTCGACGGCAAGGCCGCGGTCGAGAACCAGGTCCTCGCCTACGTGCAGGACAACCCGGGCTCGGTGTCGGCGTCGTTCGGCACGGTCGAGGTGGCCGCGCCGGTCAGCCTCACCAAGACCATCAAGGTGGTCAACAAGTCCACCAAGTGGGTGGACTACACCGTGGGCTACGAGGCGCTGACCCAGATCCCGGGCGTGCGCTACGAGCTGTCCGCGAACACCGTGCGGCTCAGCCCGCGCGGCATCGCCCGGATCACCGTCACGCTGAAGATCGACGACCCGGCGGCGCTGCGCAAGACCGTCGACCCGACGATCGAGGCGAACCACCTCGACGTGCCGCGCCAGTACCTGGCCGACGCGTCGGGCCGGGTCGTGCTCACGCCGAAGTCCGGTTCCGCGGTGTCCTTGAGGGTGCCGGTGTACTCCGCGCCGAAGCCGGTGGCGGACATCGCCGTGGCCGGCAGCGTGCGGGTCAACGGCAAGGGCCAGGGCGTGCTGAACCTGACCGGCCGGGGCGTCGACCAGGGCGCCTACCGGTCCCTGGTGAGCGTGCTGGAGCTGCAGGCGTCCTCGCCGCAGCTGCCGGAGTGCCGCCGCAACGTCACCGACAACTGCGTGCTCAACGACACGGCCAAGGGCGGCGACCTGCGGCACGTGGGCGTCGCCTCCACGGCGCCGCTGGCCAAGGCGCAGGGCAAGCCGGCGGACGCGATGCTCGCGTTCGGCCTCTCCACCTGGGGCAACTGGTACAACCTGGGCAGCAACACCATCCCGTTCGTCGACATCGACACCAACGGTGACGGCACGTTCGACTACGAGGTCTACGCGACCAAGCTGACCGACACCGACCTGCTGGTCGCGGCCACGGTGGACCTGTCCACCGGCGCCACGGTCGACCTCCAGGGCGTCAACGGCCAGTTCGGCGATGTCGACACGAACGTGTTCGACACGAACGTGGTGGTCCTGCCCGTGCTGCTGTCGGCGCTGGGCATCGACGCGTCGGCGGACACGTCGCGGATCGCCTACCAGGTCGGCGTGGCCGGGTTCTACGTGGCTCCGGGCTCGTCCAACGGCCTGGTCGACGCGCTCCCGAACCCGCTGTCGTTCGACCCGCTCAAGCCGGGCCTGTGGGTGCAGGGCGGTGGCGACCCCGCGCTGTCCTACCTGGCGCGCCCGGCCACCGCGCTGGTGGTCAACCACGACGCCGAGGCCGCGGCGGCCGACGGCGCGGACAGCCTGCTGGTCCTGCACCACCACAACGCCTCGGGTGACAAGGCGGACGTGGTGAGGGTGCGGGCGAGGTCGACGGTCGGCGTGGCCGTCCGCCCAGTGGCCTGATCGTCGTGCACCGCTCTGGCCGGTCGGGGGTTGCCCCGGCCGGCCAGAGCCGTTTAAGCGCATCGGGTGACACCCAAAAGGGTGCACTGAACCGTTCGGGTGTCCCGCAGTCCGGGAGACATGACCACGGAGGGGTGTTCCGAGTGCGGTTTCACGGCCTCGGACCGGTAGCCTTTCGCAATGGAAACTAGTCCCGTGCAATGGGACTGATACCTGGGAGGTGTGTGGATGCGGCTCGCAGTGATCCCAGGAGACGGGATCGGGCCCGAGGTCGTCGCCGAGGCCCTGAAGGTTCTCGGTGAGGTCGTTCCAGCGGCTGAGATCACCCGCTACGACCTCGGCGCGGCGCGCTGGCACGCCACAGGTGAGTTGCTGCCGGAGTCCGTGCTCGGGGAACTCCGCCAGCACGACGCGATCCTGCTCGGCGCCGTGGGCGATCCGTCGGTGCCGAGCGGAATCCTGGAACGCGGCCTGTTGCTGCGGCTCCGGTTCGAGCTCGACCACCACGTGAACCTGCGCCCGGCCCGGCTCTACCCCGGTGTGCGCAGCCCGATCGCCGATCCGCCCGAGATCGACATGGTGGTGGTGCGCGAGGGCACGGAGGGGCTGTACGCCGGCAACGGCGGCCTCCTGCGCAAGGACACGCCGCACGAGATCGCGACCGAGGTGTCGATCAACACGTCGTTCGGCGTGGAGCGGGTGGTGCGCGACGCGTTCGCCCGTGCCGCGAACCGGCCGCGCAAGCACCTCACGCTCGTGCACAAGACCAACGTGCTCACGCACGCCGGGTCGTTGTGGTCGCGCGTGGTGGAGGAGGTGTCGTTGCAGCACCCCGACGTGACGGTGGCATACCAGCACGTGGACGCGGCGACGATCCACCTGGTCACCGACCCGGGCCGGTACGACGTGATCGTGACGGACAACCTGTTCGGCGACATCCTGACCGACCTGGCGGCGGCCGTGACCGGCGGCATCGGGCTGGCGGCGTCGGGCAACCTCGACGTGACCAGGCGCAACCCGAGCATGTTCGAGCCGGTGCACGGCAGCGCGCCGGACATCGCGGGCCAGGGCATCGCCGACCCGACCGCGGCGGTCCTCTCCGTCGCACTGATGCTGGACCACCTCGGCGAGTCCGAGGCTGCCCGGCGGATCGAGGCGTCGGTGGCGTTCGATCTGGCGACTCGTGACCACTCGTCGCCGGGCGCGACCTACGCGGTGGGCGACCGCCTGGCCGCCCTGGTCTCCTCGAACGTCCGAACCGCTTGACCAACCGCGCGTGTCGAACCTTCAAGTCCGGCGTGTCGAACGCTCAGAACACGCGTGTCGAACGCTCAGGCACCGCGTGTCGAACGCTCAGGTCCCACGAGTTCAACGCTCAGGACCGGCGTGACCCGACCTGAGTGTGGAATTCGGCGTACCTGAGCGTTCGACACGCGGGACGCGAGCGTTCGACACGCGGGTTTGCGTGATCAGGGCCACCACGGCGATGTCGTGGTGGCCCTGAACGCGTCACGGGCCGTAGGGTCGCCGGTGCCGCCCGTGGGGGAAGTCCGGTCGAATTCCGGCGCTGACCCGCAACGGTAGGCCGAACGTCACGCTGCACGACGCTCGGCGAGCCCGATCACCCGTGGGCGGTGGGAAGAAGCTCCAACTCCTGCCGTGGTCTGCGGGACGGGTGCGCCGGCCTGCCGCGAGCGGGTGCGGGTGGCCGGTCTGGGCCACCCGTCCGAAAGGCGACCGGTGACCTCCACCAGCAGCCGGGGCACCCCCGACCGCACCCCGCCGACACCGCCCATGTCGCCGGCGCAACCCACCCCGTCGACATCACGCACGCAGTCGGGGCCGCGCAACCCGCCGGGACCGCGCCGACCGCCCACCGCGGGCCTGTGCCTGGTCCTCGCCGCCGTCCTCGCCGCCTCGGTCGTCGCCGGCGTCGCGCTCGGACCGGTGAGCATCCCGTTCGGCGACGTCCTGCGCTTCCTCGCCGCCGCGCTCACCGGCGGCACGATCGACGCCGCCGAAGCGGGCCCCTACCGGATCGTGTGGGACATCCGCCTGCCCCGCGTGCTGCTCGCCGCCGTGGTCGGCGCGGGCCTGTCCGTGGTCGGCGTCGCCATCCAGGCCATGGTCCGCAACGCCCTGGCCGACCCGTACGTGCTGGGCATCTCCTCCGGCGCGAGCGTCGGCGCCACCGCCGTCGTGACCACGGGCCTGTTCGCCTCACTCGGCGTCTACGCCCTCTCCACCGCCGCGTTCCTCGCCGCGCTCGCCGCGATGGCCCTGGTCTACGTGGTCGCCGGCCGCGACCTCGCCCCGCTGCGCCTGGTCCTCACCGGCACCGCCCTGGCCTACGGCTTCTCCGCCGTCGCCATGCTGCTGGTCTTCCAGTCGCCACGCGGCGAGGCCGCACGCGCCGCGATGTTCTGGCTGCTGGGCAGCCTCGGCGGCGTCACGTGGGGCTCGCTGCCCGTCGCCGCCGCGGTCGTGCTGGCCGGCGTCGCCTACCTCCGGACCCGCGCAAAGCACCTCAACGCCCTGTCCATGGGCGACGAGACCGCCACCACCCTCGGCATCGACGTCCCCCGCACCCGCAAGGCGCTGTTCGGCGTCACGGCCGCCATGACCGGCGTGCTGGTCGCGGTCAGCGGCGCGGTCGGGTTCGTCGGCCTCATGCTGCCGCACCTGGTCCGCCTCACGGTCGGCGCGGACCACCGCAAGGTGCTCGCCGTCGCACCGCTCGCGGGCGCGTGCTTCCTGATCTGGGTGGACGTCGCCGCACGCCTGCTCGCCGCACCCGAAGAGCTGCCGCTGGGCGTCATCACGGCCGCGCTGGGCGTGCCGTGCTTCATCCTGCTGATGCGCCGCCGCGGCTACGTGTTCGGCGGTCGCTGATGGACGTCCGGCTGGAAGACCTCACCGTCACCGACATCCTCCGCGGCGTCGACCTGCACGCCCCGGCGCACGAGGTGCACGGCATCGTCGGGCCCAACGGCAGCGGCAAGTCCACCACGCTGCGCTGCGTGTACCGGGCGCTCGCGCCGTCCGGGGGAGTGGTCCGCCTCGGCGGCCGGGACATCACCTCGATGAAGGTCCGCGACACCGCCGAGCACCTCGCCGCGCTCACCCAGGACAGCCACGTCGAGTTCGACTTCACCGTCACCGAAGTGGTCGCGATGGGACGCCTCCCGCACCGCGGCACCCCGGAGCACGACGACGAGGTGGTGGCCGGAGCACTGTCCCGGGTGGACGCCGCGCACCTCGCCCACCGCGGCTTCCTCAGCCTGTCCGGCGGCGAGCGCCAGCGCGTCCTCATCGCCCGCGCCCTCGCCCAGCAGCCGAAGGTGCTGGTCCTGGACGAGCCCACCAACCACCTCGACATCAGTCACCAGCTCGCCGTCCTCGCGCTGGTCCGGAGCCTGGACGTGACCGTCCTCGCGGTCCTGCACGACCTCAACCTCGCCGCCGCCTACTGCGACCGCCTGCACGTGCTCGACGGCGGTCGCGTGGTGCGCAGCGGCACACCGGACGAAGTGCTCACCCCCGAAGTGCTGCGCGACGTCTTCGACGTCCGGGCCCACGTCGTCCGCCACCCCACCAGCGGTGCACCCCAACTGCTGTTCGAACACTAGGGAGCCCACCGAAGTGAAGAAGTTCGTCGCCCTCGCCCTCCTCCTCACGACGGGCTGCGGCGCGCGGATCGCACCGACCGCCGCCACCGACGAGGTCACCGTCACCAACTGCGGCCAGGAGGTCTCGTACGCGAAACCGTCCCGTGTGGTCACCAACGACACCGGCATCGCCGAACTCATGTTCGCGCTCGGCCTCGGCGACCGGATGGCCGGTTACGTGATCGGCGCCGGCCAGGCGGGCGACGTCGCCTCCTCACCGTGGAAAGCGGACTTCGAGCGCGTGCCGAACCTCGGCGAGCAGATCACCAAGGAACTCGTCCAGGGCGCCAAGGCGGACTTCGTGTTCGCGGGCTGGAACTACGGCTTCTCCGAGGCGACCGGCTTCACCCCGGACGCCCTCGCCGACCTCGGCATCGCCACCTACCAGCTCACCGAGGCGTGCCGCAACGGCGTCGGCAAGCAGCGCGGCATCATGCCGCCGTTGGACGCCCTCTACACCGACCTGCGCAACCTGGGCCGCGTGTTCGGCGTGGAGCGGAAGGCCGAGGACCTGATCGCGGGCTACCGCAAGCAGGTGGAGGAGGCCGAGCAGCTCGTGAAGCGGCACCGGCCGAAGGTGTTCCTCTACGACAGCGGCCTCGACCAGCCGTTCACCTCGGGCCGCAACGCCGCGCCGCACGACATCATCGGCAAGGCGGGCGGCGACAACATCTTCGGCGACCTCGACGACAGCTGGACCACAGTGGGCTGGGAGGCCGTCGTGGACCGCGCGCCGGACGTGGTGCTGATCAACGACTACGCCGACGGCGAGGCGACCACACCGGACGAGAAGAAGGCCTTCCTGGAGTCCTACCCGCCGCTCGCCGACGTGCCCGCCATCAAGGCCAAGCGCTTCTTCGTGCTGCCCTACGCGGCCCTGGTGGAAAGCCCGCGCAACCCGGCCGCCATCGCCGCGTTCGCGAAGTTCTTGGCCGATAGCTATCACCCATAGTGTGGGACAACCCGTCCGTGGCTTGGTATCCGCGGACGGGTTGTGGCACCATCGGCCACGTGGCTCTCCACACCGTGATCATTATTTCCCAGCGCGTCGGGTAGTGCTGCCTCGAAGCACCCGACGCGCCGACCTCTCGCATCCTGCGGGGGGTCTTTTTGTTTTCCAAGATCTCTAGGAGCCCTCTCGTGACCCCCCTCGGCGATTCATTCCACGTCTTCGACACGACCTTGCGGGACGGTGCCCAGCGCGAGGGCATCTCCTACTCGGTCAACGACAAGCTGGCCGTCGCCCGCCTGCTCGACTCGCTCGGCGTCGGCTTCATCGAGGGTGGCTGGCCGGGCGCCATGCCGAAGGACACGGAGTTCTTCGCCAGGGCGGCGGCGGGGGAGCTCACGCTCAAGCACGCGCAGCTCGTCGCGTTCGGCTCGACCCGCAAGGCGGGCGTCAAGGTGGAACAGGACGCGCAGGTCAGGGCCCTGCTGGACGCCCGGACGCCGGTCGTGACGCTGGTCGCCAAGTCCGACCGCAGGCACGTCGAGCGGGCCCTGCGCACCGACGTGGCGGAGAACTGCGCGATGGTCCGGGACACCGTCGCCTTCCTGGTGAACGAGGGCCGCCGGGTCTTCGTCGACGCCGAGCACTTCTTCGACGGCTACGCGTACGACCCGGACACCGCGCTGCGCGTGCTGGAGTCCGCAGTGGAGGGTGGCGCGGACGTCGTCGTGCTGTGCGACACCAACGGCGGCCAGCTGCCCCTCGGGCTGGCCGAGACCGTCGCCGACGTGGTCGCCCGCACGGGCTTCCGGGTCGGCATCCACTGCCAGGACGACACGTCCTGCGCGGTGGCCAACACCATCGCCGCGGTGCAGGCGGGGGCGACCCACGTCCAGTGCACCGCGAACGGCTACGGCGAGCGAGCGGGCAACGCGGACCTGTTCGCCGTCGTCGGGAACCTCGTGACCAAGCTCGGCCTGCAGGTGCTACCGCACGAGTCGCTGGCCGAGCTCACCCGGGTCTCCCATGCGCTGGCCGAGATCGCGAACATCGCACCCGACACCCACCAGGCCTACGTCGGGTCGTCGGCCTTCGCCCACAAGGCGGGGCTGCACGCGAGCGCGATCAAGGTGGACCCGGAGCTGTACAACCACATCGATCCGGACACCGTCGGCAACGACATGCGGGTGCTGGTCACCGAGATGGCGGGTCGGGCCAGTCTCGAGCTCAAGGGACGTGAGTTCGGGATCGACCTGACCCGCCGGCCCGAGGCGCTCACCAACGTGGTGCGCAAGGTGAAGGAGCTGGAAGCGGGCGGCTGGTCGTTCGAGGCCGCCGACGCCTCCCTGGAGCTGCTCCTCAAGGAGGAGCTGTCCGATCTGGACGCGCCACCGTTCGTGCTCGAGTCGTACCGCGTGGTGCTCGACCACCACCAGGACGGCTCGATCGTGTCCGAGGCCACGGTCAAGGTGCACGTGGCGGGCGAGCGCGTCATCGCCACCGCCGAGGGCAACGGCCCGGTGCACGCGCTGGACGCGGCGTTGCGCAAGGCGCTCCTGCCCCACCTGTCGTGGTTGGACGCGGTGGAGCTGAACGACTACAAGGTGCGCATCCTGACCGATCAGCACGGCACCGACGCCGTCACCCGCGTGCTCGTGGAGTCCACCGACGGCGAGCGCGAGTGGACCACCGTGGGCGTGCACGGCAACATCGTCGAGGCCAGTTGGCTCGCCCTGTGCGACGCGCTCGTGCACAAGGCGATGCGGGTCAGCCCGTCACCAGCGTGAGCCGCTCGGCGGCCAGGACGCGGTTGAGCGGCTCGAAGTAGGACGAGCCGCCGACCGTGCAGTTGCCGCTGCCGCCCAGCGAGTGCCCCTGGGCCTGCGAGCCGGTGAAGATCGGGGCCCACTGGTCGCCGGGCTCGGTGCACACGCTGGTCCGCGTCAGGCCGTAGACGACCCCTTCCGGGTAGTTGACCGTGACGTTCTTGGCCTGCACGGTGCCGCACCGCAACCCGGTGGTGCGGCCGGCCGCGCACACCGTGCCGCCGATGGGCGTCTCCGCCGAGCCGGTGATGACGCCGGAGCGCCCGGCGATGGTGGGCCGCTGGACCCAGGCGGCGGTGTTGGTGATCCGGACGATCGCGTAGGTCGTCCGGACCGCGACGATCGGGCCTATGTCGACCATGTTCGGCCCGCGGACCACCGTGCCGACGATCCCGCACGACGGCGGCACGATCAGGAAGCCGCGGGCGTTGAAGCCGTTGGCGCAGCGCCCGCCGTTCCACGTGTAGAGGGGTGTGCCCGCCTCCAGCGGGGTCGGCAGCGCGGACGTGGTCGCGGCGGCGGGAGCGGTGGCGGCGACGAGCAGGGCGAGTACGAGCAGCAGGGTTCGCATCCCTCCGACGCTAGGCACGCACGGTGGGGTTTCAAGCCGCCGGTTAGGGTGATCTCCGTGCGCATTGCCCGTATCGCCCAACCCGACGGCCTGGCCTTCGCCGCGATCGAAGGCGACGGCGACGACCTCACCGCGGTCGAGATCGCCGACGACCCCTTCGCCAACCCGACGTTCACCGGTCGCCGCTGGCCGCTGGCCGACGTCCGCCTGCTGGCGCCGTTCCTGCCGCCCAAGATCGTGGCCATCGGCCGCAACTACGCCGAGCACGCCGCCGAGCTGGGCAACGAGGTGCCCGAGAACCCGTTGATGTTCCTCAAGCCCAACACCGCCGTGATCGGGCCGAACGCGGACATCAAGCTGCCCGCGGTGTCCGAGCGGGTCGACTTCGAGGGCGAGCTGGCCGTCGTCATCGGCGTCGGCGGCCGGGACATCCCCGCCTCGCGCGCCCGCCAGTCGATCCTCGGCTACACGATCGCCAACGACGTCACCGCGCGCGACCTGCAGAAGGCCGACGGCCAGTGGACGCGGGCCAAGGGCTTCGACACGTTCTGCCCGCTGGGCCCGTGGGTGGAGACCGAGTTCGACCCGTCCGACGTGGCCATCCGCACCGAGGTCGACGGCGTGGTCAAGCAGGACTCGCGCACCTCGCTGCTGGTGCACGACATCCCCGAGCTGATCGAGCACATCTCCTCGGTGATGACCCTGCGCCCACTGGACGTGATCCTCACCGGCACCCCCGCCGGCGTCGGCCCGCTGACCGCCGGGCAGACCGTCTCGGTGACCGTCGAGGGCCTCGGCACGCTGACGAACACCGTCACCAACCGCTGAGCACCGCTCAGCCGCGCTCGATGCGCTCGGGCGCGCGCCGCGCGAACTTCGGCGCGTGCTCGGGCCGCAGCCCGATGGCCACCAGGTAGGCGGGCACGCCCTGCAGCCGCGGGAACCGCGCCATCAGGCGGACCGGCAGCGGCGGGCGCCCCGGCGTCGCGCTCGGCGCGCCGGTGAGCGTCGGCTTGAGGAACGAGTCCTGGATCCGCCGCTGCACCGCCTGGGTCACCGCCGTGGGCAGCCACCGCCTGCGCCGCACCTTCGCCAGCACCTTCGGGCTCAGCTGTCCGCGGCGCAGCGGCGCGGCCACGAGCGTCGCGGCGGCCACCGCGTCCTGCACGGCCAGGTTGATGCCGACGCCGCCGATGGGCGACATGGCGTGCGCCGCGTCACCGATGCACAGCGCGCCGTCGGCGTGCCAGCGCCGCAGGCGGTCGAGCTTCACGTCCAGCAGCTTCACGTCGTCCAGCGACTCGACGGTCTCCATCCGCTCCGCCAGCCACGGCACCAGCTCCACCACCCGCCGCCGGAACGCGGCGATCCCCTCCGCCCGCAGCACCTCGTCGGTGCCCTTGCGGATGAGGTACGCGCACTGGAAGTAGTCGCCCCGGTTGATCAGCACCATGGCCTGGCCCTGGGTGAACCGGCCGGTGGCGCCGCTGAGTTCGCCGGGGTCGCGCGGCAACCGGAACCACCACACGTCCATCGGCGCGCCGAACTCGTGCACCGGCAGCCGGAGCTGCTCGCGCACCAGTGAACGGCGCCCGTCGGCCGCGATGACCAGGTCCGCGGCCAGCTCGCCGGTCTCGCCACCCGGCGTGCGGTAGCGCACGCCGGTCACCTTGCCGCCGCTCCTGAGGAGCCCGGTGAACTCGGTGTTCATCCGCAGCGTGAACGTCGGCTCGCGCTTGCCCGCGTCGGCGAGCAGGTCCAGGAAGTCCCACTGCGGCACCATCGCGATGTGCTTGTGCCGGCCGGGGAGCCGGCTGAGGTCGCCCATCGTCTGCGGGCCGCTGTCCAGCAGCACCTGCACCTTGTCCACGAGCTGGTGCGGCACCTCCGCGAACGACGGCCCCAGGCCCAGCTCGTCCAGCAGCGTCAACGTCGACGCGTGCACCGTGTCGCCGCGGAAGTCGCGCAGGAAGTCACCGTGCTTCTCCAGCACCGTCACCTCGACACCGGCCCTGGCCAGCAACAACCCGGCCACCATGCCCGCCGGGCCGCCCCCGACGACCACGACACCAGTCCGCTCCATGATCCACCCCTCTGCTTTTCAACACCAGTTGAATAAGTTCAGGATGCTCCTGCGCGCCGCCCCGGTCAAGCCCGATACGCTGATCGGGTCATGAGCGCATCAGCAGCATCTCCAGAGGTCCGCGTCCGCTTCTGCCCGTCGCCGACCGGCACGCCCCACGTGGGGCTCATCCGCACCGCCCTGTTCAACTGGGCGTACGCCCGCCACACCGGCGGCTCCGTGGTGTTCCGGATCGAGGACACCGACGCGGCCCGCGACTCCGAGGAGTCGTACCTCTCGCTGCTGGAAGCCATGCGCTGGCTGGGCCTGGACTGGGACGAAGGCCCCGAGATCGGCGGCCCGCACGCGCCCTACCGGCAGAGCCAGCGCCGCGACCTCTACGACGACATCGCCAAGCGCCTGTTCGAGGCCGGCGAGCTGTACGAGTCGTTCTCCACGGCCGAGGAGATCGAGGCCCGGCGCAAGGCCGCGGGCCAGGACCCGAAGCTGGGCTACGACGGCCACGACCGCGGCCTGACCGAGGAGCAGCGGGCCGCGTTCCGCGCCGAGGGCCGGCAGCCGGTGCTGCGCCTGAAGATGCCCGACGAGGACATCTCGTGGGTCGACCTGGTGCGCGGTGAGATCACGTTCAAGGCGGGCAGCACGCCCGACCCGGTGCTGGTGCGCGCCAACGGCGACCCGCTGTACCCGTTCGTGAACCCGGTCGACGACGCCCTGATGGGCATCACGGACGTGCTGCGCGGCGAGGACCTGCTCCCGTCGACCCCGCGCCAGATCGCGCTGTACCGGGCCTTGACCCGGATCGGCGTGACCACGTTCACGCCGCGGTTCGGGCACCTGCCGTACGTGATGGGCGAGGGCAACAAGAAGCTCTCCAAGCGCGACCCGCAGTCGAACCTGTTCCTCTACCGCGACCGCGGCTTCCTGCCCGAGGGCCTGCTGAACTACCTCGCGCTGCTCGGCTGGTCCATCGCCGACGACCGCGACATCTTCACCGTGGCCGAGCTGGTCGAGGCGTTCGAGCTGGAGAAGGTCAGCCTCAACCCGGCCCGCTTCGACCTGAAGAAGGCCGAGGCGATCAACGCCACGCACCTGCGCGCGCTGCCCGTCGAGGACTTCGTCAGCCGCGTGGTGCCGCACCTGGTCAAGGACGGCGTGCTGCCCGCCGAGCCGACGCCCGAGCAGGTCGCCCTGCTGTCGGGCGTCGCTCCGCTCGTGCAGGAGCGGCTCGTGGTGCTGTCCGAGGCCTCCGGGATGGTGCGGTTCCTGTTCGTCGCGGAGGAGGACTTCGCGCCCGAGGAGGACTCGGCGGCCAAGGCCCTCGGCCCGGACGCCCGACCCGTGCTCGAGGCGAGCGTCGCCGCCCTGGAATCGCTTCCGGAGTGGACGGCCGCCGCCGTCGAGGAGGCGCTGAAGGTGTCGCTTGTGGACGGATTGGGCCTCAAACCGCGCAAGGCGTACGCGCCGGTGCGGGTCGCCGTGACGGGCCGTACCGTCTCGCCACCACTCTACGAATCCATGGAACTACTGGGTCGGAGTCGCTCGATCGGGCGATTGCGCCGCGCGCTCGGGGCAATCTGACTGGTTCGTTCGGGCGGTTCAGGGGTGCTTGACCGTGCAAGAACCCCTAGATATCACCTCTCTGGTCGAGTCGGACGAGGGGTGACCGCACCTAGCCTCACGGGGTGACAACCGCAGCCCCGACTTTCACCCCTCGGAGAACCGGCGAGATCCGGGCCGTGTGCCTCGACGTCGACGACACCCTCGTCGACTACAGCACCTCGTCCCGGGCCGCCCTGGCCGCGATGGTCGGCAACGCCGACGCCTGGCCGCTGTGGCAGCGCATCACGGACGAGCACTGCGAACGACTCCTCGCCGGCGAGCTCGAGTACGAGACGATGCGCAACATCCGCACCCGCGCCTTCTTCGCGGCCCTGGGCGAGGAGTTGGACCAGGACGAGGCGACCCGCCGGGAACTGCGCCGGCAGGAAGTCCTCGCGTCCGGCTGGCGGTTGTTCCCCGACGTCGTGCCGTGCCTGGAGTGGCTGCGGGCCACCGGTCTGCCCATGGCGGCCGTGAGCAACGCCTCAGGGCGCCACCAGCGGGTGAAGATCGCCTCGCTGGGGCTCGCGCAGTACTTCGACACGGTCCTCATCGCCGGCGAGGTCGGCGCCGCGAAACCGGACCGGGTGATCTTCGACACCGCGTGCGCGGACCTGGGCGTCGACCTGGGTGACACGGTGCACATCGGCGACCGCCTGCACGCCGACGCGATCGGCGCGCGCGACGCCGGCATGAGGGGTGTGTGGCTGAACCGCGAGGGCCCGCGCGAAGGCGCGCTGCCCACCGGCATCGCCGCCATCAGCAGCCTCGCTGAGCTGCCGGAACTCCTGGTCTGCGAGCTCTCGACCGCCTCGGCGTGACCCCGATTTCCGTTCCGCCGGGTACGTGGTCTAGTATTCCTCCCGGCGGAACGGAGAGGCCCCCCAAAGGTCAACGGAGTCAAGACCGACGGGGAGTCGAACCGGGAAACCAATGGGGTATGGTGTAATTGGCAGCACGACTGATTCTGGTTCAGTTAGTCTAGGTTCGAGTCCTGGTACCCCAGCTGCGAAGTGGCAAATCGAGTGTGGTAAGCTACTCGCAACGCAGGACAGCAAGAGATGATAAAGTGAATATCGAAAGTTCCTGGCCCCGTCGTCTAGCGGCCTAGGACGCCGCCCTCTCAAGGCGGTAGCGTGGGTTCGAATCCCATCGGGGCTACAGATCAGGGAGATCCCTGTTTCGCTGACGCGAAACGGGGATCTTTCGCATTTACACCGGGGGCGCGGCCCCCGGGCCCCGCGCAGGAGGGGCTTCGCCCCCCTGCACCCCCCGGCGTCGGTTGGTGTCGTGGTCGGGTTCGGTTGGCCGCCGGCGGTTGGTGGTGCGGTGAGTTGATTGGCGCACGGTGGTGGCACTTGGTGAGGTTGGGTGCCCCCGCCGGGTGCTGGTGCTGGTGGCGGGGGCGGTCCAAGGCCGGTGGCAGGGCTGAGCCCGCGGGTCGCGTGGTGTCAGAGGCGCGATTGGAGGGCTTCGGCGGCGGCCAGGAGGTCGGCGGCCCAGCGGGCGCCCGGGCGGCGGCCCATGCGGTCGATGGGGCCCGAAACGGAGACTGCGGCGACGACCGTGCCCGTGCTGTCGCGCACCGGCGCGGAAACCGAGGCTACGCCCGGTTCGCGTTCCGCTACTGATTGCGCCCAGCCGCGGCGGCGGACTTCCAACAATGTGCGCTCGCCGTAAACGGCGTCGGCGAGAACGGAACGTTGAGTTCCGGGATCCGCCCACGCCGCCAATACCTTCGCGCCCGATCCCGCCGTCATCGGCAATCGCGCGCCGATCGGCACGGTGTCGCGCAAACCACTCGGTGGTTCCGCGGAGGACACGCAGATCCGCTGCATCCCGTCCCGTCGGTACAACTGGACGCTCTCGCCCGTGATGTCGCGCAACCTCGGCAACACCGAGGACGCCGCGTCGAGCAACGGGTCGGTGGCCCCGCCCGCCAACTCCGCCAGTGCCGCGCCCGGGCGCCAGCGGCCGTCGGAACCCCGTCGCAGCAACCGGTGCACCTCGAGCCCGACCGCCAACCTGTGCGCGGTAGCCCTCGGCAAGCCCGTCCGGTTGCACAACTCGGCGAGCCCACACGGATCCTTTGCGACGGCGTTCAAGACGGCCACTGCCTTGTCGAGCACGCCGATCCCGCTATGCTGTCCCACAAGCCGATACTAACTTCCCACTGTCTGGGAAGTCCAGATCTATCGACTGTCCAGATCTTGGGAGAGTTGCGATGAGCCGCACGCTCGCGGAGAAGGTGTGGGAAGCACACGTCGTGCGCCACGGCAGTGGCGCGGAGCCGGACCTGCTCTACATCGACCTCCACCTGCTGCATGAAGTGACCAGCCCGCAGGCGTTCGACGGCCTGCGCCTGGCGGGGCGAGGGCTCCGCCGCCCGGACCTCACGATCGCCACCGAGGACCACAACGTCCCGACGATCGACATCGAGCTCCCCATCGCCGACCCGGTCTCGCGCACGCAGGTCGAGACGCTGCGCAAGAACTGCGCGGAGTTCGGCGTGCGGCTGCACCCGATGGGCGACGCCGAGCAGGGCATCGTGCACGTCGTCGGCCCGCAGCTGGGGCTGACCCAGCCCGGCATGACGGTCGTCTGCGGTGACAGCCACACGTCGACGCACGGCGCGTTCGGCGCGTTGGCGTTCGGCATCGGCACGTCCGAGGTGGAGCACGTGATGGCCACCCAGACGCTGCCGCTGCGGCCGTTCAAGACCATGGCCGTCACGATCGACGGCGCGTTGCAGCCCGGTGTCACGGCGAAGGACATCATCCTCGCGGTGATCGCGAAGATCGGCACCGGTGGCGGCCAGGGCTACGTCCTGGAGTACCGGGGCAGCGCGATCGAGGCGCTGTCCATGGAAGCGCGCATGACCATGTGCAACATGTCGATCGAGGCGGGCGCCCGCGCGGGGATGATCGCGCCGGACCAGACCACGTTCGACTACATCCAGGGCCGCCCGCACGCGCCGTCGGGCGCGGACTGGGACGCCGCCGTCGAGTACTGGAAGACCCTGCGCACCGACGACGACGCCGAGTTCGACGCCGAGGTCCGCCTCGACGCCGACGAGCTCACGCCGTTCGTCACCTGGGGCACCAACCCGGGCCAGGGCCTCCCGCTGAGCGCCGCCGTGCCGGACCCCGAGACCATCGTCGACGAGAACGAGCGCGTGGCCGCCGAGAAGGCGCTGACCTACATGGGGCTGGAACCGGGCACCCCGCTGCGCGACATCCACGTCGACACGGTGTTCCTCGGCTCGTGCACCAACGGCCGGATCGAGGACCTGCGCGCGGCGGCGGACGTCCTGCGCGGCCACAAGGTCGCCGACGGCGTGCGGATGCTCGTCGTGCCCGGGTCCATGCGGGTCCGCGCGCAGGCCGAGACCGAAGGGCTGCACGAAGTGTTCTTGGCGGCCGGCGCCGAGTGGCGCCAGGCCGGTTGCTCGATGTGCCTCGGCATGAACCCGGACCAGCTCAAGCCGGGCGAGCGCAGCGCGTCGACCTCCAACCGCAACTTCGAGGGCAGGCAGGGCAAGGGTGGGCGCACCCACCTGGTTTCGCCACTCGTGGCCGCCGCCACGGCCGTCCGCGGCACGCTGTCGTCGCCCGCCGACCTGGTCTGAAGGGAGTCTCACCGAACATGGATGCGTTCACCAGGCACACCGGGGTCGGCGTTCCGCTGCGCAGGTCCAACGTGGACACCGACCAGATCATCCCGGCCGTCTACCTCAAGCGCGTGACCCGCACGGGCTTCGAGGACGGCCTGTTCGCCGCCTGGCGCGGTGACGAGCAGTTCGTGCTCAACCAGGAAGCGTTCCGGGCGGGCAGCGTGCTCGTCGCCGGGCCCGATTTCGGCACCGGGTCGTCCCGCGAGCACGCCGTGTGGGCGCTCATGGATTACGGCTTCCGGGTGGTCATCTCGTCCCGGTTCGCCGACATCTTCCGGGGCAACGCGGGCAAGCAGGGCCTCGTGGCGGCCCAGTGCGAGCAGTCCGATGTCGAATTGCTGTGGAAGCTGCTCGAGAACGAGCCCGGCACCGAGGTGACCGTCGACCTCACCGCGAACACGGTTGTGGCGAAGGACTTCACGGCGCCCTTCACCGTCGACGAGTACACCCGCTGGCGGCTGCTGGAGGGATTGGACGACATCGCCCTGACCCTCCGGCACGCCGACGACATCACGGAGTTCGAGCAGCGCAGGCAGGGTTGGTTGCCGACTACCGATCCGCTGCCCGCGGGGTGACCGGCGAAGGGGTCGGATTCCCCCCGAACAGCGGGAATCCGGCTCCTTCGATCCCTCCGCCGGCCGCCCGGGTGTCCCTCGACAGGTCGTAATTGCCCACGCCACAACAAGAAATCTGGCGTGGCGATTGGTATTTCCTTGCATATGGGCTTACCGTGGGCAATCAGTCGGCCCGACTAGGGCCGTGAGCGTCCTGGGAGGGACTGAAGGTGAACAAGGCCCAGCTCATCGAGGCGCTCGCCGAGCGCCTTGGCGACAAGAAGAACGCCGCTGCCGCTGTCGACGGCATCGTCGACGTCATCGTCCGCAGCGTCCACAAGGGCGAGAAGGTCAACATCACCGGTTTCGGTGTCTTCGAGAAGCGTGCCCGTGCGGCGCGCACCGCTCGCAACCCGCGCACCGGTGAGACCGTGAAGGTCAAGAAGACCAACGTTCCCGCGTTCCGCGCGGGTTCGACGTTCAAGGACGTCATCAGCGGCACGAAGAAGCTGCCGCGCGTCACGGCCGCCAAGCCCGCTGCCGCTGCGGCGGCCAAGCCGGCCGCCGCGACGAAGGCACCGGCGACCCGCAGCACCACCGCTCGTGCCACCACTGCGCGTGCGACGCGCAGCACCGGTACGGCCACGCGTGCTGCTGCGGCAGCCACCAAGGCGCCGGCGACCCGCCGGACCGCCGCGGCTGCGAAGCCCGCCGCCACCGCCACCAAGGCCGCGCCTGCCAAGAGCACCGCGACCAAGGCCACCGCCGCGAAGGCGACGACGGCGAAGGCGACCGCGGCGAAGCCCGCGGCGGCCAAGAAGGCCACCCCGGCCAAGGCGACGACGGCGAAGGCCACCACGGCCGCAGCCGCGAAGCCCGCGGCCAAGAAGGCCCCGGCCAAGAAGAAGTGAAGCCGGGCCGGGTGATCACCGGCCAGGCACGCAACAGACGCTCAGGGCCCGGTGCGGACGCGCACCGGGCCCTGAGCGCTGTTCGACCCCTGGCGCCGGGTTCCGGTCCGGCACGGGCCTTCTGAGCCCCGTTTCCGCGCCCGTGCGGACGGCCTCTTCACCTCGGAACCCCGAACCCTCTCCCACACCCGCGTGTCCTACGTCCAGAACGCGCGTGTCCTACGTTCAGGACCCCCGAGTTCAACGCTCGGAACGCGTCGGCGCGGCTCGGACCCGTGTGTGTTCGGCCACTCGGATAGAGCAGTCGGACCGGGTGTGGCGCCAGGCTCGAAACCGGCGTCTGCGCGGTGGAGATGCTTCGCAGGGGTCCCCGCCCAGGGGCTCCCCGGTTTTCATGCTGCCGGCTCGGTCTGACGATTTCGGCGTAGTTCGGGCCGGGCTGTGGAGAACTCACCGTGCTCGAACGAACTCCCGGCGTGACCCGACCGGACTAGTGGGCCGGCAATCAGGGCAGGGGAGCGGGGCGGTGGGTCAGGCGGTGGGGGCGGCCAGCGCGGTGGGGAAGTAGTGGGCCGAGACGAGGCGCGGCCAGGAGCGGTGCGAGTCCGAAGTGGACCAGCCCGGCTCCGGCCGGCGGAACGCCAGCAGCCACGCGCTGCCCTTCTTGCACGGCGTGCCGCCCAACGACAGACCTCCCAGGTCGGCGAGGGTGGAGACGACGTCCGGGATGACGCCGCCCTGGCTGCACACGACCGGCGTCCCGGCCCCGTCCGCGATCTCCAGCAGGCGCACCAACCCGGCCTCGCGGTCCGGCCAGTACCCCTCCTCGGACAACCGCGGCTCCAGCAGCACGCCCACGCCCAAGTCCTCCGCCACCCCCTGAACGGTCTCCACGCACCGCACCCGGGGCGCCGAGTGCACCCGCACGGGTCCCCACAACGGCAGCATCGACCGCAACCCGCCCGCCTGCCGCCACCCCGCCGAGCTCAACGGCCGCAGGTCGTCGTCACCCGGCCAGTGGTCGCGCTTGCCTGCCTTCGCGTGCCGCACCAGCAACACCGTCGCCAAATCCGAGGGCTCTGCCGCGAACGCCGCCAGCACCGAGCGGTCGGTGTCGGACGTCACCAGCGACGCCGCCTCGGCGAGCGGCACCCACCGCAGCTCGTCGACCTCGTCGTTCGGCGCGAACGCACCCGACGCGACCTGCGCGCTGAAGTAGTCCACGACCTTCGGCTTGCCGAAAGCCCGGTACGACACCTGGCACAGGTACCGCCCCAGCACGGCGTGGAACCCGGTCTCCTCCAGCACCTCCCGCACCGCCGCCGCGGGCACGGTCTCACCGGGGTCCACCTTGCCCTTGGGCAGGGACCAGTCGTCATAACGCGGCCGGTGCACGACCGCCACGGAACCCTCGCGCCACAGCACGGCGCCCGCCGCCCGGATCACACGACTCACCCGATCGCGCGGTGGTTGCGCAGCATCTCGGTCTGGTGGTCGCGCACCCTGGTGCCGTCCGCCGGCGACGCCTCCCACTCGCCGTCCGGCTGCAGCACCCAGCACCGCGTGGTCGGCTCCAACGCCGAGTCCATCATCGCGTCGAGCTGCGCGGTGAGCTTCGGGTCGGTCACCCGCAGCTGCACCTCGACCCGCCGGTCCAGGTTGCGGTGCATCATGTCGGCGCTGCCGATCCAGTGCTCGGCCGAGCCGACGAAGTGGAACACCCGCGAGTGCTCCAGGAACCGGCCCAGGATCGACCGGACGTGGATGTTCTCCGACAGCCCCTTGATGCCCGGCTTCAACGCGCACACCCCGCGCACGACCACGTCCACCCGCACCCCGGCCTGCGACGCCCGGTACAGCGAGTCGATGACCTGCTCGTCCACCAGCGAGTTCACCTTGATGCGCACACCGGCGGGCGCGCCCGCCCGCGCGTGCTCGATCTCACGCTCGATGCGCTCCACGATCCCCCGCCGCACGCCGTAGGGCGCGACGAGGAGGCTGCGGTAGTGGTCCTGCCGGGCGTACCCGGTGAGCACGTTGAACAGGTCGGTGAGGTCCGCGCCGATGGTCGGCTCGGCGGTGAGGATGCCGATGTCCTCGTACAGCCGGGCCGTCTTCGGGTTGTAGTTGCCCGTGCCGATGTGGCAGTACCGCTGGATCCGCGAGCCCTCCTGCCGCACCACCAAGGAGGTCTTGCAGTGCGTCTTGAGCCCCATCAGGCCGTAGACGACGTGAACGCCCGCCTTCTCCAGCGCACGTGCCCACTTGATGTTCGCCTGCTCGTCGAACCGCGCCTTGATCTCCACCAGCGCCACGACCTGCTTGCCCGCCTCGGCCGCGTCGATCAGCGCGTCGACGATCGGCGAGTCGCCCGACGTGCGGTACAGCGTCTGCTTGATGGCCAGCACGCGCGGGTCGGCCGCCGCCTGCTCGATGAACCGCTGGACGGACGTGGAGAACGAGTCGTACGGGTGGTGCACCAGCACGTCGCCCTCCCGGAGGGTGGCGAAGATGCTCTTCGGCGTCTCGCGTTCGCCGAACGCCGAGTGCGTCGCGGGCACGAACGGCGCGTCCTTGAGCTGCTTGCGGTCCACGCTGTAGAGCTGCCACAGGCACGACAGGTCGAGCAGGCCGGGCACCTGGACGACGTCGTGCGGGTCGACCTCCAGCTCGCGCAGCAGCCGTTCCAGCATGTGCTCGGTCATGTCGTCGGCGATCTCCAGCCGAACCGGCGGCCCGAAGCGGCGGCGCGCCAGCTCCCGCTCCAACGACTTGAGCAGGTCCTCGTCCTGGTCCTCCTCGACCTCCAGGTCGGCGTTGCGGGTCACCCGGAACGCGTGGCACTCGATGACCTGCATGCCCGCGAACAGCTCGCCGAGGTGCGCCGCGATCAGCTCCTCCAACGGCAGGAAGGTCGCCGTCGGGCTGGTCCGGTCGCTTTCCACGCGGACCAGGCGCGGCACGTTGTCCGGCACCTTGATGCGCGCGAACCGCTCCGCGCCGCCCTCCGGGTCGCGCACGGTGATGGCGAGGTTCAGCGAGAGGCCGGAGATGTAGGGGAACGGGTGCGCGGCGTCCACGGCCAGCGGCGTGAGCACCGGGAACACCTGGTCGGTGAAGTAGTTCGACAGCCGCAACTGCTCGAAGTCGGTCAACTGCGCCCAGTTGACGATGCTGATGGCGTGCTTCTCCAGCTCCGGCTGGATGTGGTCGAGGAAGGCCCTGGCGTGCTGCTCGACCAGCTCCTGGGTGCGCTTGGAGATGTTGGACAGCTGTTCGCGCGGGGTGAGCCCGTCCGCGCTGCGCACCGAGAGGCCGGTCTCGTCGCGGCGCTTCAGGCCCGCGACCCGGACCATGTAGAACTCGTCCAGGTTCGAGGCGAAGATGGCCAGGAACTTCGCCCGCTCCAGCAACGGCTGGGAGGCGTCCTCGGCCAGCGCGAGCACCCTGGCGTTGAAGTCCAACCAGGACAGCTCCCGGTTGAAGTACCGGTCGTCGGGCAGGTCGACCTGCGCCTCGGTGGCCGTGACCGCGGGTGGTGAGCTCGGGAACGACCGGGTCGCGCCGTCGGCCGGTTGCTGCGCCGCCGTCGTGCCCGCACGGGTGCCGGCGGCGCCGCGGCGGGTGGCCGGGCGCGGTCGGCGGCGGGGGGTGCTCGCGGCGGGCGTGGTCCGCGGCGTCCTCGTCCGTCGCTTCGGCGCGGGCTGGTCGGGGGTGTTGTCCGTGCTCACGATCAGCATTGTTCCCCAATACGGGCGGCTGTGCGCTGAGCTGAGCCGACGAGGAAGTGAACTCCGCGTCACACCGGGCGGAGCACGCCTCGCACGGCGCCGGCGGCATCCCGCACGAGGGTGACCCGCTGGCCGGGGCGCAGCGAGCGCCAGCCGCCCTCGGCGACGGCTTCGGCCGACACGTCCACCAGCACGCCGTCGTCGCGCAGCACGGTGGCTGAGCCGTCCGGGTGATGCGCGCTCACCGTGGCCTGCTCGGGTTTGGCGGGGTGGGTCACGGGGCAGAACGTAGTCGATCGCAGGCGGTCCGCGGGGCTCAGCCGCCGACGGGGGTGACGGTGGCGGCGGTGCGCGGGCCGAGGCCGAGGTCCGCGGCGAGGCGCAAGTCGTCGGCGGTGTCGACGTCGTGGCGCAGCGACGGCCACGGGCCCAGCAGGGGCGTGGCGCCCGATGCCGCGTGGGCGGCGGCGGATCCAACGCCGAAGGCGGGCGCGAGGTCGCCGCCGGGCGAGGAGAGGAGCAGGGTCGTCCCCGTCCCCTGGCGGTCCGGGCAGAACGAGCGGCCGTCGACGGTGGCCAGCGCGGCGGCGAGGTCGGTGGTGCGCAGTGCCGGCAGGTCGGCTTGCAGGGCGCCGACCACCGAGGCGGGGTCGCGGGACCGGAGGACGGTGAAGCCGTGGCGCAGGGACTCGTTCAGGCCTTCGGGACCGGGGATCGACTCGACGCCGAGCGTTCGCAGCTCCGCCACGACGGACGGGTCGGACGTGACGGCCACCACACGGCGGACGGCCGGCAGCGCCGCGGAAATCGTGTCCAGCGCGAAGGCCAGGGCCAGCGCCGGCCGGTCCAGCCGGGTGCCCACCAGCCGCGTCTTGGCCCGTTCCAGGGTCTTGACCGGGACCACCAGGTCGACGTCGGCTCCCACCCCGCCATACTCCCGGATGCCTGCTGGACCTGGCCAGGGGGCCTCAGGGCTGATTGTCGCCCCCGGCGACGTGGGGAAGACTCCAGGTCCACGACGGAGAGGGAGTGCACGTGGCCAAGGAGAAGGGCGGCTTCTGGGTCGGGCTCGCCGCGGCGGTCTTCTACCCCACCACCGCGCTGATGACGCGGCGGCGCAACGAGGGCGGGGAGTGGGTGCCCAAGACGGGCGGGGCGCTCATCGTGATGAACCACGTGTCGCACCTGGACCCGGTCTACGACGCCGTCTTCACGCACAAGCAGGGTCGCGTGCCGCACTTCCTCGCCAAGCACAGCCTGTGGAACGTCCCGTTCGTCGGCATGGTCGTCAAGGGCGCCCGGCAGATCCCGGTGTACCGGGGCACGGCCGACGCGCAGCAGAGCTTGCGCGCCGCGCACGAAGCCTTGGAGCAGGGGCTGGTCGTCATCATCTACCCCGAGGGCACCATCACCCGTGACCCGGACGGCTGGCCGATGGCCTCGCGGACGGGGGTGGCGCGGCTCGCGCTGGAGCACGACGTGCCGGTGCTGCCCGCGGCGCGGTGGGGCACGCGCGAGGTCTACGACCACTACCGGAAGAAGTTCCGGCCGTTCCCGCGCAAGACCGTGGTGACGAAGGTGGGCCCGCCGGTCGACCTGGACGCCTACCGGAGCAGGCCGCAGAACCTCGCGTTGCTGCGCGAGGTGACCGACGTGCTGATGAACGACGTGAAAGGCCTGCTCGCGGACATCCGCCAGGAGCAGGCGCCCGACGGCTTCTACACCAAGAAGGCCTGACGTGGACCGGGTCGCGGTGCTGGGCGCCGGGTCGTGGGGCACCGCTTTCGCGAAGGTGCTCGCGGACTCCGGCACGGACGTGGTGCTGTGGGCGCGGCGCGCCGACGTGGCCGACGCCATCTCGGCGGAGCGGGTCAACGCCGACTACCTGCCGGGCGTGACGCTGCCCTCGAACCTGACCGCCACGTCGGACGCGAGGAAGGCGTTGGCCGGCGCGGGGGCCGTGGTGCTGGCGGTGCCGAGCCAGACGTTGCGGGAGAACCTGAGCGGCTGGCGGCCGTGGCTGCCGGCGGGTGCGACGCTGGTCAGCCTGGCCAAGGGCGTCGAACTGGGCACGCTGAAGCGGATGAGCGAGGTGGTCCGCGAGGTCGCGGGTGTGCCGGAGGACCAGGTCGCGGTGGTGTCCGGGCCGAACCTGGCCAAGGAGATCGCGGCCGAGCAGCCGACCGCGACGGTCATCGCGTGCACCGACCACGACCGCGCGGTGGAGCTGCAGCACGCGTGCTCGAACTCGTACTTCCGGCCGTACACGAACGTCGACGTGGTGGGCTGCGAGCTCGGCGGCGCGTGCAAGAACGTGATCGCGCTGGCGTGCGGCATGGCGGCGGGCATGGGGTTCGGGGACAACACGATGGCCTCGATCATCACCCGCGGTCTCGCCGAGACGGCGCGGCTGGGCGCGGCGCTGGGCGCGGACCCGTTGACGTTCGCCGGGTTGGCCGGGCTGGGCGACCTGGTGGCCACGTGCGCCTCGCCGCTGTCGCGCAACCGGTCGTTCGGGGAACGGCTGGGGCGCGGGGACTCGCTGGCGCAGGCGCAGGAGGCCGCGCACGGCCAGGTCGCCGAGGGCGTGAAGTCGTGCTCGTCGATCCGCGAGCTGGCCGCGCGCGTCGGCGTGGACATGCCGATCACCGACGGCGTGCACCAGGTGTGCCACGAGGGGTTGGACCCCCGCGTGCTGACGGCCGCGCTGCTCGGCCGCGAACGGAAGGCGGAACGGCAATGACCTGGGGTGACGGCACGCGAGTCGTGCACTCGACGCCGGCGGTGCAGGGCGAGCCGTTCCTGGCCGGTCCGGTGTTCGCCTCCGCGTACCACCTGGGCGGCGCCGACACGTACGGGCGGGCGCACAACCCGACCTGGCGGGCGTTGGAGGTGGCGCTCGGCGAGCTGGACGGCGGCACGACCGTGCTGTTCCCGTCCGGGATGGCGGCGATCTCGACGTTGCTGAGGGTCGTGCTCGCGCCCGGCGACGTGGTGGCGCTGCCGAGCGACGGCTACTACCTGACGCGCGCGTTGGCCGCCGAGATGCCGGTGAAGGTGGTGGAGGTGCCGACGGCCGGGCCGTACCCGTCGTTCGAGGGCGTGCGGTTGGTGCTGCTGGAGTCGCCGTCGAACCCCGGGCTGGACGTGTGCGACATCGCCGCGCTGGTGGAGGCCGCGCACGCGGCGGGCGCGCTGGTGGCGGTGGACAACACGACCGCGACGCCGTTGGGGCAGCAGCCGCTGCTGCTGGGCGCGGACGCGGTGGTGAGCAGCGACACGAAGGCCGTCGCCGGGCACAGCGACGTGCTGCTGGGCCACGTGTCCACGGCGGACCCGGGGTTGGCCGAACGGGTGCGCGCGGCGCGGACGACCGGCGGCGCGATCCCCGGACCGTTCGAGGCGTGGCTGGCGCACCGGGGTCTCGGCACGCTCGACCTGCGGTTGAGCCGGCAGGCGGCGAACGCGGCGGCGCTGTACGAGGCGCTGGACGGCCACCCGGCGGTCAGCGGGCTGCGCTGGCCCGGTGCCCCGGGTGACCCGGCGCACGAGGTGGCGTCGCGGCAGATGCGGCGGTTCGGCGGGGTGCTGACGTTCGTGCTGGCGGACGAGCGCGCGGTGGCGTCGTTCCTGGAGCGGTCCCGGCTGGTGTTCGCGAGCACGAGCTTCGGCGGCCTGCACACGAGCCTGGACCGGCGGGCGCAGTGGGGCGACCCGGTGCCCGAGGGCCTGGTGCGGCTGTCCGCGGGCTGCGAGGACACCGCCGACCTGGTGGAGGACGTGCTCGGGTCACTCTGACGGGTCCACTGCGTGGGAGGGGTTGCGTGGCGGCGAACCGGCTGCCACCCTCGTCACCATGTCTTTTCGCGCCATGACCGACGGGCGGGGTCACATCGACCTCCGCCTGGTCGCCAGCGCGCTCTGTCCTTCCCGGTGATCGTCTCGCGTCCCGCGGGCCCGTGAGGCCCGCACACGTCACCGAGTGCCGAGAAGGAATCATGTTCGCCGTTCCGGAGAACACCATCGCCCTGCCCCAGTCGCACGCCGCGCTGCACCCCGTGCGGATCGCGCTCGACACGGCGGCACGGCGTGAGCGCTGGGCCCACCTGCTCCGCTACGACCCCGAGACCCGCTTCGCCGCGCTGGTCGACCGCACCGACGAGCAGGAGGTGTGGCTGATGAGCTGGTTGCCCGGCCAGCACGCCGACCTGCACGACCACGGCGTCACCAGTGGCGCGTTCACCGTGGTCAGCGGCTCGTTGACGGAGGTGGTCACGCCGGGCCCGACCCAGGTGCTGCACCACCTCGTGGCGGGCCAGTCGCGGGTGTTCGGGCCGGGGTACGCGCACCAGGTGCGCAACGACGGCGTCGACCCCGCCGTCACGATCCACGTGTTCCGCGACGGCGGGCGCACCATCAGGCCGGTGCGGTACGACCCGGTCTCGGGGACTACGTCCGCGCGGTGACGTGCGGCGGGACGTCCCAGTCGCCGACCAGCGCCGGGTCCGGCTCGGGCTCGCCCCACGCGGTGCGCAGCGGCAGCACGCCCGCCCAGCGCGCGTTGGCGGCGACGTCCTCCTCCTCGTCGCCCGGCGGGCCGCTGCGGATCTTCACCGACGCCTCGGTCAGGTCGAGCGACAGCACGGTGGTCGCGGCCAGCTCCTTCGGCGTCGGCGGGCGGGCGTAGTCCCACGAGCCGGGCGCGATGTGCTCGGTGAGCACGCGCAGGGCGTGCAGCTTGGCGTCCGGGTCGGTGACGGGGACGGCGGTGCCGTGGACGACGGCGGCGCGGTAGTTCATCGAGTGGTCGAACACCGAGCGGGCGTAGACGACGCCGTCCAGGATCGTGACGGCGACGCACACGGGCACGCCGGTCGCGGCCTCGCGGAGGCTGCGCGCGCCGGTCGAGCCGTGCAGGTAGAGGGTGTCGCCGTCGCGGCCGTAGCCGGTGGGCAGCACGAGCGGCGCGCCGTCCACGACGACGGCCAGGTGGCAGACGAGGGCGGCGTCGAGGACGGCGTGCAGCGCCTCGCGTTCGGTGACGGCGCGGTTGCGCCCGCGCTTGATGGTGCTGCGGTCCGTCGGTGACAACGTCATGGGAGGAGCTTGTCGGGTAAAGTGGCCCTCTTCAAGTGCCAATTCTTGGCGTTTTGAGGAGGCCACTGTGGCGGAGACGGCGTTGGCGGTGGTGCTGGACCGCGAGTCGGCCGAACCGCTGGCCGTGCAGCTCGCGGACGCCCTGCGCGCGGCGGCGGGCGACGGGCGGCTGCGCAGCGGTGACCGGCTGCCCTCGACCCGGGCGTTGGCCGAGCGGCTCGGTGTGAGCCGGACCGTGACAGCGGCAGCATACGAGCAGCTGCACGCGGAGGGCTGGATCGCGGGGCGGCACGGGTCGGGCACCTACGTGACGACCACGCCGCCGGGTGCGTTGAAGTCGCGGGCCCGACGGGTGGCGGCGCCCGCCGTGCCGGTGGACGTGGTGGACCTCGCGCCCGGCGCACCGTGGGCCGAGGGGTTGGACCGGGCGGCCTGGCGGCGGGCGTGGCGGTCGGCGGCGGACGTGCAGCCGTTGTTCCGGCCGGCGCGGGGCGGGTTGCCGGAGTACCGGGCGGTGGTGGCGGAGCACCTGTTGCGGCACCGGGGGTTGGCGGTGCGCGGCGGGTTGCGGGAGGAGCTGGTGCTGGCGACCGGCGGGACCACGGCGGCGTTGGTGGAGCTGGGGTCGGCCGTGCTGCGGCCGGGTGACGTGGTGGCTGTGGAGGAACCGGGGTACCAGCGGGCGGTGTGGGCGTTGCGGTCGGCCGGGGTGAAGGTCGTGCAGGCGCCCGTGGACGCCGAGGGGTTGTTGGTGGACGCCGTGCCGCCGGGGGTTCGCGGGGTGTACTGCTCGCCCGCGCACCAGTACCCGATGGGCGGGCGGATGTCGGCGGCGCGGCGCGTGGCGTTGGTGGAGCGGGCGCGGGCGGAGGGGTGGCTGGTCGTCGAGGACGACTACGACGGCGAGCTGCGGTACGACGTCGCGCCGTTGCCGTTGCTGGCGGCGTTGGCGCCGGACGTGGTGGTGCACCTGGGCACGACCAGCAAGATCCTCACGCCGACGCTCGGCGCGGGGTGGATGGTGGCGCCCGAGCCGATCGCCGCCGAGGTGATGGCGCACCGCGACCGGACCGGCACCAGCCCCTCCGCGGCGGGGCAACGGGTCCTGGTCGAGTTGGCGCGCAACGGCGACCTGGGGCGGCACCTGCGCAAGCTCCGGCGTGAGCTGTCCGAGCGGCGTGCGCTGCTGTCGGCGGCGTTCGCGGACGCTGGGATCCCGGTGCTGGGTGACGACGCCGGCGCGCACATCGTCGTGCCGCTGCCGTCGGCGCAGGCGGAGCGGGACGTGCTGGCCGAGGCGCACGACCGCGGCCTGCGGCTGGACGGCCTCGGCCGCCACCACGCCGGCCGGCCGAAGGTGCACGGCGCCGCGATCGGCTACAGCGCCTGCTCTCGCGACCAGCTGACGGCGGCGATCCCGGACCTGATCCGCATCCTCACCACCCACGCCGCCCCGTCCTGAGCGTTGAACTCGGGGTACCTGAACGTAGGACACGCGCGACCTGAAGGTTCGACACGCGCGACCTGAACGTAGGACTCTCGCGCGAGTCGAACGTTCGGGTACCGCGTGTCGAACGTTCAGGACCCCCGAGTTCTGCGCTCGGGTGTGCGGTGCGGGTTGCGGGTTACGCCATCCGGGTAGGGTCCGAGCCATGACACAGCGCAAGACCAAGGTCGCCGTGGTGTTCGGCGGGCGCAGCAGCGAGCACATGGTCTCCTGCCTGTCCGCCGGCAGTGTCCTGCCGCACCTGGACCGGGACAGGTTCGACGTCGTGCCCGTCGGCATCACCGAAACGGGCGCGTGGGTGATCGGCGCCGACGACACCAAGGCGCTCGAAGTGCGCGACCGGCAGCTGCCCACCGTCAACGCGCTGGTCCCCGTGTCCGGCAGCGAACTGGTGCCCGTGGCGCCCAACGACGTGCTGGCCGACGTCGAGGTCGTGTTCCCCGTGCTGCACGGCGCGTGGGGCGAGGACGGCACCATCCAGGGCCTGCTGGAGCTGGCCGACATCCCGTACGTGGGACCGGGTGTGCTGGCCAGCGCGGTCGCCATGGACAAGGAGTTCACCAAGCGCCTGCTCAAGGGCGCGGGCCTGCCGGTCGGCGAGTTCGCCGTGCTGCGCCGCGAGCAGGAGACCCTCGCCGAACGGGACCGGGAACGGTTGGGGCTGCCCGTCTTCGTCAAGCCCGCGCGCGCCGGGTCGTCCGTCGGCATCTCGAAGGTCGTCGACTGGGCCCACCTCGACAGCGCGATCGCGTTGGCGCGCAAGACCGACCCGAAGGTGATCATCGAGGCCGCCGTCTCCGGCCGCGAGGTCGAGTGCGGCGTGCTGGAGTTCCCGGACGGCCGGGTCGAGGCGTCGCTGCCCGCCGAGCTGCGCATCGTCGGCGGCGCGGTCGACTGGTACGACTTCGACGCCAAGTACCTCGACGACGTGTGCGAGTTCGACATCCCCGCCAAGCTGGACGAGCACGTCACCCGCGACCTGCGCGAGATGGCCGTCGCCGCGTTCCGCGCGCTGGACTGCCAGGGCCTGGCCCGGGTCGACTTCTTCGTCACCGACTACGACGAGCTCGTGGTCAACGAGGTCAACACCATGCCCGGCTTCACGCCGATCTCGATGTACCCGCGCATGTGGGCCGAGACGGGCGTGGACTACCCGACGCTGCTGACCACGTTGGTCGAAACCGCGATCGCCCGCGGCACGGGACTGCGCTAGACCGCCCTAGCCCCTGGTGTCCACGGGGCCCTTGGCGAGGGTGTCCCGGGTCGTGGCGGAGACGTCCTGCAAGGGCCCCGTGCCCGCGTCCGACGGCACGGTCAGCGCCACGTACACCGGCCGGTCCACCACGTACCAGGTCGCCGAACCACCCTCGGGCACCTCGAGCCACTGCACGTCCGAGATCACCCGCAGCCGGGAGGTCGGGGTGAGGTCAGCGGGACGGTCAAGCCCGCACCGGAGGACGACGGGCTCGTGGTGCGCGTCACCCCACGCCACCGCGCCGGCCGGTGCGGGCGCGGCCAGCTCACGGCGAGGCAGCGTGACGCCGCTGGACACGAGCTGCGCGGGCAGCGCGCCCAGCAGCGCCTCGCACTCGTCCGACTCGGCCTTCGGCGCGGGCACCGGCACGAGCGCGAGTGGCCCGGTGTGGACGGCGGACGGGTCCGCGGAGTCGTCGCCGAGGAAGAGCCCCGCCGCCGCGACGCCCACCACGAGCAGCGCCGTCAGCCCGAGGGCGACGGCGAGCAACGGGCGGGGGAGCGGTGGAGCGGATTCCGGTTCCTGTGCCACCCGGCTATGACAGCACGGACCTACAGGTGCACCACCGGGCAGGTCAGCGTTCGGGTGATGCCCTCCACGTTCTGGATGCGGGCGACCACCAGTTGCCCCAACTGGTCGACGGTGTCGGCCTCGGCGCGGACGATGACGTCGTACGGGCCGGTGACGTCTTCCGCGGTGGCCACACCGGGGATGCCGGAGATCTCCGCCGCAACGGCGGCTGCCTTCCCGACCTCGGTCTGGATGAGGATGTATGCGTGCACCACGGCGTGCCCCTTCGTCGCGACAGGTTAGGTCGGGGTAGGAACGTGCACAGCAACGTACCCCAGTTGGGGTTCCGAATGCTCAGAACGGGAGGCAATCTTGCGTCCGGAGCCGCCGCGCAACGCGGACACGGTCGCTGAGGTGGGTGAGTTCGGTCTCATCCGCCGGGTGACGGCAGGTCGGACGCAGCCGCCCACCACCCTGCTCGGGCCGGGTGACGACGCGGCTGTGGTCGCGGCGCCCGACGGCCGCGTGGTGGTGTCCACCGACGTGCTGGTCGAAGGTGTCCACTTCAGACTCGACTGGTCGTCTCCCGAGCAGGTGGGGCGCAAGGCGGCGGCGGTGAACCTGGCCGACGTGGTGGCCATGGGCGCGATGCCGACGGCCCTGCTGATCGGCCTCGCGTGCCCGGCCGACACGCCCTCCTCCGTGGTGGAGGGGATCACCGCCGGGCTGTGGCAGGAGGCGACCGTCGCGGGCGCGGGCGTGGTGGGCGGCGACATGGTGTCGTCCGCGACACTGGTGATCTCCGTTACCGCGATGGGTGACATGGGCGGGTTGGAGCCCGTCACCCGTTCGGGCGCGCAAGTGGGTGATGTCGTCGCGGTCTGCGGACGGCTCGGCTGGGCGGCGGGCGGGTTGGCCGTGCTGCAGCGCGGGTTCCGGTCGCCGGTCGCGGTCGTCGGCGCGCAGCGGAACCCCGAACCCCCTTACGAGGCCGGGCCCCAGGCAGCCGCGGCGGGCGCGACGGCGATGATCGACGTGTCGGACGGGCTGCTGGCCGACCTCGGGCACATCGCGGACGAGTCGGGCATCGGCATCGACATCCGCACGGAACTGCTGGAGGTCCACCCGCGGCTGGTCGACGTCGCGGCGGCGCTCGGCGCGGACGCGCGGCACTGGGCGCTGACCGGTGGCGAGGATCACGCGCTGGCGGCGACGTTCCCCGAACCGGGCGCCGTTCCCGAGGGCTGGCGCACGATCGGCACGGTCCGGCACGGCAGCGGCGTGACCGTCGACGGGCGCGCGTACGAGAAACCCCCTGGATGGGAGCACTGGCGGTAGGTAGCCTCACGTATGTGGAACTATGCACGCTCGCGTATGACCATCCAGACTCGCTCAAGCTGATCGCCGACCTCCAGCAGGTCTACGTGGACCGCTACGGCGAGGGCGACGTCACGCCGGTCGACCCGGCCGAGTTCGCCGCGCCGCTGGGGCACTTCGTGGTCGGGTACCTCGACGGCGTGCCGGTGGCGTGCGGCGGGTGGCGGGCGCACGACGTGGCCGAGCACTCGTTGCGCCCCGGCGACGCCGAGATCAAGCGCATGTACATGGGTGAAGCGCTGCGCGGGCGCGGACTGGCGCGGATCGTGCTGACGTCGCTGGAGACGGCGGCCCGGGCGGTCGGGCGCAAGCGGATGGTGCTGGAGACCGGGTTGCGCCAGCCCGAGGCGATCGGGCTGTACCAGGCCTATGGATACGCGCGCATCGACAACTTCGGCGTCTACCGGGATGATCCCGAAAGCCTTTGCTTCGCGAAGGATCTCTGAGGGCCGGGAGGACCGCATGGCGATCTACGCGTTGGGTGACTTCGAGCCGGTGATCCACCCGGACGCCTACGTGCACCCCGACGCGACGGTGATCGGCGACGTGCGGATCGGCGCGCACGCGTCGGTGTGGCCGCAGGCCGTGCTGCGCGGGGACTACGGGCGCATCGAGGTCGGCGCGCGGACGTCGATCCAGGACGGCACGGTCGTGCACTGCACCGAGGTCCACCCGACGCTGATCGGCGCGGAGTGCGTCGTGGGGCACAACGTGCACATCGAGGGCGCGACCATCGCCGACCGGTGCCTGATCGCCTCGGGATCGGTGGTGCTCAACGGGTCCGTGGTGGAGACCGGCGCGATCGTCGGCGCGGGCGCGGTGGTGTCGTTCGAGGGGCACGTGCCCGCGCGCTCGATGGCGCTCGGCGTGCCCGCCCGGGTGCGCGAGGGGTACGTCGTGCCGGACGGCGCGTGGCAGTTCGCCGTGGACAAGTACGTGAACAACATCTTGCTGTACCGCAAGGAACTGCGACGCCTGGACTGAGGTAGGGTCCCGCCGTGGCACGTCCGCTTGAGGAGATCATGGAAGCCGGCTGGGCCGCGGCACTCGCGCCCGTGGCCGATCGCATCGCCGCGATGGGCGAGTTCCTGCGGGCGGAGGTGGCCGCGGGGCGGACATACCTGCCCGCCGGGGAGAACGTGCTGCGGGCGTTCCAGCAGCCGTTCCACGCCGTGCGGGTGCTGATCGTCGGCCAGGACCCGTACCCGACGCCGGGGCACGCGGTCGGGCTGAGCTTCTCGGTGTCGCCGGAGACGCGGCCCATCCCGAAGAGCCTGATCAACATCTACACCGAGTACGTGGCGGACCTGGGCCACCCCAAGCCGGCCAACGGCGACCTGACCCCGTGGACCGAGCGCGGCGTGCTGCTGCTCAACCGGGCGCTGACCGTGCAGCCGGGCAAGTCCAACTCCCACCGCAACAAGGGCTGGGAGCCGGTGACCGAGCAGGCGATCAAGGCGCTGGCCGAGCGGGACGCGCCGCTGGTCGCGATCCTGTGGGGCAGCCAGGCGCGCGCCCTCAAGCCGCTGCTGGGCGCCGACCGCTGCGTGGAGTCGGTCCACCCGAGCCCGCTGTCCGCGGCGGGCGGCTTCTTCGGCTCGCGGCCGTTCAGCAAGGCCAACGAGCTGCTGGTGAAGCAGGGCGCCGAGCCGATCGACTGGAAGCTGCCGTAGGTCCGGCTTCGGTAGCTGGGGCTTCGGTTCGCAGTGGCTCCGGCCGCGTTTCGCGGTTGTCCACAGGCGGAGCCTGATCGCCTGGGATTGTCGGTCCCTTCTGGCAGGGTCAAAACAAGGGATCCCCTTGGCGGGGACGCCTGCGCGAGCACGAGCGTCACACACCCAGGTACGCCGAAAGGCCCCCGGAACAGCGTTCCGGGGGCCTTTCGCCAAGCTCAGGCGCGGGTCATCAGCCGCGCACCACCTTGCCCGCCTTCAGGCACGAGGTGCACACGTTCAGCCGCTGCCGCGTCGAAGAGGAAACCTTCGCGCGCACGGTCTGAATGTTCGGGTTCCACCGGCGGTTCGTCTTCCGGTGGGAGTGCGAGACAGAATGGCCGAAGCCCGGCCCCTTGCCACAGACGTCGCACACGGCAGCCACGTCAGCCACTCCTTAAGGTTCCTGATCGATACTCACGCCCCGGCGGGCGCGCAAGCGTGCACAAGCCTCAGCCGGGCATGGCAACCCAGACAGGGTAGCCGGTGGCGCGTTCTGCCACCAAACCGGGTCGAATACCCTCGCCGACATGCAGGCTCTCGATGCGGTCGCGGTGCGCCAGTGGGCGGACGCCTGTGTTCGGTCGCTGGACGCCAACCGGGAGGCCATCGATCGCATCAACGTGTTCCCCGTGCCGGACGGCGACACCGGGACCAACCTGCTCCAGACGATGCGCTCGGCGTTGGACGCGCTGCTCAGGACACCCGTCGACACGGTCGGCGCGGCGCTGGGCGCGCTCGCGCGCGGCGCGCTGGCCGGTGCGCGGGGCAACTCCGGGGTGATCCTGTCGCAGGTGCTGCGCGGCCTGGCGGAGGCCGTCCAAGGCGCCTCCACGGCGTCCGGCGCGTCGTTGCGGCGCGCGTTGTGGCGCGCCGACGAACTGGCCACCGCCGCCGTCTCGGAGCCGGTCGCGGGCACGGTGCTGTCCGTGCTGCGCGCGGCGGCCGAGGCGGCCCGCGACTGCCCGTCCGACGACCTGGACGAGGTGGTCACGGTCGCGGCGAAGGCGGGCGCCGAGGCGTTGGCCGACACACCGCGCCAGCTGGCCGTGCTGGCCCGGGCCGGCGTGGTCGACGCGGGCGGGCGGGGGCTGGTCGTGCTGCTGGACACGTTGGCGGCGGTGATCACCGGACGGGCGGTCGAGGACGTGCCGGTCGTCGTCAGGGTGCCGCGCGAGCCCTTGACCACCGCGCGCGAGGGCGGGTCGTCGGAGTTCGAGTACGAGGTCATGTACCTGCTGGACGGCTCGCCGGACGTGGAGGCGTTGAAGGCCGAGCTGGCGGCCATCGGAGACTGCGTGTCCGTGGTCGGCGACGGCGCCGCGCTGTGGACCGTGCACGTGCACTGCAACGACATCGGCGCGGCGGTGGAGGCGGGCATCCGGGCCGGCCGGCCGCACCGGATCACGGTGGCGCGCTTCGCCGACCAGATCGCCGCCCAGGCCCCCCGGTTCGTGCGCGACCGGGCGATCGTCGTGCTCGTCGAGGGCGAGGGCGCGGCCGAGCTGTTCCGGTCCGAGGGCGCGGTGGTGTTCGAGCCGGGTGACGAGGTGACGGCGGCCGACCTGCTGGCCGTGGTGGTGAGCACGCGGGCGCGGCAGGTGACCGTGCTGCCCGGCGACCCGATGTGGCGCGAACCGCTCGACGAGGCCGTCACGCAGGCCGTCGCCGCAGGTCAGGACGTCGTGGTCGTGCCGACGTTCTCCCCGGTGCAGGCGTTGGCGGCGCTGGCCGTGCACTCGCCGTCCCGGCGCGCCGGTGACGACGTGGTCGCCATGGCCGAGGCGGCGGCGGCCACCCGGCGCGGCGAGGTCGCGGTGTCCGACCGGGAGGCGATCACCTGGGTCGGCCGGTGCCGTCCCGGCGACCTGCTCGGCATGGTGGACGGCGAGGTCGTGCTGATCGAGCCCGACCCGGCCGACGTGGGCGCGCTGGCGTGCCGGCTGGTCGACCGGATGCTCGCCAGCGGCGGCGAGCTGGTCACCGTGCTGTGGGGACGGGCCGCCCCGGACGGGGTCGAGCGGGTGCTGGAAGATCACCTGCGCGTCGCCCACCCGGAGGTCGAGCTCGCCGCCTACCCGGGCGGGCAGCGTGACGCGCTGCTGACTGTCGGTGTCGAGTAGTTGAATAGGCCGGGATGACGACCTTCGACGAGAAGCTGGTGTCGGTGCTCGGCAAGAAGAGCGCCGACGCGCTGGAGGCCGGGCTCGGCCTGACCACCGTCGGCGAGCTGCTGCGCCACTACCCGCGCCGGTACGACGAGCGCGGCAAGCTGACCGAGATCGCCGGGCTGGAGCTCGGCGAGCACGTCACCGTGCAGGCGCGGGTCAAGAGCGCGCGGCAGCGGCGGATGAAGTCGCGCAGCGGCGAGCTGCTGGAGGCCGTGATCACCGACGGCACCAGCGACCTGCACCTGGTGTTCTTCGGGCGCGGCTCGCGCAAGGTCGAGCGGGAGCTGCTGCCGGGCCGTGAGGCGATGTTCGCGGGCAAGGTCGGCATGTTCAACGGCAAGCTCCAGCTCGCGCACCCCGACTACCAGGTGCTCGACGGCGAGGGCGTGGCGGCGGCGGACTTCGCGGGGGCGATGATCCCGGTCTACCCGGCGGCGCAGGGCATCCAGTCGTGGAACGTCTCCAACTGCGTCGAGCAGGTCCTCGCGGTGTGGGACGGGGTCGCGGACGACCCGCTGCCCGAGTCGTTGCGGGCCGAGCGCGGGCTGATCGGGCTGGAGAAGGCGCTGCGCGACATCCACCGGCCGGACGGCTGGGCCGCGATCACCGTCGCGCAGCAGCGGCTGAAGTGGGACGAGGCGCTGGCGGTGCAGCTGACGCTGGCGCAGCGCCGCCGTTCGGCGACGGCCCGCCCCGCGCCCGCGTGCCCGCCCCGGGACGGCCTGGTGCGCGGCGCGTTCGAAGCGCGGCTGCCGTTCGAGCTGACGGCGGGGCAGCGGGAGGTCGGCGAGCAGATCGTCCGGGACCTGTCCGGCGAGCACCCGATGAACCGGCTGCTCCAGGGGGAGGTCGGCTCGGGGAAGGCGCAACCGCTCGACGCGAAGGTGCTGACGCCTGCGGGCTTCCGGTTGATGGGTGATATCCGGTCGGGTGACGAGGTCATTGCGGCCGACGGCGAGGTGACCGTGGTCACCGGTGTCTTCCCGCAGGGCGAGCGCGAGGTCTACCGGGTCGTCCTCTCCGACGGCACCAGCGTCGAGTCCGACTTGGAGCACCTGTGGGCGGTCGACACGACCGTCCGGCGGAACCGGGGGAACCCGCTGAAGGTGCTGACCCTGCGCGAGATCCGGGACGACCTGACGACTGCCAACGGCTCGTCGAAGTGGCACCTGCCGACGATCACCGCGCCGGAGATCGACTGCCACGAAGAACGGCCGGTGGATCCTTACCTGCTGGGGCTGCTGCTGGGAGGTGGCGGCTTGGTGAACGGGCGTGTCGTCTTCACCAGCGCGGACGCGGAGCTGATCACCGGACTGGTCGAAGTCCTGCCCGACGGCTGCGAACTGACGAAGTGGTCGGGCAGTCGCGCGGACGACTGGCACGTCGTGGGCCGTGAGCGCGGTCGCAACCCGCTGCTCGCGGCACTGCGCGAGATCGGCGTCCACGGCCACCGGTCGCACACGAAGCGCGTCCCGGAGTCCTACCTCGTCGCGCCGGTGAAGGACAGGCACGCGCTCCTGCAGGGCCTTCTCGACACCGATGGAACGCTGGATGGGAAACAGGGGTCGAACGTCAGTTTCGTGTCGGCTTCGGCGACGCTCGCCGAGCAGGTCGGGTGGCTCGCGGAGTCGCTGGGTGGAACGGGTCGGGTCCGGCCGATCACCAAGATGGGCAACACCTACCACCTGGTGAGCCTCCGCCTGCCGAACGACTTCCCGCCGTTTCGGCTCGCCCGGAAAGCGGATCTGGTCCAGGCGCGGACGAAGTACGCGAAGCCGGTGCGCGCGATCCGCCGGGTCGAGTACGTCGGTCGCAAGCCGGTGCAGTGCATCTCGATCGCTCACCCCGATCAGCTCTACGTGACCGATCACTTCATCGTGACCCACAACACGATCGTGGCGTTGCGGGCGATGTTGCAGGTGGTCGACGCCGGGCGGCAGGCGGCGATGCTCGCGCCGACCGAGGTGCTGGCGGCGCAGCACGCGCGGTCGTTGCGGGAGTTGCTGGGCGATCTCGGGCAGGCCGGCGAACTGGGTGGCGCGGAGCACGCGACGCGGGTGACGTTGCTGACCGGGTCGATGCCGACGGCGGCGCGGAAGCGGGCGTTGTTGGAGATCGTGTCCGGCGAGGCCGGGATCGTGGTCGGCACGCACGCGTTGATCCAGGACAAGGTCGAGTTCGCGGACCTGGGGCTGGTCGTGGTGGACGAGCAGCACCGGTTCGGCGTGGAGCAGCGGGCCGCGCTGAGCGGGCGCGCGGGCGGGTCGACTCCGCACGTGCTGGTGATGACGGCCACGCCGATCCCGCGCACGGTGGCGATGACGGTGTACGGCGACCTGGAGGTGTCCGCGCTGCGCGAGCTGCCGCAGGGGCGTTCGCCGATCAGCACGTCCGTGGTGCCGGTGGCGCAGAAGCCGGGCTGGCTGGACCGGGCCTGGCAGCGGATCCACGAAGAGGTCGGCAAGGGCCACCAGGTGTACGTGGTGTGCCCGCGCATCGGCGACGGCGACGCGGAGGACGACGGGGAGGCGCCGCCGAAGGAGTCGGCCAAGGGCTCGCCGAAGGACGACGGCTCCGATCGCCGGCCGCCGCTCGCGGTGGTGGACGTGGCGAACAAGCTGGCCGAGGGGCCGTTGCGCGGGCTGCGGATCGACATCCTGCACGGCCGGATGCCGCCGGAGGACAAGGACGCGGTGATGCGGGCGTTCGCGGCGAACGAGGTGCAGGTGCTCGTCGCCACGACCGTGGTCGAGGTCGGCGTGAACGTGCCCAACGCCACCGTCATGGTGATCATGGACGCGGACCGGTTCGGGGTCAGCCAGCTGCACCAGCTGCGCGGGCGGGTCGGACGGGGCAGCGCGCCGGGGCTGTGCCTGCTCGTCACCGAGATGCCGGACGGCACGTCGACGATGGAGCGGCTGCGGGCGGTGGAGTCGACTTTGGACGGGTTCGAGCTGGCGCAGCTGGACCTGGAGCTGCGGCGCGAGGGCGACATCCTCGGCGCGGCGCAGTCCGGCAAGCGGTCGGGGCTGAAGATGCTGTCGCTGCTGCGCGACGAGGACGTGATCGCCGAGGCGCGGGTGGTGGCGCAGGAGGTCGTGGAGTCGGACCCGGAGCTGACCGCGAACCCCGGGCTGGCCGGGCTCGTGGCGGGGCTGTTGGACGACGAGCGGGCGGAGTACCTGGAGAAGGCGTAGTCCGCCCGGGGTGTGGGTGGGCAGGGCCGGGCGCGCTGCCGGTTACCCTGGCTTGTGCGCCGATTCCTGCTCGCCCTGGTTCCGTTGGTGCTCGTCGCCTGCACGGCCGCGCCCGCCGCTGACCAGGCCCCGACCACGTCCTCGCTGCCCAAGGGCGATCTGGCGGTGCTCGCCGAGCGCATCGAGCAACGGTGGGCGGAGCTGGGCACGGCGACGTTCCACACCGAGGGCTTCGCGTCGGACGGGCAGTCCACCGAGGTGCGCAACGTGGTGGACGGCACGCTGCGGCGTGACGGCGACGGCGTGACCGGGTCGATGACGATGGACGTGTCGACCGGCGGTCAGCCGAAGAAGATCGCGCTGGTGGTCGTGCGCGACGGCACGTACGTGCAGGTCGAGGGCGCGCCGATGCCCGCGGGCAAGAAGTGGGGCTTCTACCCGTCGGCCGGCGGTGGCGAGGTGTCCGCGCTGCTGCGCGGCTTCGGGCCGAGCGCGACGCCCGGCGCGGAGCTGGACTACGTGCAGCCGCGGGCGGCGTTGATCATGGGCAAGTCGTCCGAGCAGGTGGACGGGGTGCCGGCGACGCGGTTCGACCTGGTGGTCGACCCGCTCAAGATGGCGAAGGTCATCGAGGACCAGGACATCCAGTTGCAGCACACCCAGCTCGCCGAGTACGGGGTGACGATCTCGGCGTCGGTGTGGGTGGACGACACCAGCGCGCCGGTGCGGGCCGAGTACCGGTTCGAGCTGGACGGCAAGGTCGTGAAGCAGTCGACGACCCGGTTCCGCGGGTGGGGCGAACCGGTCGAGATCACCGTGCCGGCGGCGGGTGAGGTCGTGCCGGCCGACCAGCTGCCCCAGTAGGCGGAGGTAGGGCGCGGACTACTTGGACTGCCTGCCCTTGGGGACCGGCAGCTGGGTGGTCGGCTGCTCGGACGGGTCGACGTCCTTGGCCTTGGCGGCGGGCTTGCCGTCGGAGGGTTTGGTGCCGGCGGGCTTGGTGTCGGCGGGCTTCGGGACAGCGGATTTGGTGTCGGCGGGTTTCGAGCCGGCCGGCTTCGCGGACGCGGGCTTGGCGGTCGCCGGTTTGGTGGGTGCGTCGGCGGTCGCCTTGTCCGCGGCACGGTCGGCTGCCGCGTCGGCGGGGTGGTCGTCGGCCGCGGCTTCCTCGTCCAGCGGGGTGAGCGTGGCCACCGCCAGGGACACCGCTTCCTGCGCCGCGGCGAACTGCTCGCTCAACGCCCGGTGCACGCGGTGCAGCTCGGCCAGCTTCTCGTCGGCCGCCGTGGTGCGGCGGTCGGCGTGGGCGTCGGCCTCGGTGATGGTCTTCTCGGCGTGGGCGTCGGCTTCCGTGATGGTCTTCTCGGCGCGGGCGTTCGCCTCGCTCACCGTCCGCTCCGCCTTGGCCAGCGCCTCGGCCTCCAGCTCGGCGACCTGCTTCTCGGTCTCCGCGCGCAGCGCCGCCGCCTCGGCCCGAGCGGCTTCGAGCAGCTTCACGGCCTCGGCCTTCGCCTCGACCACGTGCACCTCGTGCTCCTTGCGGAGCTTGGTGCGCAGCTCGTCGTACTCCTTGTCGAGGTCGTCGTGGTAGCCCTTGTACTTCTGCTCCAGCTCGACCCGCTTCGCCTCGAGCCCGGCGGTCTTCGCCTCGAAGTCCGCGGTGAGCTTCTCGCGGTCGGCGCGGGACTCCGCCATCAACGCCTCGTGCTCGGCGGTCAGCTTGGCCCGCAGCTCTTCGTGCGAGCGCTCCAGCTCGGTGCGGCGCTCGTCGTACTGCCGCTCCAGCTCGGTGGTCCGCTGCTGGTGGGCGGCCTCCAGCTGCCGCCGCCGGTCCTCCAGCTCGCCCATCGCGCGGTGGTGCGCCGCCTTGCCCTCGGCCGCCGCCCGCTCGGCCTCGGCTCGGGTGGCGTTGGCCTGGTCGAGCGCCGCCTTGCGGATGTCGGCGATCTCCTCCTCGGCCAACGTCATCATCACGCGCACGCGCTCGGTGACGTTGGACGCGCTGGAGGGGCTCGTGGCCAGCTTGCCGAGCTGGGACTTGACCTTGTCGAGCTCGGCGCGGGTGGAGTTGAGGAGCTTGCCCAGCTCCGCCACCTGGGCCGACGCCGCCTCCCGGGCCCGGTTCGAGTTCTTGAGGTCGAACTCGAGCCGCGTCACCCGTTCGTTCACCTGACGCTGGTTGTACCCGCGCAGTACGACGTCGAAATGGGTGCGGGCAGCAGGCTGCCCAGTCCCTTCAGCCCCGGCCATGGGCCAACCCTACCGAGAAGTCGCCGGCCGTAGTCACCCGATGCAGCGAACGCACCGTAACGAGTCGGTGATCCACCGTGCGGGGTGATCCCCGGCGGGCGGGTGGTGGGGTAGGGGCTCGGAGTGCGTCCGTCGATCCGCCGCACGCGTGGGGGCTGCGCCGGTCGCCCCCGCAAGGGAGAATCCCGGGGCGTGATCCCAGGTCGCGCCCGCCTTGACCGGGGGAGTGAACGATCACGATGACGTCCGTCACGTGAGATGGAACTCCCGAGGGGCGGGAAGCGCACGGTAGCGTGCCTTGATTCATCGAGTCCCGCCCGCGCCTCGGGCGGGACTCGCCGAGTAACCGGGAGGGAACGCCGCATGTTCCGCAAGGTTCTTGTCGCCAACCGCGGCGAGATCGCGATCCGGGCCTTTCGCGCTGCCTACGAACTGGGCGCCGGCACGGTTGCCGTCTTCCCCCACGAGGACCGCAACTCCCTGCACCGGCTGAAGGCCGACGAGTCGTACGAGATCGGCGAGCCCGGCCACCCCGTCCGGGCCTACCTGTCCGTCGAGGAGATCATCAAGGCGGCGCGCAAGGCGGGCGCCGACGCGGTCTACCCCGGCTACGGGTTCCTGTCCGAGAACCCCGAGCTGGCCAAGGCCTGCGCGGACGCCGGCATCACGTTCGTCGGCCCGCCCTCGGACGTGCTCGAACTGACCGGCAACAAGGCGCGCGCGATCGCCGCGGCCCGCGCGGCCGGCCTGCCGGTGCTCAAGTCCAGCGAGCCGTCCAGCGACATCGACGCCCTGGTCCGGGCCGCCGAGGACATCGCGTTCCCGGTGTTCGTGAAGGCCGTCGCGGGCGGTGGCGGGCGCGGCATGCGGCGGGTCGAAGAGCCCGCCGCGCTCAGGGAAGCCCTGGAAGCCGCGTCGCGCGAGGCGGAGTCGGCGTTCGGCGACCCGACGGTGTTCCTGGAGCAGGCGGTGGTCGAGCCGCGGCACATCGAGGTGCAGATCCTCGCCGACGGCGAGGGCAACGTGATGCACCTGTTCGAGCGCGACTGCTCGGTGCAGCGCCGCCACCAGAAGGTCATCGAGATCGCGCCCGCGCCGAACCTCGCGCCCGAGCTGCGCGACCGGATCTGCGCCGACGCGGTCAAGTTCGCCCGGCACATCGGCTACCGCAACGCGGGCACCGTCGAGTTCCTGCTCGACCCGAACGGCAACTACGTCTTCATCGAGATGAACCCCCGCATCCAGGTCGAGCACACGGTCACCGAAGAGGTCACCGACGTGGACCTGGTGCAGTCGCAGATGCGCATCGCGGGCGGCGAGACGCTGGACGACCTCGGCCTGAGCCAGGAGACCGTGCAGCTGCGCGGCGCAGCCTTGCAGTGCCGCATCACCACGGAGGACCCGGCCAACGGCTTCCGCCCGGACACCGGCATGATCAGCGCCTACCGCTCGCCGGGCGGCTCGGGCATCCGGCTGGACGGCGGCACGACCGGCGCGGGCACGGTCATCGGCGCGCACTTCGACTCGATGCTGGTCAAGCTGACGTGCCGCGGTCGGACGTTCTCCGCCGCGGTGGCGCGGGCGCGGCGCGCGGTGGCCGAGTTCCGCATCCGGGGCGTGTCCACGAACATCCCGTTCATCCAGGCGGTGCTGGACGACCCGGACTTCTACGAGGGTCGCGTCACGACGTCGTTCATCGAGAAGCGGCCCCACCTGCTGACCGCGCGGCACTCCGCCGACCGCGGCACGCGGATGCTGACCTACCTGGCCGACGTGACGGTGAACAAGCCGAACGGCCCGCGCCCGTCCGTCGTGGACCCGAAGGTGAAGCTGCCGGTGGTCGACCTGAACGCCGAGCCGCCGGCGGGGTCGAAGCAGAAGCTGGACGAGCTGGGGCCGGAGGGCTTCGCCCGCTGGCTGCGGGAGAGCAAGGCCCTGGCGGTCACCGACACCACGTTCCGCGACGCGCACCAGTCGTTGTTGGCGACGCGGGTGCGGACGAAGGACCTGCTGGCCATCGCGCCGCACGTGGCGCGGATGGCGCCCCAGCTGCTGTCGTTGGAGGCGTGGGGCGGCGCGACGTACGACGTGGCGCTGCGGTTCCTGGCCGAGGACCCGTGGGAGCGGCTGGCGGCGCTGCGTGAGGCGGTGCCGAACATCACGCTGCAGATGCTGCTGCGCGGCCGGAACACGGTGGGCTACACGCCGTACCCCGAGGCGGTGACCAGCGCGTTCGTCGAGGAAGCGACGAAGACGGGTATCGACGTCTTCCGCATCTTCGACGCGCTGAACGACGTGGAGCAGATGCGGCCGGCGATCGAGGCGGTGCGCGAGACGGGCACGGCGGTGGCCGAGGTGTGCCTCTGCTACACGTCGGACCTCTCGAACCCGGACGAGCGGATCTACACGCTCGACTACTACCTGAAGCTGGCCGAGCAGATCGTGGGGGCCGGTGCGCACGTCCTCGCGGTGAAGGACATGGCGGGCCTGCTGCGCCCGCCGGCGGCGGCGCGGTTGGTGACGGCGTTGCGCAAGGAGTTCGACCTGCCGGTGCACCTGCACACGCACGACACGGCGGGTGGGCAGCTCGCCACGTACCTGGCGGCCATCCAGTCCGGGGTGGACGCGGTGGACGGCGCGGTGGCGTCGATGGCGGGCACCACGTCGCAGCCGCCGTTGTCGGCGATCGTGGCGGCGACGGACTACACGGACCGGGCGACCGGTCTGGACCTGCGGGCGGTCTGCGACCTGGAGCCGTACTGGGAGTCGGTGCGCAAGGTCTACGCGCCGTTCGAGTCGGGGATCCCCGGGCCGACGGGGCGGGTGTACTCGCACGAGATCCCCGGTGGGCAGCTGTCGAACCTGCGGACGCAGGCGGTCGCGCTCGGGCTCGGGCAGAAGTTCGAGGAGATCGAGTCCATGTACGCGGCGGCCGACCGGATGCTCGGTCGGCTCGTGAAGGTGACGCCGTCGTCCAAGGTCGTGGGCGACCTGGCGTTGCACCTGGTCGGAGCCGGTGTCTCGCCCAAGGAGTTCGAGGCCGACCCCGGTCGGTTCGACATCCCGGCGTCGGTGATCGGGTTCCTGCACGGTGAGCTGGGCGACCCGCCCGGCGGGTGGCCGGAGCCGTTCCGGAGCAGGGCGTTGCAGGGGCGTGCCGCGCCGAAGGGCGTGGCGGAGCTGACCGAGGACGACGTGAAGGGGTTGGAGCACGACCGGCGGGGGACGCTCAACAGGTTGCTGTTCCCGGCGCCGACGAAGGAGTTCCTGGCGCACCGGGACGCGTACGGGGACACGAGCGTGCTCGGCAGCAAGGACTTCTTCTACGGGCTCAAGCCCGGGGAGGAGTACCAGGTCGACCTGGAGCCGGGTGTGCGGCTGCTGATCGGGCTGGAGGCCATCGGTGAGGCGGACGAGCGCGGTATCCGCACGGTGATGGCGACGTTGAACGGGCAGTTGCGGCCGATCCAGGTGCGCGACCGCTCGATCGCGGCCGAGGTGCCGGTGGCGGAGAAGGCGGACCGGGCAAACCCGGGGCACGTCGCGGCGCCGTTCGCCGGTGTCGTCACGCCGAGCGTGGCGGAGGACGAAGAGGTCGAGGTCGGGCAGACGATCGCGACGATCGAGGCGATGAAGATGGAGGCCGCGATCACCGCGCCCAAGGCCGGGCGGGTGAAGCGGTTGGCGGTGCGTGGGGTGCAGCAGGTCGAGGGTGGGGATTTGTTGATCGTCCTGGAGTGAGTGGGGCTCGGCTCGGGTCGGGTCGGCTGGTCGGGGTTAGGTCGGCTGGTCGGGTCGAGTTCGGGTCGGCTGCTTCGGGTTGAGGCCGGCTCGATTCGACATGGGGCCCTTACGGGCACCCAAGGCAGGCCAAAGCCGGGCAGGCATGGCGGAAGAAGCACCCGCCGAGCCTGCCCGGCTTCCTCCGGTCTGTGGCACCCGAACCCATGTCAAATCGGGCCTCGGTGGGGTGGTTTCGGGTCCGTTGTGGGTGGCCGGCGCAGCGTGATTGCTGTGGGAGGGGGTGGGGGAGGCGTGAGGGTTGTAGTGATCGTTGGTGTGGCGGTGGTGGTTGCGGCGGGGTTGTCGGTGGTGCTTCCGGCGTGGTTGTACTTCGTGGCGCTGTTGGCTGGTGAGTGGGTTGGTGGGGCGGCTGGTGACCGGTGGCCGACGCGGGCTGTGGAGCCGGCGGTCCGGGGGCGGTCGATTGGGTGGTGGTTCGTGCACGATCGGCTGGGGCGCAGTCGGTTGGCGTCACTGGCGGCGGGTGTGGCGGTGGCGGTGGCGTTGGTGTGGTCCGGATTGGTGACGTGGGTGGTGGCCGTGGTCGCCTGGGTGATCTTCGGTATGGCGGTGGTGGTGGATTTTCTGTGGTTCAGGCGTGATGTGCGGAAAGCGGAGCGCGGGTGAGTGTTCGCGGCCACATCGGGCGTTCGGGGGAACCGGGGCGTTCCGGTTGGCGTTGGTGGTGGCATGAAGAAGGTCGCTGTCGGGTTGTTCGCTCTCACGGCCGGTGTTGTCGCCTGGGCGGCGCGGGATGTGTCGTTGGCGTTGGGTGGGAAGCCCGGTGGGGAGCGGGTGCGGCGGTCGCCCCGGTATCGCGACGGGAAGTTCCACAACGCGGCGAGCACGCGGACGATGCCGGACGGCGCGGCCGGGACGGTGCGGGAGATGTTCTTCGGTGGGCAGCAGCGGCGGCCGGTGGGTGAGGTGCCGCTGGTCCCGCCGGGCGTCGGCTCGGCGGACGGGTTGCACATCACCTGGTACGGGCACGCGTCGACGTTGGTGGAGATCGACGGCGCACGGGTCCTGATCGACCCCGTGTGGAGTGAGCGGGTCTCACCGTCGCAAGTGGTCGGTCCGCGGCGGTTGCACCCGGTGCCGCACTCGTTGCACGAGGTGGGGCCGGTGGACGCGGTGGTGATCTCGCACGACCACTACGACCACCTCGACCTGGCGACGGTGCGTGCGCTGACCGGGGACACGGACGCGGTGTTCGTGGTGCCGCTCGGCATCGGGGCGCACCTGCGCCGGTGGGACGTGCCCGAGCACCGGATCGTGGAGCTGGACTGGGACGAGTCCCACGAGGTGGCCGGCGTCACGTTGGTGGCCACGGCGGCGCAGCACTTCTCCGGCCGGGGCTTCCAGCGGGACAACACGCTGTGGGCGTCGTGGGTCTTGAAGGGGCCGGCGCACCGGGTCTACTACAGCGGTGACACCGGTTACTTCGACGGTTACCGGGCGATCGGCGAGGAGCACGGTCCGTTCGACGCCTCTCTGATCCAGATCGGTGCTTACGGGCCCGGGTGGCCGGACATCCACATGACGCCGGAGGAAGGTGTGACGGCGCACCGGGACGTGCGGGGCGGGCTGTTGATCCCGGTGCACTGGGCGACCTTCAACCTGGCGTTCCACGACTGGTCCGAGCCGGTCGACCGGGTGTGGCGCGAGGCGAAGGCGCACGGGGTGCCGTTGGCCGTGCCGCGGCCCGGCGAGCGGATCGACGTGGAGCAGCCGCCGGAGGTCGACGGGTGGTGGCAGGCGCTCGCGGTGGGACGATGACCCGGTGACCAGGATCGTCGCGGGCGCCGCCGGTGGCCGCCGGCTGCAAGTGCCGCCCAGGGGTACGCGTCCCACCTCCGACCGGGTTCGGGAGGCGTTGTTCAGCTCGTTGGAGACGCTGGTCGACCTGGACGGCGCGGTGGTGCTCGACCTGTACGCGGGGTCGGGGGCGCTCGGGTTCGAGGCGTTGTCGCGGGGTGCGGTGAGCGCCACGTTCGTGGAGTCGGACAAGCGGGCTGCCGAAGTCCTGAAGAGCAACGCCAAGGTGGTCGCGCTGCCCGGCGCGACGGTGGTGAACCGCACCGCGGAGGCCGTCGTGGGCGGTGCGGCGGAGGTGGCGTGCGACGTCGTCTTCGCCGATCCGCCCTACGCGGTGACGGACGAGCAGCTCAACCGGCTCCTCGCGTCGCTGGTCACGAACGGTTGGACGAAACCCGGGTCGCTGATCGTCGTGGAACGCGGCGCGCGCAGCCCTGAACCGATTTGGCCGAGTCCCGTGGAATCGTTGCGCAGCAAGCGATACGGCGACACCGCGCTGCACTGGGCCGAACAGGTTGACGCCTCCGGGTGATGCCGACCACGCACCGGAGTGGACGCGTCCGATCGGGTGCTACCGTCCGAAACCATGACGCGTGCCGTGTGCCCCGGCTCCTACGACCCGGCCACCAACGGACACCTGGACATCATCGGCAGAGCGGCGAAGCTCTTCGACGAAGTCGTCGTCGCCGTGCTCATCAACAAGAACAAGAAGACGTTGTTCTCGGTGGAGGAGCGCACGGAAATGCTGCGCGAGGTGACCGCGCAGTGGCCGAACGTCCGCGTCGACGCCTGGCACGGCCTGCTGGTCGACTACTGCCTGGAGAACGACATCAAGGCCATCGTCAAGGGCCTGCGCGCGGTCAGCGACTACGACTACGAGCTGCAGATGGCGCAGATGAACCACCAGCTCACCGGGGTCGAGACGCTGTTCATGCCGACGAACCCGATCTACAGCTTCCTGGCCAGCTCCCTGGTCAAGGACGTGGCGACCTACGGGGGCGACGTGAGCAGCCTGCTGCCGCCCACGATCAAGGACCGGCTCGCCGCCCGGCTCGCGGAGGGTCGCTGACCGGTCACGGTCCGTTAACTTGAGGACCGCCTCTTCTTCGCTCGGTGTGGTTAGCGTTCACTGGCATGAGCGAGATCACATCGCGCACCGCGAAGGTGCTGCTCTCCCTGCTGCTGGTCCTCGCGGGCACGTTCACCACGTCGACCCAGGCGGTCGCGGCCGAGTCGGTCGCGGTCGCGCAGGCGGCCTGCGGTGACACGTCCGGCTTCCGCAAGGTCGCGCTGTCCGCCCTGCCCGTGCAGGCGACCGACACCGTCAGGCTGATCCAGCGGGGCGGGCCGTACCCGTATCCGCAGGACAACCAGACCTTCTACAACCGCGAGGGCATCCTCCCGGCGTGCTCGACCGGCTACTACCGGGAGTACACGGTCAAGACGCCCGGCGTCTCCACCCGCGGCGCGCGGCGGATCGTGACCGGCAACGCCACCCCGAAGCTGTACTTCTACACGTCGGACCACTACGCGAGCTTCGTCCTGGTGGACATCACCCGTTAGCCGGACACGCCCTGCCGATCTCCCGGCGGCGAGGAGATCGGCAGGGCACACTAGGACGGGTACTGCTGTGGGCGCGAGGAGTGAGACGTGTACCGGGTGTTCGAGGCCCTCGACGAGCTGGTCACGATCGTCGAGGAAGCGCGTGGCGTGCCGATGACCTCCGGGTGCGTCGTGCCGCGCGGCGACGTGCTCGAACTCCTCGACGACGTGCGCGACGCCATCCCGGCGGAGCTGGACGACGCCCAGGACGTGCTCGACCACCGCGACGAGCTGGTCGGCAAGGCGCAGCACGACGCGGACCAGGCGCTGAGCAAGGCGCGGTCGGACTCCGAGCGGATGGTCGCCGAGGCGCAGCACGAGGCCGAGCGGATGCTGTCCGAGGCGCGGGCCCGGGCCGAGCGGATGGTCGCCGAGGCCGAGGACCAGGCGCAGCGGACCGTCTCCGCGGGCCGCCAGGAGTACGAGGACCTGGTGGGCCGGGCGCACGCCGAGGCCGACCGCATGGTCCAGGCGGGCCGGGCCAACTACGAGCGCGCGATCGAGGAGGGCCGGGCGGAGCAGGCGCGCCTGGTCGACGGGACCGAGGTCGTGCAGGCCGCGCACGCCGAGGCCGGCCGCGTGCTGGACGCCGCCCGGACGGAGGCCATCCGGCTGCGCAGCGAGTGCGACGCGTACGTGGACGGCAAGCTGGCCGACTTCGAGGACCTGCTCGCGCACACCCTGCGCAGCGTCGGGAAGGGTCGCTCGCACCTGCGCGGCCCGGCCGTCGCGAGCGCCGCCGCACCGTTCGACTACCACGAATGACCCGACCGGACGAAGCCCCGACCAGCCGATTTCACTCCGAAGCCCGTTGTCCCGTACCCTTGACCGGCTGGTCGTGGTAAGTCCCCGACGGCACACCAAACATCATGTCTGAGCATCGTCACGCCTCCGCGCGTCCCACAGCGACCGGGCCCTGGGTCATCGACACCAGGGACCTCGGGCGTCGTGCGGGCTCCAGCCGCGGGTTGCGCAGGACGGTGCCCGCGGAGGGCGTCGGCCTTCTCGGCGTGATCGCGGTGCCGGCGGGGGGCGACGTCGAACTCGACCTCCTGCTGGAATCGGTGGTCGAAGGCGTGCTCGTGACGGGCACGGCCGCGACGGTGGTCGAGGGCGAGTGCTCGCGGTGCCTCGATCCGCTGTCCGCGGAGGTCGAGGTGGAGCTGACCGAGCTGTACGCGTACCCGGACAGCGCCACCGACGAGACGACCGAAGAGGACGAGGTCAGCCGTCTGCACGACGACCTGATCGACCTCGAACCCGTGGTGCGCGACGCCATCGTGCTCGCGCTGCCACAGGTGCCGCTGTGCTCGCCGGACTGCCTCGGGCTGTGCGTCGACTGCGGCGGCAGGCTGGCTGATCTCGGCCCCGACCACGGGCATGAGACGATTGACCCCCGTTGGGCCGCCCTGCAAGAGCGGATCGACGGGAATCGTGACAATCCAGAGGAGAACTAGTCGTGGCCGTCCCGAAGCGGAAGATGTCGCGCTCGAACACGCGCTCGCGCCGCGCTCAGTGGAAGACCAGTGCTGTGCACCTGGTGGCTTGCCAGAACAGGGCCTGCCGCCAGCCGAAGCCGCAGCACATCGCCTGCCCGGCCTGCGGTCAGTACGACGGCCGCCAGGTCGTCCAGCCGGCCTGATCACCCCTCTGGCGAAGGTAGCGGCGAATCGTGGGGGGTAGGTCGTCGCGCGGTCGGTCCGCCGACCGCGCCCCGTTGATCGAAGCGCTCGGCGTCCCGTTGGACGCCGAGCTGCTGACGCTCGCGCTCACACACCGGTCGTACGCGTACGAGAACGGCGGGCTGCCGCCGAACGAGCGACTGGAGTTCCTCGGCGACGCGGTGCTCGGCCTCGTCGTCACCGACCACCTGTACCGCACGCACCCCGAGCTGCCCGAGGGCCAGCTCGCCAAGCTCCGCGCGAGCGTGGTGAACATGCACGCCCTGGCGGGCGTGGCCCGAGGTCTCGGCGACGACGGGTTGGGCGGGCACCTGCTGCTCGGTCGCGGCGAGGAGCTGACCGGCGGCAGGGACAAGGCGAGCATCCTCGCGGACGGCCTGGAAGCCGTCATCGGCGCGGTGTACCTGCAGTTCGGCATCGAGACCGCGCGTCAACTCGTTCACCACCTGTTCGACCCGTTGTTGGCGGAAGCGCCACTTCGAGGTGCTGGACTGGACTGGAAGACGAGTCTCCAGGAGCTGACCGCGTCCGCCGGTCTGGGCGTCCCCGAGTACCGGGTGGACGACCAGGGCCCGGACCACCGCAAGGAGTTCACCGCCACGGTGCTCGTCGGTGGCCAGGCCTACGGGACCGGCGACGGGAAAACGAAGAAGGAAGCCGAGCAGAAGGCGGCCGAGGCCGCCTACCGGGTGCTGCACGAACGGGTCCGCGCCGAGGAGACCGGCGCGTCCGGGAACGGCCACGCGCCCGGCTCGGCCACGCAGGCTTCATCCCAGGCTTCACCTCAGGCTTCACCTACTCAGGAAGACTGACGCCGAAATGTATGCCACGAACGTCCGGACGAACCGGCGCGCCCGCCAGGCGCGTCCGTCCCGCCCGCTGAACGCCAGCCGCAACGGCGGCATCCAGGGCCTGGTCCTCGTGCGCGACACCGCCCAGGCGGGCGGCTGGGTGCTCAAGCCGACCAAGCCGCAGGCCGCCGCCTACCAGATGCTCGAAGAGCTGGAGCGGGCCGAGGCCGCCGCCGCCGAGCGCGAGTCCGAGGACTGATCACCCGCCGGTGCCCGAGCTGCCCGAGGTAGAGGTCGTCCGCCGAGGTCTGCACGAGCACGTCGCGGGGAGGACCGTCGAAGCGGTAGAAGTCCTCCACCCACGCGCGATCCGCCGACACCTGCCCGGTGCGGCGGATTTCGCCCTGCGCCTGACCGGTCAGCGACTGGAGGCCGCGCGCCGTCGCGGCAAGTACCTATGGGTCGACCTGTCGGGCGGCGACGCCATGCTCGCGCACCTCGGCATGAGCGGCCAGATGCTGGTCCAGCCCGTCGGCGCGCCCGACGAGAAGCACCTGCGGGTGCGGGTCCGGTTCGCCGATGGCGGCCCGGAACTGCGGTTCGTCGACCAGCGCACGTTCGGCGGGTTGGCGTTGGCGGAGATCGTCGAGGTCGACGGCGCCCGGTTGCCGCAGCCGGTGGCGCACATCGCGCGCGACCCGATGGATCCGGCCTTCGACCCCGACGCGGCGGTCGCGGCGCTGCGGAAGCGGCGGACCGAGGTCAAGCGCGCCCTGCTCGACCAGACGCTCGTCTCCGGCGTGGGGAACATCTACGCCGACGAGGCGCTGTGGCGGGCCGGGCTGCACGGGTTGCGGCCCGTGGGCAAGCTGACCAGGGCCAAGGCCGCCGAGCTGCTCGCGCACGCCACGCAGGTGATGTACGAGGCGCTCGGCGAGGGCGGCACGTCGTTCGACGCGCTCTACGTCAACGTGAACGGCCAGTCGGGCTACTTCGACCGGTCCCTGGCCGTGTACGGGCGGGAGGACGAGCCGTGCCGGCGGTGCGGGACGGCGATCAGGCGCGAGCCGTTCATGAACCGCTCGTCCTACTCGTGCCCGCGCTGCCAGCCCCGGCCGAGGGGCTGACGGGCCGGGCTCACCGCGCCGGGTCGGCGAGCCTGCGCAGCAGCGGCGTGACCGCTCTGAGCGCGTCACGCTCTTCCGGCTCCAGCCGGGCGATCCGTTCGGACAACAGTTCCGCCTCGCCGTGCGCGAGCGACAGGATGGTGTCCCGGCCGAGTCCCGTCAGCTCGACGATGGTGGCCCGCCCGTCGGCCGGATCGGATTCGCGCCGCACCAGGCCGCTCGATTCCAGGCCCGTCACCACCGTGGTCGCCGTCGGCTGCGAGCACAGCGCCCGCACCGCGATCTCGCCGATCCTCATCGGCCCCTGCGACGCGAGTTCCGCGAGCACCAGCAGTTGCGTGGGCTGCAGGCGCCGGACGGACGCGGACTGGCGCAGGCTGCGGATCAGCCGGTGCACGGCGACCACGAGTTGTAACGCGTCCTGATTAGTCACACTGGTGGTCATCAGACCTCCTCGTGGCTCACCGTGAGTGAGCATGTGTCCGAATTCGGACAGGACATTCGCACTTTCGCAGTACGGCTGTCCAGGGAATGGATTCATTCGCACCCGGATGTACTCACGCTTTCCGCACCGATGCGGAGAAGGAAGCGTCAAAACGGCATAAAGGGTGAACGGGGTGCATCAAGAAGTCGTCAGGAAGTTCGCCGAACGTAGTCGGGCACGGCGGGCGCGCGAGGTCCGGGCGTAGTGTCTCAGCGTGACAAAGGTGCTGGTCGTCGATGACGAACCGCAGATCGTGCGGGCGTTGCGGATCAACCTGTCGGCCCGCGGCTACTCGGTCCTGACCGCGCACGACGGCACGACGGCGCTCAAGGCGGCGGCGGAGGGCAAGCCGGACGTGGTGGTGCTCGACCTCGGGCTGCCGGACGTGGACGGCACCGAGGTCATCGCGGGTCTGCGCGGCTGGACGACCGTGCCGATCATCGTGCTGTCCGCGCGGGTCGACTCCGCCGACAAGGTGGAGGCGCTGGACGCGGGCGCCGACGACTACGTCACCAAGCCGTTCGGGATGGACGAGCTGCTGGCCAGGTTGCGGGCGGCGGTGCGGCGCTCGGCGGTGGCGGAGGGCGAGGACGCCGTCGTGGAGACGGCGTCGTTCACGGTCGACCTGGCGGCGAAGAAGGTGCGCCGGGCGGGCGTGGAGGTGCACCTGACGCCGACGGAGTGGGGCCTGCTGGAGATCCTGGCCCGCAACCGCGGCCGGCTGGTGGCGCAGAAGCAGCTGCTGCAGGAGGTGTGGGGCCCGGCGTACGCGAAGGAGACCCACTACCTGCGCGTCTACCTGGCCCAGCTGCGGCGCAAGCTGGAGCCCGAGCCCGCGCGGCCCCGCCACCTGGTGACGGAGCCCGGCATGGGCTACCGGTTCGAGCTCTAGAGGGGCGTGCGCCCAGTGGCGGCACGGACGTCGCTGCGTCGGGCGGGCCGCTCGACCGGCCGGGGCTCGGTGGCCGGTCGGCGGCCCGGTGATCGCTCAGCCCACGGGCATCGTGGGGTGGCGCTGGAACATCAGGGCGCTGCGCACCACGAGTTCCTTGGTGATGGCCGCCGCACGGCCGGTGAGCACGCGTTCCCTCGGCCTGTCGTCGGCGTCCACGAACTGGATCAGGCCGTCCCGGCGACCGAGGCTGATGCACCGGATGCGGTACCGGAAGTCGAGCCGGTCGGCCGGCTGCCCGCCGTCGAGCCGCTTCGCCAGCGCCCGCACGGCCTGCTGCGACGTCGGCAGGCCGGTCGCGCACGCCATGCGCAGTTCGAGGCCGTCGTGGCGCTTCATCGCGGCGGCGTCGCCGATGCCCTGGACGTCCGGGTGCGAGATCGAGGTCAACGTCTGGTCGACCAGCATCCGGCCGCGGCCGTCCACCGCGAAGCCGGCCCGTGCCGCCAGGTCCGGCACGGCGAAACCGGCCGTCCAGACGACCGCGTCGGCGGCGACGAGCTCACCGGTGCCGAGCACCAGGCCGTCGGCGCGGACCTCGGCGACGTGCGCGTGGTCGCGGACCCGGACGCCGAGCCGGTCGAACACCTCGCGCAGGTGCCGCCTGCCCTTGTCCGACAGGGCCTCGCCGAAGCCGCCGGCGGTGACCAGCAGCACGTCGAGGTCCGGGCGCGACTCGGCCAGCTCGGAGGCGGCCTCGATGCCGGTCAGCCCGCCGCCCAGGACGGCGACCGTGCGGGCGGTCGTCAGCGCCGCGGCCAGCTTCTCCGCGTCCTCCTGGGTCGAGACGGCGTGCGCGTGCTCGGCCGCGCCCGGGACGCCGGCCAGGTCGGCGTGGCTGCCCAGGGCGTAGATCAGCCGGTCGTAGGCCAGCGTGCCGTTGGTGAGCTGGACCTTGCGCGTGTCGGGGTCGATGTCGGTGACCCGGTCCACCACCAGCTCGACCCCGGTGTCCTTGAGGATGTCGGCGAGCGGGACGTCGCGCATCCGCTGCCCGGTCGCGAACTGGTGCAGCCGGACCCGTTCGACGAACCGGTCCCGCGCGTTGACGAGGGTGACCCGCGAGTCGGTCCACTTGGCCGCCAGCTTGGCCGCGGCCAGACCCGCGTAACCCGCACCGACCACCACGATGTGCTCTGCCATGTTCGGCTCCTTTCGCCTGTCAGAGGAGCGAGACGGGAGCCCTGGGTGTGACGGCTTAGGGTGTGAAGCGTGTCACTCGTTTCCGTGATCCACACCTGGCAGGTGCCCGCGCCGGCGCTCGTCGCGGCCCGCGAGCTGCTCGACGAGGCGTTCGACGGCGAGTTCGGCGACGAGGACTGGGAGCACAGCCTGGGCGGCGTGCACGCCTTCGTCTGGGACGGCGACGAGCTGATCGGCCACGGCGCCGTCGTGCAGCGTCGGTTGCTGCACGACGGGCGCGCGTTGCGGGCCGGGTACGTGGAGGGCGTCGCGGTGCGTGCGGACCGACGTCGTCAGGGCGTGGGCGGGACTGTGATGGCGGCGCTGGAGGACGTCGTGCGCGGCGCGTACCCCCTCGGCGCCCTCAGCGCGTCGGAGGACGGCCAGGAGTTCTACGCGGCGCGGGGGTGGCAGCGGTGGCGGGGGAGGACGTTCGCGATGACGCCGACCGGGGTCGAGCGCACCGAGGAGGAGGACGACGGGGTCTTCGTCCTGCCGGTCGTGCCGCTCGACCTGACGGGCGACCTCGCGTGCGACTGGCGTGACGGCGACGTCTGGTAGCTACGGCGCGTCCTGGCCGTCCTCGTCGTCCTTGGTGGTCGGCGTGGTGGCGTTGGTCGACGTGGAGGACGACGGCGCGGGCGGGCGGTAGGACGCCGGCGGGTTGCTCGGCGGCTGGGCGGTGAGGCGGGGCTCCGACGACGTCGCCGCGCTGGTCTCCGGCGCCGCGTCCGCCGCCGGTGGTGACGCCTGCTCCGGTGTGGAGCCCGCCGACTTGCCCGGTGGCTGCTCGCCCGCGCGCTTGGACACCGTGACCACGAGCGTGGCCGTCCGCGCGTCCGGCGCGGCGGCGTCCGGCGCGTCCTCCGTCGTCAGCACCTCGACCTCGGGCACGGGTGGTGGCGCCGCCGTCGACCCGCCGCCGGTCAGCACCGACGCGAGGGTGGCGATCACGGTGGCGACGACAGCGCCGCCCGCGGCGAGCAGCACGACCGCGGTGAGCTTCTTCTTCGGCGGCGCGGTCTGGTCTTCCTCGAACACACCATCTCCCTGTGGGGGATCCGGACGGATGGTCAGTGTTCGGGTTATCGGCCGCTCACGCCGCCTGCCTCAACGTTCGGGCAGTCCACCACACGATGGTGTGGCGGACCGTCACCGGCCGCGGATGATCTCGTTAGGTGCCGGCGCTGTTGGTCGTCGTGGTGGTCGTCGGGGCAGTCGTGGTCGTCGGCTGCGTGGTGGTCGTCGTGGTCGTGGTGGTGGTCGTCGTGACCACCGGCGGTTGGGTGGTGGTCGTCGGCTGGGGCTGGGGGTCGTCCACCACCGTGGTCGTGGTGGTGCCGTCCGGCCGGGTCACCGTGGTCACGCGGGTGCGGCGCGACGTGGTGGTCGTCGTGGTGGTCTCGCTCGTCGTGGTGGTCGACTCCGCGGTGGTGGTCTGGCTCACCGAGGAGGACGACGTGCGCGGCGCCGTGCTGAGGGTGCTGCGGGACACCACGTCCTCACGCGGCAGCTGGTTGCCGGGCGAGGCGTCCGGGGTCGCGCCCGCCAGGGACGCGATGGTGGCGAAGATCGTCGACACGGCGACACCGGACGCGGCCAGCAGCACGTGGGGCGACACGCGCGGGCGGGTGCGCTCGGGCTCCGGGGTCTCGTACAACGGTTCTCCCAAGGTCTGTCGGACGTCGTCTCTACCAGCCGAAGTTCTGGGTCCAGTACCAGCCGCGGGTGTCCAGCCCGACGCCGATGGTGGTGAACCCGCAGTTCAGGATGTTGCGGCGGTGCCCGTCGGAGTTCATCCAGGCCTTCATGACCTGCTCGGCGGACCGCTGGCCCATGGCGATGTTCTCCCCGCCGGGGCTCGGGTAGCCCGCCGCGCGCATGCGCTGGGCGAAGTCGACGCCCTCGGGGGTCGTGTGCGAGAAGTAGTCGCGCTGGGCCATGTCGGCGCTGTGGCCCTGCGCGGCCGCGACCACCCGGTCGTCCACCTTCAGCGGCTTGCAGCCGGCGAGGTCGCGCGCCTCGTTCACCAGGGCGACGACCTGCTGCGCCTGCGGCGCGTCGGCGGGCGTGGTCGTCGTGGGCGCGGGGGACGGCTCTGACGTCGTGGTCGTCGTCTCCGTCGTCGTGGTGGTGGTCTCGGTCGTGGTCGTCGTCTCGGTGGTGGTCTGCGTGGACGGCGGCGCTTCGGTGGTGGTCGGCAGGACCTCCGGCTCACGGCTCTGCGCGGGCCCGCCCACACCACCGACCCCGCCGACGCCGATGTTGTCGGAACCGCCGCGCTGTGCTGCGCTTTCCCCGACGAACGGGGCGAGCTGTTCCGGGTTGGCGACGGCGACGCCGGTCGCACCGGCCGCGCCGAGGAGCAGGCCGACGAGTCCGCCGATCACGGACCGGTTACCGCGCCGTGCTGTCACGGTCGCGCACCGTACCACTAACGGGTGAAATGACAGGATGGCTCTTGTGGCTGGAGTAGAGCAGGCCGTGCGCCTGACCGCCTGGGTGCGGGGTCGCGTGCAGGGTGTCGGATTCCGGTGGTGGACCCGCGCCAGGGCGCTTGAGCTGGGACTTGTCGGTTCGGCGTCCAACCTGCGTGACGGCCGGGTCGAGGTGAACGCGGAGGGGCCCGAAGCCGCGTGCCGGGAGCTGCTGACTGCGCTGCGTTCGGGTGACACCCCCGGTCGGGTGGACTCGATCGTGGAGCGCTGGTCGGAGGCCCGCGGTGGCTTCACGGGTTTCGTCGAGCGTTGAACGCCGAGGGTCCCGATGGCGTAGTACATCGATGTGGACCGTGGCGAAGATGTCGTCAGGCAGCTGTACGGCCGTTGGCGCGGCCCGCTGCACGGCTACGTCCTGCGTCTGGTCGGCGGTGACCACCAGCAGGCGGAGGACGTCGTCCAGGAGACGTTGCTGCGGGCGTGGCGGCACGTCGACGAGCTGACCCCCGCCGACGCCGGCCCGTGGCTCTACACCGTGGCCAGGAACCTGGTCATCTCCGGCTTCCGCAAGCGCGGTGGCCGCAACAGCGAGGTGCCGATCGAACCGGGCGACCTGCCGCCGGTCGCGGACGAGGTGGAGCACGTCCTGCAGAGCTGGCAGGTCGCGGAGGTGCTGCGCGGGCTCAGCGCGGATCACCGCGACGTGGTGGTCGAGCTGTACTACCGGCGGCGTTCGGTGGCGGAGGCGGCGGCGGTGCTGGGCATCCCGCCCGGCACGGTCAAGTCGCGCTGCTTCTACGCCCTCCGGGCGCTGCGGGACGCGTTGGAGGAGCGGGGGGTGACGGAGTCGTGAGCTGTGACCGGACCGTGGCGCTCGGCGCCTACCTGCTCGGCTCGCTCGACCCGGCGGAGCGGTCGTCGTTCGAGCGGCACGTGCGCGGTTGCGCCGCCTGCCGGCGGGAGATGGTCCGGTTGGCCCCGCTGCCCGGGTTGCTCGGCCAGGTGCAGCTGTCGGACCTGGAGCTGCCGTTCGACGACCCCGCGCCCGATCCCGACCTGCGGCCGTTGCCGCCCGCGCCCGAACCTGAGCACGTGCCCGCAGCGCGTCGGCGGCGGTGGCCGGTGCTGGTCGGCGCCGGTGTGCTCGCCGTGGTCGTGGCGCTGGGCGTGCTCCTGGTGCCTCGGCTGACCGGGGACGACGCCGTGACGTGGCACGCCACCGACGCCGCGTCCGGTGTGGTGGCCAGCGCGGACCTCGTCGGCAAGTCGTGGGGCACCGAGCTGTGGATGAGCATCGAGAACATGCCGAAGGGCGCGAGGTGCAAGCTGATCGTCCACGACCGGGCCGGGCGGACCGAGATCGGCGGCTGGTGGGGCACCGACCACGCCCCGGACGAGCGGATACCCGGCGCCACGTCGTTCCCGGTCGAGGAGATCGAACGGCTCGACCTCGTGGTCGACATGACGGTGCTGGTCTCGGTCCGGCCCTGATCGCGCAGGTCAGCGTGCCGACGACTGGTTCGCGGCCCGCACGGGTACGCTGCCCCGCGTGCACCTCAAGAGCCTGACGCTGAAGGGGTTCAAGTCCTTCGCCTCGGCTACCACGCTGCGCTTCGAGCCCGGCATCACCTGCGTCGTCGGACCGAACGGCTCGGGCAAGTCGAACGTGCTCGACGCGCTGCGCTGGGTGATGGGCACGCAGGGCGCGAAGGACCTGCGCGGCGGCAAGATGGAGGACGTCATCTTCGCCGGCACGTCCGGCCGCGCGCCGCTCGGCCGCGCCGAGGTGACGCTGACCATCGACAACTCCGACGGCGCGCTGCCGATCGACTACGTCGAGGTGTCGATCACCCGCCGGATGTTCCGCGAGGGCGCCACCGAGTACGAGATCAACGGCAACTCGTGCCGGTTGATGGACATCCAGGAACTGCTCAGCGACTCCGGCATCGGCCGCGAGATGCACGTGATCGTCGGCCAGGGCCAGCTCGCCGCGATCCTGGAGTCCAAGCCCGAGGAGCGGCGCGCGTTCGTCGAGGAGGCCGCCGGCGTCCTGAAGCACCGCAAGCGCAAGGAGAAGGCGCTGCGGAAGCTGGAGGCGATGCAGGCGAACCTGACCCGCCTGACCGACCTCACCGCCGAGCTGCGCCGCCAGCTCAAGCCGCTGGGCAAGCAGGCCGAGATCGCGCGTCGCGCGCAGGTCGTGCAGTCGGAGCTGCGGGACGCCCGGATGCGCCTGCTGGCCGACGACCTGGTGACGCAGCGCGAGGCGTTGGCGCGCGAGGAGCAGGACGAGGCCGCCGCCCGCGCCCGCCGCGCCGAGGTGGAGAAGTCGCTGCAGCAGGCCCAGTTGCAGCAGAACGAGCTGGAGGACCAGGTCGCGGCCGACGCGCCGAAGCTCCAGCAGGCCCAGGACACCTGGTACCGGCTCTCGGCGCTGGAGGAACGGCTGCGCGGCACCGTGCGGCTGGCCGTGGAACGGGAGCGGCACCTGTCGGCGGCGGTGGACGCGCCGCGCGGCGGGCGTGACCCGGACGAGCTGGACGCCGAGGCCGAGCAGACCGCGGAGCTGGAGCAGGAGCTCCAGGACGGCGTGACCGAGGCCCGGGTGGGGCTGGCGGAGGCCGTGGAGACGCGGGCCGAGCTGGAGCGCATGGTGTCGGCGGCGGAGAAGGCGCACCTGGCCGCGGTGCGGGCGATCGCCGACCGGCGCGAGGGCCTGGCCCGGCTGTCCGGGCAGGTGGAGGCGCTGCGGTCGAAGACGAGCGCGACCGCCGAGGAGATCGAGCGGATGTCGATCGCGCTGGCCGAGGCGGTCGAGCGGTCGGAGGTCGTGCAGCAGGAGTTGGCCGAGGCCCGCGAGGTGACCGGGACCGAGGACGAGGACGACGTCGGGCTCGACGAGCGGCACCGGCTGGCCGCGGAGTCGGACGACGCGGCGCGCCGCCGGGTCGAGGAGCTGGTCAAGGCCGAGCGGACGGCCGAGCGGGACATCGCGTCGTGGAAGGCGCGGGTGGACGCGCTGTCGCTGGGCCTGACCCGCAAGGACGGCGCGGGCGCGTTGCTGGCGTCGCGGTTGCCGGGGTTGCTGGGCTCGGTCGCGGCGCTGCTGACCGTGGAGCCGGGCGCGGAGGTCGCGCTGGCGGCGGCGCTGGGTCCGATCGCGGACGCGGTCGCGGTGGCGTCCGGCGCGGACGCGGTCGCGGCGTTGGAGCTGTTGAAGGAGCAGGACACGGGTCGGGCCGGCGTGCTGGTGGGCGGCGCGCCGGTGAGCGTCGACCGGTCCGGTTGGCCGTCGCTGCCGCCGGACGCGCGGTGGGCCGTGGACGTGGTGCAGGCGCCGGAGCCGCTGCGGCCCGCGCTGCACCGCGCGTTGGACCGGGTCGTGGTGGTCGACTCGCTGGCCACCGCGCGTGAGCTGGTGGACGCGCACCCGTCGGTGCGCGCGGTGACCCGTGACGGCGACGTGCTCGGCGCGGACTGGGCGGTCGGCGGGTCCGGGCGCAGCCAGAGCGTCATCGAGGTCCAGGCCGCGGTGGACGAGGCGTCGGAGAAGCTGGCGCTGGCGGAGCGGGCGCTGGAGCAGTCCACGGCCGCTCTCGAGGGTGCACGGGCCGAGCAGCAGGCACGGCGTGCCGAGGTCGCCGCGGTGAAGGAGCAGCTCAACGAGGCCAAGGTGCGGCGCGCCCGGTCGTCGGAGCGGCTGAACCGGTTGGCCGCGGCGGTGCGCTCGGCCGAGGCCGAGGTGGAGCGCGTGCGGGCGCAGCGGGCGAAGGTCGAGGCGGCCCGCGAGGAGAACCTGCTCAAGCTCGGCGAGCTGGAAGAACGCCTGCTGGTGGCGCAGGAGCAGCCGCTGGACGACGAGCCGGACACCTCCCACCGCGACGAGATGGCGTCCGAGCTGGCCGCCGCCCGCCAGGGCGAGGTGGACGCCCGGCTGGCGCTGCGGACCGCCGAGGAACGCGCCCGCGCGTTGCAGGGCAAGGCGGAAGGGCTGCGCCGGGCGGCGCGTGCCGAGCGCGAGGCGCGGGAACGAGCCCAGCGCGCCCACGCCGCTCGGGCCAGGGGCGCGGTCGTGGCGAAGGCCGTGGTGCGGGGTGGTGAGGTCGCGCTGGAGCGGATCGCCGCGTCGTTGGGCCGTGCGGCCCGGGAACGTGACGCGGCGCAGGAGCGCAAGGCGCGGCGCGAGACGTACCTGGCGCAGGTGCGCAACCTCGTCCGCGAGATGTCGGTGGAGCTGGAGAAGCTGACCGACGCCGTGCACCGCGACGAGGTGCTGCGGGCCGAGCAGCGGATGCGCATCGAGCAGCTGGAGACCAAGGTCGCCGAGGAGTTCGGCATCGGCCTGGAGGACCTGGTCGCCGAGTACGGCCCGGACGTGTTCATCCCGCCGTCGCAGCAGGAGGTGGCCGAGTACGAAGCGGCCAAGGAGCGCGGCGAAGCGGTGACCGCGCCGCAGCCGATGCCGTACGACCGGGACACCCAGGCGCGGCGGGCCAAGCGCGCCGAGCGGGACCTGTCGCTGCTGGGCAAGGTCAACCCGTTGGCGCTGGAGGAGTTCGCGGCGCTGGAGGAGCGCTACAAGTTCCTGTCCAACCAGCTGGAGGACATCAAGGCGACGCGGCGCGACCTGCTGACCGTGGTGAAGGAGGTCGACGACAAGATCCTGGAGGTCTTCACGTCGGCCTACGAGGACGTCGCGCGCGAGTTCGAGGTCGTGTTCAAGGTGCTGTTCCCCGGCGGCGAGGGACGGCTGGTGCTGACCGAGCCGGACGACATGCTGACCACCGGCATCGAGCTGGAGGCCCGGCCGCCGGGCAAGAAGGTCAAGCGGCTGTCGCTGTTGTCGGGTGGCGAGAAGTCGCTGGCGGCGGTGGCGATGCTGGTGGCCATCTTCCGGGCGCGGCCGTCGCCGTTCTACGTGATGGACGAGGTCGAGGCGGCGTTGGACGACACCAACCTGCACCGGCTGATCAGCCTGTTCGAGCAGCTGCGCGAGCACTCGCAGCTGCTGATCATCACGCACCAGAAGCCGACGATGGAGATCGCCGACGCGCTGTACGGCGTCTCGATGCGCGGTGACGGCATCAGCCAGGTGATCTCCCAGCGCCTGCGCGGCGAGGACAAGCCGAAGCGCGCCAAGGCCGGACCCAAGGCCGCCGCGGCGGTCGCCGTCGACGCCGCTCCGGAAACCGATGCCGTTCGGGAAGCCGATGCCGGGCCGGAAACCGTTGCCCGGCCGGACTCCCAGGCCGTCCCGGAGGACGCGCCGGTCGCCGGGGACGTGCCCGTCGCCCAGCCCGGATCGACCCCGCCCGCCTAGGACCGGACCGGTAACGGGAGCGTCCCGGCGGTCGACTCCGTGATCAAGGGGAGTGGCCGGCCGCCGCGACGTGCGCCGGCCCGTTCGGCACGAGGGGGTTCGATGCGGTGGTCCTGGGTCGGAGCGGTCCTGTCCGCGGTACTGGTGGCCGGGGCGGTGCTCCCGGTGTCGGCACAAGCGGCACAAGCGGGAGCCACGACGCCCTACGCGTTCGAGGACCGGGCCTACACGCCCGTCACGCCGACGCGGGTCCTCGACACCCGTAGCGGCCTCGGCGCGCCGGCGGCGGCCCCGGTCGGGCGGCAGGGCCGGGTCGACGTGCGGCTTGCGGGTCGCGGCGGGGTGCCCACCTCGGGCGTGGCCGCGGTCGCGATCAACCTGACCGGCACCCAGCCGACCGCCGCCACCCACGTGATCGCCTACCCGGCCGGTGACACCAGGCCGACGGCGAGCAACCTGAACCTGGTCGCCGGCCAGACCGCGCCCAACGCGGTGGTCGTCAAGCTCGGCGCGGACGGCTCGATCAGCCTCTACAACAACGACGGGTCGGTGCACCTGATCGTCGACGTGGTCGGCTGGTTCGCCCACGGCCCCGACTTCACCGCCACCCGGCCCGCGCGCCTGCTCGACACCCGCTCGGGCCTCGGCGCCCCGGCGGGCAAGGTGGGTCCGCGCGGGACCGTCGACCTGGACGTGACCGGGGTGGGCGGTGTGCCCGCGGCGGGTGTCGGCGCGGTGGTGGTCAACCTCACCGGGACGGAGGCGACCGAGGGCACGCACGTCATCGCGCACGCGAAGGGCACCGCGAGGCCGTCGACCAGCACCCTCAACGTGGTCGCCGGGCAGACCGTGCCGAACCTCGCGGTCGTCGCGGTCGGCGCGGACGGCTCGATCAGCCTCTACAACAACGCGGGTTCGATCCACCTCCTGGCCGACGTGGTCGGCTGGTTCGCGATCGGCGCCGACTACGCCGGCGTCGCGCCGACCCGCCTCTTCGACAGCCGCGCCGATCACCCCGTCCGGGAGGTCGGGGGCACGGACGTCCAGGTCGCCGGTCAGGGCGGGGTGCCCACCGTGGGCGTGGGCGCGGTCGTGCTCAACGTGACCGCGACCGAGGCGAACCGGGGCACCTACGTGACCGCGGGTCCGGTGGAGGAGTCCTTTCCGCAGATCAGCCACGTGAACGTCGAGCCGGGGCAGACCGCGTCGAACATGGTGGTCGTCAAGCTCGGCCCGTCGGGCCTGGTGCACCTGCACACCTGGACGGGCGACGTCCACCTCGTCGTCGACGTCGTCGGTTGGCTGTCGGTCGGCGTCACCGCCGCGGTCGACAAGCCGGACGGCACCGAGATCGTCGCGCCCTCACGCGTCACCGCCGTGTCCGGCGCCGACGTCACGCTGACCGGCGCGGCACCCGCCGCGGGCGCCGTCGTGTTCGTCGCGCCCGGCTCGGCGACCACCGGCCGCGGCCTGCTCGGCCGGGTCACCGGCACGACCGCCGGCGACGGCGTCACCACGGTCCACACCCAGCCGGTGATGATCACCGAGGCCTTCCCGTCCGGGCGGGTGGTGGGTGCCGTCGACACCCGGTCCCTGATGCCCGACGCCCCGCCGTCACCGGCGAAGGTGCTCGCCGGCCCGCTGGTCGCCGGTCCGGGAGGCCGGGTGCGGGTCACCGCGCAGGACCTCGTCGCGCAGTGCCCGGTGGGCACGGCCGAGGCCGACGCCGACCTGTCGCTCCACGCCCGGGCGCTCGTCCACGCCGAATGGGGCGCCGACGGCGTCCGGACCGTGCGGACGGCCTTCGAGTTCGACCTCGACGGCTCGCTCACCGCGGTCGTGGCCGGGCACGCCGCGCCGCCCGCGCCGTGCCGGTTCGAGATCGGCCCTGACATCCCGCTCGGCACGATCTGGGGCTTCACCCCCACCGTGCGCAACGTGCTGGACGTGCGGTTGTCGGGCGGCGTCGCGGAGACGGTCGACGTCAGCGGGAACGTGCGGGTCGGTGCGCACCACGTGCGCGGCAGTGACCTCCAGTGGCTCGACGAAGGCGACGTGCGGGGCAGGCGGACCTCGGCCGCCATCGGTGTGGAAGGGACCGTGAAGGTGCTCTTCGCGCCGCGCGGGTCCGTGGCGTTCGCCTCCGTCGCCGGACCGTCGTTCGTCGGCGGCATGTACGCCGACTCGACCACGTCGGTCATCGGCGATCCGTGGTGGTACTCGATCTACGGGGTGGAGGCCGCAGGGGACTTCGACGTCGACGGCTGGTTCCCCGTCGCGTCCGCCGCGCTCCCGGTGTCGCGGGGCCCGTGGACCGACTCCTACAACAACTACGGGCTCTGGCCGGGACCGAAGCTGGTGTCCGGTCCGCTGCGCTCGGCCGTGGTCGGCGCCGCCTACTTCGGGAACGTGAACCTCAGGACCGGTCAGAGCGCCCTCGCGGGCGCGAGCGTCGTCGAGGGCGCCCTCCCACCCGGCCTGACCATGTTCCCGGAGACCGGTGTGCTGCGCGGCACCCCCACCGCCGCGGGCGACCACAAGTTCACCGTGGAAGCCCGTGACGTCAGGGGGTACCGGGTGCGGGCCTCGTTCACCCTGCCGGTGAACCCGGCGTAGGCGGGCGGTGTGCGTAGGGTCGGGTCATGGGCGACTTCGAGGACCGGCTCCGGGCGCGCGTCGAGGACGTGAGGCGGGAGCGGAGCCGGTCGCGGCGGCTCGCGGCGGACGTGATGGCCCGGTTGCCCGAGCACCGCGAGGTGTGGCGCGAGCAGGCGCGGGCGTTCGCGCGCGTCGCCGCCGCGATCGGCATGGCGGCCAGGCGCGTCTCCGCCGAGCGCCGGTCGAGGAAGCGGTTCGGCATGGCGTGGACGACCGTCGTGGAGCACGACCTGCTGTTCGCCGAGGGTGGCGTCGCGGTCACGGCCGCCGGTGACCTCGTGGAGGTGGAGGGCGGCAAGCCGCTGCCGTTCGCCGGTTTCCTCGACGAGGACGGCTTCAGCTACGACACCCTCACCGCCTGCGTGTACCGCGCGGACGACCGGGCGCACGTCGAGGACGTGGTCGGCGTCCGCCGCAGCCCTCGCGGGCTCGCCTGCTGCGTCACCGCCGGCGGTGAGCTGGTGGTGGTCTGCGACGGCGGCCAGGCGTTGCTGACCTTCGAACGGCGGCTGGCGGAGTCCGTGGAGAAGTGGGCCTAGGGCCCCGGCCTCAGCGCCCGGCTCAGCGGTCGTCGAGGCGCTTGGCCTCTTCCGGCGTCGGCGCGGCGCCGCCGAGGTGGGCCGGTTGCCACCACTGGCCCTCGCCCGACTCCGGGTAACGGGCCTGCGCGTCGTCCAGCAGCTCCTGCATCCGCTCGCGCAGCGCGGCGTCCGTGGTCGGCTCCACCGGCTCGCCGACGATGATCCTGATCGGCACGTGCCGCTGGGTCAGCGACTTCGGCCTGCCCTTCGTCCACAGGCGCTGCGTGCCCCACACCGCGGTCGGCAGCAACGGCACACCGGCCTCGGCCGCCAGCCGCACCGCGCCGCTCTTCACGTCCTTGACCGTGAACGACCGGCTGATCGTGGCCTCGGGGAAGATCCCGACGACCTCGCCGGACCGCAGCGCGTCCAAAGCCTGCTGGTAGGACGCCTGCCCGGCGGCCCGGTCCACCGGGATGTGGTGCATCCCGCGCATGAGCGGGCCGGACACGCGGTGCTTGAACACCTCGTGCTTGGCCATGAACCGGACCAGCCTGCGCGCGGGCAGCGCGCCGTAACCGGCGAAGATGAAATCGAGGTAGGAGACGTGGTTCGAGGCCAGCACGGCCCCGCCGGTGGTCGGCACGTGCTCCGCGCCCTCCACGGTGATCCGCATGTCGAGCAGGCGGAACATCAGTTTGGCCGCGGCGATCACCGGCGGGTACACGCGATCTGGCATGAACCCCAGCGTACGTTACTCGTCAGTAGTGCGATCGTGTTCGCGCACCACACGTGGAACGCCGGCCAGGTCCTCCTCATTGCACAGCAGCTTGAGGGCGTAGTACGGCGAACCCTTGGTGTCGTCGTAGTCCAGGTGGACCGCGATCACGTCGACCGCTTCACCGAGCCAGTCCTGTGTCTGCCGCAGCCAGGAGGCCGCGCGCTCCAACGCGCTGGGCAGGTCGTCGTCGCGGAACTCGACCGGCCGATAGGGGACCTCCTGCACGGTGTCCCGCTGGTTGGCAGGCATCGGTAGGTCTACCGCCACCCCGCTGTCGTTGAGTTCGAGTTGGATCGTTTCCTCGCTCACCCTCCCAGGGTTCCCCAACGCGAAACGCGCGGCAATAGATGTCGGTCATCCGAGGCTGACCGGCAACTCGGCCAGACCGCTGACCAGCACCCTCCGCCACGCCAGCTCGTCGACCGGTCGGGCTGCCCGAAGCCCCGGGAACCGCCGCAGCAGGACCAGCAGCGCCTCCTGGAGCTCGATGCGCGCCAACTGCGCGCCGAGGCAGAAGTGCGGGCCGATCCCGAGCGCCAGGTGCGGGTTGGGCGTGCGCGCGAGGTCCAACGCGTCCGGCTCGGCGAACGCGCGCGGGTCGCGGTTGGCCGAGCCGATGGACGCCATGACGCCCTCGCCCGCCCGCACGACCACGCCTGCGACCTCCACGTCCTCCAGCGCCACCCGCAACTGCCCGACCTCGCTGAGCCGGGTGAACCTCATCAGCTCCTCGACCGCGCTCGGCACCAGCGCCGGATCGCCGACCAGCCGTTCCCACTGCGACCGCTCGCGCAGCAGGGTGGCGACGAAGCTGGTGATCTGGTTGGCCGACGTCTCGTGCCCCGCGACCAGCAGGTTCAACGCGAACGCGACCAGCTCGTCGTGCGTGAGCGGCGTCGCGCACAGTTCGTCGAGCAGGTCGTCCGACCTCGGCGTCCGGCGTTTCGCCTCGACCAGGTCGCCCATGTACGCCAGCAGGCTCGCCATCGCCGCCTCGACCCGCGGCTGCTCGGCCATCTCCAGGCTGTACGCGAGCTCGATCCACTCGCGGAACCGCTCCCGGTCCTCGTAGGGCACGCCGAGCAGCGTGCAGATGACCTGGATCGGCAGCGGCAGCGCGTACACCTGCCGCAGGTCGGCGCCGTCCACGACGTCGTCGGCGAGCCGTTCGCACAGCTCGCGCACCCACGGCCGGGTCTGCGAGATCGTCCGGTGCGAGAACGCGCCGGACACGAGCTTGCGCAGCCGGGTGTGCTCGGGCGGGTCGGTGGTCGGCAGGGTGCCGGGCAGCGGCCGGGACACGCCGACCCGGGGCGCACCCGCCGCCACCACGCCCGCGCGGGAGAAGCGCGGGTCGGCCAGCACCAGCTTCACGTCGTCGTAGCGGGTGACCAACCACACCTCGGCGCCCGCGAGCGTGCGGACCCGGACCACCGGCGACTCGTCACGCAGCCGCGCCCACGTCGGCGAGGGGTCGAAGGCGAAGGCGTCGGCGAAGGGTATGTCGAGGACCTCGTCCGTCATGACCTCGACGCTAGTGCCGTGACCGGCAACCTTCCCCGGGTCTTCCGGCGCTCGGCGGGGCGATCCACCCGTCCGGCCGTCGGAAGACGGGGCGAAGGCCGCCGACCACGGCGCTAGGAGCCGAGGGGGGCGCTGTGCCAGCGCCACCCGGTGCGCTTCGGCAGGTCGTCGAGCGGCACGCGGCCGTTCGCCCACAGCAGCGTCCGCGCCGGGTCGCCGCCGGTCGGCGCCTCGGGGAACATCCGGACCAGCACCTTGCGCGCGAGGTCGGGCGGGATCGCGAACTCGCACCCGAGGCCGCGGGCCGCGTCGTGGGTGTGCACCAGCATCTCGTCGCACCCCATGCCGGCGAACCCCGCCGCGTCCGCCAGGCCCCACGGGTGCCAGCCGAGGGTGCCTGCCGGTGTCGCGTCGACCACCGCCGCCAGCACCGACGCGAACGACCGCAGCGTGCGCACCAGGTCGGCGGGCGAGGAGTCGGGTCGCACGCCCACCTCGGCCGTGCTCAGCTCGACGGGTCCGGCGGCGAGGTCCGTGGCGTACCAGAGCAGGCAATCCGAGACGTGGGCGACGGTCCGCGCGACCGTCCAGTCCATCCCCGGCACGACCGCCGCCCAGTCGCGGTCCACCACGCCCGCCAGGAACGCCGCGCACCGCTCGGCGACCTCCGTCACGTCCCGTCCGTCCACCACGGAAAACTCCCTCGCGTCGAGCCGACCTCGCGGGTGACCATTCCAGACATGTACGACATCCGTCCCGCCGCCCAGGACGACCTGGACGCCGTCCTCGCGCTGGTCCTGCGGTTGCAGGCCGACGACGCGCACCACATCGGCTACCTCGGCGAGACGCTCGGCGACATCTCCGCGGAGCTGGCCGAGTTCGAGCCGGACTGGGCCGCGTGCACCGTGGTCGCCACCGACGACTCGGGCTGGGTCGTCGGCGCGCTCAGCGTCGAGGTCGACGCCGAGTCGGGCCGCGCCTACCTGCACGGACCGTTCGTCGACGTGCCGGTCAACCACCCGGCGGGCAGCCGGATCTGGGACCAGACCGCCGACGCGCTCTACACCGCCGCCCTACCGCTGCTCGACGGCGTCACCGACCGCGAGCTGCTCGGGCACACCGGGCACCGCCGGCTGGCGGCGTTCGCCGAACGGCACCGCTTCGCCGCCGCGCGGGCGTGCGGCATCCACGTCCTCGACGGCGACGGCCTGCGCGGCCTGCTGCTGCGCGAGGCGAGCTGCCCGCGCACCGGCCCGGCCCGCGAGATGCGGGTCCTGCCGACCGACCGCGCCGTGCACGAGGCGGTGGCCGTGCTGCACGAGCGGTGCTTCCCCAAGACCTACCTGTCCGGTCGCAAACTCGTGGACGCCGCCCGACGGCACACCGTGGTGGTGGCCATGGACGGCGACCGCGTGCTCGGCTACGCCTCGGGCAAGGCCGAGCCGAGCGAGTTCTACCTGGACTTCGTGGCCGTGGAGCCGGACGTGCGCGGGCAGGGCGTCGGCGCGGCGCTGGTCACCGAGCTGGTCTGGAAGCTGGCGGAGAAGTCCGGGGCACGACCACAGGCCGCCGCCGCGATACTGGCCGGCAACCGCTCCTCCCAACGGCTCTTCGACCGGCTCGGCTTCCGCCTCCACCTCGAACTCGTCGCCTACCGCGCCAACGCCGCCTGAGCCCTGGCCCGACTCAGGACGCCTTGGCCGACATCACGTCGCCCTGGACGTCCGGCGGCTGGTAACCCTTGTGCCGCAACGACATCAAGCCACCCACGAGCAACGTCACCAGCACGCCGAGCACCGTGTACCAGGGATAGGCCAGCGACACGATCTTCTGCGCGGGCGCCGCCGGCGAGAAGTCGATCGCCAGGGTCGCCTCCGGCCCGACGAACTTCACGCCCAGGATCACGAACGCCATCACGACCACCGTGACCACGAACGCCACGATCGCGTCGAGCTCCTTGGCCTTGCGGAACACCAGCCCGAGCAGGAACGCGCCGAGCAGCGCGCCGTAGGTGAACCCGGCGATCGACAGGCCCTGCTCCACGATCGGGTTGCCGCGCCGCGTCAGCGTGGCGAAGAGCCCGGCGCACACGATCAGCAGACCGGCCCAGACCACCGTCCAGATCCGACCCTGCTTGAACACCTCCGCCTCGCTCATCGGCCGCCGCACCACGCGCTGCACGATGTCCGTCACGGTCGAGGAGGCCAGCGCGCCCAGCGACGACGACAGCGCCGCCGCCAGGATGCCCGCGATCACGAACCCGGACAGGCCCGACGGCATGTCGTTGACGATGAAGTTGGCGAACAGCTCGTCGTTGTTGTTGAGCCCGAGGTCCTTGACCGGGTTGGCCGCCTTGTAGAACGCCCACAGCATCACGCCGATGAACAGGAACAGAGCGAACTGGAGGAACACCACGACACCGCTCGCGATCAACGCCTTCTGCGCCGAGCGCACGTCCTTCGTGGCCATCAGCCGCTGCACGATGAGCTGGTCCGCGCCGTGCGAGGCCATGGACAGCACCGCGCCGCCGATGAACGCGACGACGATGGCGTACGGCGAGGTGAGCGCGCTGGCGTTGAAGTCGAGGATCTGGAACTTGCCGGCGTCGGCGGCACTGGCGAACCACCCGTCGGGCAGCTTGCCGTTCAGCACGAGGATCACGGCGAACGCGCCGACGACGTACCAGAGCATCTGGATCGCGTCGACCCACACCACGGCCCGCACGCCGCCGAGGAAGCTGTAGACGACCATCGCGATGCCCAGCGCCGCCACGATCACCCAGTACGACACGTCCACGCCGTACGCGACGAGCACGACCTTGATCGGGATGGCGGTGGCGAACAGCCGCAGCCCGTCCGCCAGCAGCCTGGTGACGAGGAACGTCAGCGACGCCGTGCTCTGGATGTTGCGCCCGAACCGCTTGCCGAGGAAGCCGTACGCGGTGATCAGCTCGCCCGCGATGTACTTCGGCAGCAGCACGAACGACACCACGATCCGGCCGATCAGGTAGCCGACGGCCAGCGACAGGAACGTCATCGTGCCCAGGTAGGCGACCGTCGGCACGCTCAGCACGGTCAGCGTGGACGTCTCCGCCGACACCACCGACACGCACACGACCCACCAGGAGATGCGGCGTTCGCTGACGAAGTAGTCGGTGGCGGAGCGCTGGCGCCCGGCGATCCACACGCCCAGCAGCGGCATGCCCACCAGGAACAGCACGATGATGCCGACATCAAGTGCGCGCATGGTCTCCTCCGTCTTCCTGGCACTCTTGGCCTGACCGCCGCCCACGGCGGCCGATCGTCAATCCCGTCACGGCGGTGATCACGGGCTCGGGCAGGCGCAGCGGGTAGCGGCCGGGGGTGATCGACCCCAGCGGGCGCGGGCCGGCGGCGCCGGTGGCGGACGGCACGTTCGCGGGCAGACCGTGCCAGGTCAGGAAGCCGAGCAGGGCGGCGAGGTAGGCCTCCTTGCCCGCGGCGGGCAGTCCCAGCTCGTCGCTGGTGCGCAGGTCCACGAGCCGTCCCAACGACTCGACCAGCACGGGGTTGCGCATCCCTCCGCCGGAGCCGATGACGGTGCCCTCGCACTCGGCGGCGATCGTGCGCGCGGTGAGTTCGGTCAGCGTGGCCAGCAAGTCCTCGGCCGGCATGGTCAGGCCTTCGGTGACGCGGTCCAGGTAGGCGCGGTTGAAGTGCTCCTTGCCGGTCGACTTGGGCGCGGGGAGGCCGTAGTACGGGTCGGCCAGCAGGCGGTCGAGCAGCTCGGCGCGCACCCGGCCGCGGCGGGCGAACTCGCCGTCGGTGTCCTGGTTGCGCAGGCCACCGGACAGGACGGTCATCGCGGCGTCCATGAGCGCGTTGCCGGGTCCGGTGTCGTAGGCGATGACACCTTCGGGCGACACCTTGGTGACGTTGGCGATACCGCCGATGTTCAGGGCGGTGGCCGGTCCGTCGAAATCGGCCAGCCACAGCGCGTCCAAGGTGCTCGCCAACGGCGCGCCGTGACCGCCCGCGGCGACGTCGCGGACCCGCAGGTCGGAGATCACCGGCAGGCCGGTGGCTTCGGCTATCCACGCGGGCTGGCCGAGCTGGAGCGTGCCGAGGCAGCGGCCGTCCTCGACCCAGTGGTGCACGGTCTGGCCCAGTGACGAGACGAGGTCGCCCTCGTACCGGGCGGCGACCTCGGCGAACGCCTGGCCGAGCCTGGTGTCGAGCACGCACAGGTCGGCGGCGCTGGTCGGCGGCCTGCGCAGGTCCTCCGGGAACGGGTGCTCGGCGTGCTCGACCGGGGTCAGCACGACGGTGCGGCCGTCCAGGGACAGGTCGGCGACGGCCACGTCGATGGCGTCCATCGACGTGCCCGAGATGAGCCCGATCACCTTCACGCCCTGTGGTCTATTCCACACTGCACGCTCGCGCAAGAGTGTTCGTTGGAAAGTTGCCTGAAATCAACCTGGTTCGTCGATCGTCAACATACGATGGCGTGCGAGGATTGCGCCGTGTCCACCACGTCCCTGATCTGGATCATCGTCGTCGTCGCGGCACTGCTCGCGGTCGCCCTCGTGACGGGCGTCGTGCTGGCGCGACGCCGGCGGATCAGCCTCACCGAGCCCGAGCAGGACAAGCCGGCCAAGGGCGGTTACCAGGCCGGTGGCGCCATCACGTTCAACGCGCCCGCGCCGCCGGTGGTGGCGGAACCGACCAGACCGGCCGAGCCCGTGGAGCGCGCCGGTGCGTCGCCCGCCCCCGCCCCCGCCCCCACGCCCGCTCCCTCGCCGGTCGAACCTGTCGAGCACCCGGTCACCGAGCGGACCGAGGTCGACGGTCAGCCGGGCGTCGGTGACGACGCGGCCGTGCCGCGCGACTCGGTCAAGCGCGGGTTCGTCGAAGTCGAGTTGCCCGAGGAAGCCTCCGAGATCGAGGAGATCGAGCCGACCTCCGGGCGGTTGGAGCGGCTGCGCGGGCGGCTGTCGCGGTCGCGGTCGACGTTCGGGCAGAGCCTGCTGGGGCTGCTCGGCGCGGGCGACCTGGACGAGGACTCGTGGACGGACATCGAGGACACGCTGTTGATGGCCGACCTCGGTGCGGCGATCACGGACCAGATCGTGACGGCGCTGCGCGAGCAGATCGTGGCGCGCGGCGTGCGGACGTCGGACGACGCGCGGGCGTTGCTGCGGGAGGTGCTGGTCGACGCGCTGCACCCGGAGATGGCTCGCGCGGTGAACGCGTTGCCGCACGCCGACGGCGAGTCCGGGCCGAAGCCCGCCGTGGTGCTGGTGGTGGGCGTGAACGGCGTCGGCAAGACCACGACGACGGGCAAGCTGGCCCGGGTGCTGGTGGCCGACGGCCGCACCGTGCTGCTGGGTGCGGCGGACACCTTCCGCGCGGCGGCGGCCGACCAGTTGGAGACGTGGGGTTCGCGCGTGGGTGCGTCGACCGTCCGCGGGGCCGAGGGCGCGGACCCGGCTTCGGTGGCGTTCGAGGCGGTGAAGCGCGGCGTCAACGACGGCGTGGACACCGTGCTGATCGACACGGCCGGCCGGCTGCACACCAAGACCGGCCTGATGGACGAGCTGGGCAAGGTCAAGCGCGTGGTGCAGAAGCAGGCGGAGGTGGACGAGGTGCTCCTCGTGCTCGACGCCACCACCGGCCAGAACGGCCTGACCCAGGCGCGGGTGTTCGCCGAGGTGGTCGACGTGACCGGCATCGTGCTGACCAAGCTGGACGGCACCGCCAAGGGCGGCATCGTGTTCCAGGTCCAACGCGAGCTGGGCGTCCCGGTGAAGCTCGTCGGCCTGGGCGAAGGCGCCGACCACCTGGCCCCGTTCGAACCAACCGCCTTCGTCGACGCCCTCCTGAACTGACCGCGAGAGTCCTGCGTTCACAGCGCGAGAGTCCTACGTTCGCGACCCTCGAGTTCAACGCTCAGCCAGACCGCTCGGTCGGTCGAGTGTTGAACTCAGGGTCTCTGAACGTAGGACTCTCGCGTTCCGAACGTAGGACTCTCGCGCGGGGGTTAGGGGTGGGAGTGGGTGGAGAGGCGGGTGGCGGTGGCCAGGACGGCCGGGATGATGTGCGGTAGGGAGTCCTTGGTCAGTCGGCTGTCCGGGCCCGAGACGGAGACGGCGGCCAGGGTCGGCGCACCGTGCAGCGGAACGGCGACGCAGCGCACGCCCAGTTCCTGCTCGCTCTCGTCCAGCGCGTAGCCCTGCTCGGCGATCTGGTCCAGGGACGCCAGCAGGACGTCCGGGTCGGTGATGGTGTTCGGCGTGTACGCGGGCAGGCCGGTGCGGGACAGCAGGGCGCGCACCTCGTCACGCGGCAGCTGCGACAGCATCGCCTTGCCCACGCCCGTGCCGTGCGGCAGCAGCCGGCGACCCACCTCGGTGAACATCCGCATCGAGTGCCGTGACGGCACCTGCGCCACGTACACCACCTCGTCACCGTCCAGCACGGCCAGGTTGGCGGTCTCCTCCACCTGGTCCACCAGCTGCGCCAGCAACGGCCGCGCCCACGTGCCGAACTGCCGCGACGCGCTCTCGCCGAGCCGGATCAGCCGGGACCCGAGCGTGTACCGGCGGTTGCTGTTCTGCCGCACGTACCCCAGCGTGACAAGGGTGCGGATCAGCCGGTGGATGGTCGGCAGCGGCAGGCCGGAGGTGGCCGCGAGCTCGGACAGGCTCGCCTCGCCACCCGCGTCGGCCAGGCGTTCCAGCAGGTCGAAGGCGCGTTGGAGCGACTGGACGCCGCCCGTGGACTCTCGTGCCACCGACACCACTCCTTCGTTGCCGTTCCGCGTGGTGAAAACTATAGTCCGCGAAGTAGAAACCGACTCGGAACGAGGTGGGCTTCCATGTCCGGTGTTCGCGTCCTCGGTGGCGAAGTGGAGCGCGGGGACGAGATCCTCACGCCGGACGCGCTGGAGTTCGTGGCCGAGCTGCACCGCACGTTCGCGCTCGAGCACGCTGCCCTGATGCGCCGCCGCGCGGACCGCCGCCCGCTGGGCTTCCTGCCCGAGACGCAGGCGATCCGCGACGGCGACTGGCGGGTCGCCGAGGCGCCCGAGCCGCTGCGCGACCGGCGGGTGGAGATCACCGGCCCGACCGAGCGCAAGATGACCGTCAACGCGCTGAACTCCGGCGCGAAGGTCTGGCTGGCCGACCTGGAGGACGCCAACACGCCGCACTGGCACAACGTCGTCTCCGGCCAGGTCAACCTCTACGACGCGGCCCGCGGCACGGTCGAGCACACCTCTCCGGAGGGCAAGCACTACACCCTGCGCGACGACGTGGCCAGGCCGACGATCGTGGTCCGCCCCCGCGGCTGGCACCTGCCCGAGCGGCACGTCGAGGTCGACGGCAAGCCGGCCATCGGCGCGCTGGTCGACTTCGGCCTGCACTTCTTCCACAACGCCGAGCTCGGCCGGCCCTACTACTACCTGCCGAAGATGGAGAGCCACCTCGAAGCCCGGCTCTGGAACGACGTCTTCACCGCCGCCCAACGACGCCTCGGCGTCCCGCACGGCACGATCCGCGCGACCGTGCTGATCGAGACGATCCCCGCCGCGTTCGAGATGGACGAGATCCTCTACGAGCTGCGCGAGCACGCGTCCGGCCTGAACGCGGGCCGCTGGGACTACCTGTTCAGCACCATCAAGTACTTCCGCGACGCGGGCCGGGACTTCGTGCTGCCCGACCGCAACAGCATCACGATGACCGTGCCGTTCATGCGCGCCTACACCGAACTGCTCGTGCGCACGTGCCACAAGCGCGGCGCGTTCGCGATGGGCGGCATGGCGGCGTTCATCCCGAACCGGCGCGACCCCGAGGTCACCGCGCAGGCGCTGGAGAAGGTGCGCGCGGACAAGACCCGTGAGGCGGGCGACGGGTTCGACGGCTCGTGGGTGGCGCACCCCGACCTCGTGCCGGTGTGCCAGGGGATCTTCGACGACAAGCTGGGGGACAAGCCCAACCAGCTCGACGAGCTGCGGCCCGAGGTGTCCGTCACCGCCGAGCAGCTCTTGGACTTCAAGTCGGCCGGTGGCAGCGCCACCCGCGCGGGCGTGGAGTCCGCCGTGGACGTCGGCGTGCGGTACCTGCTGTCCTGGCTGGGCGGCAACGGCGCGGCGGCCATCCACAACCTGATGGAGGACGCCGCCACCGCCGAGATCTCCCGCTCGCAGCTGTGGCAGTGGGTGCACAACGACGTCGTGCTGGACGACGGCACGCCCGTCACCGCCGAGCTGGTCCGCACCGTGCTCGCGCAGGTGAAGGACAAGCTCGAAGGCGAGCACCTCGACCCGGCCGCGGAGCTGTTCGAGCAGGTCGCGCTGTCCGACGACTTCGTGGACTTCCTGACCCTGCCCGCCTACGAGCGGATCGGCTGACGTGCCGCGGACGTCGTTGTCGGCCGACGCGGTGCGCGCGGTCACCGCGCGGCTGTCCGATGTGGAGCTGCGCGCGCCGGCGGGCCGTCAGCCGGTGCACACCTGCTACGCGCCCGCCGACCGGGTGAGCCCGACCACGCTCGGCGACTGGGGCGCGCAAGCGCTTGCGGCGCTGGACGAGCACGCGCCGGACGGCTTGGCGGACGTGCTCGACCTCGCACCGGACGTGGCGGAGGTCGTGCACGGGCGCGTGCGGGCGAAGCTGGCCGCCGAACCCGTGGAGGACCTGCGGATCGACTTCGAGGACGGCTACGGCGTCCGCTCCGACGCGGAGGAGGACTCGGACGCCGAACGCACCGCGCTCGTGGTGCGGGACTGGCTGCGCGACGGCACGGCGCCGTTGCGGTTCGGGCTGCGGATGAAGTCCTTCGACACCAGGGCCCTGCGCGAGCGCGGCATCCGCACGCTGGACGTCTTCCTCACCGCGCTGGGCGAGGCGCCCGACGGTTTCGTGATCACGTTCCCGAAGGTCACCTCGGTGGCCCAGGTGGAGGTGCTCGGCGACGTCCTGGACCTGTTCGGGCTGCCGCTCCGGTTCGAGATCCAGGTCGAGACGACGCAGTCGATCGTGGACCGCGAGGGCAGGCTGGCCCTGCCCCGGTTCATCGAGGCGGGCCGCGGCCGGGTCACCGGGCTGCACTTCGGCACGTACGACTACACGGCGGGCTGCGGCTTGGGCGCGGCGCACCAGCACCTCGCGCACGGCGCGTGCGACTTCGCGCGCAACGTGATGCAGGTGTCCGCGGCCGGCACGGGCGTCGCGCTGTCGGACGGCTCCACCAACGTGCTGCCGGTCGGCGACGACGTGCACGAGGGCTGGCGCACGCACTACCGGCTGGTGCGGCGTTCGTTGGCGCACGGCTTCTACCAGGGCTGGGACCTGCACCCGGCGCAGCTGGTGACCAGGTACGCGGCCGTGCACGCCTTCTACCTCGAAGGCGTGGACGCGGACGCGCGCCGGCTCAAGGCGTACGTGGCGCGGGCCGGCGGCTCGGTGCTGGACGAGCCCGCAACCGCGCAGGCGCTGTCCACGTCGTTCATCCGCGCCTTGGATTGCGGTGCCCTGGACGAGGACGAAGTCCGCCGCGCGACGGGACTCACCGTGACCGAATTGCAGGCTCTAGCCAGAAGAGAGTGATCGTGGCATCGCTGGATGGGGTGATCCTCAAACCAGCGAAAAGCCGAATCACGCCACACCGGTCAGTGTGTGTCCATGACCATGCGAGCCGGGTTGTGGACCGGGCTGCCGGACCTGGAGCGGGCGGAGTTCCGCTACCAGGTGGTGGCGTGCGCGGCGGACGTGGACGTGCTGATCGCCGCCTTGGCGCGGCCCGAGTGCAATGACGGGATGCTGGAGCACTTCGGCCGGGCGCCCGACGCCGAGGGGGAGAGCGACCACAACCTGGTGCTCGCCGTCCGCGGCGCGTGGGGCTACCTCAACTACGTGGACGACGAGTTCACCGGCTGGCCCAAGGGCGAGCCGGACGCGCCGTACGTGGACGAGACCTACACGGACTTCCCGCCGGGCGTGGGCGTGCCGCTGATGACCTACCGCGAGATCCTGCTGGAGTTCATGTTCACCGCCCGCCGGCCGACCGTCGTGGACTGGTACGAGGAGGCCGACCTGTTCCACGCCTGGCGGCTGCAGCGCATGGCCCTGCACAAGAAGGTGACGGGCCACTAGACCGTGCTCCCCGGACCGGGAGCACGGTCACCGGGCCCGCCTCAGAACGTCGGCAGGGTGTGCCAGGCCGACCCGGCGTCCTCGGCGTCGTCACGCAGCACGGCGCCCTCGATCAGCCCGTACGGCCGGTCGGCGGCGTAGAACACCTCGTTGTCGTTCTCCAGCCCGAACGGCGACAGGTCCACCGCGAAGTGGTGCTTGTTCGGCATCGACAGCCGCACCTCCGCCACCTCCGGCCGGGCCCGCAGCACCGCCTCGCCCATCGCGTACAGGGTCTGCTGCAACGACAGGCTGTGCTTCGCCGCGAACGTGGCCAGCAGCAGCCGCCGGATCTCGGCGAAGCTCTTCGCCCAGTCGATCCCGTCACCTTGGTAGCGCCACCGCGCGGTCACCGACGTGGCCAGGATCCGGTCGTGGGTCTCCTTCAACGTCGTGTACTCGTCGCGCGGGAAGCCGTGGAACTCCGACCCGGTCGACTTGAGGACCACCACGTCCCGCACGCCCGACACCACCCACGCGCGCTCGCCCTCGACGGTCACGGCGGTCGTCCGCTTCTCGTTGCCGCCTTGCACGAACGAGTGGTCGTTGCCCTCGATGCGCTCCCACGCGTGCTCGTCGATGAGCACGCGGGCGCCGGTGATCGCCTCCTGCGACGAGACGAAGTGCCGGCCCAGGCGCAGCGCGAAGTCCTCGATCTCGCCGACCGGCGCCTGCTTGGCGAAGGCGTAGACGGTGTTCTTCTGCGTGTCGGTCGCCAGCACCTTCGAGTTGTCGCCGGTCAGGTGGGTGTCCGCCAGGTCGCCGCGCAGGGAGGTGCCGACCGTGAGGTCCTTGATCGTGTGCACGGGGCCGTTGCGGGTCACCGTGACGAGGCGGTTCTCCGCCTTCCCGTACTGGTTGGGCCCCAGGACGATGGCCATCGGTCAGCTCCCTCGGTAGGTGGTGAACGCGTACGGGCTCAACAGGATCGGCACGTGCAGGTGACCCTGGTCGCCGGTGACCCGGAACGCGACGGTGATCTCCGGGTAGAACGGCGTGTCGACCTCGAACGTCAGCCGGTGCACGCCGGGCGACAGCTCGCGCTCGAACCGCAGCCGGCCGTCGTCGTCGGTGGCGCCCTCGGCCAGCACCTCGCCGTCGCGCGCCAACCGGACCGGCACGCCGACGCGCGGTCGGCCGGCCTCGGCGTCGAGGACGTGGGTGGACAGCGTCGTCGGCTTCGGGTCTGTCATGCCAGCACCTTCCTCAGCCGCAGCGCGGCGATCTTCGCCAGCTCCCGGTTCACCACGCGCAGCTCCACGTCCGGCGGGTTGTCCATCCGGGCGGCGAGGTCGGCCAGCACCTGATCGCCGCTCAACCCGGTCGCGCACACCAGGTAGATGTGCCCGAACCGGTCCTCGTAGGCGGCGTTGGCGGCCAGCAGCCGGTCGGCGGGCGACGCGGCGACCCCGGACTGCTCGTCGGCCGACCACTTCGCGGACACCCCGCCTCCGGCAGCCCGCTCCCCGATGCGCGGGTGGCCCCCGATGGCGGCGCGGACCTCGTCGTCGGTCAGGTCGGCGTGCCGGTCCGACGCGGCGAGCAGCGCGTCCACGTCGGCGTAGGGGCGCTCGGCGAGCAGCGCGTCGACCCAGCGCGGCACGGCGAGGCACTCGGTGAGCAGGGGGCGGAGCTCGGCCGCGGGTGCGGAGTTGAACCCTTCCAGATCGGGCACAAGGCTCCCTTTTCTGTATCGCGGAATCACATTTCCGCCAGGAGGGACGGTACGAGCGCGCCTCCAAGCGTGTCAACAGTCTTGCGCCGCCGTCGAGGGCCTGCCTACTCTCTCGATGTACGGAAGTTGTCTTCCGCATTGTGGAAGGGATCTCCAAATGCGCTACGACGTCAACCTGTCGATCCTGTTCACCGACCTACCGGTGCTGGAACGACCCGCCGCGGCCCGGGCGGCCGGGTTCGACGCGGTCGAGTTCTGGTGGCCGTTCGCCGAAGCCGTGCCCCCGTCCCGCGAAATCGAGGCGTTCGAGGCGGCCGTCGCCGACGCGGGCGTGCGGCTCGTCGGGCTCAACTTCTTCGCGGGCGACCTGGCCGCCGGCGACCGCGGCCTGGTGGCGTGGCCGGGCAGGCAGTCCGAGTTCCGCGCGAGCGTGGAGATCGCGGTCGGGATCGCGGGCCGGCTCGGCTGCCGCGCGTTCAACGCCCTGCACGGCAACTTCCCCACCACGGACGCGGCGCTGGAGAACCTCGCGCACGCCGCCGACGTGGCCGCGGAGATCGGCGCGGTGGTCCTGGTGGAGCCGCTCTCCGGCGCGCCGGAGTACCCGCTGCGCACCGCCGCGGACGTGCTGGAGGTCGTCGACCGGGTCGGCCGCGACAACGTGGCGCTGCTGGCCGACCTCTACCACCTCGCCGTCAACGGGGACGACCTCGACGCCGTCGTCTCCGACCACGTGGACCGCATCGGCCACGTGCAGATCGCCGATGCGCCGGGCCGCGGCGAGCCGGGCACCGGGGAGCTCGACGTCTTCGGCTACCTGGCGAAGCTCGAGGCCAACGGCTACCAGGGCTACGTGGGCCTGGAGTACCAGGCGCGGACCGGCGGCTTCGACTGGCTCCCCGAGGAGGGACGGCGATGAGCAGGATCGGTTTCATCGGCCTGGGCATCATGGGCACGCCGATGTCCGCGCACCTGGTCGCCGCGGGCCACCGGGTCACCGGCTTCGACCTGAGCCGGGACGCGCTCGACAAGCTCACCGCGGCGGGCGGCACGGCGGCGGCGAGCGCGCGTGACGCGGTGGCCGGCGCCGAGGTCGTCATCACCATGCTGCCGAACCACCCGCAGGTGGAGGACGTCGTCCTGGGCGCGGTCCTCGACGCGGTCGACCGGGGCACGCTCCTGGTCGACATGAGCACCATCCGCCCGGAGACGTCCCTCGCCGTGGCCGAGGAGGGCGCGAAGCGCGGCGTCCGCGTGCTCGACGCGCCGGTGTCCGGCGGTGAGACCGGCGCGCGGCAGGCCACCCTGTCGATCATGGTCGGGGGTGACGAGGCCGACTTCGCCGCCGCGAAGCCGATCCTCGACGTCCTGGGCAAGACCGTCGTCCACGTCGGCCCGCACGGCGCGGGCCAGGTGGTGAAGGCCGCGAACCAGCTCCTGGTCGGCGGCATCTACGCCCTGGTGGCCGAGGCGATCGTGCTGCTGGAGGCGTCCGGGGTGGACGCCAAGGCCGGCTTGGACGTCCTCGCGGGCGGGCTGGCCGCCAACCGGATCCTGGACCTCAAGCGCGACACGATGATCGCGCGCGAGTTCCAGCCGGGTTTCCGCATCGACCTGCACCACAAGGACATGGGGATCGCGCTCGCCGCGGCCCGCCAGGTCGACGTCGCGCTACCGGTGACGGGGCTGATCGCCCAGCTCATCGCGTCCGGCCGGGCACAGGGGTACGGATCCCTCGACCACTCGGCGTTGTTGAAGGTCGTCGAGAACCTGTCCGGGAGGGCCTGATGGCTCGGATACCCGTCATGCAAGCGGTCGTGGAAGTCCTCAAGAGCGAGGGCGTCGACACGGTCTTCGGATGCCCGGGAGCGGCGATCCTGCCGCTCTACAAGGCCATGGAGCAGGACGGCACGATCGAGCACCTGATCGTGCGGCACGAGGAAGGCGCCACGCACATGGCCGACGGCTGGTCGCGCACGACCGGCAACGTCGGCGTGGCCATCGGCACGTCCGGCCCGGCGGGCACCAACATGATCACCGGCCTCTACACCGCGCAGGCGGACTCCGTGCCGATCCTGTGCGTCACCGGTCAGGCGGCGACGTCCGAGCTGCACCAGGAGGCGTTCCAGGCGGTCGACATCGTGGCGGTCGCCGCGCCCGTCACCAAGTGGGCGGTGCAGGTCAAGGAGGCCGCGCAGGCGCCGTGGATCTTCCGGGAGGCGTTCCGGATCGCCCGGTCGGGCCGGCCGGGGCCGGTGCTGATCGACCTGCCGATCGACGTGCAGAAACAGGAGATCGAGTGGGACCACACCATCGACGCGCCGCTGCCCGTCACCCGGCCCGAACCGCACCCGGCCCGCGTGGCGCGGGCGCTGGACATGCTCCTCGCCGCCGAACGGCCGTTGCTGCTCGCGGGCGGCGGCGTGATCCTCGCCGAGGCGCACGAGGAGCTGCTGGCGCTGGCCGAGCACCTGAACGTGCCGATCCAGGCCACGTTGATGGGCAAGGGCGCGATCGACGAGGACCACCCGCTGTACGCGGGCATGACGGGCATCCAGACGTCGCAGCGGTACGGCAACGCGTCGTTCCTGGAGAGCGACCTGGTGGTGGCGCTGGGCGCGCGGTTCGGCGACCGGCACACGGGTGACCTGGCGACGTACCGGGGCGACCGGAAGTTCGTGCACGTGGACGTGGAGCCGACGCAGATCGGCAAGGTCTTCGGGCCGGACCTGGGCGTGGTCTCGGACGTGAAGGCGTTCCTGCGGGCGTTGCTCGCCCTGGCGCGGACCAGGACAGGGCCACGCCCGGACAACGCCTGGACGGCGCGGACCCGTGAGCTCAAGGCGACCCTGTTGCGCCGCGAGGACTTCGACACCGTGCCGGTGAAGGCGCCGCGGGTGTTCAAGGAGATCAACGAGTTCTACGGCCCGGACGCCTACTTCGTCACGGCCATCGGGCTGTACCAGATCTGGTCCGGCCAGCACCAGAAGGCGCACCGGCCCCGGCACTACCAGGTGTGCGGGCAGGCCGGGCCGCTCGGCTGGGAGATACCGGCCGCGATCGGCGTGAAGAAGGCGCTCAAGCACAGCGACCCGGCCGCCGAGGTGGTGGGGATCGTCGGCGACTACTCGTTCCAGTTCCTGGTGGAGGAGCTGGCCGTGGGCGCCCAGTACGACGTGCCGTTCGTGCTGATCATGCTGAACAACGAGTACCTGGGTTTGATCCGCATGGCCGAGGACCACGGCGGCTACGACATGGCGTACGAGGTGGACATCCACTACGACACCGTCGGGTCGGACAACGTCAAGATCATGGAGGCCTACGGCTGCTCCGGCACCAGGGTCACCGAACCCGGCCGCATCCGGGAGAGCCTGGAGTGGGCGCGCAAGGAGGCCGAGCGCACCAGCCGCCCCGTCCTGGTCGAGATCATGATCGAACGCGAGGGCGACACCGCCAACGGCACCTCGATCGCCGCCGTTCGCGAGTACGAAGAGGTGCCGTGACGGGGCACGTCGTCGTCGCGCCCGACAAGTTCAAGGGCACGCTCACCGCACCGCGCGTGGCCGCCGCCGTCGCGCGCGGCCTGCGCGACGTGGTCCCCGACCTGGACGTGCGCTGCCTGCCGGTGGCCGACGGCGGCGACGGCACGGTGGACGCCGCCGCCGCCGCCGGGTTCGTCCGGGTCGGCCGGTGGGTCACCGGGCCCGCCGGCAGGCCGGTCCCGGCGAGCTTCGCGGTGCGCGGCGACACGGCGGTGGTCGAAGTGGCCGCGGCGGCGGGCTCCGCCCTGCTGGACCGCCCCGCTCCGATGACGGCGACCAGCAGGGGCGTCGGCGAGCTGCTGCGCTCCGCCCACGACCTGGGCTGCCGGCGGCTGGTCCTGGGCGCGGGCGGCAGCGCGTGCACCGACGGCGGCAGGGGGATGCTCGACGGGCTCGGCGGCCGGGACCTGCGCGACGTCGAGCTGGTCCTGGCCACCGACGTCGACAACCCCCTGCTGGGGCCGCACGGCGCGGCGGCGGTCTACGGCCCGCAGAAGGGCGCGACCCCGCGCCAGGTCGAGGAGTTGGAAGCGAGGCTGCGCGACTGGGCCGACGAGATCGACCCGTCCTACGCCGACCACCCGGGCGCGGGCGCCGCCGGCGGCATCGGGTTCGCCGCGCTGGCCGTGCTCGGCGCGACCAGGCGGCCCGGCATCGACGTGGTGCTCGACCTGGTCGGGTTCGCCGACCACCTGCCCGGCGCCCGCCTGGTGATCACCGGCGAGGGCTCGCTCGACCACCAGACCGCGCACGGCAAGGCGCCGGCGGGCGTGGCGAAGGCGGCCGGCGGCGTGCCCGTCGTGGCGGTGGCCGGCCGGTGCGCCGTCGACCCCGCCGACCTGGGCATCGAAGCCGCCTACGCGCTGCTGGACGTCGAGCCGGACCTGGCGCGCTGCCTGGCCGAACCGGAACCGGTCCTGCGACGTCTGGCCGGTCGCATCGCCGCCGACCGGCTGGGAGAGTGACGTGCATGGATTTGGTGCTGCGCGCTGCCCGAGTGATCACGCCGGACGGGGAACGCCGTGCCGACGTCGGCGTCGCGGGCGGTCGGATCGTCGAGGTGGCCGACCACCTGGACGCCGGGACCGTCGTGACGCTCGCCGACGACGAAGTCCTCCTGCCCGGCCTGGTCGACACGCACGTCCACGTGAACGACCCGGGCCGCAGCGACTGGGAGGGCTTCGAGACCGCGACCAGGGCGGCGGCGGCGGGCGGCGTCACCACGATCATCGACATGCCGCTCAACAGCGTGCCGCCGACGACCACGGTGGCCGCCCTGAAGGCCAAGCGGGAGGCGGCGCGGGACCGGGCGCACGTCGACGTCGGGTTCTGGGGCGGCATCGTGCCGACGAACCTGGACGACCTGGAGGAGTTGCACGACGCCGGCGTGTTCGGCTTCAAGTGCTTCCTGATCCACTCGGGCGTGGACGAGTTCCCGCACGTCACCGAGGACGAGCTGAGGGCGGCCCTGCTGCGGCTGCGCGGACGTGACGCCCTGACGATCGTGCACGCCGAGGACCCGCTCGAGGTCACCGACTCCGGTCCCGGCTACCGCGCCTTCCTCGACTCCCGGCCGCACCGGGCCGAGCAGCACGCCATCACGACCGTGGTCGACCTGGCCAACGAGACCAGGGCCAGGCTGCACGTGCTGCACCTGTCCAGCGGCGAGGCCGTGCGGCAGGTGCGGATCGCCAAGGACCTCGGGCTGCGGCTGACCGCCGAGACGTGCCCGCACTACCTGACGTTCGTCGCGGAGGAGATCGGCGACACGGCCACGGAGTTCAAGTGCTGCCCGCCGATCCGCGACGCGGCCAACCGCGAGCAGCTCTGGCGCGCGTTGGGCGAGGACCTGATCGACCTCGTCGTCACCGACCACTCGCCGTGCACCCCGGAGCTGAAGCAGGGCGACTTCGCCACCGCGTGGGGCGGTATCGCGAGCCTGCAGCTGGGCCTGTCCGCGGTGTGGACCCAGGCCAGGCAACGGGGGCACGCGCTGACCGACGTGGTCCGGTGGATGGCGACCAACCCGGCCGACCTGGTCGGGCTGGGGACGAAGGGCCGCATCGCGCCCGGCGCGGACGCCGACTTCTGCGTGTTCGCGCCGGACGACGCGTTCGTCGTGGACCGCGCCGCACTGCGCCACCGCAACCCCGTCACGCCCTACCACGGCCGTCCGCTGGCGGGCGTGGTGCGGCAGACGTGGCTGCGCGGTCGGCCGATCGACGACCGGCCGCGCGGCCGGCTGCTGAGCCACCACGGCTGAGCCGAGGACCGACAGAGGAGCCGCATGACGGAAGCACCCGGCTGGACCCGACTGCCCGACCTGGCCTGCCGCGCGGTCGGCGGCAGCGTGATGTGGGCCAACGACGAGTTCTTCGCCGAGCGCGAGAACCTGATCCGCGCAGGCGAGCCGGAGTACCGGACCTACACGTTCGGGCACAAGGGCCAGGTCTACGACGGGTGGGAGACCCGCCGCCGCCGGGAGAGCGGCGAGGACCGGGCGATCGTCCGGCTCGGCCTGCCGGGCGTGATCAAGGGCGTCGTGGTCGACACCGCGTTCTTCAAGGGCAACTACCCGCCGTTCGCGTCGGTCGAGGCCACCTCCGCCACGGGCTACCCGGCGCCCGACGAGCTGGCCGGCTGGGAGACCGTGGTGCCGAAGTCGCCGCTGGGAGGCGACCGCAAGCACTACTTCGAGGTGTCGGCTGCCCGCCGCTACACGCACGTCCGGCTCACCATCCACCCGGACGGCGGGGTGGCCAGGCTGCGCGTGCACGGCACGCCGGTGGCCGACCCCGACCTGATCGTGCCGGACGCGCTGGACCTGGCCGCGCTGGAGAACGGCGCGTCGGTCACCGGGTGCAGCAACATGTTCTACAGCGACCCGGGCAACCTCATCGCGCCCGGTCAGGCCACGGTCATGGGCGAGGGCTGGGAAACCGCGCGCCGGCGTGACGACGGCAACGACTGGGTCGAGGTCGAGCTGGCCGCGCCGGGCGTCATCCGGCTCGCGGAGCTGGACACCAGCCACTTCAAGGGCAACGCGCCGGGCTGGGCGTCGGTCCGGGCCCGCGACGCGCGGACCGGCGCGGAGTTCGACGTGCTGCCGCGCACCCGGCTCCAGCCCGACACCCGCCACCGCTTCCGCGTCGAGGACGCCCCCGAGGCCACCCACGCGCGGCTCGACATCTACCCGGACGGCGGGATGGCGCGGCTGCGGCTGTTCGGCCGGTTGACCGCCCGCGGTCTCAGGGTGATCACCCAGCGCTACCAGGACTTGCGCTGAAAGACGCGGAAGTTGTCAGTCCTTGGGTTGATTGTTGGTGAGACTTCAGTCGGTTGTGGTGCGTTCGGCCGCCCTGGAAGCCTGCGGAAACCCGATTGGGTGAACAGGAACTAGGGAGGAACCTGTGCGACCGATCATCAGGGCGCTCGGCGGTGTCGCCACCGCGTTGGCGCTCGCAGCGGGGACGACGTCGGTGGCGTCGGCCGAAACGGAGCCGGCGCGCGGCGCGGGTGGGATCGACTGGCGGCCGTGCCCGGAACTGGCCGAGGTGGAGTGCGGCACGCTGAGCCTGCCGATCGACTGGGCGAACCCGCGCGGCGAGAAGTTCGACCTCGCCGTGGCCCGCCGCAAGGCCACCGACCCCGCCAAGCGCATCGGGGTCATGGTCGTCAACCCGGGCGGGCCGGGCGGCTCGGGCGTGAACTTCGCCCTGGGGGCGGACGGCTACTTCAGCCCGGAGGTGCAGCAGCGCTTCGACATCATCGGGTTCGACCCGCGCGGCGTCGCCCGCAGCCAGCCGGTGCAGTGCTCGGTCGAGGTGCTGCGCGCCCAGCCGTCGATCCACCCGGCCGACCAGCGGGAGTTCGACCGGCTCGCCGCGTACAACCGCGAGCTGGCCGCCGACTGCCGCGAGCACAGCGGCCCGATCTACGACCACGCCGACACCGGTGCGGTCGTCAAGGACATCGACGCGCTGCGCAAGGCCCTCGGCGAGCGCAAGATCAACTACTACGGCCTGTCCTACGGCACCCTCATCGGCCAGCAGTACGCCGAGGAGTTCGGGCGGAACATCCGCGCCATGGTGATCGACTCCAACATGGACCACAGCCTCGGCACCTGGCGGTTCAACGAGACCGAGGCCGCGACGGCCGAGGACTCGTTCCGCGAGTTCGTGGCGTGGTGCGACCGCACCGAGTCGTGCGCCCTGCACGGCCAGGACGTGGCGAAGGTGTGGGACGAGCTGCTGGCCCGCGCCGACCGGGGTGAGATCACCGACCCGCTGGAGCCGGACCGCGAGGTGACCGCCGACGACGTCATCGGCGTCGCGTTCGGCGCGTTCTACGGCCCGCACTGGCAGCGGCTGTCGGAGTTCCTGGTCGAGCTCGGCGCGGGCACGCACGCGACGTCCTTCGCAGTGGAGGAGACCGCGCGCAACCCGTTCCCGGCCGTGTTCTGCCAGGACTGGGCGATCCGGGTCAAGGACCACCGCCAGTTCTCCGCCCTGGTCGACCGCGCCCGTCAGCTCGCGCCGCACATGCGCGGCTCGTCGCTCGGGCACACCGCCATGGCGGGCTGCGTCGGCCTGCCGGAGCGGGTCAACAACCCGCAGCACCGGCTCGAGATCGAGGACGCGCCGAAGATCCTGATGCTCAACGCGCTGCACGACCCCGCCACCGGCTACGAGTGGGCCGTCAACGCGCACCGGCAGAGCCGCGACACCACGGTCCTGCTGACCTACGAGGGCTGGGGCCACGGCGTCTACGACCGCAGCGAGTGCACCCGCCGCGCGACGGACGACTACCTGGTCGACTTGAAGACGCCTCGGCCGGGTGCGCGGTGCGCGGCCGTCGAGCCCGCGCCGCAGTCGATCGCGTCCCTGGACGCGAAGCCCGTCCCGGCGGGCCCGACCACGGCCATCCCGGGCTGGCTGGAGTAGCAGTCGGCCGGCGCCGCCCCCACCACCCGGCTGGGGCGGCCCCGGCCGGTCTGGCAGGCTCGGCCGCGACCACGGGGCACGGCGGCCGACCGTTGGTGACCCAGCGTCGTCAGGCCATTGCGCGGGATCACACGAACCACCGCAAAGCCGAGTCGCGCTCGCACGGTCCGTCACCGGAAATCTCGCGGCGACCCGGACTGGTTGCGGGCGGAACTGCTTGCTTCAACCCCGCGAAACGTGCCTGTAACACCAGGGGCGGGACAGTTCACCTGTACGAAACCTGAGGCGCAACCGCGTGAAACAGGACATACCGATGCTCCCTGCAACCGACGTGCAGTGGAGGTCGACGTGGATACAGGGGACACCGCCTGGGTGCTCACCAGTGCCGCACTGGTGCTGTTGATGACGCCGGGACTTGCCTTCTTCTACGGGGGCATGGTCCGGTCGAAGAGTGTGCTCAACATGATGATGATGAGCCTGGGCGCAATCGCCGTGGTCGGTGTGCTCTGGGTGTTGGTCGGCTATTCGATGGCGTTCGGCACCGACGTCGGCGCCGGCCTGCTCGGCAAGCCGTTCGAGTTCTTCGGCCTCGACGGCCTGCTCGGCAAGGAGTCGTTGTCGGGGACCATCCCGAGCACCGTCTTCGTCGCGTTCCAGGCGATGTTCGCCATCATCACGGTGGCGCTGATCTCCGGCGCGATCGCCGACCGGGCGCGCTTCGGGCCGTGGCTGCTGTTCGCCGGCCTGTGGGCCGTGCTCGTGTACTTCCCGGTCGCGCACTGGGTGTTCGACTTCGACGGCAAGGACGCTGACGGCAACGTCGTCGACGCGGGCGGCTGGATCGCCAACAAGCTGCTCGCCATCGACTTCGCGGGTGGCACGGCGGTCCACATCAACGCCGGTGCGGCGGGCCTCGCGCTGGCGCTCGTCCTCGGCAAGCGCGTCGGTTGGCCGAAGGACCGGATGAAGCCGCACAGCCTGCCGCTGGTCGTGCTGGGCGCGGGTCTGCTGTGGTTCGGCTGGTTCGGCTTCAACGCGGGCTCCGCCCTCGGCGCGAACGCCACCGCCGGCGTCACCTTCGTCAACACCCTGGTCGCCACCGCCGCCGCGATGCTCGGCTGGCTGCTCGTGGAGCGCGTGCGCGACGGCAACGCCACCACGCTCGGCGCCGCGTCCGGCGTTGTCGCGGGCCTGGTCGCCATCACCCCGGCCTGCTCGTCGGTCACCCCGCTCGGGGCCATCGCGATCGGCGCGATCACCGGCGCCCTGTGCGCCCTGGCGGTCAGCTTGAAGTACCGCTTCGGCTTCGACGACTCGCTCGACGTGGTGGGCGTGCACCTGGTCGGTGGCCTCTCCGGCACCATTCTGATCGGCTTCTTCGCCAGCTCCTCCGCCCCGGCGGGCATCGACGGCCTCTTCTACGGCGGCGGCGTCGACCAGTTGTGGCGGCAGGCCGTCGGCGCGCTGGCCGTGCTCGCGTACTCGTTCGTGCTGAGCCTCGTCCTCGGCTACCTGGTCAAGCTCACCGTCGGCTTCCGCGCCGACGAGGAGGCCGAGGTCGCCGGCATCGACGAGGCCGAGCACGCGGAGACCGCGTACGAGTTCGGCAGCGGCATCGGCGCCCGTGGCGGCAGCAAGCCCAGTGTCGCCGCCGGCGCCACTGCGGTCCTCGAGGGGAGCAACAAGTCATGAAGTTGGTCACCGCGATCATCAAGCCCTTCACCCTGGACGACGTGAAGGCGTCCCTGGAGCAGCTGGGCGTGCTGGGCATGACCGTCAGCGAGGTCCAGGGGTACGGCAGGCAGAAGGGCCACACCGAGGTCTACCGCGGCGCCGAGTACGCCGTGGACTTCGTGCCCAAGCTGCGCATCGAGGTCCTGGTGGACGACACCGCCGTGGAGAAGGTCCTCGACGCCGTCGTGGAGGCCGCGCGCACCGGCAAGATCGGTGACGGGAAGGTCTGGGTGACGCCGGTCGACACCGTCATCCGGGTCCGCACCGGGGAGCGCGGCTCGGATGCCCTATAGGGATCCGAAGTAGGAATGGGAGACGGCCGTATGGATAACGCCGAGGCGGCCGTCGTCACGGCTGACGACCTGGTGCGAGCACGCGATCGGCTGCTCGCGCCAGGTCGGCGCCGTTTGACGGGGGAGTCGCTGCGCGAGGCGCTGGTGGACCTGCACGAGTTCTGGCTCACCGCGCACGCCTCGCTGTCGGGCGTCGGCGGACCGGGCAGTGGGGTCGCACTGGTCGCCGTGGGGGGTCTGGGCAGGCGGGAGCTGGTGCCCTATTCCGATCTCGACCTGCTCTTGGTGCACAACGGGCACAAGGGCGTGGACGGGATCGCCGAGAAGCTCTGGTACCCGCTGTGGAACTCCGGCATCGGCCTCGACCACTCGGTGCGCACGGTCGGCGAGGCGCTGCGCGTCGCCGCCGGTGACCTGCGCACCGCGTTGGGGCTGCTGGACATCCGCCACATCGCGGGCGACCAGGAGATCAGCAAGCGGCTGACCGACAGCGCCCGGCAGGCGTGGCGCACCGGGGTGCGCACGAGGCTGGACGAGATGGCCGAGTCGGCGTCGCGGCGGTGGGCCCGCAGCGGCGAGATCGCGCACCGCGTCGAGCCGGACCTCAAGCACGGCCGCGGTGGGCTGCGCGACGTGACGCTGCTGGACGCGTTGAGCGCGGCGCAGCTGACCGACCGGCCGTCCGCCGAGGTCAACGAGGCCCGCAAGCTGCTGCTGGACGTGCGCACCGAGCTGCGCCGGGTGGCGGGCAAGCCGCGCGACGTGCTCCGCGCGCAGGACGGTGACGAGGTCGCCACCGCGTTGGGCCTGCAGGACCGCTTCACGCTGGCCCGGTCGATGTCGTCCGCCGCCCGCACGATCGTGTACGCCGTGGACGTGGCCATGCGCACAGCGCGCGCCGCGGTGCCCAAGCGCGGGCTGGGCGTGTTCGCCCGTTCCCCGCTCAGGCGTGCCCCGGCCAGGCGCCCGCTGGACGAGGGCGTGGTGCTGCACGGCTCCGAGGTGGCGTTGGCGCGTGACGCCGTGCCCAGCCGCGACCCGGCCCTGCTGCTCCGCGTCGCCACGGCCGCCGCGCGCAGCAAGCACCCGATCGCCCCGGGCACGTTGGCCAAGCTCGCCGACTCGGCACCGGAGCTGCGCCAACCGTGGCCGAGGGAGGCCCGCGAGGAACTGCTGGCCCTGCTCGGCACCGGCGTGGGCCTGATCGACGTGGTCGAGGCGCTGGACCGCACCGGCCTGTGGGGCAGGCTCTTCCCCGAGTGGGGCGCGGTGCGCGACCTGCCGCCGCGCGACGCCGCGCACACGTGGACCGTCGACCGGCACCTGGTGCAGGCCACCGCGCACGCCGCACGCCTGGTGACCAGGGTCTCCCGGCCGGACCTGCTGCTGCTCGGCACGTTGGTGCACGACATCGGCAAGGGCAGGCAGGCCGACCACTCCGAGGTCGGCGCGGCGATCACCACCCAGATCGCCGAACGGCTCGGCCTGTGGCCGCAGGACGTGGCCACGCTCACCGCGCTGGTGCGCCACCACCTCCTGCTGCCGCACACGGCCACCCGCCGTGACGTGGAGGACGAGGCCACCGTGCGCCGCGTGGTGGACACGCTCGGCGGCGACCCCGTGCTGCTGGAGCTGCTCTACGCGCTGGCCGAGGCCGACGCCGTGGCCACCGGGCCGGGCGTGTGGTCGGACTGGAAGGCCTCGCTGATCAGCGACCTGGTCGCGCGCTGCCGCACGGCGATGGCGGGCGACCCGCTGCCCGAGCCGGAGCCGTTGGACCAGCGCCAGCAGGACCTCGCGCGGGCCGTGCTGGCCAGCGGCAAACCGGACGTGCTCATCGACCCGGGCGACCACGCGGCCACCGTGACGGTGGTCGCGCCCGACCGGCCGGGGCTGCTGTCCCGGGCGGCCGGCGTGCTCGCGCTGAACTCCCTGGAAGTGCACGCCGCCACCCTGCGCTCCCACGAGGGCGCGGCCGTGGACGTGTTCACGGTGTCGCCCAGGTTCGGCTCCCTGCCGGACGTGACCCTGCTGCGCGAGCAGCTCACCAGGGCGCTGGACGGCTCCCTCGCGCTGGCCGACAAGCTCGCCGCGAAGGAACGCGACTACGGCGGCCCGCCGCAGGACCCGCCGCCGCCGAAGGTGCTCTGGTTCGACGACGAGTCGACCGGCGCGGTGGTGCTGGAACTGCGCGCGGCGGACCGGATCGGGCTGCTGCACCACGTCGCGGACGCGTTGGAGCAGTCCGGAGTGGACATCGTCTGGGCGCGGGTGTCCACATTGGGCTCCACGGTGGTGGACTCGTTCGCCATCACCTCGCCCGAAGGCGGCAACGCCGACCAGCGGCGGCGGGTCGAGCGGGCCGTGCTGCTCGCCGCGCGCTGAGGTTGCGTAGGTCTACGCACAACCGACCGAGGGTGCTCACGCTGCCGGTGGACCCCCGTGCCGGGGGAGGCTTCTCCCCGTGGCACAGGGGACCGCGCGGCCGGGGGGCGCCGGCGGGGTCAGCGCCACCGCGTGGTCGGGAGCGGCCTGTCGAGGGGTTGGGCCGCTCTCGATCACGCCCGGAACTCGTGGTCGTCCGAAACGTCTCTTTAGTATGGATGCGATGACCGCTGTCGCCGTGAGGCCGCGCTCGCTGGTCGTGCTGGCCGGACTGCCGGGAGCGGGCAAGTCGACGCTGCTCGCCGCCGCCGACACGGGCGGCGCGCCCACCGTCGTGCTGGATTCCGACCAGGTGCGGACCAGCCTCCGCGCCTTCTTCCCCAAGGCCCTGCCGTACCGGCTCTACCGCCCGTTGGTGCACTTCGTGCACCGGGCCCGGATCGTGTGGTTCGCGATCACCACGAACGGCCTGCTGCTCGTGCACGAGCCGTCCACCCGCCCGACCACCCGCGCCGGCCTCGTCGCCGTCGGCGCGCTGACCAACCGGCCACGGCACTTCCTGTGGCTGGACGCGAGCCCCGAGCAGGCCCTGTCCGGCCAGGTGGCGCGGGGCAGGCTGATCCGGTCGCGGTCGTTCACGCGGCACGTGCGCCGCGCGGCCAGGCTCCGCGCCCGGTTCGCCGAGGGCGTGCCGCCGCGCGGCTGGCAGGGCCTGACCCTGCTGACCCGTCGTGACCACCTGCGCCTGTCGGTGACGCCGGCGTGAACGGCTACCCTGAGTACGAGGAACCCACCGACGACGTGCGAGGTCTGGCGGCATCGTGTTCAACACCCTTTCCGACCGGCTCACCTCGGTCCTGCAGAACCTGCGGGGCAAGGGGCGGCTGTCCGAGGCCGACATCGACGCCACCGCGCGCGAGATCCGGGTCGCGCTGCTGGAGGCCGACGTCGCGCTGCCCGTGGTGCGCACGTTCATCGCGAAGGTCAAGGAGCGCGCCAAGGGCGCCGAGGTCAGCCAGGCCCTGAACCCGGCCCAGCAGGTCGTCAAGATCGTCAACGAGGAGCTGGTCGGCATCCTCGGCGGGGAGACCCGCAGGCTCAACCTGGCCAAGAACCCGCCGAGCGTGATCATGCTCGCGGGTCTGCAAGGTGCCGGTAAGACCACCCTGGCGGGCAAGCTCGCCAAGTGGCTCAAGGGCCAGGGCCACACCCCGATGCTGGTGGCGTGCGACCTCCAGCGCCCCAACGCGGTGACCCAGCTGCAGGTGGTCGGCGAGCGCGCGGGCGTGCCCGTGTTCGCGCCCGAGCCCGGCAACGGCGTGGGCGACCCGGTCGACGTGGCCCGCAAGGGCATCGAGGAGGCCAAGCGGGCGCAGCACGACATCGTGCTGGTCGACACCGCGGGCCGCCTCGGCGTCGACGAGGAGATGATGCGCCAGGCCGTCGACATCCGCGCCGCCGTGCAGCCCGACGAGGTGCTGTTCGTGGTCGACGCGATGATCGGCCAGGACGCGGTGAACACCGCCACGGCGTTCCAGGACGGCGTCGGCTTCACCGGCGTGGTGCTCACCAAGCTCGACGGCGACGCCCGCGGTGGCGCCGCGCTCAGCGTCCGCGAGGTCACCGGCCAGCCCATCCTGTTCGCCTCGAACGGCGAGAAGCTGGAGGACTTCGACGTCTTCCACCCGGACCGGATGGCGAGCCGGATCCTGGGCATGGGCGACATGCTCACCCTCATCGAGCAGGCCGAGCAGGCGTTCGACGCCGACCAGGCCGAGGCCGCCGCGGTCAAGATGGGCTCCGGCCAGCTCACGCTCGAGGACTTCCTGGAGCAGATGCTGGCCCTGCGCAAGATGGGCCCGATCGCGAACCTGCTCGGCATGCTGCCCGGCGCGGGCCAGATGAAGGACCAGCTGGCCAACCTGGACGAGCGGCACCTGGACCGGGTGCAGGCGATCATCCGCGGCATGACCCCGGCCGAGCGCGACGACCCGAAGATCATCAACGCGTCCCGCCGGCTGCGCATCGCCAACGGCTCCGGCGTCCGGGTCAGCGACGTGAACGACCTGGTCAACCGCTTCTTCGAAGCGCGCAAGATGATGAGCCAGATGGCCGGCCGCTTCGGCCTGCCCGGCGGTGGCGGCAAGAACAACCGCAAGGGCAAGGGCAAGAAGGGGAAGAAGGGCAAGGGCCGCGGCCCCACCCCGCCGAAGGTGCGCGGCGGGTTCCCCGGCATGCCCGGGATGATGCCCGGCATGCCTCCGCAGGGCGGCGGTCCCGCGCTGCCACCCGGCCTCGGCGGCTTCGACCAGCTCCCGCCCGGCTTCGACCCGTCGAAGCTGAAGTTCGACAAGTGAGCGGCCTGCACCTGCGGGGCGTCGTCCTCCCCGAGGGTGGCGACCCGCGGGACGTCTGGGTGGTCAACGGGCGGATCCGCACCCGGCCGGTGCCCGGCGCGACCACCGTCAGCAGCGGCGGGTACCTGGTGCCCGGCCTGGTCGACGCGCACTGCCACGTCGGCCTGGGCGCCAGGGGCGCGGTCGACCTGCCCGAGGCGGTCGACCAGGCCCTCGCCGACCGGCGGACGGGCACCCTGCTCATCCGCGACTGCGGCTCGCCGCTGGACACGCGACCGCTGCAGGAGCGCCTCGACCTGCCCCGGATCATCCGCGCGGGCAGGCACCTGGCCAGGCCCAAGCGGTACATCAAGTACCTGGGCGTCGAGATCGAGGACCCGGCCGACCTGCCGTCCGCCGTGGCCGAGCAGGTCGCCGCCGGCGACGGCTGGGTGAAGCTGGTCGGCGACTGGATCGACCGCTCCACCGGCGACCTCGCGCCCCTGTGGACCGAGGACGTGCTCACCGAGGCGATCAAGGTCGCGCACGAGAACAAGGCCAGGGTCACCGCGCACGTCTTCGGCGAGGACGCCCTGCCCGCCCTGCTCAACGCGGGCATCGACTGCATCGAGCACGGCACGGGCCTGACCGACGACACGATCGCGCAGATGGCCCGCAACGGGACCGCGCTGGTGCCGACGTTGATCAACATCGAGAACTTCCCGGCCATCGCGGCGGGCGCCGACAAGTACCCGGTCTACCAGGGCCACATGCGGCACCTGTACGAGCGCAACACCGAGACCATCGCGAAGGCGGTCGAGGCGGGCGTGCCGGTGTTCGCGGGCACGGACGCGGGCGGCGGCATCGAGCACGGCCGGATCGTGGACGAGATCAAGGCGCTGCACGGGGTCGGCCTGAGCACCACCCAGGCCCTCGGCGCGGCGTCCTGGGCCGCCCGCGAGTGGCTCGGCTTCCCGTCGCTGACCGAGGGCGCCGCGGCCGACGTCGTGGTCTACGAGGACGACCCGCGTGAGGACCTCGACGCCCTGCGGCACCCGAAGCTGGTCATGCTGCGCGGCCGGATCCACGCCTGACCTCGCGGCGCCCGGTCGGCTGCGGTAGGAAATCCGTGATGGGGGCGGGTGGCGAGGAGTTCTTCCGCCACCCGTGGTGAGTGCTGCCGCCGTCAGGGTGATCTTGAACGGCCTCGGGCAGCACTCCGCCCCACCGGACCACTACGTTCGGACGAGTGGAGGAACAGCAGGACCAGGACACCGGCCGCGCGCACTGGGGTTTCCTGGCGTTCTTCACCGGGCTCGGCGGTTACCACCTCGCCATCCTCGCCTTCACCGCCGCGACGGCCGACCGCTTCGCCGAGGTGGACGTCACCAACCCGCCGGTGCTCGGCCCGCTCCTGCTGCTGGTCTTCCTGCCCAACGTCCTGCTCGGCCTCGGCCCCGTCGTCATCTCCTGGTACCGGGGCGACGGGCCCAACAAGGACTTCGGCCTGGTGCCCACCCTCCGCGACCTGAAGGTCGGCCTGGCCGCAGGCGGCGCGGCGCTGCTGGCCGCCTGGCTCATCGGCGCGCTGCTGCTGCGCATCAACCCGGACCGGTCCAGCTCGCTGGACGAGATCGAAGCCCTCTCCGGCGGCCGGACGGTCTGGCTGGCCGCCGCGGCGCTGTTCGTCTTCCTCGGCGCGCCGCTGACCGAGGAACTGCTCACCAGGGGAGCGCTGTGGCAGGCGCTGGCCCACTACCGGATACCCAGGATCGCGATCCTGGCGCTGACCGCCGTCGTCTTCGCGTTCCTGCACGAGGAGAGCTGGCGCGTGCTGAGCCTGTTCGCGCAGGGGCTGGCCATCGGCGCGGCCCGCATGATCACCGGCCGGGTGGCCTCCAGCGTGGTGGCCCACGCGACGAACAACCTGCTGCCCGCCGTCTACCTCTACACCGGCTGACTAGGGTGGATGGCTGTGACACGACCGGATGAACCGCCCCCGGGGCTGATCGCCAGCGTCCGCGCGGTGGGACGGGAGCCCGAAGCGGTGCACGCGGGCCAGCGGTGGGGCTTCGGCGCGTTCCTGCTCGTCGAAGCGGTCTTCGTGCTCAGCGCGGTGTTCATCACGGCGGTGGCCAGGACCTCGGGCACGGACATCGGCTCGTCGGTGAGCTTCGTCCTGATCGGGTCCATCGTGCCGACGGTGCTGGCCGCGGCGGTCGCCGTCACCATCACCTACCTGCGCGGCAACGGCCCGTTCCAGGACCTCCGGCTCGCCTGGGACTGGGCGGACGTCAAGGTCGGGCTCAAGCTGGGCGCGCTCGGCCTGGTGCTCACCTACGTGGCCGCGGTGATCTGGTCGAGGGTGGTCGGCGACAAGAACGCCACCTCCGCGATCGGCGAGCTCGTGGACGGCGCGGGGCTGCCGCTGGCCGCCGCCGTGGCGATGTTCCTCTACGTGTGCTTCCTGGGCCCGGTGTGCGAGGAAGTGATCTACCGGGGACTGCTGTGGGGCGCGATCGAGCGGCAGCGCTGGAGCCGGTGGGCGGCGTTCGTGCTGACCACGCTGATCTTCGCGGCCAGCCACCTCGAACCGCTGCGGACGTCGTTGCTCATCGTCATCGCACTGCCCATCGGCATCGCCCGCCTCATCACCCGCAGGCTCACCGCGAGCGTGGTGGCGCACGTCATCAACAACTTCCTGCCCGGCCTGACCCTGCTCCTCGTCTCCATCGGGGTGATGCCCGCGTGAGCACCCGCGCGATCGACCTCAACAGCGACCTCGGCGAGGGCTTCGGCATCTGGCGCCTCGGCGACGACGAAGCCCTGCTCGGCATCGTGACCAGCGCGAACGTGGCCTGCGGCTTCCACGCCGGCGACCCGTCGACCATGCGCCGGGTGTGCGGCCAGGCGGCGGACGCGGGCGTGGCGGTCGGCGCGCAGGTCTCCTACCGCGACCTGGCCGGCTTCGGCCGCCGGTTCATCGACGCGGACCCCTCCGAGCTGGCCGACGAGGTGCTGTACCAGATCGGGGCGCTGGACGCGTGCGCCCGGGCGGCCGGGACGTCGGTCGAGTACGTCAAGCCGCACGGCGCGCTCTACAACGCCGCGGTGCACCACGACCGGCAGGCGCGGGCCGTGGTGGAGGGAGTGAAGGCGTTCGGCGACCTGCCCGTCCTCGGGTTGCCCGGCTCGCGCCTGCTCCACCACGCCGAACGGACGGGCCTGCGCCCGGTGCGGGAGGCGTTCGCCGACCGCGCGTACACACCCGAGGCCACGCTGGTGCCCCGCACCGCGCCGAACGCCGTCCTGACCAGCACGGACGCCGTGCTGGCGCAGGTGCTCCGGCTCGCCGAGCGGGGTGAACTGGTCGCCGCGGACGGCGCCGTCCTCAAGGTGGAGGTCGACTCCATCTGCCTGCACGGCGACACTCCGGGCGCGGTGGAGCACGCGACGAAGATCCGCGGGGCGTTGGCGGACGCGGGCGTCCCCGTGGCCCGATTCGTCCTCCGGTAGAACCGTCTGGCAGAATGGTCGGTTGTTCGCCGAGGTCGGTCCCTCTCACCGTGCCATGGCGCCCCAGACACCTGGGCTTTCACCACCCGTGCCCCACTCGGGTGAGGACTGCCCGCACCTGAGCACACGAGAGCACGAGGAGCACCCACACCCGTGGCCGTCAAGATCAAGCTTCAGCGGCTTGGCAAGATCCGTCAGCCGTACTACCGGATCGTCGTCGCCGATGCCCGCACCCGCCGCAACGGCAAGGCCATCGAGACGATCGGCAAGTACCACCCGAAGGAAGAGCCGTCGTTCATCGCGGTGGACAGCGACCGCGCGCAGTACTGGCTGGGCGTCGGCGCGCAGCCGACCGAGTCGGTCCAGCGCCTGCTGGAGATCACCGGTGACTGGCAGAAGTTCAAGGGCCTGCCGGGTGCCGAGGGCACGCTGAAGGTCAAGGAGCCGAAGACGAGCAAGGCGGACCTGTTCGCCGCCGCGCTCGCCGCCGCCGGCGACGCGCCGTCCACCGAGGCGACGACCCCGAAGAAGAAGTCGGCCAAGAAGGACGACGCCAAGAAGGCTGACGCCGAGGCCGCTCCCGAGGCTGCCAAGGACGAGGCGTGAGCTTGTTGGCTGACGCCCTCGAACACCTCGTTCGGGGCATCGTCGACCACCCGGACGACGTCCGGGTGAACCTGGTCACGACCCGCCGCGGTCGCACGCTCGAGGTGCACGTCCACCCGGACGACCTCGGCAAGGTGATCGGCCGCAGCGGTCGCACCGCGACCGCCCTGCGCACCGTGATGGCCGGTATCGGTGGTCGTGGCGTGCGCGTCGACGTGGTCGACACCGACCGCTGAACGCGCACATGGACGTCGTCGTCGGCCGAGTGGCCAAGGCGCACGGGATCAGCGGCGAGCTCGCGGTCGACGTGCGCACGGACTCACCCGAGACCCGGTTCGCGCCGGGCTCGGTGCTGACCGCCAAACTGCGCGACGGCACCTCCCGCAACCTCACCGTCGCAGCCGCCCGGAACCACTCCGGGCGGCTGCTGGTGCGTTTCGAGGAAGTGCTGACCCGTGACGTCGCCGAGACGCTGCGCGGCACCTTGCTGCTCGCGAGCACCGAGGACCTGCCGCCGACCGGTGACCCGGACGAGTTCTACGACCACGAGCTCGAAGGGCTGACCGCCGAGCTCGCGGACGGCACGAGGATCGGCACCGTGCTGGAGGTCGTGCACGGACCGGGCGGCGAGCTGCTCGTGGTCAAGCGCGAGAACGGCGACGAGGCCCTGATCCCGTTCGTGCGCGAGATCGTGCCCACCGTGGACCTCGCGGGCAAGCGCGTCCTGCTGGACCCGCCCGAGGGCCTCCTCGATGCGGATTGACGTCGTCACGATCTTCCCGGAGTACCTGGACCCGCTCCGCGCCGCCCTGCTCGGCAAGGCGATCGACAAGGGTCTGATCAGCGTCGGCGTGCACGACCTGCGGAACTGGACGCACGACGTGCACAAGGCCGTCGACGACAGCCCGTACGGCGGCGGTCCGGGCATGGTGATGAAGCCCCAGGTGTGGGGCGAGGCGCTGGACGACGTCGTCACCCCGGCCACCCGCCTGATCGTGCCGACACCGGCCGGTCGGCCGTTCACCCAGCGGTTGGCGCACGACCTGGCCGCGGAGGAGCACCTGGTGTTCGCCTGCGGCCGGTACGAGGGCATCGACCAGCGGGTGGTGGACGACGCGTCGCGCCGGATGCGCGTGGACGAGGTCTCCATCGGCGACTACGTGCTCGTCGGCGGCGAGGTGGCGGTGCTGGTGGTGGTCGAGGCCGTCGTCCGCCTCCTGCCCGGTGTGCTCGGCAACCCGAAGTCGGCCGCCGAGGACTCGTTCTCCGACGGCCTGCTGGAGGGCCCCAGCTACACCCGGCCCGAGGTGTGGCGCGACCTCGCCGTGCCCGAGGTCCTGCGCTCGGGCAACCACAAGGCGATCGACCGCTGGCGGCGCGACCAGTCGCTGCGCCGCACCCGCGAACGCCGCCCCGAACTGCTCGAGGCCCTGCCCGAAGGGGCGCTCGACAAGCACGACCGCAAGCTGCTCGACGAGCTGGACCGAGGGCTGGACTAGGGCCGATTTCTCCCCGCCGCCCCTCGTCTGGCACACTGGACAGGTTGCTGCACCCGGTTCAACTCATCCGGCGTGCGCTAGGCCCGCCCCCGCGCGTGTGTGACTTGAGTTCGGCCGCGCCTTGGGGGAGTACGCAATACACGTGAGGACGAGGACGGACCACCGATGAACACCCTGGACGCTCTTGACGCCCAGTCGCTGCGCTCCGACATCCCCAGCTTCCGGCCGGGCGACACGCTGAAGGTCCACGTCCGCGTCATCGAGGGCTCCCGTGAGCGGGTCCAGGTGTTCCAGGGCGTCGTGATCCGCCGGCAGAACGGCGGCATCCGCGAGACCTTCACCGTCCGCAAGGTCTCGTTCGGCGTCGGCGTCGAGCGCACCTTCCCGGTGCACTCCCCGAACATCGCGGAGATCGAGGTCGCCTCCCGCGGCGACGTCCGCCGGGCGAAGCTGTACTACCTGCGCGACCTGCGCGGCAAGGCCGCCAAGATCAAGGAGAAGCGCGACGCCCGACCGGCCTCCTGACGCCGGACACACGCGGAAGCAGTAGCCTGCCCACGTGGCAGATCCCGTGCACCGCTCCGCTGACGAAGACGGTCAGGATCCCGCAGTCGAGTCCACTCCGGACTCGACTGCGGGCGGCAAGTCGAAGAAGGACAAGAAGAAGCCCCCGCTCTGGCGCGAGCTGCTCGTGCTCGGGGCCACGGCCCTGGTCCTCACCATCCTGATCCAGACGTTCCTGGCGCGGGTGTACGTGATCCCGTCGCAGTCGATGGAGGAGACCCTCCACGGCTGCCCCGGGTGCAACAACGACCGGGTGCTGGTCGACAAGCTGGTCTACGACTTCACCGAGATCGAACCGGGTGAGGTCGTGGTCTTCCGCGGCCCCGAGACCTGGGGCAACAACGACTTCAACTCCGGCCGGTCGGACAACCCGATCGTGGCCGGCATCCAGTCGGTGGCCTCCCTGGTCGGCCTCGCGCCGCCGGACGAGCGCGACTTCGTGAAGCGGGTCATCGCGGTCGGCGGGCAGACCGTCGAGTGCTGTGACGAGCAGCACCGCGTGAAGGTCGACGGCAAGCCGCTGGACGAGCCGTACATCTACTGGCAGCCCGGCACGTCACCGGAGAACCACGACCCGTTCGAGCCGGTCAAGGTCCCCGAAGGCCACCTCTGGGTGATGGGTGACAACCGCACGAACTCCACCGACTCCCGCAAGCAGGGCGGTGGCGGCGTGGCGGGCACCGTGCCGGAGGACAACGTCATCGGCAAGGCGCGGGTCATCGTGCTGCCGCCGTCGCGCTGGCAGGGCATCGGCGACCACAACCCCCAGTCCCTCGCGCTCGGCGCGCCCGCGTGGCAGGGCGCCATCCCGGCGGGTGCCGGCCTGGCCGCGGCGTGGCCGCTGGTGTTCTTCGGCCGCAAGGTCCGCAGGCGGTTGACCAGGGCCACACAGCCCTGATCGGTAGGCTGACCGGGTGGTGGACGTCGCGTCGTCCCGGGGCTCTTCCGACGAGGGTGAACCGGAGCACGAGGAAAAGGTCGAGCAGTGGCGCGCCCGCGCGCGCAAAACGGCCAAGCGCAAGGGCTCGTTCTGGAAAGAGCTGCCGATCCTGATCGGCGTCGCGGTGGTGCTCGCGGTGCTGATCCAGTCGTTCCTGGCGAAGGTCTACATGATCCCGTCGGAGTCGATGGAGCAGACGCTGCACGGCTGCTCCGACGGCTGCTTCGGCGACCGGGTGCTGGTCGACAAGCTGGTCTACGACTTCTCGGAGATCGAACCGGGCGAGGTCGTGGTCTTCCACGGCCCCGACACCTGGATCAACCAGGACTTCATCGCGCCCGAGCCGACGAACCCGCTGGTCAAGGCGTTGCAAGGGCTCGGGTCGCTGATGGGGTTCCCGGCGGCGAACGAGGAGGACTTCGTCAAGCGGGTCATCGCGGTCGGCGGGCAGACGGTGCAGTGCTGCGACGACCGCAACCGGGTCGTGGTCGACGGCAAGCCGCTGGACGAGCCGTACGTGTACTGGGCGCCGGGCCGCAGCACGGTGCAGGAGTCGTTCGCCGAGCTGAAGATCCCCGAGGGCTACCTGTTCGTGATGGGCGACAACCGCAACGACTCGTGCGACTCGCGGTGCCAGGGCGACGGCCGCGAGGGCGGTCTCGTGCCGGTGGACAACGTGGTGGGCAAGGCGCGGGTGATCGTGCTGCCGCCGTCGCGCTGGCAGGGCGTCGGTGACCACAACCCGCAGGTCGTGGCCATCGGGGCGCCCGCGTGGCAGGACGCGCTGCCCGCCGGGGTCGGCCTCGCGGCGGCGTGGCCGGTGCTGCTGCTGGGCAAGCGGGTGAGGTCGCGGTTGCGGGGTTCACGGCTGGGATAGGGTCGAGGGGTGATCCGCAAGCCGCCTCGCGTCCAGGTCCGGCAGACCGCGGGGATCTGGGCCTTCGAGGCCGCGTTGGACCGGCGCGGGTTCGGCCCGGTGGCCGGCGTCGACGAGGCCGGCCGTGGCGCCTGCGCGGGCCCGCTCGTCGTGGCGTCGTGCGTGCTCAAGCCGGGTGACGCGGCGAAGTTCGAGGGGCTCACCGACTCGAAGTTGCTCACCGCCGCGGCGCGCGACCGGATGTACGACCTCGTGCTCAAGCGCGCGCTGGACTACGCGGTGATCGTGATCCCGGCCGCCGAGGTCGACCTGATCGGCGTGCACGTGGCGAACATCGAGGGCATGCGGCGTGCGGTCGCGCGGTTGGAGGCACATCCCGGGTACGTCCTGACGGACGGCTTCCCGGTGCCCGGTCTCACGGCGCCGAACATGCCGGTGGTCAAGGGCGACCGGGTGGCGGCGTGCGTCGCGGCGGCGTCCGTGCTGGCCAAGGTCACGCGGGACCGGATCATGACCGGTCTGCACGAGGAACTGCCCGTCTACGGGTTCGACGTGCACAAGGGCTACAGCACCCCCGAGCACTCGGCGGCGCTGGTGGAGCACGGCCCGAGTGCGCAACACCGCTGGTCGTATGCGAACGTGGCCGCCGCGGCGCTCCGGCACGGGATGGCGGCGCCGCACCGGGTGGCGCGCGGCGTGGTCGCGGCCGCCGTGGTCCAGAATGGGACAACCCCGCAGACCAGCGGTGGCAGGCTCGCGACGAGGAGGGGCGCGGATTCGATGATTACCCGCGCGGAGGCGTAATGAGTGCAGAGGATCTCGAGAAGTACGAGACCGAGATGGAGTTGTCGCTGTACAAGGAGTACCGCGACATCGTCAGCCAGTTCTCGTTCGTCGTGGAGACCGAGCGGCGGTTCTACCTGGCCAACTCGGTGGACGTGCAGGTCCGCAACGCGGACGGCGAGGTCTACTTCGAGGTGCGGATGTCCGACGCGTGGGTGTGGGACATGTACCGCCCCGCCCGGTTCGTGAAGAACGTCCGCGTCATCACCTTCAAGGACGTCAACGTCGAGGAGTTGGACAAACCCGACCTCAGGCTGCCCGAGGACGGCCCGTTCAACTCCTGATACCCGCAAAGTCGCAGGGGCCCGCCCGTGAGGGTGGGCCCCTTTGCGTGTGTGGGCCGTTACCACGCGCCACCGACATTTCCCCGGCGGCTGTCCACAGCCCTTGAAGTTGTCCACAGCCGGCGAACTGCCCATCGCCACCCCTCCAGCACCCCGGCAAGGTCGAACCAAGACCGATTCCGGAGGAGGGGGACATGAACACGGCGACCGACCTGGGCAGGCGTGGCGAGGACGCGGCGTGCCGGTACCTGGAGCACCAGGGCCTGTCGATCCTGGCGCGCAACTGGCGGTGCGACGACGGTGAGCTGGACGTCATAGCCACCGACGGCGCCCGGCTGGTGGTGGTCGAGGTGAAGTGCCGTTCGGGCACCGGCAGGGGCACGCCCCTGGAAGCCGTGACGCCGGACAAGCTGGAACGGGTCCGGAAGTCCGCCCTGCGCTGGCTGAGCGCCAACCGGATCGGGCGCGTGGAGGTCCGGTTCGACGTGATCGCGATCGAGTGGCCGCCCGAGGGCAAGGTCCGCCTGCACCACCTGCGAGGTGTGTGATGGCGCTCGCGCGAACGTGGTCGGTGGCGTTGTTCGGCGTGGACGGCGTGCCGGTGGAGATCGAGGCCGACGTCGGTGTCGGCACCGTGAAGACCCAGCTCCTCGGCCTGCCGGACGCCGCCCTGCACGAGTCGAAGGACCGCGTGAAGGCGGCGGTGCGCAACAGCGGGCACGACTGGCCGTCCCAACGCGTGACGCTGGGCCTGTCCCCGGCCACGCTGCCCAAGAACGGCTCCGGCTACGACCTGGCCATCGCGTGCGTCGTCCTGGCCGCCGCGAAGGCGATCCCGGGCGAACGCCTGGCCGACACCGTGCTGCTGGGTGAGCTGGCCCTGGACGGCCGGGTCCGCACCGTCCGGGGTGTGCTGCCCGCGCTGCTGGCGGCCAAGCGGTCGGGCCTGACCGAGGCCGTGGTCCCGGTGGACGCGCTGCCCGAAGCCGCCCTGGTGGACGGCATGACCGTGCACGGCGCCACCACGTTGACCGACGTCCTGTCCTGGCTCGCCGGCGAGCACGCCCTCCACCACACCAACCCGCCCGCCATCGCCCCACCGCCGGACGGCCCGGACCTGGCGGACGTGGTCGGCCAGCCGGAGGCGAGGTGGGCCCTCGAAGTGGCCGCCGCCGGCGGTCACCACATCCTCCTGACCGGGCCGCCGGGCACCGGCAAGACCATGCTGGCCCAACGCCTGGCCGGCCTCCTGCCGCCGTTGTCGCCGGAGGAGGCCCTCGGCGTCACGGCGGTGCACTCCATCGCGGGCCTGCTCTCCCCGGAGACCCCGCTGGTCGCCACGCCGCCGTTCGTCTCGCTGCACCCGACCACGTCGGCGGTGGCGCTGATCGGCGGCGGCACCGGCATGGCGAAGCCGGGCGCGATGAGCCGGGCCCACCGGGGCGTGCTGTTCCTGGACGAGGCGAGGGAGTTCGGCGCGGCGAAGCTGGAGGTGCTGCGCACGGCGCTGGAGGAGGGCGAGGTGCGCCTGGCGAGGCGTGACGGCATCGCCCGCTACCCGGCCAGGTTCCAACTCGTGATGGCCACCAACCCGTGCCCGTGCGCACCGCCGAAGGACATCGACTGCGTGTGCCTGCCGGCCGCGCGGAGGCGCTACCAGAGCAAGCTCTCCGGCCCACTGCTGGACAGAGTGGACCTGAGGGTGGTGATGCGCCCCCTGACCGCCATGAGCAACGCGGAGATCGCCCCACCGGAACCGACGGCCGCCGTCCGCGAGCGGGTCCAGAAGGCCAGGACCAGGGCGACGGAACGCTGGGCGGCCCACGGCTGGCTGACCAACGCCGAGGTCCCGGGCCCCGCCCTCAGGCGGGAGTACGCCCTGCCGAGACACGCGACCACCGTCCTGGACCGGGCACTGACCACCGGAGCCCTGACGGGCCGGGGCGCGGACAGGTGCCTACGGGTCGCCTGGACCCTCGCCGACCTGGCCGAGGTCGACCAACCGACAGCAGACCACGTGGCCGTCGCCCTGGAGTTCCGAGAGCGCAGGAAGTCATGACCCAACCAACCCCGACCGCCCCGACCGCCACCGCCTCAACCCCCATTCAACCGACCACCGCCCCAACCCCAGCCCCGCCGCCCTCACCTGCACAAGGCCCTCAATCCACACCGCCGCCCTCCGCGCCCCAGACCCCGGCCATGCCCTCCCCTCCTCCCTCGAACACGGCCCCGAATCCCAACTCACCCCCAAGCCCCGAGCCGGCAGTGCAGGAGTCGACGTCGTCCCAAGCCACGCTCGTCGACCCCGTGAGGTCAGTGCTCATGCCGGGCATGGCCGTGCCGTCCGATGCCACCCCCACTGCAGCGGCGCGGACCGTGGTCGCGTCCAGCCGGGTCGAGGGCGGCCACCTTGCGGGCAGTCGGCTCGCCGGCCGGTCGGTCGAGTCGGGCCCGCCCTTCGAGCCGGGCTCCGGAATGCGGAGCGGGAGCGAACCGGTGCCGGCCGGGTCGAAGGCGGCTCGGGTGGCGGGGTCGGCGGACATGGGGCATGGCCCTGAGCCCGGCGAGGTGGTCGCGCCGGTCACGCGCCCCGGCCCCGACGAGTGGTGGCGGTCGCCGTGAGCACCGATGAGATCCGGCTGGCCCGGGCCTACCTGTCACGGGTGGCCGAGCCGCCCGCCACGGCGCTGGTCCGGTTCGTCGCCGAAGTCGGGCCGGTGCGGGCCGCCGAGTTGGTCAAGAGCGGGGAGGTGCCGTCCGGGGTCGACAGCCAGACGTCGGCCCGGCGGGCGTTGGACCAGGCCGAGCAGGACCTGGAGGCCGCCGCGAAGGTCGGCGGGCGGCTCCTGGTCCCCGAGGACGACGAGTGGCCCCGCTGGCCCTTCAACGCCCTCGCCATCGCCGCCGCCAACGGCCTGCGGTGCGGTGTCGAGCCGTTGGCGTTGTGGGTCCGAGGCGAGGCCGACCTCTCCTCGATCACCGAGCGGGCCGTCGCGGTGGTCGGCAGTCGGGCCGCCTCCGGCTACGGGCAGCACGTCGCGGGCGAGTTCGGCTTCGGGTTGGCCGAGGCCGGCGTCACCGTGGTGTCCGGCGCGGCCTACGGCATCGACGGCGCGGCGCACCGGGGCGCGATCACGGCGGGCGGGCCGACGATCGCCGTGCTGGCCTGCGGGATCGACGTCGCCTATCCGTCAGGCCACCGGGCCTTGCTGGAACGCATTCCGGGCCAAGGGCTGCTCGTGAGCGAATACCCGCCGACCCACACGCCCGCGCGCCACCGATTCCTGACGCGAAACCGGCTCATAGCGGCGCTGGCCGAAGGCACCGTCGTAGTCGAAGCGGGACAGCGCAGCGGCGCCAAGAACACCGCCGCGTCGACGGCGGCGCTCGGCCGGGTGCTCATGGCGGTTCCCGGGCCGATCACGTCGGTCAGCTCGTCGGGCTGCCACGAGCTGCTGCGTTCGGGGATCGCGCTGCCGGTGACCAGCGTCGCCGAGATCATCGAGTCGACCGGGCGGCTCGGCGTCGACCTCGTCGAAGCCACCAGGAACACCGACACCGGACCACCGCAGGGCGAGGCGATGCGGGTCTTCGAAGCACTGGGTCTGACCTTCGGGCACAGCCCGGAGGCGATCTCCGTCGAATCCGGTGTCGAGTTGGCCAGGGTGCGCGCATTGTTGCCGCAATTGGAACTGGCCAGTCTCGCCGAACGCGTGGAAAGCGGTTGGAAGCGCTCCCAGGACGGGAGTTGGCGTGGCGATACTTGACCAAGAGCGCTTGAGGGCGGAGCGTCAGGGGCTATGTCCCCGCCGCCGCCCGCTCGGACACGTCGTGTCGACCTGGTTCGCCTGCGTCGCGCGCTGCCCGCGGACGTCGCGGCGGCCCTGGACCGCTACGAACGCCACCTCGCGATGGAACGCGGTCTGTCACCGCACACGGTGCGCGCGTACCTCGGCGACGTGGTCGCCCTGCTGGTCCACTTAGCCGAGGGCACACCCGACAACGCCACCGTGGAAGCGATCGACCTGCCGGGCCTGCGGTCGTGGTTGGCTTCCCAGCACTCCGCCGGCGCGAGCCGGACGACGATGGCCCGACGCGCCGCCTCCGCCCGGACGTTCACCGCTTGGGCCTCCCGCAACGACCTGCTCGCCGCTGACCCCGGCCCGCGGCTCAGCGCGCCCCGCCCCCACCGGACCCTCCCCGCCGTGCTGCGGCCGGACCAGGCCGACGCCGCCATGGCAGTTGCCGAAGTAGGCGCGGAACACGGCGATCCGGTTGCGCTGCGTGACCAAGCCGTGGTGGAGTTGCTGTACGCAACAGGTGTCCGGGTCGCCGAGTTGTGCGGTCTCGACCTCGACGACGTGGACTACTCCCAAAGGGTGATTCGGGTTCTGGGCAAGGGTAGTCGCGAACGCACCGTGCCGTTCGGCGTTCCGGCCGAACGGGCTGTACGGCGCTGGGTGGAACATGGCCGATCCGCCCTGGTCAGCGACCGTTCACACCGTGCGCTGCTGCTCGGCGCGCGAGGTGGGCGGCTCGACCCGCGTACCGCCAGGAGGGTTGTCCACGATGTAGTGGGTGCGGTACCTGAGACGGCCGACACCGGGCCCCACGGCCTGCGCCACTCCGCGGCCACGCACCTGTTGGAAGGGGGAGCGGACCTGCGCACCGTCCAAGAGCTTCTTGGTCACGCTACGCTCGCAACGACTCAGCTCTACACACACGTCACCGTCGAACGGCTGAAGGCGATCCATGACCGAACCCACCCCCGCTCCTGACGTCGCAGGGGGAGGTTCGCGGACCGCAACCGTGACCTCTCCCTCCGCCGCGCACGTCGGGACCTCGTCGGCGGCGCGCACCCCGGCTGGGACGTACGGTCACCACGTCGACGCCGAGCCGCCGCGCACGAACGGGCACGCCGGTCCCGCGGCGGTCCCCGGCAGGCCCGCGCACGCGGCGTCTGAGTCGCGCACCGCGGATGACGTGGAAGCCGGGATCATCGCGCTGTGGCACACCTACGGCGAGTCACGTCGGCAGGCCCTGCGGGACCGCCTGGTGCTGCACTACGCGCCCCTGGTGAAGTACGTCGCCGGCCGGGTGGGCACCGGTCTGCCCGCGCACGTCGACGTGGCGGACCTGATCCAGTCCGGCATCTTCGGCCTGGTCGACGCGATCGAGAAGTTCGAGCCCGAGCGCGGTCTGAAGTTCGAGACGTACGCGATGCAGCGCATCAGAGGCGCGATCCTCGACGACCTGCGCTCACAGGACTGGGTGCCCCGCTCGGTGCGCAGCAGGGCACGTGACGTCGAACGCGCCCTGGAACGCCTGGGTGGCCGCCTGCAACGCACCCCGACCGACCGCGAGCTCGCCGCCGAGCTGAAGATCGGCCTCGGTGAGCTGCGCGAGCTCTACGCCCAGCTCCAGCTCACCAGCGTGGTCGCCCTGGACGAGCTGATCGCCGCCGGCCGCAGCAGCGGTGGCGCGGGCTCGTCACTGGCCGAGTCCCTGCCCGACGAGGGCGCCGAGGACCCGATCGCCACGCTGGTCGACCAGGACAGCCGCCGCCAACTCGCCGACGCGATCGCCCAGCTCGCCGAACGGGACCGCGTCGTGGTCACCCTGTACTACTTCGAGAACCTGACGCTGGCCGAGATCGGCAAGGTCCTGGGCGTCACGGAGTCCCGCGTGTGCCAACTGCACACCCGGGCGGTGCTGCGCCTGCGCACCAAGCTGAACGAGCAGCTGGAGGCCTAGCCCGGCTCCGCCGACGCTGGGTCGGCAGCAGCTGCCAACCGCCGAACGCCCCGCCACAGGCCATCGGCGAATCCCACACGCACATGCACCGCTCGCGGATCGGAATACGCGGTCTCGCGAAATCAAGGCCGCAAATCAAGGCTGCGCACTCAAGGCTGCGCAATCCGGGTCGTCCGCCCGGAGGCCACTCGCCCGCCGCGACCTCGCCCGGAGAAATCCCCGAATCGGGGACATCCGGACCGCGCCCGGGATCGCGCTGCACAGCGGCCGTGCGAGGGGAGGCGGCTGGGCGCGGCGGGGAGGTGGTGCGGCGGGGGCCGCGAGGAAGTGATGCGGTGGGTGCGGCGCTGGCTTGGGCGTGGTGACGGGAAGGGCGTGGTGACGGGAAGGGCGTGGTGACGGGAAGGGCGCGGTGACGGGAAGGGCGCGGTGACGGGAAGGGCGCGGTGACGGGAAGGGCGCGGCGGCTATGGGCGAGGTGGCGAAAGGGCGCGGTTTGCAGGGCGTCCGGCCGGCGCGGCGGCAGCCGGTTGAGGCGGTGGGGTGGATCGAGGGAGGGGTTGGGCGGCTGGGTGGCTGGGCTGAAGGCTCGTCATGCGGTGGGGAGTCCAGGCTGTCCGTGAGGTTGTGCGGTTGGTGGTGGCGGTTGATGAGGTCAGCGGGGGTTGGGGTGGGCGCGTTGGGAACCGCTGTTGTCCGGCCTCGGTAGGAGGCGGACTCGGCCGTTGGACACCAGGTGCAGTGGGTTCAGGTAGGTGCGGGATCGGGGTGGGGTGGTTCGGAGCGCGCCCCAGTGCAGGCAGGCGTCCGTCGGGCAGCCCTCGTGGCCCGGGTTCAGGGTGCCTATCCGCTCGCCTCGCCGTACCGGTTGACCTCGGCGGACGGTGGGGGTGACCGGTTCGTAGGTGGTCCGCAGGCCGCCGGTGTGCAGCAGTGAGACGACGGTCCGGTCGGCTACCGGGCCCGCGTGCACGACCACGGCGTCGCCGGCGGCCAGGACGGCGGCGCCCGCGGCAGCGGCCAGGTCCACGCCGCGGTGACCGGGCCCGTACTCCGTCACCGGGGCCTCGAAGGCGCGGACGACCTGGTGCGGTGGTGCGAGCGGCCAGGCGAAGCGCGGCGTGCGGTGGGCCCTCGCGGGCGACGGCGGCGCGATCAGAGGTAGCGTCACCACCGTTGTCAAGGTCAGGACCAGCAGTGTTCGCATGGTGGGAGTCACGGGTCCAGCGTTCCGGCGGGGACCGGGGGCTACCAGTGGCTTCGGCTCACCTGTGGACAACTCGTGGGGCTGTGGACAACTTCAGGCCCGGTTCGTGGTTCTCCGGCTCACCGGCGTACACTCGCCAGCGCGGCCCGTGTGAGTGCGGGACGACTTCGCGTGCCAATGCAGATCCGACCAGTTTCGGCGTGGTCGAGTCACGGCGTCCAGCGGTCCTGAGGCGAGACGTCCTCCGGTTCGGACGGCGGCAGGGGCACCAGGGCGGCGGTCCGACCCGGCCCGCCGCGACCAACCGGAACGCGCGCCGGCCCCACGCCAGGCGCGCCTGAACGAAGAGGTGCGAACCCGGCCATGGCCGTCGTCACCATGAAGCAGCTGCTCGACAGCGGCGTGCACTTCGGGCACCAGACCCGTCGCTGGAACCCGAAGATGAAGCGCTACATCTTCACCGAGCGCAACGGCATCTACATCATCGACCTGCAGCAGACGCTGACCTACATCGACCGGGCTTACGAGTTCGTTCGGGAAACGGTCGCGCACGGCGGTTCGATCCTGTTCATCGGCACGAAGAAGCAGGCGCAGGAGGCCATCGCCAACGAGGCCCTCCGCGTCGGCATGCCCTTCGTGAACCAGCGCTGGCTGGGCGGCATGCTCACCAACTTCTCCACGGTCCACAAGCGCCTCCAGCGGCTCAAGGAGCTGGAGTCGATGGAGCAGACCGGCGGTTTCCAGGGTTTCACCAAGAAGGAAATCCTGATGATGAACCGCGAGAAGGACAAGCTGGAGCGCACGCTCGGCGGTATCCGCGACATGTCCAAGGTGCCCAGCGCCGTGTGGATCGTGGACACCAAGAAGGAGCACATCGCCGTCGGCGAGGCGCGCAAGCTGAACATCCCGATCGTGGCGATCCTCGACACGAACTGCGACCCGGACGAGGTCGACTACCCGATCCCGGGCAACGACGACGCGATCCGGTCCGCCGCGCTGCTGACCAAGGTGGTGGCCGAGGCCGCCGCCGCCGGTCTGATGGCGCGCTCCGGCGCCCGCACCAAGGCCGCCGACGGCGCGGACAAGCCCGAGCCGGGTGTCGACGAGCCGCTGGCCGAGTGGGAGCAGGAGCTGCTGGTCGGCGCCGACGCGCCGGCCGCACCGGCTGCCGCCGAGGCGCCCGCCGCCGACGGCACGGAGCCCGTCCAGTCCTGATCCGTCCGCACGCCGCGCCTGCCCTGATCACGGTGGGCGCGGCGTGCGCACAGGACCCAGCGCTGAACAGCTGGTACCGCACCACCCCCAAGCGCGTAAACGCGTCGGCGAGCGAGCCGACGACCAGACCGCAGAAGGAACGGAAATCGCACGATGGCGAACTACACCGCCGCTGACGTGAAGCGCCTCCGCGAGCTGACCGCCGCAGGCATGATGGCCTGCAAGAAGGCGCTCGAGGAGACCGACGGCGACTTCGACAAGGCGGTCGAGCTCCTGCGCATCAAGGGCGCCAAGGACGTCGACAAGCGCGCCGAGCGCACGACCGCGAACGGCCTGGTCATGGCCGAGGACGGCGTGATGATCGAGCTGCGCTGCGAGACGGACTTCGTCGCCAAGAACGCCGACTTCCAGGAGCTGGCGGCGCGGATCGTCGCGGTCGCCAAGGCCACCCGCCCGGCCGACGTCGAGGTGCTCAAGGCCACCGACCTCGACGGCAAGGCCGTCGACGCCGTCGTCCAGGAGTTCTCGGCCAAGATCGGCGAGAAGCTGGAGCTGGCCAAGGTCGCCATCTTCGACGGCACCGTGACCACCTACCTGCACCGCCGTGCCGCCGACCTGCCGCCCGCCGTCGGCGTGGTGGTCGAGTACACCGGCGACGACACCGACGCCGCCCGCGGCGCCGCGATGCAGATCGCCGCGATGCGTCCCCGCTACCTCACCCGCGACGAGGTGCCCGCGGACGTGGTGGCCAACGAGCGCCGCATCGCCGAGGAGACCGCTCGCGAGGAGGGCAAGCCGGAAGCGGCGCTGTCCAAGATCGTCGAGGGTCGCGTGAACGGCTTCTTCAAGGACGTCGTGCTCCTGGAGCAGTCGTCCGTGACGGAGTCCAAGAAGACCGTCAAGGCCGTGCTGGACGAGGCCGGTGTCACCGTGACCCGCTTCGCCCGGTTCGAGGTCGGCCAGGCCTGATTCGCGTGAGGGCGGGGTTGCGCGCAGACGTCGCGACCCCGCCCTTGCCGTGTCCAGAGGAGTACCTGTGAGCGCAGAGGTAGACCACGCGAAAGCGGAGCACGCCGACGACGAGCCGATCCAGGGCTACCGCCGGGTGATGCTCAAGCTCGGCGGCGAGATGTTCGGCGGTGGCGGTGTCGGCGTCGACCCCGACGTCGTGCAGACCGTCTCACGCCAGATCGCCGCGGTGGTCCGAACAGGGGTCCAGGTCGCGGTCGTCATCGGCGGCGGCAACTTCTTCCGCGGCGCCGAGCTGCAGCAGCGCGGCATGGACCGCAGCCGCGCCGACTACATGGGCATGCTCGGCACCGTGATGAACTGCCTCGCCCTGCAGGACTTCCTGGAACGCGAGCACGGCATCGAGACCCGCGTGCAGACGGCCATCACGATGGGCCAGATCGCCGAGTCCTACATCCCCCGCCGGGCCATGCGGCACCTCGACAAGGGGCGCGTGGTGATCTTCGGCGGCGGCGCGGGCATGCCGTACTTCTCCACCGACACCACCGCCGCGCAGCGCGCGCTGGAGATCGGGTGCGAGGTCGTGCTGATGGCCAAGGCCGTGGACGGCGTCTACACGGCGGATCCCAAGACCGACCCGGACGCGTTGATGTTCGACAACATCACCCACCGCGAAGTGCTCGAACGCGGCCTGAACGTCGCCGACGCGACCGCGTTCAGCCTGTGCATGGACAACAACATGCCGATCATGGTCTTCAACCTGCTCACCGAGGGCAACATCGCGCGAGCCGTGCGCGGTGAGAAGATCGGCACACTGGTGAGCACCCCCGGTGGTCGCCCGTCCTTCTAGACCTGCTGGGATTCGAGCCGAACTGCGCACACCAAGGGAGTCAGCCGTGATTGACGAGACCCTCCTCGACGCCGAGGAGAAGATGGAAAAAGCGGTGTCCGTGGCGAAGGAGGACCTGGCCGCGGTGCGCACCGGCCGCGCCAACCCCTCGATGTTCTCCCGCATCGTGGTCGAGTACTACGGTTCGCCCACCCCCCTGAACCAGCTCGCCAGCGTCGCCATCCCGGAGGCGCGCATGGCGGTGATCAAGCCCTACGACGCCACCCAGCTCAACGCGGTCGAGAAGGCCATCCGCGACTCCGACCTGGGCGTGAACCCCAGCAACGACGGCTCGATCATCCGCGTGGTGATCCCGCAGCTGTCCGAGGAACGCCGCCGCGAGATGGTCAAGGTCGCCAAGGGCAAGGGCGAGGACGCCAAGGTGTCCATCCGCAACATCCGCCGCAAGGCCAAGGAAGAGCTGGACCGCCTGGTCAAGGACGGCGAGGTCGGCGAGGACGAGGGCACCAGGGCCGAGAAGGAACTGGAGAACGTCACCCACCGCTACGTCGCCCAGATCGACGAGCTGGTCAAGCACAAGGAAGCCGAGCTGCTCGAGGTCTAGTCGGTCACGTCGGTTCGGCGGGTCGGGCCACGGGCCCGCGCGCTTTCCTCGGCCGGTCTGCGGCCGTGATAGGAGCACAACAGGTGTCAGGCGGCGGTGACCAGGGCGCGCCGGAGAAGAGCGCGTCACGCGCGGGGCGCAACCTGCCCGCGGCCATCGCCGTGGGCGTCGGCTTGGGCGCCGTCATCCTCGTCGCGCTGCTCACGGTGCGCGAGCTGTTCGTCGGCGTCGTCGCCGTGGCCGTCGCCGTGTCGACGTACGAGCTGGCGGGTGCGCTCAAGCGCGGCGCGGGCATCCGGGTGGCCCTGCTGCCCGTGCTGGTCGGCGGGCAGGCCGTGGTGTGGCTCGCCTGGCCTCAGGAGCGCGCCGGCGTGCTGAGCGCGTTCGTGGTGACGATCCTGGTGTGCCTGCTCTGGCGGCTCAAGGACGGCGCGGACGGCTACCTGCGCGACGTCACCGCGTCCATCTTCACGGTCGCCTACGTGGCCGTGTTCGCGTCGTTCGCGGTCATGCTGGTCGTGCCGGACGACGGCGTGTTCCGCGTCCTGGCGTTCCTGATCGGCGTCGTGCTGTCCGACACCGGCGGCTACGTGGCCGGCGTGCTGTTCGGCAAGCACCCGATGGCCCCCACCATCAGCCCGAAGAAGTCCTGGGAGGGTTTCGCGGGCTCGATGGTGGCGGGCATGGTCGGCGGCGCGCTCACCGTCGGCCTGATGCTGGACGGCCAGTGGTGGCAGGGCGTGCTGTTCGGCGCGGCCCTGGTCGTCACCGCGACGGCGGGTGACCTGGTCGAGTCGCTGATCAAGCGCGACCTCGGGATCAAGGACATGGGCACGCTGCTGCCCGGCCACGGCGGCCTGATGGACCGGATGGACTCGCTGCTGCCGTCCGCCGTAGTGGCGTGGCTGCTGCTGCACGTGTTCGTGTAGCCCTCGACCGCCATCTGCGAAGCAGGGGCAGACTAATCGTCGTAGGGGTCGTCCACCCGCGTCTCGGTGGCCTCCTCTTCCGACAGCGGTGTGGTGCGGGACGGGTCGATCACCGAGAACACCGCGCCCGTGTGGTCGGCGACGACCGTGATCCGGCCGAACGGCGTGTCGTACGGCTCCACGGTGACGCGTCCGCCCAGCTCGAGCACCCGGGACGCGGCCGAGTCCGTCCCGATCTCCGGCGCGGCCGTGAAGTACACCATCCAGTGCGCGGGGGTGTCCGGCGCGAACGCCCGGCCCATCCGCTGACGCCCGAGCACGGTGTGCCCCTGGACGGCCCAGATCGTGTAGTCGACCGCCTGGCCGTCACCGATCTGGGTGATTTCGTACCCGCACAGCTCGTGGAAGAACTCGTCCGCCGCGTGCCCGTCGCGCGTGTTCAGCTCGGCCCACGCGTACGCGCCGTGCCCGTCCGCGCCGAACACCCAATCGGGTGGAACGTGCCGGAACCCGACCACCGCGCCGGTCGGGTCGGCGAGCACGGTGACGGTGTCCGACGGCTCGCCGAGCACGTGACCGCCCAACGCGTGCGCCTTCTCGGCGGTGGCGCGGGCGTGCGGCGTGTTCAGGTAGAGCGTCCACGCGCTCGGCTCCTCGGCGAGGACCAGCTCGGCCACCGGCATCCCGTCCACCAGCGCGATCGCGTTGCCGCCCGAGTCGGAGAAGTACCAGCCGAACAGCCCGGAGTAGAAGTCGATCGTGGCCTGGAGGTCCGTGGTGGCGATGTCGACCCAGCACGGCGTGCCGTGGTGCAACTCGGCCAAAGCGGGAGAATTGGGGACGATCGACACCGCGTACCTCCTGCAAGCCGCCTACTCGATCACGCTACGGCTCTAGAGTCGTCCCGTGAAGGGATTCGTCCGCGCCGCGTTGGCCGCCGTCCGGCCTGTCGACGTCCTGCCGAGCCCGAACATCTGGCACTGGCCCGAGCTCTACGAGGTCGAGAACCGCGCCCAGGACGTGGACGGGGCCATCTGGCGCGCGCTGCGCGAGCAGTGCGACTGGGCCGGCCGCGACGTGGTCGACGTCGGCTGCGGTGACGGGTTCCACCTGCCGGTGTTCGCGCGGGAGGCGCGTTCGGTCATCGGTGTCGAGCCGCACGCTCCGCTGGTGCAGCGCGCTCGCGCACGCGTGGCGGACGTGCCGAACGCCGAGGCGGTGGCCGGTCCGGCGCAACGCCTGCCGTTGCGCGACGCGACCGCGGACCTGGTGCACGCGCGCACGGCGTACTTCTTCGGTCCCGGCTGCGAGCCGGGCCTGCGCGAGGCCGACCGGGTGCTTCGGCCGGGCGGCGCGCTCGCGATCGTGGACCTCGACGGCCTGGCCGAGCCCTACGGGCCGTGGCTGTGCGCCGACGAGCCGCGCTACAACCCCGTGGACGTGGAGCGGTTCTTCGCGGATCAGGGGTTCTCGTTGCGACGCGTGCGCGCGCTGTGGCGGTTCGAACGCCGTGCGGACCTGGAGGCGGTGTTGCGCATCGAGTTCTCCGAGGCCGTCGCGGAGAAGGCCATCGCACGCACGCCCGGCCTGTCGTTCGAGGTCGGTTACCGCGTCCACGTGAGGCGCAAGCCGGCCGGGATTGTGCTGCCCTGAGCGCGCTCACCTAGGATTCGGGGCGTGGAGAACAGGAACGCGGGCAGGTTCGGTCGGCAGGTCGGCGTCATCGGTCTCGGCTGCTGGCAGCTCGGCGCCGACTGGGGCCAGGTCGAGGAGTCCGACGCGCTGGCGGTGCTGCACGCCGCCGCCGACACCGGCGTGAACTTCTTCGACACCGCCGACGTCTACGGCGACGGCCGCAGCGAGACGCTGATCGGCAAGTTCCTCCGCGAGCGCGGCGACGCGGGCATCACGGTGGCCACCAAGATGGGCCGCCGCGTCGACCAGACGCCGGAGAACTACAACCGCGAGAACTTCCTGGCCTGGAACGACCGGTCGCGCGCCAACCTCGGCGTCGACACGCTCGACCTGGTCCAGCTGCACTGCCCGCCGACGCCGGTCTACTCGACCGACGAGGTGTTCGACACCCTCGACGAGCTGGTGGAGGCCAAGCGGGTCGCCGCCTACGGCGTGAGCGTGGAGACCGTCGAGGAGGCGCTGACCGCGATCGCCCGGCCGGGTGTCGCGAGCGTCCAGATCATCCTGAACGCGCTGCGGCTCAAGCCGCTGGAGCGGGTGCTGCCCGCGGCGGCGGAAGCGGGCGTGGCGATCATCGCCCGCGTTCCGCTCGCCTCGGGGCTGCTGTCCGGCAAGTACACCGCGTCGACCACGTTCTCCGCCGACGACCACCGCAACTACAACCGCGGCGGTGAGGCGTTCGACGTCGGCGAGACGTTCTCCGGCGTGCCGTTCGAGGTCGGGCTGGAGGCGGTGGAGCGGCTGCGCGCCCTCGTGCCCTCCGGCGCGACCATGGCGCAGTTCGCGCTGCGGTGGGTCGTGGACCAGCCGGGCGTCACCGTGGTCATCCCCGGCGCCCGCAACGCCGAGCAGGCTCGGGCCAACTCGGCCGCCGCGGACCTCGCGCCGCTGTCGGAGCAGGACCGGGACGAGGTGCGGGCCGTGTACGACTCGCTGATCCGGCCGCTGGTCCACGACCGCTGGTAGGTCACTCCTCCGGGTCGTCTTCCTCGACGTCGAGCTCGCCGAGGATCGCGTACAGCTTGCGGCGGGCCTCGCTGAGGACCTCGACGGCCCGCACCTGCTGCTCACGCGTGCCCGCGTGGGCCATCTGCTGCATGGCCGCGCCGAGGTGCCGTGCCGCCGTGCGCAGCTTCGCCGCGTGCTGGTCGAGGTCGTCGTTGACCTGCTGCCACGGCGGCGCGCCGTCGAGCTTCGCGGCCGTGTCCCGACCGGTCTCGGTCAGCGTGAACAGCTTCTTGCCGCCCGCCTCCTCGGTGGAGGCGACGAGGCCCTCGTCGGCCAGCATCTGCAGGGTCGGGTAGACCGAGCCGGGGCTGGGCCGCCAGAGGCCGTCGGTGCGGCCGCTGATCTCCTGGATCATCTCGTAGCCGTGCATGGGGCGTTCGGCGAGCAGTGCCAGGACCGCCGTGCGGACGTTGCCCTTGCGCTGCCTCCCGCCGCGACCCCGTCCCCGGCCGTGCCCCCGGAAGCCGGGCGGCTCGGGCGGGATCGGAGGGCCGCCGAACGGCTCGGGGGGTGGCGGGGGACCGCCGAAGGGGCCGCGGCCGAAGCCGCCGCCGAAGCCGAACCCCTGTCGTGGGTCGCCGAAGCCGTGCTCGCGGTGGTGTCGGTGTTCGTGGTGCCCGTGTCCGTGGAAACGCATCTTCATGCTCCTCGTATCGATCGGTTGCGACGTGTCGACGATATATCGGAACGTATCGCGATGCAACGGTGATGGCGATCGCAGTCGGCGTGGTCATGGGTGCGGCGTGCGCGTGGGACACTGGAGGGCGCTATGACTGCCCTCCCCCTCGTCTTCGACGCGCCCAAGCGCGGGCTGCCGCCGCGCCACCTCGCCGACCTCTCCGCCGACCAGCGTCGAGAGGCCGTCGCCGCACTCGGTGAGAAGCCCTTCCGCGCCGCGCAGCTGTCGAACCACTACTTCGGCCGGCTGACCGTCGACCCCGACGCGATGACCGACATCCCCGCCGCCGCGCGGGAACGCCTGGTGACCGACCTGATGCCGCCGTTGTGGACGGAGCTGCGCAGCGTCGAGGCCGACGGCGGCACGACGCGCAAGACGTTGCTGCGCGCCCACGACGGCACGTTGGTCGAGAGCGTCCTGATGCGCTACCCGGACCGAGCCACGCTGTGCATCTCGTCGCAGGCGGGCTGCGGCATGGCGTGCCCGTTCTGCGCGACCGGGCAGGGCGGCCTGACCCGGAACCTGTCCACGGCGGAGATCGTGGACCAGGTGCGGCGCGGTGCGGCGGCCATGCGCGACGGCGAGCTGCCCGGCGGGCCGGGACGGCTGTCGAACATCGTGTTCATGGGCATGGGCGAGCCGTTGGCCAACTACAAGCGGGTGGTCGAGTCGGTGCACCGCATCTGCGACCCGGCTCCGGATGGCCTGGGGATTTCCCAGCGTTCGGTGACGGTGTCGACGGTGGGCCTGGTGCCGGCGATCCGGAAGCTGACCGAGGAGAACCTCCAGGTCCGCTTGGCGGTCTCGCTGCACACGCCGGACGACGAGCTGCGCGACACGTTGGTGCCGGTCAACACCCGGTGGAAGGTGGCCGAGGTGCTGGAGGCGGCCCGCGGCTACGCCGATCGCACCGGTCGGCGGGTGTCGATCGAGTACGCCCTGATCCGCGACATCAACGACCAGCCGTGGCGCGCGGACATGCTGGGCAAGCTGCTGCGTCGGCACCTGGGCCAGTTGGTGCACGTCAACGTGATCCCGCTGAACCCGACGCCGGGCTCGAAGTGGGACGCGTCGCCGAAGCCGGTGGAGCGCGAGTTCGTCCGGCGGGTCAACGAGCAGGGCGTCGCGTGCACCGTGCGTGACACGAGGGGTCAGGACATCGCCGCCGCGTGCGGCCAGCTCGCCGCCGAGGGTTGAGCGTGGAGCTGCTCGCCGGGGGTGTGCCACAATTGTGGCCATGACCGTCGAACCGCTGCGTGCCGTCCGTGATCACCTGTCGGAGTTCGTCGATCGCGCCGAGCGTGAGCACGAACGGGTCGTGGTCACCCGGAACGGGCGGCCGGCGGCCGTGCTGATCGGGTACGAGGATCTGGCGGCCCTCGAGGAGACGTTGGAGATCCTCAGCGACCCGAACGCGATGGCGGCGATCAGGGAAAGCCGTGACGAGGTGGCCCGTGGCGAAGTGGTTCGCGGCGTGGAAGCCGTTCGAGCCCTGCGGCCTCGCTTGTGACCCAGCCCTACGATCTCCGGGTTTCCGCCAGTGCCGCGCGAATCATCCAGGACAAGTTGCCCGAGGGCGTGGCCTCGGCGGTGATCGAGTTCATCACACACACGTTGCTGGACAACCCCCACCGCGTCGGCAAGCCGCTGCGGTACGAACTGGAGGGTGTCCACTCGGCTCGGCGTGGAGCCTTCCGAGTGCTCTACGAGATCGATGACGAGCGACGTGAGGTCACCGTGCTCCGCGTCGAACACCGCGCCGACGTGTACCGGCCGCGTTGACGTGCGGGGGTGGGTCAGCGGCGCCAGGAGGTGCGGCTGCGGACCTGGTCCCAGATCAGCAGGGCGGCCATGGTGAGGCCCGTGAGGATCACCCAGAGGTTCTCGGTCTGGCCGTGGTGGTTGCCGATCAGCAGCGAGAAGACCGCCAGGGTGGAGAGCCAGCCCGCGATCTTGATGCCCTTGGGGAAGGTGCCGTGCCAACCCCACTCGGCCGACGGCTCGTCGTGGAGGTCGACCGCCGGACGCTTGTCCAGTTCCGAGGACGAAGACACAGCCGCACGACCTTCCTGCCCGATCACGTTCACCAACGGCGTCATCGTCGCACACCCGCGCGCCGGCCGAGACGTGAGGTGCGCGGCACCGCCGTGACGTCTACCCTCGGCCCTCGCGCGTGTTCGCCGCGTGTCCGCATCGCACCCCGCCAGGCCGGAACGGGCGCCGCAGTCGCCCAGAAGGGCGACGAGGTTGACCGAACGGTTCCACCCGGCCGAGGGCCGCACGCCGGACACGTTCGCGCCGGTCGAAGTCGGCCTGCACGGCGTCACCAAGCGCTTCTCCGACCAGACCGCCGTGGACGACGTCACGTTGCGGATCCACGAAGGCGAGTTCTTCTCCGTCCTCGGCCCCTCCGGCTGCGGCAAGACGACGTTGCTGCGCATGATCGCCGGGTTCGAGGACCCGACCGCGGGCCGGATCGAGCTGGACGGGGTGGACGTGGTCGGCGTGCCGCCCTACCGGCGTGACGTGAACACGGTCTTCCAGTCGTACGCGCTGTTCCCGCACATGTCGGTGTGGGACAACGTCGCCTACGGCGTCAAGCGCAAAGGCGTGCGCGGCGCGCGGCTGAAGCAGGTCGTCGGGGAGCACCTGGAGCTGGTCCGGCTGGAGCGGTACGCGAAGCGACGGCCCGCGCAGCTCTCCGGCGGCCAGCAGCAGCGCGTCGCCATCGCCCGCGCCCTCGCGGCCGGGCCCCGGCTGTTGTTGCTGGACGAGCCCCTCGGCGCGTTGGACGCGGTGCTGCGCAAGGAGTTGCAGATCGAGCTGATGCGCATCCAGCGCGAGGTCGGCACGACGTTCCTCTACGTCACGCACGACCAGGAGGAGGCGCTGGTGCTGTCCCACCGCGTCGCCGTGATGAACGCGGGCAGGGTGGCGCAGGTCGGCTACCCGGAGGACGTCTACGAGCGCCCGGCCACCCGGTTCGTCGCCGGTTTCATCGGCACCTCCAACATCCTCGACGCCCGGGTGTCCGGTGTGGACGGTCGCTGGGTCGTGCTCGACGCGCCGGGCGTCACCGGCCTCAGGGCGCCGATGAACGGCCACCGGGTCCGCCACGGGCAGCCGGTCGCGGCCACCGTGCGCCCGGAGAAAGTGCACCTGCACGACCTCGCCGACGAACCGCCGACGGGCTGGTGCGTGCTCACCGGCACGGTCCGGGACGTCGTGTACGCGGGCGTGTCCACGCAGTACGTGGTGGACGTGCCGGGCGGCGCGGAGCTGGTCGCGTTCGTGCAGAACACCCGCCGCGTCGCCGACGCGGGCTCGCCGGGGCAGGCCGTGCGGATGGCCTGGGACCCCGACTTCACCGTGTTGCTGGGGAGCGCCGATGACTGAGCGGACACTGCGGATCGCCCGACTCTGGGACCCCGCCGACGCGAAGGTGACCCGCCGGACCGTGCTGCGGTCGACGGCGTTCTTCGCCCTCGCCGCGACCGGGGCGTGCGGCGTCGGCGACGCGCCACCGACCGGCACGAGCAGCGCGCCCACGTCGGGCGCGAAGGCGGGCAACGCGGTCGACGAGCCGAAGCTCAACCTCTACAACTGGACCGACTACATCGCGCCCGACACGTTGTCCGGCTTCAAGGACGCCTCGGGCATCGAGGTCACCTACGACAACTTCAGCTCCAACGACGAGATGGAAGCCAAGGTCGCCTCCGGCGCGGCCGGGTACGACCTGGTGGTGCCGAGCGACAACTTCCTGCGCCGGTTCCTGCGCTCCGGGCTGCTCACGCCGCTGGACCACGACCTGCTGCCGAACCTGGCGAACCTGGGCAAGCGGTTCACCGAGGCCGACTACGACCCGGGCAACGCCTACTCCGTGCCGTGGGCCTGGGGCACGACCGGCCTGGCGTACTCGAAGTCGCAGCTCGGCGACGTGACCGGGTTCTCGGCCTACGACCTGGCCGCCGCGCAGGGCCGCGCCACGATCCTGGACGAGGCGCGCGACGCGCTGGCGCTCGGCCTGCTCAAGCTCGGCCACGACCCGAACACCACCGACGCCGGGCAGATCGCCGAGGCGGTCGAGGTGCTGCTGGAGCTCAAGGGGAAGCTCGGCCAGATCACCTCGGACGTGATCGAGCCGCTGACCTCGGGCCAGACGCCGCTGGCGCAGGCGTACTCCGGTGACGCGTTCCAGGCACGTGACGCCAACGACGACCTGGCCTACGCGATCCCGGTCGAGGGCGGCCTGTCCTACGTCGACCTGCTGTGCGTGCCCAAGGACGCGCCGCACGCGGAGAACGCGCACCGGTTCATCGACTACGTGCTGGAGCCGTCGGTCGGCGCGGCGCTGGCCAACGCCATCCGCTACGGCAGCCCGAACGAGGCCGCGAAGCCCATGATCGAGCCGGAGCTGCTCAACGACCCGCTGGTGTACCCGTCGGACGAGCAGCTGGCCAAGCTGCCGTTCACCAAGGACCTCGGCGCGGACGTGGAGGCCCGCTACGCCGACGCGTGGACCAGGGTCAAGACCGGCTGATGGCCCGGCCGCGGTGGCTGGTCGCCACCGGTCTGCTCGCGCCGACCGGGGTGTGGCTCGGCCTGTTCCTGATCGCACCGCTGGCGCTGGTGGTGCAGTTCAGCTTCGCCACCCGCGACACGGGGGTGGCGCGGGCCGTGCTGCCGTGGACGCTGCGGGCCTACGCGACCGCGCTGGACCCGGCGTTCCTGCCGATCTTCGGCCGCACGCTGGCGTACGCGGGCGTGACGACGGCGTTGTGCCTGGTCCTGGGCTTCCCGCTGGCCTGGTTCATCGCCCGGCACGCCGGCCGGCACCGGACCGCGCTGCTGGTGGCGGTGCTGGTGCCGTTCTGGTCGAGCTACCTGGCCCGGATCTACGCGTGGAAGGCGCTGCTGGACGGCGAGGGGCTGGTCAACCGGCTGCTGGGCGCCGTGGGGCTGGGCCGTGACGGCGGGTTCCTGCTGACGCACGGCGCGGTGGTGGTGGGGCTGACCTACGGGTTCCTGCCGTTCATGGTGCTTCCCTTGTACGTGGCGTGCGAGCGGTTCGACCACCGGCTGGTGGAGGCGTCCTACGACCTGGGGCACGGGCGGGCGTCGACGTTCTTCCGGGTGGTCCTGCCGGGCGTGTTCCCGGGCGTGCTGGCCGGGTCGTTGCTGGTCTTCGTGCCGTCGGCCGGTGACTTCGTCACGCCGAAGCTGCTCGGCGGCGTGGGGCAGTCGACGTTCGGCAGCGTGATCGACGACCAGTTCCGCGGCGGCAACAACTGGCCGCTCGGGTCGGCGATGGCGGTGTTGCTGCTGGTCCTGGTGGTGGTCGTGCTGGTGGCGCGCGGCCGGCGAGGGGAGGACGTGCTGTGAACCGCCGCCCGTGGGCGCTGGGCGGCGTCGCCGCGCTGGTGTTCGCGTTCCTCTACGCGCCGATCGTGTGGCTGGCGCTGGTGTCCTTCAACGACTCGCGGTCGCTGAGCCGCCTCACCGGCCTGTCGGTCCGCTGGTACGTGGCGCTGTTCGGCGACTCGCGGGTGCTCGACGCGCTCGGGCTGAGCCTGCGGCTGGCGGTGACGAGCGCCGTCGTCGCCACGGCCGTCGGCACGCTGGCCGCGTTCGGCCTGCGGCGGGCGTTCCCCGGCCGGGGCGCGTGGACGGTGCTGTTGAGCCTGCCGCTGGTGGTGCCCGAGGTGGTGCTGGGGGTGGCGTTGCTGGGGTTCTGCGTGAAGCTCGCGGGCATCCCGCTCGGGTTCGGCGCGCTGCTGGCCGCGCACGTCGCGTTCTCGGTGAGCTTCGTGGTGGTCGTGGTGCGGTCGCGGGTGGCGGGCATGGACCACCGGCTCGAAGAGGCCGCCGCCGACCTCGGCGCGAGCCCGCTGGTGGCGTTCCGCACGGTCACGTTGCCGCTGGTCGCGCCCGCGGTGGCGGCGGGCGCGGCGTTCGCGTTCCTGCTGTCGTTCGACGACGTGGTGACCTCCAGCTACCTGACCGGCGTGGGCTCGACCACGCTGCCGGTGTTCGTGTACGCCCAGGCCGGCCGCCGGGGCGTGTCGCCGGAGATCGTCGCGCTGTCGACGGTGATGGTGGCGGTGAGCGCGGCGCTGCTGATCGCCGGCGTGCTCGTGGTCGCCTGGCGGGCCCGCCGCGCGTCACCTGCGTCAACTTTCGTCGGAGGCGGTCGAGACCAATGAACGCGGCCGTCCGGCGGCTCGTTCTTTACCGTGGTCCCCTGTGACGTCTGTCGTTCAGCGGCTCCGGCCCGCCCTGCCGGATCTCCGGGCGGCGCCCGCCGCGTTCCTGCGCGCCCACGCCGAACGCCTCGGCCAGGTCACGCCCTGGCGCGTCGGGCGCGAGGTGCTGGCCGTCGTCGTGTTCCTCGGCCTGGACGTGTTCCCCGGCTGGGTCTCGGGCGACTGGCGGGCGTCCGGCTGGGCGATGATCGCCCTGGGCGCCGGGTACGTGGTCATCTACCTGTCCAGGCTGCTGTTCCCCGCGCTGGCCCTGCTGGCGGCCACGTGGGTCGTCTTCAGCTCCGAGCACGGCGGGATCGCGCTGGTGGTGATGCTCTCCTACGCCGCCGGCTACCGGATCGCGCCGTGGCAGCGCTCGCTGCTCACCGCCGTCCTCGCGCTCGCGCTGCACATGTTCGCGTGGGGCGTGTCCGCGCCCGGCCTGTCCGGGCCGTTCGGCCAGTGGGTGATGCTGACCGTCTACTGCATGGTCGTGGCGCTGCCGTTCCTGGTCGGCCGGTACGTCGCGCAGCGCAACGCGCTGGTCGCGGCGTTGCAGGAACGCGAGGAACGGGTGGTGCGCGAGCGGCGGATGGTGTCGCGCCAGGTGCGGCTGCGCGAGCGCAACCGGATCGCGCAGGACATGCACGACAGCCTCGGCCACCGGCTCAGCCTCATCTCCGTGCACGCGGGCGCGCTGACCATGGACACCGGGCTCGGCGAACGCCAGCGCGAGGCCGTGCAGGTGCTGCGCAGCGCGGCCCTCACCGCGATGGAGGAGCTGCGCGGCGTCATCGGCGTGCTGCGGCGCGACGAGGAGCCGGACGAGGACCAGGTGCGCCGGACGGTGGACGCGATCGACGAGCTGGTCGACGGCGCGCGGCGGGCAGGCGTGCGGGTCAGCCTGGTCCGCGGCGGCCAGCCCGTGCCGCTGCCCGCGAAGGTCAGCCACGCCGCGTACCGCATCGCCCAGGAGGGCCTGACCAACGCCAACAAGCACGCGCCGGGCGCGAGCGTGCAGGTGACCGTGAAGTACGAGCCGGACGCGCTGGTGGTGGAGGTGCGCAACAACCCGCCCCGGACCAGGCTGCCCAGCGGTGGCGGCTTCGGCCTGATCGGGCTCGGCGAGCGGGTGCGGCTGGCGGGCGGCATGCTGCACGTGGGCGAGCTGCCGGCCGGCGGGTTCCGCATCGCGGCCGTGCTGCCGTACGAGGACACCGCCGCGGCGGGCGACGAGCCGTCCGACGAGGAGCAGCCCGAACCCGCCAAGCCCACCGGCATCCGCAAGTGGGCGGGCGTCGGCTCGATCGTGCTGGCCGGGATCGTGGTGCTGGTGGTCGTCGGCGGCTACACGTGGATCGGGTCACAGCCCGTCACCAAGGTGGTGTCGGAGGAGTTGTACGACTCGGTGTCGGTCGGGCAGTCGGAGGCGGAGGTGATGGCCAAGCTGCCGGGCGGGGCCGAGCCGCCGCTGGGCGACCTCAACTCCGACGCCGAACCCGAACCCGCCGGAACGCGGTGCGAGTACCGCGTGGCCGACGTGCAGACCTACTCCTCGCGGGCGACCAAGATCGTGCGGTTCTGCTTCGCCGACGGCACGCTGGTCGAGAAGAACACCCACTTGCAGGAGTTGTGACAGTGATCCGGGTCCTCATCGCCGACGACGAGCCGCTGATGCGCGCGGGCATCAAGGCCATCCTCGGCACCGCCGAAGACATCGAACTGGTCGCCGAGGCCGGTGACGGGCGGGAAGCGGTCCGCATCGCCCTGGAACGGCGGGTGGACGTCGCCGTGCTCGACATCCGGATGCCCCGCCTGGACGGCCTGGCCGCCGCACGCGAGCTGCGGAGCGTCGCGCCTTCGGTGCGGGTGGTGATGCTCACCACGTTCGGCGAGGACGACAACATCGTCCGGGCGCTGTCCGACGGCGCCGCCGGGTTCCTGCTGAAGGACTCCGCCCCGGAAGAGCTGCTACGCGCCGTGCGCGCCGTTCACTCGGGCGAGGCCTACCTGTCACCCATGGTGACGAGCCGGGTGGTGGGCATGGTCGCGCAGGTGGGTCAGCCGCGCCGACAGGAGGCGATGCGCCAGGTCGAAGGGCTGACCGAACGCGAGGTCGAGGTGCTGGCCCTGCTCGGGCTGGGGATGTCGAACGCCGACGTCGGGCAGCGGCTGCACATGAGCGAGGCGACCGTGAAGACCTACGTGAGCAGGCTGTTGGCCAAGCTCGGGCTCACGAACCGGGTGCAGGCGGCGTTGCTGGCGCGCGACGCGGGACTGGCGAACTAGGTGGTGACATGGGTGTGCCCCGCCGATTTCTCGACGGGGCACACCCGGAGTGGTCATCTGCTCCGAGCGTCGTCATGCCCGGGCACGGTTGCCGCGGTTGCCGGTCACCATCCGGTACACGCCCAGCACGATCAGCGAGCCGAGGATGGCGAGCAGCCAAGTGCTCAGGTCGAAGAACGTGTTGATGTTGGTCCCGAAGATGGCCTGGCCGACGAAACCGCCGATGATGGCGCCGACAATGCCGAGCAGCATCGTGATGATGATGCCGCCGGGGTCCCGACCTGGCATGATGGCCTTGGCGATGGCACCCGCGATGAGGCCGAGGACGATCCAACCCAAGATGCCCACGGGGGCTCTCCTTCCTGATGGCCGCGACGGGCGGATCCGTCGGGCGCTTGATCGAGGAATGCCCACGTTCGAGTGAGACCACGCCCCTGTTACCGTTCTGTTATCGAAGTACCGCTGTGCGGGCTATCAGGACGGCTCGGGAACAATGGTCGGTGATGAGCACACCACGCACGGTCCTGGTACTCGGGTCGACCGGGTCGGTCGGCACCCAGGCCCTCGACGTCATCGCCGCCAACCGCGACCGGTTCACCGTGGTCGGACTGGCCGCCGGCGGCGCGGACCCGGCCGCCCTCGCCGCGCAGGCCGTCGAGTTCGGGGTCCAGGCCGTGGCCGTCGCCCGGGCCACCGCGGTCGAGGACGTCACGCTCGCCCTCTACGCCGAGGCGCAGAAGCGGGGCTACGCGCAGGGCGCGTTCAAGCTGCCGCGCATCCTGGCCGGCCCGACCGCGATGACCGACCTGGTCGACTCCACCCCCGCCGACGTGGTGCTCAACGGCATCACCGGCTCGATCGGCCTGGCGCCGACGCTGCACGCGCTCAAGGCGGGCGCGACGCTCGCCCTGGCCAACAAGGAATCGCTGATCGCGGGCGGTCCGCTCGTGCTCAAGGCGGCCAAGCCGGGCCAGATCGTGCCGGTCGACTCCGAGCACTCCGCGCTGGCCCAGTGCCTGCGCGGCGGTCGGCCCGACGAGGTGGCCAAGCTCGTCCTCACCGCCTCCGGCGGCCCGTTCCGCGGTCGCACCCGCGCGGACCTCGCCGACGTCACCGCGCGTGAGGCCATGGCGCACCCCACGTGGTCGATGGGGCCCGTCATCACCGTCAACTCGTCCACCCTGGTCAACAAGGGGCTGGAGCTGATCGAGGCGCAGCTGCTGTTCGGCGTGCCCTACGACCGCATCGACGTGGTCGTGCACCCGCAGTCGGTCGTGCACTCGATGGTCACCTTCACCGACGGCTCCACGCTCGCCCAGGCCAGCCCACCGGACATGAAGCTGCCGATCGCGCTGGCGCTGGGCTGGCCCGACCGGATCCCCGGCGCCGCCGCCGCGTGTACTTTCGACGTGGCGACGGCGTGGACGTTCGAGCCGCTGGACGACGAGACGTTCCCGGCGGTGAGGCTGGCCAGGCAGGCGGGCTCCGGCGGTGGCTGCCTGCCCGCGATCTACAACGCGGCGAACGAGGAAGCGGTCGCGGTCTTCCTCGGCGGCGGCACCTCGTTCACCTCCATCGTGGACACTGTGGCGGGAGTGCTCGCGGAGGCGGACGGCTGGGCGCACGAGCCGGTCGACGTCGACGAAGTCCTCGCGGCGGAGCAATGGGCCCGGGCGCGGGCGCGGGAACTCGTGGCCACTTCGGTGGGGTCTGGAAGGGACTGACGTGCTCGTTTTCCTGGGCATTCTGCTGTTCGCCCTGCTCATCGGCATCTCGATCGCGCTGCACGAGCTCGGCCACCTGGCCACCGCGAAGATGTTCGGGATGAAGGTGACCCGGTACTTCATCGGGTTCGGGCCGAAGATCTGGTCCTTCCGCCGCGGTGAGACCGAGTACGGCCTCAAGGCGATCCCGGCGGGCGGCTTCTGCGAGATCACCGGCATGACCGCGCTGGAGGAGGTCGCGCCCGAGGACCGGCACCGCGCGTTCAACCGGCAGAAGACCTGGAAGCGCGTGGTGGTCCTGTCCGCGGGCTCCATTACCCACTTCATCGTGGGCTTCATCATCCTGTACTTCATGGCCTTCACCATGGGCATCCCGAACCTGCGGGACAGCGCGCTCATCGCCGAGGTCGCGCCGTGCGTGCAGAGCAGCACCGACGCCGAGTGCGCGCCCGGTGCGCCGTCGCCGGCCAAGGACGCGGGCTTCCAGGCGGGCGACGAGATCGTGGCCGTGGCGGGCGCGGCCACGCCCACCTGGGCAGACGTGCTGACGAAGACGCGCGAGCGGACCGGCACGACGGAGTTCAAGGTGCTCCGCGACGGCGAAGAGCTGACCCTCACCGCCGACGTCGCCCGCGTCGAGCGCGAGATGGAGCGCAAGGACGGCACGCGCTACAAGGAGCAGGTCGGCGCGATCGGCGTCATCCAGCAGCGCAACTTCGAGTACAACGCGTTCACCGCGATCGGCGGCGCGACCCAGTTCACCGGCACGATGTTCGAGAACACCTGGCGCGGCCTGATCAACTTCCCGAAGAAGATCCCGGCCGTGATCGAGGCCATCGGCGGCGGCGAGCGCGACATCGACAGCCCGGTCAGCGTGGTCGGCGCGAGCAGGCTCGGCGGCGAGGCGGTCGACCGGGGCCTGTGGCAGCTGTTCTGGCTGATGCTGGCGGGTCTGAACTTCTTCGTGGGTGTGTTCAACCTCCTGCCGCTGCTGCCGCTTGACGGTGGTCACATCGCCGTCAACCTGTACGAACGGGTGCGAAACTGGATCCGGAAGCTGCGCGGCCTTCCGGATGGCGCACCGGTCAACTACCTGCGACTGTTGCCGCTGACCTACTTCGTGATCTTCGTCGGCGGATCGGTCACGCTGCTGACGATCACCGCGGACATCGTCAACCCGATCAAGCTCTTCCAGTGATCACAGTGAGAGGTGCGTAGTTCATGAGTGACGGCGTCATGCTCGGCCTGCCGGCGATGCCTCCTCCGGTGTTGTCGGAGCGGCGCAAGACCCGCCAGCTCATGGTGGGTTCGGTCGGTGTCGGCAGTGAGTTCCCCGTCTCGGTGCAGTCCATGACGACCACGGTGACGGCGGACGTGAACGCCACGCTCCAGCAGATCGCGGAGCTGACGGCGGCGGGCTGCGACATCGTGCGGGTGGCGTGCCCGTCGCAGGACGACGCGGACGCGCTGGCGGCGATCGCGAAGAAGTCGCAGATCCCGGTGATCGCGGACATCCACTTCCAGCCGAAGTACGTGTTCGCGGCGATCGAGGCCGGGTGCGCGGCGGTGCGGGTGAACCCCGGGAACATCAAGAAGTTCGACGACAAGGTCAAGGAGATCGCGGCGGCGGCCCGGGACCACGGCACGCCGATCCGGATCGGTGTGAACGCGGGGTCGTTGGACCCGCGGTTGATGGCGAAGTACGGCAAGGCGACGCCCGAGGCGCTGGCGGAGTCGGCGCTGTGGGAGGCGTCGTTGTTCGCCGAGCACGACTTCCACGACTTGAAGATCTCGGTGAAGCACAACGACCCGGTGGTGATGATCCGGGCGTACGAGCTGCTGGCCGAGCAGTGCGACTACCCGTTGCACCTGGGCGTGACGGAGGCGGGCCCGGCGTTCCAGGGCACGATCAAGTCGGCGGTGGCCTTCGGCGCGTTGTTGCGGCAGGGCATCGGCGACACGATCCGCGTCTCGCTGTCGGCTCCCCCGGTCGAGGAGGTGAAGGTCGGGCACCAGATCCTCCAGTCGCTCAACCTGCGCCCGCGCAAGCTGGAGATCGTGTCGTGCCCGTCCTGCGGTCGCGCCCAGGTCGACGTCTACACGTTGGCGGAGCAGGTCACGGCCGGTCTGGAGGGCATGGAGGTGCCGCTGCGGGTCGCCGTGATGGGCTGCGTGGTGAACGGGCCCGGTGAGGCGCGCGAGGCCGACCTCGGTGTCGCCTCGGGCAACGGCAAGGGTCAGATCTTCGTGAAGGGCAAGGTCGTCAAGACCGTGCCGGAGCACCAGATCGTGGAGACCCTGATCGAAGAGGCGATGCGGATCGCCGAGGAGATGGGCGAGACCGCCGAGGGCGGCGAACCGGTCGTCACGGTCGGCTGAGGGCGGCCGGGAGTGGGCCGGCAGTCGGCTGAGCGGGTGGCGGACGCGCGGGTAACGCCGTCGATCTGGCAGGCTTGACGGCGTGCTGAGGTTGGCTGGCGCGCGCTTGCTCGACGAGCGGGACCTGACCGAGGTTCTCGCCGTGCTCGCGGCCGACCCGGTGGCGTCCTGCATGGTCGCCGCACGGGTCGAGGTCGCGGGTCTCGACCCGTGGCGGCTCGGCGGCGAGGTGTGGGCGTACGACCACCGGTCGCTGCGCGGCGGCCGGGTCGACGCGCTGTGCTTCGCCGGTCCGAACCTCATCCCGCTGCGCGGCAACGCGCAGGCGCTGCGCGGCTTCGCCGACCGCGCCCGCCGCCGGGGCCGCATGTGCTCGTCGCTGGTCGGGCCCGCCGAGCAGGTGCTCGGCCTGTGGGAGGAGCTGTCCCCGGACTGGGGACCGGCCCGCGAGGTGCGCGCCGACCAGCCGTTGATGGCGTTGGGCGGCAGCCCGTCGATCCCGCTGGACCCGCTCGTGCGGCCGGTCCGGCCGGACGAGCTCGACCGGTACCTGCCCGCCGCGATCGCCATGTTCATCGAGGAGGTCGGCGTCGACCCGTGCGCCGAGGACGGCGGCGTGTCCTACCGGGCACGGGTGGCCGAGCTGATCGCGGGCGGGCGGGCGTTCGCCCGGTTCGAGGGCGGCGACGTGGTGTTCAAGGCCGAGATCGGGGCCATGTCGGCGCAGGTCGGCCAGATCCAGGGCGTGTGGGTGCGGCCGGACCGCCGTGGGTGCGGCATCGGCGCGGCGGGCACCGCGGCGGTGGCCGAACACCTGGTCAGGACCCTGGGCCGGACCGCGTCGCTGTACGTGAACTCCTACAACGACGTGGCCAAGGCGGCGTACCGCAAGATCGGGTTCTCCCAGGTCGGCCAGTACGCGACCGTGCTGTTCTGAGACCGTCGCGGCGTGCGGCCGGCCGCACCGGGCATACTCGGCGCCGTGATCGCGCGCAAGCCGTCCCTGTCCCGCTTGGTCCTTCCCGGGGTGGTCCTGCTGCTCGTCAGCGGCTGCGGCCTGTTCTCGTCCCGTCCAGGTCCGGACCAGGTGGCGGGCGATTTCCTGGCCAAGCTCGCCGCCGGTGACGTCGACGGCGCGGCCGGCCTGACCGACGACCCGGGTGGCGCGAAGGACGTGCTGGGCAAGGTCCGCGAGGTGCTCAAGCCCGAGGGCCTGACCACGAAGGTCGAGCAGGTGCGCTCGGCGGGCGAGTCGACCACCGCCGACGCGACCGCGCAGCTGGACTGGGACCTCGGGCACGACCACGCGTGGAGCTACCAGACGAAGTTCGACCTGCGGCGCGAGGAGGACGACTGGAAGGTGCACTGGGCGCCGTCGGTCGTGCACCCGAAGCTCGCCGTGCAGCAGTCGCTCGGCGTGGCCGACGTGAAGCCCGCGCTGGCGCCCGTGCTGGACCGGGACGGCACGCCCCTGCTCGCGCCGGAGCAGGTCGTGTCGATCCTGCTCAACGCCCAGGAGGCCGGTGACGTCAACGCGGTGGCCGGTGCGCTGGCCGCGGCGCTGACGCCGATCGACCCCTCGATCACCCAGCCGGCGATCATGGACGGGGTGTCGAAGGTGCCCGCCGGGCAGGTCTACCAGGTGGCCGCGCTGCGCGACGCGGACTACCGGACCGTGAAGGCCGCGATCTACGAGCTGCCGGGGGTGCGGTTCACCACGCAGACGAGCCTGCTGGCGCCGTCGCGCACGTTCGGCTCGCAGGTGCTGCCCGCCGTGCGCAAGGCGGTGGAGGAGGAGATCGCGGGCAAGGCCGGGCTGCGCGTCTACACGGTGAACGCGGCCGGTGACGAGGTGGAGACGCTGCACGAGCAGGCGCCGGAGCCGGCGCAGGCGATCTCGACCGCGTTGAGCCGGGGCGTGCAGGTGGCGGCGGAGGACGCGCTGGAGCCCGTGCCGCAGGCCGCGATGCTGGTGGCGTTGCAGGCGTCGACCGGCGACATCCTGGCGGTGGCGCAGAACGAGCCGGCCGACGCCGAGGGCCCGATGGCGCTGAGCGGCCGTTACCCGCCGGGGTCGACGTTCAAGATCGTGACGGCGGCGGCGGCCCTGTCGTCCGGGCAGGCGACGGCGGACAGCCCGCTGCCGTGCCCTGGCAAGGCGGTGATCGACGGTCGCCGGGTCGTGCCGAACGACCACGAGTTCGACAAGGGCACGATCCCGCTGCACTCGGCGTTCGCGTTCTCGTGCAACACGACGTTCGCGCAGCTCGCGGCCGGGATGGCGCCGGACGCGCTGACCAAGGCGGCGGACTCGTTCGGCCTCGGGGTCGACTTCGAGATCCCGGCGATCACCACGATCACCGGCTCCGTGCCGCCCGCCACCGACGTGGTGGAGCGGGCGGAGGACGGGTTCGGCCAGGGCAAGCTGCTGGCGAGCCCGTTCGGCATGGCCCTGGTGGCGGCGACGACGGCGACGGGCAAGATGCCGGTGCCCACGCTGCTGAAGGGCCGGGAGACGAAGGTGGACCACACCCCGACCCCACCGGCGCCCGCCGTGCTGGAGCCGTTGCGGGCGATGATGCGGGAAGTGGTCGACACCGGCACCGCGCCGCAGCTCAAGCCCTACGGGGACGTGCGGGGCAAGACGGGCACGGCGCAGTTCGGCGACGGCACGAACTCGCACGGCTGGTTCGTCGGCTACCGCGGCGACATCGCGTTCGCGACCCTGCTCCTGGGCACGAACAGCTCCGCACCCGCGGTCGACGCCTCGGCCCGCTTCCTGGCCGCGCTGGGCTGAACGGCCCGGCGACTGCCACATCCCCACCCAGGCCCGGTTCGAGCAGGATCCGACCACCGAACCGGCCGCACCACCTCGACGGTCCGAGGTGGTGCTCCGGAGGCGCGTGGAGGAGCGTTGGTGACCTGGAGCGACCGCGTAACGGACACGTGGCGCATGCCCCGTCACGCTGAGCCGTAATCTGGAGGGCATGTCCGTGCGTGCCGTCCTCCAGCCAGGTGTGCTGTCCCCGCGCCGTCCGGTGCCCGCCCAGATCGAGCGGCCCGAGTACGTCGACCGACCCGAACCCAAGCGCAACACCGATCCCTGGGTGCAGCCGCCCGAGGTGATCGAGGCGATGCGCGTCGCGGGCAGACTGGCGGCGCAGGCGTTGCAGGAGGCGGGCAAGGTGATCGTGCCCGGCGTGACAACCGACGAGATCGACGCGGTCGCGCACGAGTTCCTGTGCGACAACGGCGCGTACCCGTCCACGCTCGGCTACCGCGGTTTCCCCAAGTCCTGCTGCACCTCGCTGAACGAGGTCATCTGCCACGGCATCCCCGACACGACCGTGGTCGAGGACGGTGACATCGTCAACGTCGACGTCACCGCCTACATCGGCGGCGTGCACGGCGACACGAACGCCACCTTCCTCGCCGGCGAGGTGAGCGAGGAGGCCCGCCTCCTGGTCGAGCGCACCCACGAGGCCACGATGCGCGCCATCAAGGCGGTCAAGCCGGGACGGCAGCTCAACGTGGTCGGCCGCGTCATCGAGTCCTACGCCAACCGCTTCGGCTACGGCGTGGTGCGCGACTTCACCGGTCACGGCATCGGCCGCACCTTCCACAGCGGCCTGGTCGTGCTGCACTACGACGCGCCGCACGTGCCCACGGTGATCGAAGAGGGCATGACGTTCACCATCGAGCCGATGATCACCCTCGGCGGCATCGAGCACGACCTGTGGGACGACGGCTGGACGGTCACCACCCGCGACAAGAGCTGGACCGCCCAGTTCGAGCACACCGTCGTGGTCACCGCGGACGGCGCGGAGATCCTCACGGTCTGCTGAGCAGCGGCACGAGGGTCTGCGCCACCTCGCGGGGTGAGGTCACCGCGCCGAGGTGGTGGCTGTCCAGCTCCACCACGGGCCAGCCGAGCTCACGTGCCGCCGCCGCGGCGGCGTCGTAGGCGGGGCTGAGCTTCACGTACGAGCACGGCCCGGTCCACGCCACGGTGGGCCGGGGCTCCTTCAGGAACGCCAGCGGCACCTCGGGCGCCTCGGCCACGATCTCCTCCAGCAGCCGCACGTCCGGCACCATCGCCGACAGCACCTCGGGCGCGAACCACAGGTCCCAGCGCGGCATCAGCCCGTCCCGCGCGATGGTCTTGAGGTGCGCCATCCGCTCGGCGGGCGCGTCGTCGCGCCAGCTCCGGCCCGGCGTGGGCAGCTCGGCGTCGAGGAACACCAGCCCGCGCACGGGCGTCTCCAGGGCGTCGGCGAACGCGGGCAGCAGCGGACCGGCGCCGCTGTGCCCCACGAGCACCAGGTCGCCTTCGACCAGGGAGTCCTCCACGGCGTCGGCGAAGACGCCGAGCAGCCGCTGGTGGACGGGCGCGGCGTTGACCGTCACCTGGAGGTCGAGCAGCACCACGGGGTGACCGAGTTCGGCCAGCGCGTCGGCGAGCGGGCGCATGCTCGCGGGCCCGAGGTAGGGGCTGTGCACCAGGACCGCGGTTGGGGGGACGTCGACCATGCCGTGGATGATGTCAGCCCGGACCGACAACGAGGGGACATTGTGCGCAGTGCGTTGCTGGTGGCCGGCACCACGTCGGACGCGGGGAAGAGCGTGCTGGCGGCGGGTCTGTGCAGGTGGCTCACCCGGCAGGGGGTGAGGACGGCCCCGTTCAAGGCCCAGAACATGTCCAACAACTCGGTCGTGACGGCCGACGGCGGCGAGATCGGCCGCGCGCAGGCGGTGCAGGCCGCCGCGTGCGGGCTGGCGCCGAGCGTGCGGTTCAACCCGGTGCTCCTCAAGCCGGGCGGCGACCGGAGCTCGCAGGTCGTCGTGCTGGGCCGGGCGGTCGGCGAGGTGTCCGCGTTGTCCTACCGCGAGCGCAAGGCCGAGCTGTTCGCCACGGTCCTGACCACCCTGGACGGGCTGCGCGACGATTTCGAGGTGGTCGTCTGCGAGGGCGCGGGCTCGCCCGCCGAGATCAACCTCAGGGCGAACGACATCGCGAACATGGGCTTGGCGCGGGCCGCGGGCCTGCCGGTGCTCGTGGTCGGCGACATCGACCGGGGTGGGGTGTTCGCGCACCTGTTCGGCACGCTGGCCCTGCTCGACCCCGCCGACCAGGCTCTGGTCGCCGGGTTCGTGGTGAACAAGTTCCGCGGCGACCCGGCGTTGCTCGAACCGGGCCTGCGGCAGCTGGACGCCCTCACCGGGCGTCCGGTGCTCGGCGTGCTGCCGTGGCGGGAGGAGCTGTGGCTGGACGCGGAGGACTCCCTGTCCTACGCGGCGGACGGCGTGATCGGCCGGCCCGAGCCGCCGTGCGGCGACCAGTGGCTGCGGGTGGCAGTGGTGCGGTTGCCGAGGATCTCCAACGCCACGGACGTGGAGGCGCTGGCGTGCGAGCCGGGCGTGTCGGTGCGGTTCGTCACCGAGCCGTCCCGGCTGGCCGACGCGGATCTGGTGGTGGTGCCGGGGTCGAAGGCGACGGTGGACGACCTGCGGTGGCTGCGCGCCACCGGCCTGGCCGACGCGATCGCCGCGCACGACGGTCCGGTGCTCGGCATCTGCGGCGGGTTCCAGATGCTCGGCCGGACGATCGAGGACGCGGTGGAGTCGCGCGCGGGCGCGGTGGCGGGGTTGGGCCTGCTCGACGTGGACGTGCGGTTCGAGGCGGACAAGACGCTGGGCACACCGCACGGCGACGCGTTCGGCGAGCCCGTCACCGGCTACGAGATCCACCACGGCGTGGTCACCCGCAACGCCGAGGAAGCCCTGGTCACCCTGCCGGACGGCACCCCGGAGGGCGCGCTGCGCGGCCGGGTCGCCGGCACGCACTGGCACGGGTTGCTGGAGAACGACGGGTTCCGCCGCGCGCTCCTGCGCTGGGCCGCCGGCCACGCGGGCCGGCAAGGATTCACCCCCGCGCCGGACGTGGACTTCGCCGGACGGCGGTCCGCTCAGCTCGACCTGCTCGGCGACCTGGTCGCCGACCACCTCGACACCGGCGCGGTGTGGGCGTTGTTGGAGAAGGGCGTGCCACCGGGACTTCCGGTCATCCCTCCCGCGGGTGCGCCACCTGTCGCCTGACGACATCCGACCGCGGTGCGCGCGACCGACAAGTCGCGCGGTTGTGCCACCGGTGGGCGGAGCGCGTGGACGACCGGCTCGGCGACGGCGGCGGGTGGCTGCCCGACCGGCAAGCCGGGCGGACCTGCCCGCGTGAACCCGTCGTGGGCCGTGCGGTCGCATCCGTGCGTGAGGGAATCAGCGTGGTCCGAGGTGGACGATCGCTAGATGGTGTCCGCGGTCAGGCGGAGGGACGGGCGGAAGACGGTGCACACGTCACACCTCCGCTCACGGGTGGTCACAAAGTGAAGGTACCGGCGGAGGGACGGGGGATACGTCGCCCGTTCGGGTCAAACGGGCTTGTCGAGGGGCACGAGCGCGGCCCAGCCGGGTTCGGCGGCCCGCTCCACCCACCCCGCCGGCCACTTCCGCCGCACGTCACCGGTCCGCGTCCGGGCGTCGGCCAGCTTGGCCGTCGTGTGCACGCCGAAGTCCGTGCGGCCCTCGAACACCGCGCCCCGGAACACGGAGTCGCCGAATGTGACCCGCCGGAAGTCGGCCAGGTCGCGGAAGCGGGTGTCGCGGAAGTCGGCCGTGCCGGTGAACTCGGTGCCGCGGAACGCCGCCGGGCCGACGAACGTGGTGCCGGCGAACGACGCGGACTTGACCCGGGCGAGGGTCAGGGTGGGCTTGACCAGCGTGGCGTTGGACAGGTCGAGCGTGATGTCGGCCCAGAACACCTCGGGTGCGTCCGGTCGCAGGTGGGCCGCCAGCAGCGCGGTCGCGGTCTGCCGGACCTCCAGCTCCTGGAACCGGTGCGCGTCGCGCGGCCCGATCCGCGTCCTGGCGCGGACCTCCGGCGGCGGGGTGAACGGCATCCGCAGGTAGGCGCAGATCAGGTTCACGATCGTCTGCCGGTGCGCGGGGTTGCCCTGAGCGAGCCGCTCCAGCGCGTACAGCCCGGCCAGCCGCACCGGGGCCTTGTCGCTGCCGAGCTGGTCGGCGGCCTTGCCGTACAGCTCGGTGACGCGGCGCTCGGTCGCGTCGTGGTCCTTCTGCACGAGGTCCAGCTCCGCGTAGCGCTGGCGGCGGGCCGTGAGCAGCAACGCCGCCGCGCCGCCCGTGCCGAGCACGATGCCGGACGCCGTGCGGACGACGTCCAGGCGTACCCCGTCCTGCGGCTCGCCGGACCCCAGCGTGACCAGCAGGAGCACGACGGACCCGACCGCCACCACACCGAGCCCGACCGCCCAGAGCACGATCGTCCTGGCCGACAGCACGCGATGCTCCACACCTCCAGCCCAGCGGAACGCCGGCGGGTCGTCAATCACCGATGCGGGCGGTAGAAAGGCATGTGGTGGATTCGCGCAACGACATGAGCGGGACCGTGGCGGGGCCGCTGATCCAGGCGCGGGACGTCGCCTTCACCCAACCCGCCCCGGTCGCGCTGGCCGGCTTGCCGCCGGTGGACCTGTTCACCGGCCGCGCGGCGGACCTCGACGCGCTGGCGGCGGCGTTGCGACCCGGCCCGGAACCGGCCGCCGCGCCCGTGGTGCTCTCCGCCGTGTCGGGGCTGGCCGGTGTCGGCAAGACCACGTTGGCGGTGCGCGCGGCGCACGACGCGGTCGCGGCGGGCTGGTTCCCCGGCGGCGTGCTGTTCATCGACCTGCGCGGCTACGACCCCGAGGCGCGGGTGACCCCGGACGTGGCGCTGTCGACGTTCCTGCGCGCGTTGGGCGTGCTCGCCGAGCACATCCCCGGCGAGCGGGCGGGCCGTGAGGCGCTGTACCGGTCGAAGCTCGCCGAACTGCCGCCGGTGCTGATCGTGCTGGACAACGCGTCGGCCGCGGACCAGGTGCGCCCGCTGCTGCCCGGCACGCGGACCCATCGCGTCCTGGTCACCAGCCGCCACACGTTGGCCGACCTGATCGGCGCCCGCCTGCTCGACCTGAACGTGCTCGACGAGGCCGAGGCGGTGAGCCTGCTGGACGGCGCGGTGCGCGCGGCGCGGCCCGACGACGACCGCGTGGTGGACGACCCGGGCTCCGCCTCGGAGCTGGTCCGGTTGTGCGGTCGCCTGCCCCTGGCGTTGAGCATCGTGGCCGCGACCCTGGCCGCGGACCCGGAGCAGCCGCTGGACAGCCTGGTGTCCGCGTTGGGCGAGGCGTCCACGAGGTTGGGCGAGCTGTCGTTCGGCGACAGCTCGGGGGTGCACGCCGCGTTCGACCTGTCCTACCAGCGGCTCACGCCCGCCGAAGCGCGGTTGTTCCGCCTGCTGTCGCTCAACCCCGGCCGGCAGGTGAGCACCGCCGCCGCGGCGGCGCTGGCGGGCCTGGCGGACGGGGAGGCCGAGAAGCTGCTGCGGTCGTTGCGCAGGGCTCACATGGTCGAGCCCGGTGAGCCGCGCGGCTGGTTCCGCCTGCACGACCTGCTCCGGCTCTACGCGCGGAAACAGGCGGAAGAAGAGCCGGAGGCGGACCGGGACGGCGCGGTGGCGCGCCTGCTCGACCACTACATCTCGGCCACCGAGGAAGCGGACGCGCGGCGCAACCCGGCGTACCAACTCTCCAGCGAGGCGTTGGCGTGGCTGGACATCGAGCACCCGACCCTGGTCTACGCCGTCGTCCTGGCCGGTCTGACGCGTCACCACGACCGGGCGCTGCGGTTGGCGTTCCTGCTCACGGGCTTCCTGTTCTACCGGCGGCACTGGGACGACTGCCGGCTGCTGTACGACCTGGCGCTGGACGTGGCGAAGCAGTCCGGTGACCGGGTCGCCGAGGCGCAGGCGGTGCACCGGCTGGCCCGGCTCGCCCGCGAGATGCGCAAGCGTGACGTGGCGCAGCGGCTGTACCAGGAGTTCCTGGCGTTCAGCCGTGAGCTGGGCGACCGGCCCGGGACTGCTCAGGCGCTGCACAACCTGGGCTCGATCGCCCGCCGCGCGCGGGAGCTGCACATCGCGCAGGCCCATTACGACGAGGCCCTGGTCCTCTACCGCGAGCTGGGCGACTGGCGCGGTGAGGCGGACATCCTGTTCAACCTCGGCACGGTCGCCCGTGAACGCCGCCGCCACGCCCTGGCCGACGAGCACTACACCGCGGCGATGCGGTTGGCGGTCGAGCACGACGACCGGCTGCGGGAGGCGCGGGTGGCGGTGTCGAGGGGCATCCTGTCCCGGCGGTTGCACGACCACGAGATGGCGCGGCACTGGTGGCTGGCGGCCATCACCCGGTACCAGGAGCTCGGCCAGGACGACATGGTGCGCGGCGTGCGCAAGCGGTTGGCGAAGTTACGGCGCCGCTGACCCGACGAGCACCGGCTCCGCCACGCGGGGCGCACGCCGCTTCACCGTCGTGGCCGCCATGCCGACGATCACCAGCGCCGCCGCCCCGAGGCGGACCGCGGTGATCGTCTCGTCCAGCAGCAGCCGGCCGGACAACATCCCCGCCACCGGCACCAGCAGCGCGAACGGCACGACGGCGCTCGCCTCGTAGGTCCGCAGCAGCAGGTTCCACAGCCCGAAGCCGAGCAGCGTCGACACCCAAGCGATGAACAGGATCGCCCCCACCCCGGTCCAGCCCATCCCGCGCAACGCGGCCAGATCCGCCGCCGGGCCCTCGAAGACCAGCGACAACCCGAGCAGCGGCAGCACCGCCAACGCGCTGACCCACACGATGAAGTTGATCGGGTCCGGCGGCCGGGCGTAGCGGGTGGCGACGTTGGCCAGGCCCCAGGCCACCGCGCCGAGGACCACCAGCAGGAAGGCCGAGATCGGGCTGCCGACCCCGTAGTCGAACGCGATCACCACGATCCCCGCCGCCGCCACGCCCATCCCCAGCAGCTGCACGGGCCGCGGCCGTTCCCGCAGCAGCACGGCCGCGAACAGCACGGTGAAGAACACCTGGCTCTGCAACACCAAGGACGACAACCCGGCGGGCATCCCGGCCGCCATGCCGACGAACACCAACCCGAACTTGGCCACGCCGAGCGCCAACGCGACCGCGACCACCCACTTCCACGCCACCTTGGGCCGGCCGACGAACCACAGCGCCGGCACGGCGGCGGCCAGGAACCGCAGCGCGGAGAAGAACAACGGCGGGAAGTCGCGCAGCCCCACCTTGATGACGACGAAGTTGACCCCCCAGATGGTGGCGACGAGCACCGCGATCGCGACGTGGCGTGGTTTCACACCCCGAGTCTCAGCGGTCTCATCGTTTAGGACCAGCGACGAGTTCTGAAGGTTTCGGTTTAGTATTGCTACATGCTGGATCTCGGACGGCTCCGCGCCCTGCACGCGGTGGCGCAGCACGGCTCGGTCGGCGCGGCGGCCACGGCGTTGGGCTACACGCCGTCGGCGGTGTCGCAGCAGATCGCCAAGCTGGAACGGGAGACGCGCACCACGCTGCTGGAACGCCGGGGCCGCGGCGTCGCGCTGACCGACGCGGCCCACCTGCTGTCGGCCACCGCCGGGCAGGTGCTCGCGCTGGTCGAGCACGCCGAGGTGGCGTTGGAGGAGCAACGCGGCGCGGCCGTCGGCGAGTTGCGGGTCGGCGCGTTCGCCACCGCCGCGCGCGGCCTGCTGCCGGCGGCGTTGGTGCGACTGGCCGAACGGCACCCGCAGCTGGACGTGCGCCTGGTCGAACTCGACCCGCCGGACTGCCTGGAGGCGGTGGCGCGCGGCGAGCTGGACCTGGCCGTCACGCACGACTGGGTGAACGCGCCGCTGGCCGTGCCCGAGCCGGTGTCGCGGGCGCGGCTCGGCGAGGACGTCGCCGACGTGCTGCTGCCCGTCGCGCACCCGTTGGCGCAGCGGGAGTCCGTGGTGCCGGAGGACCTGGCGGGCGAGCGGTGGATCTGCCAGCCGGAGGGCACGATCTGCCACGACTGGCTGGTGAACACCTTCCGCGGCGCGGGCATGGAACCCGACCTGGCCTACCGGATCGCCGAGTACGAGACGCAGTTGTCGTTGCTGGCCAAGGGGATCGGCGTGGCGCTGCTGCCCCGGCTCGGCCGCGGCGCGTTGCCGGGCTCGGTGCGCGCGGTGCCGTTCCGGCCGACGCCGACGCGTCGGGTGTTCGCGGTGTGGCGCACGCAGGCCGGCCGCCGTCCCGCCGTGACCGCGACCCTGGCGGCGTTGCGGGACTGCTGGGAGCAGCGGGAGACCGCCTGACGACCGCGTCAGGCGGCAGATAACGATCGGGCATCCCACGGTTGCGGTGCGCGCAATTGCGACGACTATCGAAGTGGGTCCTCGGGGGTTGTGGGTCTGGGCCCGGTCAAGCCATTCACCAGGAGGCCTCCTGCGGAAATCCGCCGCCGTGGGAGGTCTCCGCCCCGTCGTGAAAGCCCTTACCGGCCTGGCGCCCCAAGAGGGCGCACGCCGGTGAGACCCGCCCGCAGGTCGTCGTCAACCTGCGGGACCTCGACCCCGGGACGGCGTGATGGCCTCGGTCGCGGACCGCGGTTCAGTCCTTGTGCCGCTCCAGCAACTCCTCCAGGAAGCCTCCCGCCTCCGCCGCGGCACGGGCCGCGTCACGGTCGCGGACCGCGTCGAGCAGGCCGGTGTGCGACACGTGGTCGTCCTCGTGGTCGGTTTCCACGGTGGCCGTGATGCTGGCCCGGACCGCCTCGGTCAGGCCCTGGTACAGCTCGGCCAGCAGGGTGTTGTGCGAGCACTGCACGAGCATCACGTGGAACGCGGTGTCCCGCTCCACCAGCCGGGCCCACTCCTTCGCGGCCAGCGCGGCGTCCCGCTCGGCCAGCAGCTCCTCGAGCTTGCGGACCTCCTCGTCCGTGCGGTGGGTCGCGGCCAGGCGGGCGCCCTCCACCTCCAGCGTCCGGCGCACCTGCAGCACCTCGCGCAGCTCGCTGCCGCACATCCGGCGGACCGCGCCGGAGATCTCGCTGGTCGCGCGGACGAACGTGCCGTCGCCCTGGCGCACCTCCAGCAGCCCGGCGTGTGACAACGCGCGCACCGCCTCCCGCACGGTGTTGCGACCCACGCCCAGGGCGGTGACCAGCTCCGGTTCCGGTGGGATGCGACGGCCGACCGGCCATTCACCGGCGGCGATCGCCCCCCTCATCTGGTCGATCACCTGGTCGACGAGCCCGGCCCGCCGAGTAGTGGCCAACGGCACAGCGTCATCCTTTCATCCGAACATCCCATGTCTGCGATAGTGGTCCGGTGCCAATCCAGCAGACCCGGCCAGACTGGTCACCGTCGACTGCCCACATTGCCACCGATGGCGATGCCAATGCGACGATCGCCGACCATCCTGGCCGCACTGCCGTGGGTGAGGGGCGTCGGAGCCGCCAAGTTGCCCTGGTCGGCAGCACCCTGTTGGCGATCGGCGTAGCGCTGGCCGCCGCGAACCTCCGCCCGGCCGTGACGAGCCTGGCCTCCGTGCTCGGCGACGTGCGCACGTCGCTCGGCGTGTCGACCGCGTGGACGAGCCTGCTGACCGCCGTGCCGACGCTGTGCTTCGGGTTCGCCGCGTTCCTCGCGCCCTGGTTGGGGCGGCGGTTCGGGATGGCCCGCGCGGTCGCGCTGTCGTTGCTGGTGCTGACGGTCGGCTTGGTGCTGCGGGTGGTGGACGGGCCGGCGGCGGTGCTCGGCGGCACGTTCGTCGCGTGCGCGGGCATCGCGGTGTGCAACGTGCTGATCCCGGTCGTGGTGAAGGAGTCGTTCCCGGGTCGGGTCGGCCTGGTGACCGGCGTCTACACGGCGGCGTTGGCGGCCGGCGCGGCGGTGGGCGCGGCGTTCACGCCGGGGCTGGAGTCGGTGTTCGGGTCGTGGCGGTTGGCGGTCGGCGCGTGGGCGTTCCTGTCGGCGGCGGCGCTGCTGGTGTGGCTGGCGGGCGCCCGGCACGGGTTGGCCGCACGGCCGGTGGTGCGGCCGGCGAGGGTGGGGCGGCCGTTGTTCCGCAGCCCGTTGGCCTGGGTGATCACGGTGTTCTTCGGGCTCCAGTCGCTGCTGGCCTACACGGTGATGGGCTGGCTGCCGCAGATCCTCGTCGACGCGGGGGTGGACCGGACGACGGCCGGGCTGCTGCTGGCCATCACGATGGTGCTGGGCGTGCCCGTGAGCCTGGTCGTGCCCCCGTTGGCGGCGCGGTGGTCCGGGCAGTCGTGGCTGGTGCTGGTGTTGGGCGTGCTGTCGGTGGCGGGTGTGCTGGGGCTGGCCCTGGCGCCGGGTGCGGCGCCCGGGTTGTGGGTCGTGCTGATCGGCGTGGGGATGGGCATGTTCCCGCTCGCGCTGGTGATGATCTCGTTGCGCACGTCGACCGGCGCGGACACGGCGCGGCTCTCGGCGATGGCGCAGAGCATCGGCTACCTGATCTCGGCCGCCGGGCCGTTCGCCTTCGGGGTGCTGCGCGGTGCGACGGGCACCTGGACGGTGTCGATGCTGGTCCTGGTGGGCTTGCTGGTCGTGCTGACCGGGCTCGGGTGGGTCGCCGGGCGGCCGCGCACGGTGTAGGCGATGCGACCACGCGCGGTGTAGGTGATAACGCCTCGTCTTCCCGGCGCGATGTGTCGGTTACGGACAGAACGGAGACCCGGTCGCACGAGGGGTACGACCGGGTCTCCTCTCGTGGTCCTGTCTCGTGGTCCGGCCGTCCGCGCCGGTCAGTCCGCCAGCGGCAGGTTGAGCAGCGCGTTCTCGATGACCTCGGGCATCGCCGGGTGGATCCAGTACTGCCCGCGCGCCATCGTCCGCGCGTCCAGGCCGAAGCTCATCGCCTGGATCACCGGCTGGATCACGCTCGACGCCTGCGGCCCGATCACGTGCGCGCCGAGGATCAGGCCCGTGTCGGGGTCGGCCAGCACCTTCGCGAACCCGGTCGTGTCCTCCATCGCCCAGCCGTACGCGATCGACGCGTAGGCCTGCGACGCCTTCACGTAGCGCACACCGCGTTCGACGACCTGCTCCTCGGTCAACCCGACCGACGCGATCTGCGGCGACGAGAAGACGGCGGCCGGCACGAACCGGTGGTCCGAGGAGATCGGCTCGTCCGGGTGCAGCAGGTTGTGCTGCACGACCCGCGCCTCGTGGTTGGCCACGTGCTTGAGCTGGTACTCCGAGCTGACGTCGCCCAGCGCGTAGATGCCCTCGACGGACGTCTGCTGGCGCTCGTCCACGACCACGCGGCCGTCGGGGTGCACGTCGACGCCGGTGGCGGCCAGGTCGAGCAGGTCCGAGTTCGGCGTGCGGCCGACCGCGACCAGCAGCTCCTCGGACTCCACGACCTCCGCGCCGTCCGGGCCCTCCAGGTGCAGCCGCACGACGCCGTCGACCCGTTCGGCCCGCACCGCCTTGCGCTTGAGCCGCACGTCCCACTTCTGCGCGGCGGTCTCGGTGAACCGGGTGGCGATCTCGTGGTCCTCGTGGCGCAGGAGCAGGTCCGACCGCCCGACCACGGTCACCTGCACGCCGAAGGACGAGAACACGTGCGCGAACTCGGCCGCGACGAAACCGCTGCCCAGGATGGTGAGGCGAGGGGGCAGGGCGTCGAGCCGCATGATCGTGTCGCTGGTGTGGTAGCCGACGGAGTCGAGGTCGGCGACGTCCGGGACCACCGGTCGGCTGCCGGCGGCGAGCACGAACCGGTCCGCGGTGATCACCTCGCCGGTGCCCGTGTCGAGGGTCTTGGGGCCGGTGAACCGGGCCGTGCCCTCGTAGACGGTGACGTTGGCGTTCTCCTCGGCCCGCCAGTGGCGTCCGCCCTCGGAGATGGGGTCGATCCGGCCGAAGATCCGGTCGCGCACGTCGGTCCACCGCACGCCGTCCAGGTGGGCGTCGACGCCGAGCCGCGCGCCCGAGCCGGGTGCGGCGGCGACGTCGGCGGTGTGCACGAACATCTTCGTGGGGATGCACCCGACGTTCAGGCACGTGCCGCCGAACACGCCCTTCTCGACGATCGCGATGTTCCAGCCGGCGAACCGCCCGTCCGCGATGGAGTTGCCGGAACCGGTGCCGATGATGACCAGGTCGAAGTGCCTCACGTCGTGCTGCAACCCGCGACGTGAGGCACTTGTTCCCGGGGTCGGGTCCGCGCGCTCAGTGGGCGTAGGTCGGCACGAGGATCGCGCGGGCCAAGGTGTGGAACGCCAGGTTGAAGCTCACCACGGCGGGCGACGCGTCGCCGTCCACGTCCAACTCGTCCACGTCGACGGCGTGCACCACGAAGTAGTACCGGTGCACCTGGTCGCCGGGCGGCGGGGCGGCCCCGCCGAACGCGCGGGCGCCGAAGTCGCTGCGCACGTGGAACGCGCCGGCGGGCAAGGTGTCGTCCGAGGCGCCCGCGCCGGTGTCGAGGGAGGTGACGGACGCCGGGAGGTTCACCACGACCCAGTGCCAGAAGCCCGAGGGCGTCGGCGCGTCCGGGTCGAAGCAGGTGACCACGAAGCTCCTGGTCCCCTCCGGGAACCCGGTCCAGCTCAGCTGCGGCGAGGTGTTGCCGCCCTCGTACACCTGCGCCTCCGCCAGGGGTTGGCCGTCGGACACGTCGGTCGAGCTGAGGGTGAACGACGCCACCTGCGGCAACAGCGCGTAGGGATCGGGCGCGACGGGGCGTTCGAGGCTCATCGGGTCCTCCACACGTGATCTTGCGGGACAGACCCGCACGACCCTATCCCCGGGGTGACGGCGCCGCAGCCAGGGTGCGCCGAAGGCCTCGCCGGGTGAGGCTCGAACCCGTGAGCAACCTGAGTGATCCTCGTGGCGTCTCCAATCGAGTGAGCGTCACCTGGATGGGTGACGCCCGTTCGAGGGGGAAGCCCGGATGAGACCCAGGGGAGTGGCGGTCCTGGCCGCCGTCGTCGCGGTGCTGTGCGCGTGCACGCCGCAGCCGGAAGCGCGGCAGGTCCCGTCGGCGGCGGCCGTTGCCGAGACGACGACTGCCACGACGACCACGACGACCACGCCGCCGACGGCCGTGCCCGGTCCCGGCGGGACCACCATTCCCGTGTTCCAGCGGCCGTACGCCTTCGGCACGCCCCAGCAGCACGTGCCGCCGATCGTGGACGGCATGGTGCCGGTGGTCCGGCGGATCGAGACCGACCGGCCGTACGTGTTCGTCACGATCGACGACGGCGCGGTCCGTCACCCGGCCGCGGCCGAGTTGATGCGCAAGAGCGGCGTCGAGCCGACCCTGTTCCTGAACTCGAAGCACGTGGACGGGCACGCCGACTACTTCAAGGGGTTCGAGGGTCTCGCGACGGTCCACGCGCACACAGCGACGCACCCCGACCTGACGGGCACGTCGTACGACTTCCAGCGCGGTGAGATCTGCGGCAACGCGGAGCTGCTCCGGGCGCAGCTCGGGGCGCGGCCGAAGCTGTTCCGCCCGCCGTTCGGCAACTTCGACCACACGACGCGCCGGGCCGCCGCCGACTGCGGGTTCAGCGCGCTGGTCATGTGGACGGCGGCGGTCAACGACGGTGTCGTGCAGTTCCAGGCCGGTGGTCGGCTGAACGCGGGTGACATCGTGCTGATGCACTTCCGGCACACGTTCGTGGAGGACTTCCTGGCGTTCCTGGAGCGCTGCAAGCTGGACGGGGTGACGCCGGTCGTGCTGGGGGACTTCCTGGCCGATCCGCAGGCAACCGTGTGACGTGCGACACGTCTTTGGGGGTGTACCGGCATTCAGCCGGGTGAGCCCTTGGAGGACCGTCATGAACAGCCGCTTCAGGAAACTCGCGTTGCTCGTCTTCGCCATGGCTGCGGTCGGGGTCGCGGTTCCGGCCGCGTCCGCGGCGTCGGGCGCGTCGGGTGTGTCCGGTGCGTCGGCCGCGTCGGCCGCGTCTTCGATGACGCAAACGCCGGTGTTGACCGGCGTCCGCACGGGCAGACACGTCGGGTTCGACCGCGTCGTGCTCGACCTCGTCGGTCACCGGCCGGAGTTCTTCATCCGGAACGTCGACCAGCTCTACGAGGACGGTTCCGGCCACCCCGTCTCGTTGCCGGGTCCCTACTTCCTGGAGGTGCGGCTCGCGCCGGCCGCCGCGCACGACGACAACGGGAACCTCACCTACACCGGTCCCCGGAAGTTCGAGACGCCCGCGTTGACCAACGTCCGGGCGTTCGCGATCACGGGTGACTTCGAGGCCAACCTCACCGTCGGGCTCGGCATGCGGCGCGACTCGTGGCACCGCGTGTTCCTGCTCGACTCGCCGACCCGCGTGGTCATCGACGTCGGGCACTGATCGGTGGTTCGAGCGGCGAGCTCCCTTGACGACCGGTGAAGTCGAGGTGAACTCGTGGAGATGACCCGGTTCTCGGTCGGTCCGCCGACCGAGAATTCGGTGTGCAGGTGCTGCAATCCGCGTTGGACTTCCTCGGTGGTCCCGGTCCGGTGCTGCTCGCGATCGGGTTGCTGTTCGCGACGCCGGTCATCGACCGCCTCTTCGTGCGCCGCAAGCGGCTCGGGTTCCGGGTGCTCTACAACTCGAAGATCGGTCTCGGGCCGGAGCAGCTGCACGACGGGACGGACCCGAACTCGCCCCAGCTGAGGGAACTGGTGCGGGTGCTGGACCGGATGAGCATCGTGGTGGTCCGGGTCCGCAACACGGGTAGCTACGACATCGACGGCGAGGACTTCGACAAGCCGCTGACGTTCACCTTCGGCGACCGGGTCGTGTGGAACGCCAGGGTGTCCGAGGCGGGCTCCGAGGAGATGAAGGCCGAGATCCGGCGGAGCCTGCAGTTCTTCGGCTCGGAGGCGAGTCCGGCGAAGGCGTCGCTGCCGACGGTGCGGGAGCGGATGGCGCAGCGCGTGGCCAAGTGGGGCGGGCTGGCGGTGCCGGCGGACCCGCCGGGCGAGCCGGTGTGGCACGGCGTGCGGCTGGAGAAGCTCGCGTTGCGGCGCAAGCAGAAGTTCAAGCTGCTCGTGGTGCTGCGTGAGCCGGACGGCAAGTCGAAGGGCGAGCTCGGCAAGGACGTGAAGGTCGTCGGCAGCCTCGGAGGCGCGGGGATCGTGCACGACGAGCGCCCGGAGCGGCTGCTCACCCTGCCCCGGCTGACCGGTGGCCTGGCCGCGTTGCTGGCGGCGGTGCTGGTGCTGGTGCTGGCGTGGCCGCCGGGTTCGAACGACGCGACGGTGGCGTGCGCGTCGGGGAAGTTGCGGGTGGAGGGGTCGAGCGTGTTCATGCCGACTATGGCCACCATCGCCGACCAGTACGAGCGGGCCTGCCCCGGTGCGGACATCACCACGTCCGCGACGGGGAGCATCCAGGGCGTGCGCGAGGTGGCCGGGGGTGAGGAGGGGGTGGTGGCGCTGTCGGACGGCAAGCAGGAGGTGCAGGGCGTTTTCGCGCAGCAGCTGGCGATCGTGGTCTACCACGTGGTGGTGCACGGCTCGGTCGGGCTCGACAGCATCACGGTGGAGCAGCTGCGCGGGATCTACGCGGGGGTGTACACGGATTGGAGCCAGCTGCGGGGTGGTTCGCCGTTGCCGATCCGGATCGTGGGCAGGGGTGGTGAGTCGGGGACGCGGGAGCTGTTCGAGCGCCGGGTGCTGGGTGCGAGTGAGAGCGCGTTGTCGTCCAACGACTGCCGGGTGAGGGATCGCGCGCCGGAGGCGCCGGTGATCCGGTGCGAGCGGGACAAGAACGCGGACGTGGTGCGGGAGATCGGTGCGGTGGAGGGTGCGATCGGGTACGCGGACGCGCCTTCGGTGGCCGAGGCGCGCAAGACGAACGCGTTGACCGCGTTGTCGTTGGGCGGGAAGGTGTTCGACGCGGCGGCGGGGGTGGAGGCGGGCTACCCGTTCTGGACGGTGGAGTACTTGTACACGCGGTCGGAGCCGGTGGCGGGGTCGTTGGTGGGGCGGTTCGTGGCGTACGTGCGGGAGCACGACGGGGCTCGGGTTCGGATGAAGGATGCCGGGTACCTGCCGTGCGTGACGGCGGATGGGGTGCCGTTGGATTTGTGCAATCTGAGGTGAGGGTTGGGTTCGGGCTGGTGGTGTGGTGGTCGGGTTTTGCCCGGTGGTCACGCTCAAGCCCGGCTCGATTTGACGATCGGCTCGGTGGTCAGGTCCGGCTCGATTTGACAGGTGGATTCCAGCGGTCGTCGCATCACGGTGGTCAACTGCTGTCGGTGAGGAGTTTAGTGAGGCGCTCGGCTGGGGT
>NZ_JAJHUO010000001.1:304727-466216 GCF_020859565.1 Saccharothrix luteola | reverse complement strand
CCAGTCGTACTTGAGGAAGTCCACGCCCCACGCCGCGAACTGGCGGGCGTCCTGCTCCTCGTGGCCCAGCGCCCCGGTCGAACCGGGGTAGGAGTCGAAGTACTGGGCGCACGTCTCGGCCAAGGGCGCCTGGTAGATCCCGAACTTGAGCCCCTTGCCGTGGATGTAGTCGCCGAGCGCCTTCATGCCGCTCGGGAACCGGCCGGGGTCGCCCTGGAGGTTGCCCGCCGAGTCCCGGTTGGGGTTCATCCAGCAGTCGTCCACCACCACGTACTGGTAGCCCGCGTCACGCATGCCGGAGCTGACCATCGCGTCGGCCATCTGCCTGATCAACGCCTCGTTGATGTTGCAACCGAACGTGTTCCACGAGTTCCAGCCCATCGGCGGCGTGCGCGCCACGCCGTTGTCCAGGGCCTCGGCCGGAGGGGCCGTGGTGGTCGCGGCGACCGTGCCTGCGAGCACCAGGGCGGCGGCTGCCAAGAGGGCGGCGAACCGCCCGCGGCGTGGGGATGTGAGCGATCGGATCATGGTGTTCCCTTGTTGATGGATCGTTCCATGGATTGGCGATGGGTCGCCGGGGGGAGGCGAAGGGGTCGGCATCGGTGCGGCGGCTGTCCGAACCGGATCGTCACGACTGGTGCGCGAACAGGTCGCCGGTCATCGGCGGGGATTCCCGGGCGCGGTGGGGCAGCGGCCATGTTAGCGTTAACAATTCGGGCTGTGCGATGGCACGTCGGCATTCGGAGGTGGTGACCCGCCGGCGTCTTCCTGCGGTTCGCGCGGCCGAGGTCATCCAGCGCACGCACTGACGTATCACAGGAGTTTCCCGATCGGCTGACTGTCTGTCAACGATCGAGTCGGGTCGCCGCGTCGCCCCGGCCGGGTCAGCCCAGTTGGAGCAGCGTCACGGAGTGCGGCGGAAAGGTGTGCGTGAGACCGCCACCGGTCACCGGCAGCGTCGCGGTCCGCATCGTCACGCCGGTCACCGCCTCGTCGTTGTAGCTGGTGAACGCGGCGCTGTCGGTCGCGCGCAGGTGGGCCGTGCCCGAGGTGGACCCGCCGGTGAAGGTCAGGCGTGCGGTCACGGCGTCGGACTCGCCGGGCAGTCGGTTCACGACCATGACGTAGGTTCGGCCGTCCGCGCCGCGCGTCGCCGCGACGACCAGCGCCTCGTAGCAGCCGTCGTCGCCGTTGCCGCAGTGCGCGGGGTCGACCACGCGGATCGGGTTGCCGGTCACGGTCCGGGTCAGCCGCCGCCCGCCCGCCTCGAAGAGCGGCTTGACGACCTCACGGGTGACCGCTTCCGACGTGAACACCGGCTCGGCGCCGAAGAACAGGCCGTACCGGGCGGGCGTGGTGAACAGGTCGTTGCCTTCCGCGAACCGGATGTCGTGGTAGAGCCACCGCACCCACTGCGAAGCCATGTAGAGCGCGTGGGTCATCGAGGTGTTCCACCGGTAGTAGGGCGCGGGCAGGCCCGGATCGGGTCCCCACAGCGCGCCGAACTCGGACAACCCCACGTAGGCCTTGCTGCCGTTGGCCGTGATCGCGGCCTTGAGCGCCTGGATGCCCTCGACCTCGGTCCACGCGCCCATCATGTGCTGGTCGTGCCCGTCGAGCGGGTTGGACCAGGCGTCCCTGGGGTTGCCGGCGGCATCCTTCTCGGCGGCGAAGTTCGTGTACGGGTGTGCCGTGAGGCAGTCGTACTCGGCGGCGTGGCCCAGCGCTTTCATCCTCTTCGGGAACGCGACCGTGCCCCAGCTCGAACACACCTGGATCGTCGGGTCGACCTGCTTCATCGCCCGGTAGAACGCGGGGAACCCGCGGTGCGTCGACTGGTAGGACGCCGATACGTGCCCACCGGGCGGCAGGCGGCGGCCGTGGACGCCGTCGCCGAACCTGATGTGCCCGTCGACGGGGCGGTCGACCGCGAAGACCGGGTCGTCAGGTCCGGCGGACGCCAGGTCGGCCACCCGTCGCCACGCCACCCCGTCGACGGTCACCCGCACGCTCTCGGCGACCACCGGCGCGTGCTTGACCTCGAACACCTCGCCGGCCGCACCGCTCGCCGCGACTCCGCCGGCCGGGTGGGCGCAGTCCTTGCCCAGCGGTTCCGCGGTGAGCTGGACCGTGCCACCGGTGATGTACTGCTCGACCGCCACCGCCGGGTCCTGGTGCATCCAGTAGCGCTGGTCCCGCAGGTAGTGCTCGTTGCCCAGCTCCCAGTACCGCACGCGGTACGGCTCCGCGTGCCCGTGGTCCGCCCGGACCTGCGCCCACGCGGTGCCCCCGTTCGGGTTCGTCCCCACCTCCGCGTTCATGAACTCGACCCAGTCGGCGGCGTTCTCCGGGGTGATGACCGCGAACGGCACCATGATCTGCGCCTGCGCGCCGACCTCGGACACGAACCGCATGTGCTCCATCGGCCCGTACGTGCTGTTCGCACGGGTCCAGTCCCGGCCGTCGACCTGGCACCCGCGGTGCGCCGCCGGCCCGATGGCCCGCTTCCAGCGGAAGGTGTTGGCCACCGTGCCGCCGGGGTAGCGGATCATCTTGAGGCCCGCTCGCCGGACCGCTTGCACCGCCTCCGGTCTCGGCGCGTCCGCCGCCGGGTCCCACATCCCGTAGCCCAGGCCGGTGTGGCGGTGGTTGGCGCCGAGCAGCTCGGCCCGGACCGGCCCTTCGTCCCGGTCGACCGCGACGTTGATCAGGACGGGTTCGGCGGCCGACCCGGACGCCGCGGTGGCTGGGGGCCCGGCGAGGGCGGTGGCGGCGACGACGGCCGCGGCGAGGCATCTGCGTGGTACCACGGGCCGGACGCTAGGGAGGCCGGAGCACGCCGGACAAGCGTTTCGGCCTGCGTGGAAAGGTTCGGCAGGGCGGCGTTCGCACGAACGGCTTCGCGCGCGAGCACGAATCGAGGGTGCGCCATTCGTCGTCAATCATTGGCGGTATGCGCCTAAACTCTGGCGGTATTTTTCCGTCCACCGATGCCGCCGAAGCCCCGCCGTGCCCTAGCGTCGGACGCCGGGTGGGGGGATCACCCGACGCAACGTTCGACGGAGCGCTCCGGGGGGAGCAGTGCTGCGCATCTACTTCACGCCCGAAGACCTTGCCAGGACGAGGATCAGCGCCGCACCGCACCCGATGTGGGAGACGCTGCTCAGCCTGTACCGGCTGCGCACGCGGACGGGTGAGGTGACCTTCGAGGAGTGGCGGAGATCCGCGGGGCCCAAGGCGCCCGCGGACACCCGGCTGCTGACCGACCTCGTGCCGCGGTCCGGGTACGCGGCGGACTTCCTCACGCCGGTCACCGACGACCTCACCCTGGCCGAAGGGTTGGAGGCCCTGCGCCTCACGCCGAGACGAAGACTCCGCCAGGACCTGTCCATCCTGGTGGGTGTGCGTCGCCCACCGTCGTGGACGACCGCGCTCGCCGAGGGTCGTGCGGAGGCCGTCGTGCGCCTCGCCGACGCGGTCGAGCGGTACTTCGAAGCCTGCCTCGCGCCGTACTGGACGCACGTGGCCGGCCGCATCGGTCAGGAACGCGCCAGGCAGACGGCGCTGATGGCGGACGGCGGCTGGGAACGCCTGCTCGAAGACCTGCACCCGACGGCGCGGTGGCACTACCCGGTGCTGGAGATCGGCTACCCGGTCGACCGTGAGCTGCACCTGGGTGGCAGGGGCCTGCAACTGGCGCCGTCCTTCTTCTGCCAGGGTCTGCCGATCACGTTCCTCGACGGTGACTACGAACCGATCCTGGTGTACCCGGTCGAGCACGAACTCGGCTGGTCCGCGCTCGGCGGCACGCGTGCCTCGCTGGCCTCCCTGCTCGGCCGGACCCGTGCCAAGGTGCTCGCGGCCATCGGCGAAAGCCCTTGCACGACCAGCGAAGTGGCCCGCCGCACGGCGACGACCCTGCCGACCGCGAGCCAGCAGGCCTCGGCCCTGCGCGGCGCCGGCCTGGTCACCAGCCGCCAGAACGGGCAGTCGGTGCTGCACTCGATCACCTCGCTCGGCCTCGCCCTGCTGGCCGGCGGCTCCGCCTAGCGGAGGAGGGGGCTCGGGCATCGGGTACCCGAGCCCCCTCCGGGGTCACAGCTTTCCGCTCCAGTGGTGTTTGTCGTCGTCGACGTTGGTGAAGCTGGCGGCGAGCGTGATGCCGTCCTTGGCGAGCATCCCGATATCGGTGCCGGCCACCCTTGCTTCCATGGTCTCCAGCCGTTTCACCGCCGCGGTCGCCTCCCGGTGCAGTCGTGCGGTGCCGGTGAAGATGCTGCCCTGCACCCGGGCGGTGTTCCGGGCGGCGTCCAACGCGAACTTGATCTTCGTGCCGCCACCGAAGGTGACGATGCCGATCGCCTCGTACGCCACTTTGTCCACCCGTTTCTCCTCGTACGCCCTCTTCATGTCGACCGCGCTCATCCCGGCGACCGCCGCACCGCAGATCAGGCAGCCGGCGAAGGCGGCCACGCCGAGTCCCAGCTTGACGTAGCCCCAGATCTTCCCGCCTGGCTTGATGTGCTTCACCGTCCACTCGCGACTTTTGTCGACGTACTTGTCGGCCTTCTTCAACGCGGCTCTGGCCGACTTCTTGTACTGGTTGATCTTCTTCTTCGCCTGGTCCACCTTCGGCTTGACGTGCTTCTTGTAGAACTTCCTGACCGAGTCCTTCCGTTCCTTGACCACCTTCCGGATCGTCTGCGTGACCTTCTGCACGCTGGGGATCTTCTTGATCACGTTCTTGACGACCGGCACGGTGACGGCCTTGAGCGTCTCGACCGCGTTGTGGATCATCGGGGTGTACTTGGTGACCCACGACGTCACCGGCTGCACGACCGTCTTCACGATCGGCTTGAAGACGGTCTTGGTGATCGTCTTGATGCTGAAGCCCCAACGGCCGTCCGGGTCGGTGTAGGTGACCGGGCTGTTGTTCGCGTAGGCGTAACCGTGCAACTGCTGCGGGTCCTCGTGGTCGATCACCGGGTCCACGGAGATGAACCGGCCGGTCGACTGGTCGTACTCGCGCGCGCCGAGGTGCACCAGACCGGTGGTGGGGTCGTTCGTCCCACCGACGAACCCGCGTTCACCCGGCCAGACCGACGGCGCCGCGCCGCGCACCTCGCCGTACGGGGTGGTCCGCCGTCGTTGCACCGCCTGGGTTTCCGAGTCGATCGACAGCTGCGCGGTGTTGTGGTGGTCGGCGGCCTGCCAGGTCAGCTTGCCGTCCGACGTGCGGGCGGCGACCACGTGTCCCGAGTGGCTGTAGTAGCGAGTGGCGGACAGGGTGGCGTCGGGGTTCAGGCGCACTTCGGTCGCGCCGAGGTACAACGTGGTCCCGTTGGCGTCACGCCGGATCAGCCGCTCGCCGGACGCGTCGTAGAGGAACGACGTGGTCTTGCCGCCCTCGGTCACCTCGGCCACGCGGCCTTCGGCGTCCCAGTCGAGCGCCTGGCCCTTGCGGGAGGTGGTGTTGCCGACCGCGTCGTAGGCGTACTCGTCCACCTTGTCGCCCGTGGTGACCTTGCGCAGCGTGTGCGGCTGCGGTTGGCCCGGAGTGGGATAGGTGTAGGCCGACGTGGTGGACTTGCCGTCCGCGCCGGTCCTCGTCTCGCTCAACCGGTTGCCCACCTTGTCGAACGTCCACGACGTGCCGTAGGGGGCCGGCCCGCCCAGCTCTCCCGAACCGCACTCGCCGGACTTCGGCGTGTGCGCGTTCGTGAGCCGGCGCAGGTGGTCGTAGGCGAAGCACTGGGTGTCCGCGTCGGCGGCGTCGGCGATCCTCCTGATGTTCCCGGCCGCGTCGTACCGGTAGGACACGTCGGACAGGTGGCTCGCGCTCGAATCGCTCTGCACCACCGAGCGGGACAACCGGCGGGTGCCGTCCTCGTACTCGAACGACTGCCGCACCGCCTTGCCGCCGGTGGACAGCGTCGCGTTCTCGATCTCGCCGTACGGGGTGTACTTGGTCCCCGTGACGTAGGAGGTCTTGCCGCTCAACGTCGTCGGCAACCCGTAGTTGTCGTACCCGAAGGTCAAGGTCTCCTCGGCGAAACCCGCCACCGCGGGCAGCTTCTGGGTCGCGATCTCGCCGTCGACGGTGTACGTGCTGGAGAACTCGTACGTGCCCGCGAGCTTGCCCTCGTTCGCCGGGATGGTGATCTTCGACCCGGTGGGCTTGCCCGACGGGTCGTACCCGGTCACCGCGAAGGTGTACGCGGCGCCGTCCACCCATCGGGTCGAGGTGGCCGGCATGCCGGGGGCCACCGTGTCGAAGGTCCACTCGGCACGCTTCTTGCCCGACGTCGACCCCTCGTACAACCCGGTCTGCCGGCCGAGGTCGTCGAAGGTGGAGACGAGGGTGACGCCGCGAGCGTCCTTGACGCTCGTCATCTGGCCGACCTCGTCGTAGCCGTACTCGGTGAGGCCGCGATCCGGGTCCAGGCTGCTGGTCTTGCGGCCGCGCACGTCGTAGGTGTAGCGCCACGCGTTCCCGGCGGGATCCGTGACCGACAGCAGGTTCCCCTCGGCGTCGTAGCCGTAGGTGGTCCGGTCGTAGTCGCCGGTGGGCGTCTCGCCCTTGTACTGGCGCAGCTCGACCACGTTCCCGTCGGCGTCCAGGATCCTGGTCTCCGGCGTCTCACCGGTCGGCGGGTCGACGTCCTGCCGGTCGGGGCTGTTCGAGTAGGTCGTGCGCCACTTCTCGACGCCCTTGACCTTGAAGATCGACGCCGTCGGCCGGTCACCGCCGTCGTACTCGGTGATGGTCTGCGACGTCAGCAGGTCGTCATCGGGGATGAGGATGTCGTAGCCGGGCGGCGCGTCGTTGAGGTAGGGCCCGTTCTGCTTCACCTCCAGGCCGCGCGAGTCGTAGAGGTGGTCGATGACCGTGCGGCCACCGCCCGGCGCCGGGGCCTGGGTCTGCCGCAGGCGCATGTCGCCGTCGTACAGCTCGTAATCGGTGTCGTAGGAGCCGTCCGGCTGGAGGTCCTTCGTGGTCACCACGCTCGGACCGTCGTTGCGGAACAGGTAGGCGTGCTCCCGGTCGGCCGGACGGGTGTCGGGGTTCGCCCCGGGCAGCCACTCCTTGAGCACGCGGCCCAGCGCGTCGTAGGTCGTGCGGGAACGCCGGTCGCCGGGCAGGACGACCGAGGTCTCCTCGCCCCACGCGGGGTCCACTTCGGTGACGGTGCGGTGGCCCGACGCGTTGGTGACCGCGATGCTCGTCGGCGCGCCGGTCGCCGGCGTGTACGTGGTCGTGCCCTTGCGGTTCTTGGCGTCGAGGACCTCGATCGGCCGCCCGTAGCCGTCGTGCTTGGCGCGGGTCGTCGTGACGTAGGTCGGGGTCCCGCCGTCCCAGCCGGAGAGTTCCTCGATGCGGGTGACGTCACCGACGGTCGGTGCCGCGCCGAGGGTTTCGCTGCCGTCGTAGTAGAAACGGTCGTCGTCGGTGACGTTCGCCGGCGTGACCGGCACGTCGCAGCCGTCGGACACGGTCTGCTTGCGGTACGGCAACTCCACCAGGGAACCCTGCGTCGCGTAGCTGTATCGGGTGCAGGTGTCGTCGTCCGGTGTGCCGGTGTCGTTCAGGTCGAACGTCTGCTGGAGCACCCCGCGCGGGTCGTAGGTGTTATCGCTGCCGGTTTCGCGCCAGGTGCCGTCGGAGAGCAGGTTGGTCTGCCGGGACTTCTTCTCGCCGGTCTGGAACGACTCCGTCGTGCCCCAGGCCGCCTTGCGGGTCGCCGTCGGCCCCTGCACCCAGTGGTCGGTGATCGACCGCGACCGCTCGACGCCACCGGCCTTCGTGTAGGTGATCTCCTCCAGCTCGTAGCCGGACAGCGGGTCGCGGTCGGGCCAGGGACTTTTCTTCGAGTCGAGGACCTGCACCGACTTCCGGCCACCCGCCGCGGTCTTGTCGCCGTCCATGCCGCGGTAGTACCGGGTCTCGGTCAGCGACTGCTCGCCGCCCGCGTCACCCTTCTTGACCAGCACCTTCTCGTACCCGCGCCACTGCGACCACGTCTTGCGCTCGGCCGGGACGAGGCCGTCCTCGTCGTCGTGCCGCCACGCGGGCGTGCCGGCGTACTCGACGGTCGTCTCCTCGGCGACCACGCCGGTGGTCAGGTCCTTCTCGGTCACGCCGCCGACCACGTACTTGTGGAACCAGTCGGTGCGTTCCTTGGCCACGCCGTCCGGGGTGTCCGGTGACCACTTCAGCGGGTGGCACCGCAGCGTGTTGGCGTCCGGCGCGGGCCGCGTCCCGGTCGGGGCGCAGTTCGGCGGCTGGTAGGTGACGACCACCTGGCCGCCGGACTCGGTGTTGATCTTCTTCATCCGCCACCAGTTCATCGGCGGCACCATGTCGTTGGTGGCGTCAACCCGGTTGTTCAGCTGGATGCCGTCGAACGTGGTCGGCGGCAGCTCGACCGGCGTGCCGGCCAGGCCGGTCTGCCTGATCGACGACAGCCACAGGCCGGCCCTGGTGCCGTCACCCGGGGCCTGGAAGTTGTGGGTGAGCTTCCAGGTGTTGACGTCGCGGAACGCCGAACCGGTCCACACCTTGGTGGTCACGCTCTCCAGCCGCTTCTGCGTCCAGAACGTCTGCGAGTACTTGTCCTTGCAGTTCGTCGTGCTGGCACACGCCTGGTCCCACGGCGTGTCCGGCCAGTTCGCGGGCTTGGCCGCGACGCAGTCGGCGGCCGGGATTCCGGGGATGCACCGGTCCGCGGCCTTGAGCACGACCTGGCCGACCGGCTTGGTGGTGAAGATCTTGTCCTTGGGCTGGCCGTAGTCGATCCGGGCCAGGCGCCCGGCGCGGACGTAGGACGAGACCTTGGTGGCGGTCAGCTCACGCCCGTAGTTGTTGGTCTCGGTGTCGTAGAAGTAGCTGATCGTGTTGCCGTGCCGGTCGACCACGTAGTCGAGGTTCCACCGCCAGGCCTGCACGCAGGACGAGTCGGCGAACGCGGTCTTGTGGCACGGCTCGTTCGCGTGGTTGCCGTACACCCGGTTGGTCCACACCGACTCGGTGATCTCCTTGCCGGTGCTCCAGCCGGGCAGCTGGTTCAGCCCGAAGTAGAACTCCGTGCCGTCCCGGGTGGTGATCTTCCAGTGCTCGCCGTTGTCGTCCGGGTTCTTCCCGCCGGTCAAGCGCTCCACCACGGTGCCGTCGTCCTTGCGCGGTCGCCACTTCTTGGTGACGTCGTCCAGCACCAGCTCGCCGCCCTTGCCGTTGAGCGTGAACGTGGCGTTGTCGGTGCGCCAGCACGTGTCGCCGGTCTTCCTGGTGTTGTTCGCGTTGGTGTTGTCCACCGGCTTCATGTCCGTCGAGCAGGCGACGTACCGGCGTTCGACGTACCCGCCCGGCTCGAAGGAGAAGCCCTCGCCGGCCCAGGACGGCTGGTTGTTGGCCGCCGACGTGCGGCCGTCCATCGAGCCGGACGAGTAGGACAGGTTCAGCTGGGGCGCCGCGGCGTTCACGTTCGGCGGCACGGCCATCGGGTAGTTCCAGCCGAAGTCGCCGGAGGAGCCGCCGGCCACCCAGGTCGAGGACGGCGACAGCGACGTCTCCTTGTAGTCCCCGGCGCCCGAGGAGTCGCCCGCCATCACGCCGTACAGCCCGGACTTCGCCTCCGGCGTCGCGGTGGCCCGCGCGGTCAGCCGCCCGGAGCCGTTGTTCAGGGTGGCCAGCGGGGTGGCCCGGCACTCGTCCCGCTCCGGTGTGCTCAGGGCGCACTCCGGCAGCGCCACCAGCCTCAGTCGGACCGACCAGTCGCCGCCGTACGCCTGCGCGAAGCCGGAGTAGTCCACCTCGACCTCGACGGGACCGTCCTGCCGCACGCCGTCGGCGCGGTTGATCCGCAGCAGCGGGCCGTCCAACCGCTGGTCGAGCACCTCGACGCGGACCTTGCCGGGTGCGGCGGCGGCCGTCGGCACGTCGCCGTTCACCCGCCTGAGGGAGATCGGCAGATCGCCCGCGCGGGCGGTGTCGCCCGCCGTGCGCAGCCCGTCCAGCGCCACTTCCGCGACGCCCGCCTTGGGCCAGGTCACGTCCGGCGTCCTCGTCACCGCCGCCGCGTCGGCGACGTTCGGTTCGGGTGGCACGGCGCGGGCGTCGTGCCCCGGAACGGACGGCTCGCGGTGGGGCTGGAACACGGCGGCGCCCGGCTGGGCCAGGGCCGGTGTGGACACCACCGCGGTCGTCGCCACCGCCAAAGTCACCACGCCGGTTATCAACCGGCGCACAGGTCTTCTCATCAGTCGCCTCCTCGGCATCGAACGCAGAACCGAAACCACAGCGACAGCCGAGCGTAGGAACGGGCGTTTTCACCGCGACAGCGTTTCAACGCTGCTGGAAACGCTTTCCGCCGCACGACGCGCCCCCATAACGTCCAAGTGATCCCTCACGCCTAGGAGCGCTGATGTCCTCACCCCGAAGATCGGCACCGCGCAGGTCGGCCGTGCACCTGGCGCTGGCCCTCTGCGTCACGGTCTGGCTCTGCACGCCTCCCGCGCAGGCGGCCGGAACCGCACCGGCGCCCGCCCGGGAGCCGGTCGAGCTGGTCGAGCTCCGCACCGAGACCACGCGGGTGTTCGCGAACCCGTCCGGCACCAGGACGTTGGAGCAGTACGCGGCGCCGGTGCGCACGAGGAAGGCCGGGGCCTGGGTGCCGATCGACACCTCGCTCGCCCGTGCCGCCGACGGTTCGATCAGTCCACGTGCGACGGTCACCGGCCTCCGGCTCTCCGGTGGCGGAGCGGGGCCGCTGGTGACGGTCGAGCGCGACGGCCGGGAACTGGCGCTGTCGTGGCAGGCCACCCTGCCCGCGCCGCGACTCGACGGTGACACCGCGACCTATCCCGAGGTGCTGCCCGGGGTGGACCTGCGGGTGCGGGCCGACTCCGACGGGTTCTCCCAGGTGCTGGTGGTCCGCGACGCCGTAGCGGCGGCCAACCCGGCGCTGCGGGCGATCAGGTACGGCACGGCGACCAAGGGCCTGACCATCAGACCCGGCGCCGACGGTGCGACGGCCGCGGTGGACGACACCGGGCGGGTCGTGTTCGCCTCGGACACCCCGATGATGTGGGACTCACCCCGTCAACGGGTCGCGGCGGCGGGCAAGGCGCCGAAGGGCCGGGAACGCGCGATGGACCTGCGCGTCGGCGAGGACGAGCTGGTGGTCACGCCGGACCCGGCGATGCTGACCGGCCCCGACACCACCTACCCGCTCTACATCGACCCGTCGTTCAGCGCCGGGCAGAACCGGTGGACCTACGTCAACAAGGACTCGCCGGGCACGTCGTACTGGAGCACCAAGGAGACCAACAAGGCCAAGGTCGGCAAGACCTGGGGCACCGCCGGGCTGTACCGGTCGTTGTTCCAGATGAACTCCGGCGCCATCGCCGGGTCGAAGATCACCCGCGCGTGGTTCTCCATCACGATGGACCACTCCGCCGCCTGCGCGGCCACCTCGGTCGACCTGTGGAGCACCAAGGCGATCGACCCCGAGGTCCCGTTGACCTGGAACAACTCCGGCGGCCACTGGTCGACCTACCTGGCCTCGGCGAAGGGGACGGCCAACGAGTCGACGGCGTGCCCGAAGCCGGACTTCCCGATGGAGTTCTCGTCGGCCGCGCTCACCAAGGTGGTGCAGGACGCGGCGACCGCCAACAAGGACACCGTGGCGTTCGGCCTGCGGATCGACGCGGACGTCGAGGGCAGCCAGGACCAGTGGAAGTACTTCTACGCGAACACGGCCAGGATCAACGTCGAGTACAACTCCCGGCCGCGCGTGCCGACCGGCGTCGGCACCGTGCCGCCCAAGCCGTGCGGCACGGCGACCGACCCGACCCCGTTCAACACCGGCACGCCGACGTTCTCCGGCGTCCTGTCCGACCCCGAGGGCGACAACGTGTCCGGCATCCTGGAGATCCTGCGGGACGACACCGTGATCGCCACGTCGACCACTCCCGTGATCGGCTCCGGAGGCGCGGTGAGCTGGCCGTCGCTGACGCCCGGCTCGTTGCCGGAGGACCAGCCCGGCACCGTGTTCAACTACCGGGCCAGGGCCAAGGACGCCGCGTTGACCAGCCCGGACACCACGCGTTGCTACTTCACCGTCGACACGGACAAGCCGGACGCGCCGAGCGTGACGTCGGTCGACTACCCGAACGGCACGGCGGTCCGCGCGGTGGGGGAGACGGGCGTCGTGACCTTCCACCGCGCCGCCGCCGACACCGACATCGCCGGGTACCGGTACGGCTTCCAGCCCGACCGCGTCCTGTCGTGGGTCGGTGCGGAGGCGGACGGGCGCGCGAGCGTGCCGATCACCCTGTGGTCCGACTCGCCCGGCGGGACCATCGGGATCAACCGGACGCTGTACGTGCGGGCCGTCGACCGGGCCGGTCACGCCGGCCCCGACCTCACCAGCTGGAACCTCACCGCCACACCCCGCGCGGTCACTGCTCCGCCGGTCCGCGGCGACACGAACGGGGACCGGCGCGCGGACGTGACGACCGTGTTCGACCAGGGCGACGGCCGCACGGCCGCCTGGAACTTCATCTCGACCGGCGCCGGGTTCACGGCCGGGCACATCGGCTGGGACAGCGGCGTGAACGGCGGCTTCCCGGCGCACCGCACGATCAACGTCCGCGGCGACTTCACCGGTGACGGGCGCGGCGACGTCGCGGTCTTCCGGGAGGACCCCGACCGGCGGGTCCGGCTCTACCTGCTGCGCTCGGACGGCAACCGCTTCGTGGTGGAAGGCGAGTCCTGGTCGGGCACGACCTACCGGCTGTCGTACCTGAAGGTGGTCGCCGGTGACTTCGACGGCGACGGTGACGACGACATCGCGGCCTTCCAGGGCTACCAGGGCGAGCAGACCAAGCTCTGGGTGCACACCGCGACCGGCGGCCGGTTCGGCGAGCCGGCGCTGCGGTGGGACAGCGGGGCGGCCAAGCTGGACGTGACCACGACGAGCTTCGTCGCGGGCGACTTCGACGGTGACGGCCGCGCCGACCTCGGCCAGCTGCGCGGCTACGACGGCGCGCGGACCGAGCTGTGGGTCCAGCACGGCTTCGCCGACCCGGTCGTGCGCTGGGACAGCGGGGCGGGCAACCTCAACCGCGCGAGCGCGACCTTCCTCGCCGCCGACGTGAACGGTGACGGCGCGCGGCGGGACGAGGTCGTGGTCATGTCCGACCGGGGCGGCAACACCGCCCGGCTGAACGTGCTCACCCCCGGCGACGGCGCCTGGACGGACCAGGTCTGGTGGACCGGCACGTCCTTCGACACCAACGCGGCGGTCGTGTCGGCCGGCGACTTCTCCGGCGACGGCAAGGCCGACGTGGCCGCGCTGTACGCGACGGGCGACGGCAACCGCCGGGTCTACACGTTCACGTCGACCGGAACGTCGTTCGCGGACAAGCGCGCCGACTGGGAAGGCCGGATCGGGGACACGACGACGCCGTTCTACGTCGAGCCGGGCAAGGTGTACCGGATCCACCCCAAGCACAGCGAGAAGTGCATCGGCGTCGCGAACACGGCCAAGGACACCGCGCTGACCCAGTCCGACTGCGTGATCGGCAACAAGAACCAGCAGTTCACCATCGAGCGGCAGGGCGCCACGGACTACTTCATGCTCCGGGTCGTCTCGTCGAAGCTGTGCGCGGACGTGAAGACGTGGCAGCACACCGACGACGTGCCCGTGCTGCAGTGGACCTGCAACGGCGCCGGTTTCCCGCAGGCCAACCAGCAGTTCCACTTCGACTACGTCGAGGGCAGCGGCGTGGACGTCGCGGTCCGGCCCCGGCCCGCGCACAGCTCGAAGTGCCTGGACATCAGCGGTGCGAGCCAGGGCAACGGCGCCGCCCTGATCCAGTGGACGTGCGGCGACGCCACGAAGTCCAACCAGCTCTTCTACCTGCGTCCGGAACCCTGACGTTCCGGGTAGTGGGCTCCTACCGCGACGAGTCGCACCCCTGCCGGTCCCGGGGCCACCACGGCCCGGGGCCCGCGGGCGACACCACCTCGTAGTCCGGGTGCGGTCACGCGGCGCCTATGCTGGCTCCATGCGCGGGGGCCGCAGGGTGACCATCCCGGCGTTGGACACCGCGGCGGCCGTCGCGATGGTCGCGACGGCCTGGCTGGTCGGCCGGCAGTACGCGCCCACGAGCTGGGGCGCCGACCCGGTGGCCTACGGGCTCACCGCGGCGATCTTCCTGCCGTTCGCGCTGCGCAGGCGTGCGCCGGTGCTCGTCCTGGCGACGAGCACCTCGGCGCTGGTCGCGTTCCTGGCACTGGGCTACGACCAGCTCGCGTTGAACTTCTGGGGACCGGTGCTCCTGCTCTACACGGTCGCGGCGTTGCGCCCGCCGAGGGTCACCGCCCGGTGCACCGCGGCGGTCGTGCTGACGTTGCTGTGGGCGGCACTGGTGGCGGGCCTGCCCTGGTACATCGCGGTGGCCGAGGCCGTGGTGATCCCGACGGTCGCGTGGGCCATGGGCAACGTGGGGCGTGAGCTGGCGCTGCGCAACCGGCAGCTCGCCGTGCTCACCGAGCAGCTGCGGACCGAGCAGGAGTTGCGCACCGAGCGCGCGCTGACCGAGGAGCGGTTGCGCATCGCGCGGGAGCTGCACGACGTCGTCGCGCACCACATGTCGGTGATCGCCGTGCAGACCGGGTTGGCCGGGTACGTCTTCGACGACGACCCGACGACCGCGCGTGCCGCGGTGGACACCATCGGGGCCACCAGCCGGGAGGCGCTGCGCGAGATGCGCCGGCTGCTGATGCTGCTGCGCACCGCCGACGAGCCCGGCGACAGCGCGCTGAACCTGGCGCACCTGCCCGAGCTGGTCGAGCGCCTGCGCGCGACCGGCCTGCCGGTCACGCTCGACCTGACGCCGGCGGAGGTCGAGCGGTTGCCGCCGGGACTCCAGCTGTGCGCCTACCGGGTGGTCCAGGAAGCGCTCACCAACGTCATCAAGCACGCCGGGCTCGCCGCCACGGTGGTGCAGGTGCGCCGCGAGGCCGACCGGCTCACCGTCCGCGTCGCCAACGAGCCGGGAACACCGTCGGCGAGCGACTCGGGCGCGGGGCTCGGCCTGATCACCATGACCGAGCGGGCCGCGCTCTACCAGGGAACACTGTCCGCGGGCCTCCGAGTGGACGGCGGTTTCGTGGTCGAACTCACGCTGCCGACGACCCTCGACCCGACGGCGCCGACGATATAAGTGTCGGTGATGAGGGGATTACGCGAGGCCACGGTCCTGGTCGTCGACGACGAGGTGCTGATCCGCGCCGGCTTGGCCGCCCTGCTGCGCGCCGCGCCCGGCCTGGACGTCGTCGGCGAGGCGGCGGACGGCCACGAAGCCGTCGCGCTCGCCGCCCAGACCCGTCCCGACGTGATCCTGATGGACATCAGGATGCCCGGCGCGGATGGCATCACGGCCACCCAGCGCATCCTGGCCGACGCGCCCGACCCCAAACCGCGCGTCATCGTGCTGACCACGTTCGACCTGGACGAGTACGTCTACGCCGCGCTGCGCGCCGGGGCGTCCGGCTTCCTGCTGAAGGAGACCGAGCCGCACCAGGTGATCGCCGCGGTCAAGGCCGTCGCCGCCGGGGACGTGCTGTTCGCGCCGTCGGTCATGCACCGGCTGGTCGAGGCGTACGTCCGGCAGCCGCGCCGCGTCCCGACGCCGGCCCCTCCGAGCCTGGGCCAGTTGACCCCGCGGGAGCTGGAGATCCTCCGGCTCGTGGCGACCGGCCGGACCAACCACGACATCGCCGACGTGCTCACCGTCAGCGAGGCCACGATCAAGACGCACCTCAACCGCACCATGGTGAAGCTCGGCCTCACCAGCCGGGCGCAAGCCGTGGTGATCGCCTACGAAACCGGCCTGATCACCCCTCGCGACCAGGCTTGAGTCGTGGGGTCACGACGTGCCGCGGACCTGGAGGTGCCAGAGCTGAGGGCCGGCGCCGGTGCAGTTCCAGAGCTGCGCCTGGACGCCGTTGTCGAGCGTGCCCCGGGGGATGTCGAGGCAGAGGTCGTCGTTGTTCTGCGCTCTGAACAGGTAGGTGGAGCGGCCCGTCCGGGACGGCTTCCAGTTCTGCGCCCCGGTGTTGTTGCAGCTCCAGAGCTGGATCCGGTCGCCGGGGTCCACCGAGGTGTTGCCGTTGGGCACGTCGACGCACTTGGCGGGTGACGAGCCTGCCTTCGCAACGGTGAACAGGCCGCTTCCCCGGGCGACCGCCTTGAACTCCTGGGCCGGCCTGGCGTCGTCGCAGGGCTGCTGCACGACCCGCGTCCCGTCCGCGGTCGAGTTCCCCTCCGCGGTGAGGCACTTCCCGCTCTTGAGGTTGACGATCCGGTAGGTCGCCGCGGTGCTGATGCCGCCGCTGTCCAACGAGCCGTGGGTCGGTCCCGTGGCGAAGAACGCCCCGCAGTGGTCGTCCACCCGGTCGGTCGCGAGTTGCAGCACGTTCTTGCCGTCCGCGGACGGCAGGAGTGGTGAGCTGTAGTTCTGGCACGTCGTGTGCGCTTCGTCGGCGCCGAAGTCCGTGATCTTCACGGGTGAGTCCAGCTCGTACCAGCGGCCCAGCCCGTTGCTGGTGTTGGCGAAGATCGTGCTCCCGCTCTGCGGGTGCAGGACCGGGGCGGGACCGGTGTCGGGATCGCCCTCGGTGTCGGCGCCGCGCACCAGCCGCCCGATCAGCAGCAGCCGCCCGTCGGGGCCTCCTCCCGGCGCCCAGGCGAGCGTGGGCGCGTGGGCGAAGTGCTTGCCGTCGGCGGTCCTCGCGATCGTCCCGCGATCCGTCGGGGCGCCCCAGTCCCAGCCGTCGGGCGAGGTGCGGGTGTAGATCCGGCACCCGTGGCCGGCCCCTCCCACCGGCTCGATGTTGCAGTACTCGTAGGCCATGGCGGACGTGCCGTTCGGCAGCCGCCGCACCACGGGCATCCCGGGGGAGTCCTCCTTGGCGAGGTCTTCGTCGTCATGGGCGTCCACCGCGACGGTGTTGACCGTCGGCCCCCAGGTCTCACCGCCGTCGGTGGATCGCTTGCGGGCCAGCGTCTGCCCGTACCTCGGCTGCTGGGTCTTGTCGGAGAAGTGGACCACGAGCTCACCGGCGTCGGTCACCGCGAACTCCGGTTCCCACACGCCGTGGCCCGCGGTCCCGGTCACGAGCGGCCTGCTCACCTGGTGCCAGACGCGGCCGTGGTCGGCGCTCTTCCACGCCACGATCCGGGAGTTCGGGTTCGGCCGGTCGCGCCCACCGCGGAAGGTGTTGATCGACGTGGCCCAGATCAGGGTGCCGGCCGGGTCCGCGCCGAGCTGCCGGGGGAACTCGAACAGCGTCGAGCTGCCGGACCACTCGCCCGCGGCCGGTCGGGTCTGGATGGCCGCGATCGGGTGGAACGAAGCACCGCCGTCGGTGCTCTCGTGGATCGTGCCGCTGTCGGTCGTGTTGGTCGAGGCGAGAATCCGGCCTCGATGCGCGGCGTCGGCGTGCTCCAGCCTGATCACGCGCGGGTACGACGACGTCCCGTCGGTGAGGGCGACACCACCGGGAGCGGTCGCGGGGGTCAGCAGCGCGGCGGTGACGAGCCCGACGAGTGCGAGCATCGTGACTCCCTTCGGGGATCTCGATCTGGTTCACCGACCACCTGGTGGTCAGGGGTTCTGCACGCCCGGGCGGCCTTCTTCGATGACGAAGGACCGTTGCGTCGACGCCGCCGCGCCCCGCGTCGTGACCTTCGGGACCACGCGGAAGTCCACCTCCATCCGGGTCTGGCTCACCTTGGTGCGGACGTAGCCCCGGTGCTGGGAGTGGAACTTCAGGTGGGGGTTGTAGGCGCCGTGCGGGATCGCCGTGCTGTCCGCGCCGTCACCTCCCGACGAGACCGAACTGGTGACCAGCTCCGTGCCCACGACCGGTGCGCCGGGGTTGGTGTAGTCGATCTTGAGGTTGTTGGCCCACGCCCGGTGCACGTCCCCGGTCAGCACCACCGGGTTGCGCACGCCGCGCTGCACCCAGCCCTTCTGGATGCGGTCGCGCGAGGCCGGGTAGCCGTCCCACGCGTCCATGTTGCCCGCGTCGCCCGCGTCGACCTGGCGGGCGAAGAACACCTGCTGACCGATCACGTCCCAGATGCCGTGACGCCGGCCCAGGCCGTCCAGCAGCCAGTTCTCCTGCGTCGTGCCGGGCAGGCTGCGCGCCGGGTCACCGGCCGGGGGGCAGTACCGCCACCCGTCACCGCACGCCTGGTCGTGGCGGTACTGCCTGGTGTCGAGCAGGTGGAACGTGGCCAACCCGCCCCAGCGGACCCGCCGGTAGAGCAGGATGTCCGCGCCGTTGGGCTTGGCCCCGCCGCGCAGCGGCATGTTCTCGTAGTACGCGCGGTAGGCGTCGGCTCGTCGCTGTTCCCACTCCCGCGCGGTCAGTACCGGGGAGTTGTTCGCGCGCGTCATGTTCGCGTAGTTGTTCTCCACCTCGTGGTCGTCGGGAACGACCAGCCAGGGAGCGGCGGCGTGCGCGGCTTGGAGGTCGGCGTCGGTCTTGTACTGGGCGTAGCGCCGCCGGTAGTCGGCGAGGCTCACGATCTCCCCGCCCAGGTGTTGCCTGACCCCGTCGGTGCCCTTGCCTCCCTCGTAGAGGTAGTCGCCCAGGTGCAGGACGAGGTCCGGCCGGTCCTCGGCCATCCTCCGGTAGACGGTGTAGTAACCGTCTTCGTAGTGCGCGCACGACGTGAACGCCATCAGCAGATCGCGGCCCACGACGTCGAACGCGGGCGCGGTGCGGGTCGTGCCGACGGGGGAGAGGTGACCGCCCGTGCGGAACCGGTAGTAGTACGCGTAATCGGGCTGGAGTCCGTGGACCTCCACGTGCACCGAGTGGGCGCCGGCGTAGTAAGCGGTCACCGTCCCGCTCTGCACGACGTCGGTGAACAGCTCGTCGGTGGCGACCTGCCACTCCACGTCCACGGACTGGTTGGGCATCCCGCCCTGCCCGTCGCCGTTGAGCGGGGTCGGCGCGAGCCTGGTCCACAGCACCACACCGTCGGGCAGCGGGTCGCCCGACGCGACGCCGAGGGTGAACGGGAACGCCAGGGCGGCCGACGCGTTGCCGCTCCAGCCCAGCGCACCGGCGGTGGCGATGCCACCGAGGACGAAGACGCGGCGGTTGAACTGGGTCATGTCCGTCCCCTAGCGAGGCGAGTCGAGGTTGTCGTTGAGCACGTGCGCGCCACCCGCGATCGGGGCGCCCGGTCCGAACCCGGACGGGGTCCCGATCTCCGCGCGGGTGAGTCGTCGGGAGCCGGTGACCGCGAGGGCGTCGCCGGACAGCCGGATCGTCAGCAGGAACAGGGCTCCGGTCTGCGCCGACCCGCCGTCCCACGGGGACGCGACGACGAGTTCCGGTGTGCCGTCACCGGTGAGGTCGAGGATGCGCAGGCCGTAGCCGAACCCCTCGCCGGGCTGTTCGTCGCCGTTGATCGGCGCCGCGTTCTGGCCGAAGGCGGTCGGGGCGGTGGCCAGCAGCCCGTTCGGGGAGCCGCGGAACAGGAACACGCTCCCGGCGCGGGTGTTCTCCTTGATCGCGCCGGCGGCGAGGTCGTCGACCTTGTCCCCGTCGAGGTCGCCGACGGCCAGCGCGCCGCCGAAGTAGTCGCCCGCCTCGGTCCCTCCCGGAACCGACGCGGTGTCCTGGTCGATCACCTGGACGCTGCCGGTCAGCCCGGTCCGGGATCCGCGCACGGCGACCAGCGCGCCGGAGAACGCCGGCCCGCCACGCCGGTGGTCGGCCTGCACCACCACGTCGGCGTTGGCGCCGCCGTGGAACTTGCCGATCACCACGCTGCGCCACTTGCCGGCGGTGGCCGCCACGCCCACGCTCACGTACGACGACGCGGTCGCGGCCAGGCCGTTGACCGAGCCGTGCAGCAGGTGCACCGAGCCCCACGCGCCGGTCGTCCCCGTGATCACCTCGCCGGCGGACAGGACGGCGAGGTCGTCGCGGTTGTCGCCCGTGACGTCGCCGGCGGCCAGCGCCCACCCCATCAGGTCGCCCGCTTCGGCCGCGCCGGCGAGGTCCGGGTCGTCCTGGTGGAATCCGGCCACGTTGCGGGTGGTGAGCCCACCGCCGCCGCCGTAGAAGACCCAGGCGCCACCGGCGCGGGCCTTGGTCTCGATCGCCTCGCCCGGCGCACCGACCCCGAGGTCGGCGTACCCGTCGCCGTTGAAGTCCCCGGCTGCCAGCGACGCGCCGAACAGGTCACCGGCCTCCACCGCGCCGGGCACGTCCGCGGTGTCCTGCGTGATCGTGCTCAGGGCGCCGGCGATGGTCCGCAGGTACGGCGCCGTGCTGCGGCCGTAGAGGACGGACACCGCGCCGGCGCCGGCCAGGCCGTTCAGCGACTCGCCGGGGTTGCCGATCGCCACGTCGGCGAGGCCGTCGCCGTTGAAGTCCCCGGTCGCCACGGCGGCGCCGAACCGGTCGTCGGCCTCCATGCCCGACCCGATGCCCGCGGTGTTCTGGTTGACCAGCGCCGCCGGCGCGCCGGGCAACGCCGTCCCGCCCGGCACGACCTGGACGGAACCGCCGAGGTCGTGCGGCATGAGGTAGGTGTCGCCGCTGTAGGTCAGCCGTGCGCCCGTGGACATCACGAGGTCGGCGACACCGTCACCGTTCACATCCGCGCGAGCCGCCGGCGGCGCCTGCGCCGCCGCCGCCGGCGTGAGGGCTGATCCGAGCGTGACCGCCACGACGAGCGGGACAAGCGATCTCTGCATCGACACGGGTTCGACGCTAAGAACGGGCCACGACCGCCGACAAGCCTTTCCGCCACGCTGGAAAGGGTCCGCCGGGACGGACCCGTTCGCCCCGGATCCGATTCGGAAGGCGGCTGATTTCGTTGCAGAAGAACGAAATCAGGTGTTCACGGTCGGCGGATGCCGGCGATGAAGAGCTCGTCACCGCTGTGGATGAGGGTGATGTCGACCCGCGTGAAGCCGCCGGCCGGGCCCGGCTCGGTCCAGCCGAAGGGCTTGACGCCGTCGGAGGCCGTCCGCGTCTGGACGCTGAGCAGCTTGGACGCCTGGTAGAACTCGAACTGGACCGTGGTGCTGCCCGCGGTCTCGTAGTCGAGCACGTCGCCGGACACGCCCACCGAGCGGTTGTACCAGGTCAGATCACCGACCACGCCGCCCCGGTTGGTCCAGGTGCCGCTGAAGGGGGACGTCGGCTCGGCGACGGCCGCGGTCGGGGCCGCCAACAGGGCCACGGCGGTCAGGGTGGCACACGCGGTGAGGCGTTTCATGCTGCTCCTTTTCGAGGCAATTCCCGGCGCGAAGCATAGTCGTCGCCTTGGTGCCCGGAGTGCGTTTCGTCGCGGTCGCGCGCGTGATGGTGATGACCGCCGCACAGGGCGAGGTATCCCTGTGCTTCGGTCGCGCTCGTTACTGGTGGATGGGCATTCGCCGAGGATGCCCTCGCCGGTGGAGGCTCTGTGGTGTGGTCGGCGCGGAGCTGCGTCGTGGCGTTGCGGTCGTCGTCGACCGACGGGACCGGCTTCCGCGTCGGAGGGGACTTGGTGGTCACCGCACGGCACGTGTGCGGTGCCGATGGTGTTGTCGAGGTCGGATCGGGCAGCGCGCCGTGGTGGCCGGCCGAGGTCCTGTGGTCCGATGAAGGTCTCGACGTCGCCGTGCTGCGGCTGGTGCCAGGGCACGCGCTGGGGCAGGTGCCGGTGGCGCGGTGGGGTGCCCCGGCCTCGGACGCGCCCAGGCTCAAGGTCGAGGTCTTCGGCTTTCCGAAGTTCCGCGCGGAACCCGGAGATCCGCCCGTGGGTTTCGAGCACGCCGACGGGTACGTCAACCCCGCCACGGCCGACGGCAGCGGTGCGCTGCACATCACCGTCGCCAGCGCCGTCTTCCCGGGACGGGGCAGTCCCTGGCCGGGTATGTCAGGTGGCCCGGTGGTGTGCCGGGGCGCGGTGATCGGGGTGGTGCAGCAGGCCGGTGTCGACCGGCTCACCGCGTTACCCGTCGAACGCCTGCTGCTCGACCGGCGATGCGGACCCCTGCTGAGGGCGCACCTGGGCGGCGAGCCGCTCCTCGATCCGGTCGACCTGTCCGAGATCACCGCGCCGGCCCCGCCCGCACTGCGCTCCCCGATGGGGCTCCTGCACCCTTCCCGCGCGGCGCTGCCTCTCGTCGTGCGCGGTGACGAACTGGTGGACCTGCTCGGCTGGGCGCGTGAGCCCGGGTTCGCCGCGTGCGTGCTCCACGGCCCGTCCGGGTCGGGCAAGACCCGTCTGGCGCACGAGCTCGTGCGCTTGTTCGCGCGCCAGGGCGACGCGGCGGCGTTCGTCGCCGAGACCGACATCGCACGACTGGAGGTCCGGGACGACCTGGCCCACCTGGAACGGCTGCGGCGCCCGACCCTGCTGGTCGTCGACTACGCCGAGACCAAGCCCGAGCCGATCACCGTGCTGCTGGAGCACCTGGCGCGCAACGAGTGGGAACACCCGGTCAAGTTGTTGCTGCTGGCCCGTTCCGCCGGTGCCTGGTGGCGGCTGTTGCGGAGCAGCACCGCCGCCGTCGAGGAAATCCTGGACGACGCGGAGGACCGGCGGCTGGCGCCCTGGGTGTTGTCCCCCCTGGCTGCCGAGAAGTGCTTCGACCGTGCACTCACCAGGCTGGCGGAACTCATGCCCGCGGTTCCCCGCGGTCGCGGCGTCGACTGGGCCGTGGCGGCGCGGAAGGTCCGTGACGAGGGTGCTGAGCCCTCGGCCAGGTCGCCGATGGGCTGCCAGGTCGCCGCTCTCACCGCGCTGCTGGGTGCGGCGGAGCTGCCCGCCAAGCCCGGAGATCCGACCTCCGAGTTGATGGCGACGCACGAGCGGCGTTACTGGCGTCGCGCCGCCGAGCAGGCTGACGTGAAGGTCGCGGAGGACAGCCTCACCGCCTACATGGCCCTGGCTTGCCTCTACGGCGCCCGGGACGAAGATGACGCCGTGGCGCTGCTCAAGTGCTACTCCAGGGTCGACGACGTCGGCTGGTCGAACCGGATGGCCCGCTTCGTCCACGACCGCACTTCCGACGACGACGCCGGCCGTGACTACTGGGAGCCCTTGCGCCCCAGCGGCCTCGCCGAACACCTGGTGAGGACGGAGATCCACAAGGACCCGGACCTGCTCACCACGACGCTGCCACGCGCACGCGACTACCAGATCGTGCACGCGTTGACCATGCTCGGTCGTGCGGCTCCCACCGATCCGAAGCTGTGGGCGACGGTGAGGACGACCATGGCGACCTACAAGCACATCTTCGACTGGGAGCTGCTGGTGGGCGTCGCGGTCGCCGTGCCCGACCCCAGCGGCCTCATCACCGCCGCGCAAGCCGTGCACGGTCCGCCACGTCGGGACCAGAGCGAGATCCTCGCCGCCGTCCGCGGCGAGGCCACCACCGACGACGCGCTGCGGCGGCTGTGGCAGCTGTACTTGCAGGCCCACTCCCGGCTTCCGGTGGCAGCTCTCAGACGGGCGGCGGCACGGGCCGCGGAGATCGAGAAGTTGTTGGAGGAGTTCCAGCCCGCGTTGGCCGATGCCATCGCGGTCGGCGCCGACACCCTGCCGGTGGTGGCGGCACGGCTCGGCGCGCTGCACGACATCGTCGACCGGCTCTCCGACCTCGACACCCGCGACGAGCGGCACCACGTGCACGAGGTCGAGGCAGCGCGCAGGATCGCCTACCAGCTGATCAGCTTCCTCGACACGGTGTCGGCTCACGCTCCCGCGTTCTCCTCGAGCCTCGCCCCTCTCGGGCAGCTCACCGACGCCCTCCGCGATCTGGCCGACGAGGTGGGTGCGAGCCGACGTCGCCTGCGGGAAGTCGCCGACCGCATCGGTCGAGGTCGACCGGGGTCGACCTGAGAACGCGTCGACCATGAGAACCAGGCCCGCGGCGCCCGGTCGCAGGGGGCCGGCTCACAGGGAGGTGCGGAAGGGACCCGTGATCTCGTAGGTGATGCCACCGCTGCTGGTGCCGGTGGTGCCGAGCTGGGAGGAGAAGTACAGCCGGTTGCCCGCGGGGTTGAAGGCGACGCCGCAGAGTTCCGACGAGCTCTGCTCGGTGACGCGGGCGAACGGGGCCACGACGTCGTCCGGGGTGATGACGCAGATCTCCATGTTGCCGCCGTCCTCGGCGACGTACAGGTCACCCACGGTGGCGCCGGTGATGTTGTCGACGCCGGTCAGGGGCGGGTCGCCGGCGAGGTCGTCGTCGTAGGCGATCGCGATGGTGTTGTCGACCGCGTTGTAGGCCCACACGCGGTTGTCGCCCTTGGTGGTGAAGAAGCACGTGCCGTTGCGGTAGTAGCAGCCCTCGCCGCCGTCGAACACCTTCATGCCCGCGACCTGCTTGCGGGTGAGGGCAGGGCTGCCGTCCGGGTCGGGCACGGTGGCCCAGGACAGCGCGCCGCCGACCTCCGTGAGCACCTGGAGGGTGCCCGAGGACAGGTCGCCCCAGGTGGCGGGGACGAACCGGTAGAAGCCGCCGTCGCTTTCGTCCTCGGTCAGGTAGATCACCTCGCGGTCCGGGTCGGCCGCGGCGGCCTCGTGCGCGAACCGACCCATCGCGTCCCGGCGCACCGCGGGCTCCACGCCGAACGGGTCGGTCTCGAAGACGTAGCCCCGCTTGGTCTCCTCGCACGACAGCCAGGTGTTCCACGGCGTCGCCCCGCCCGCGCAGTTGCGCGTGGTGCCGGAGAGGATGGTGTAGGCGTCGGTGACGTTGGCGTCGCTGTCGAAGCGCACGGCACTCACGCCGCCCGCGCGGCCGTCCAGCTCCGCGTTGGACACGTAGATCCACCCGGCGCCGTCGGCGAAGCACGCGCCGCCGTCCGGGGCGCGGTGCCAGACGTGGTCGGTGCCCGGCACGGTCTCGGTGGAGCGGGCGATCACCCGGCTGGTGAACCCCTGCGGCAGCATGATCCCGTTGGCGTCGGCCGCTCCCAGTGGCCCGTACGGGCCCGGTCCGGCCTTCGCCGGGTACCCCAGGGCCTCCGGCCACAGGGTGAACCCGAAGGCCATCGAGGTACCCGCACCCACGACGGCCGTGCGGAGGAATGTGCGACGATCCACGCTGCTCTCCTTACGAGACTGGGGTTTCCCTCCCGGATGACCCGGGTTCGCCTGCCGCCGGCACCCCGACGACCTCACGCAGGGTCGCGGTCAGGCGCGAACGACCGTGAACAGCGTGGCGCCGGCCATGCCGGACCAGTCCCCGGCGGGACCTCGCTCGGTCCGGATCCCGTTGACGAAGACCGCGCCGGTGTCAGGTGAGCCCGCGATCGGCGGGATGACGAGCCCTCGCACCGCGGCCGGTCCGTTCGTGACGACGTCGACCCGGCCCGCCGCGTCCCGGGTGACCCGGACCTCCGTCGACGGCCCCTCGTCGCGCACGACGGTGTGCGCGTCGGCGTCACCCCAGTAGCTCAGCACCAGGTCGTCGAAGGGGCCGTCGCCCACCCTGTCCCCCGGCTGCACCATCGGGATCAGTGCGCCGCGCCGGACGTACAGGGGGATCTGCCCCAGCGGCTTGCGGGTCCGCAGGTGGACGCCACCGGCGTGGACCTCGCCGGTCCAGTGGTCCACCCAGTCACCGTGCGGCAGGTAGAGCGTGCGCTCTCCCTCCCGGTTGATCGCGGGAGCGACCAGCATGTCGGGACCCCACAGGTACTCCAGGTCCGCGGACCAGGCGCCGGGGTCGTCGAGCCCTTCCGCGACGAGGGGACGCAGCACCGGCACGGCGGTCTCGGCGGCTGCGACGACGGCCGAGTACAGGTAGGGCATGAGCCGGTAGCGCAGGCGGAGCGCCTCGGCGACCAGCGCTTCCGCCTCGGCGGGGAAGTCCCAGGGGAAGCGGGTCTCGTTGCCGTGGAACCGCAGTAGCGGCGAGAACGCGCCGAACTGCGCCGACCTGACGAAGACGTCGGGGGTCGGCGCGCCGGTGAACCCGCCGACGTCGTGGCTCCAGTAGGGCACGCCGCTGAGCGCGTACGAGAGTCCGCCCCGCAACGTGCTGGCCAGCGCCGGGTAGGTCGCGTTCGTGTCGCCTGCCCACTGGCCGCAGTGCCGTTGCCCGCCGGTGAAGGACGACCGAGCCCACACCACCCGGTGCCCGGCCACCCGTTCGGTGACGTCGACGACGGCGTCGTTGAACAGCAGCGAGTAGACGTTGTGCAGCGCCTCGCCGGTGAGCCCGTTCGCGGCGACGGCGTCGACCGGGACGCCCTCGCCGAAGTCGGTCTTGAACAGGGTCGCCCCCTGGTCCAGCAGCGGCCGGAGCAACTCCTGGAACCACGCGGTCGCCGCCGGGTTGGTGAAGTCGGTGATGCCGCACGCCGCCTGCCAGCCGTGCCAGACGTCCGCGACGTAGGTCGAGCCGTCCGGCCGCTTGAGGAAGTAACCCTTGGCGTCCCCTTCGGCGAACAGTTCGGTCTCCACGCTGACGTACGGGTTCATCCACAGGCAGGTGCGGAAGCCGAGCTCCTCGAGGCCGGCGAAGAGCTCCTTCGGATCGGGGAACTGCTCCGCGTCCCACTCCATGTGCGACCAGAGCCCGTGCCGTTGCCAGTACGCGTCGATGTGCAGCACGTCGCACGGCAGGTTCCGCTCCCGGATCCGGCGGGCGACGTCGAGCGTCCGCTCCTGGTCTGAGCGGAAGAAGCCGTTCGACATCCACGTGCCCAGGGCCCATTTCGGCGGCACCTGCGGTGCGCCCGTGAGCCGGTGGTAGCGGCGGAGGACGTCCGGGACCTGAGGTCCGGCGATGACGAAGTAGTCGAGCAGGTCGTCAGGGGTGATGATCTGCGCGCACGTGTGGATCGAGTGGCAGAGGTCGAACTCGGTCGCCATTCCGCTGTTCACCAGCACCCCGTAGCCGCGGCTGGAGATGTAGAACGGGACGTTCTTGTAGGAACGCTCGGACTCGGAGCTGAACGCGTCGTAGTTCCAGCTGACGACGCGCTGGCCGCGCTTGTCGAAGGCGGTGAACTTCTCGCCCAGGCCGAAGAAGTGCTCGTCCGGCTCGGCGGTGAAGGTCTCGTGGTAGGCGATCACCCGCCCGTCACCGGTGGTCGACCGGCCGAACGGCAGCACTCGCAACCGGTAGCTGACGTCGGAGGCGTCCCCGTTCTGCGCGACGAGAACGCGGCCGGAGGCGTCGAGGAAGGAGAGGTGCCAGGGGTCCAGTCGGATCTCGGCCACCAGCCCGCCCGCGTCGACGGTGACCAGCCCGTCGTCGACGGTGACGGAGGCGCTCCGCGCGATGCGTTCCTCGACGAGGGCGATGGCGGGCTGGGACCGGGTGCGGACCTCCGCCGTCGGCGCCAGCCGCACGCGGATGACCGAGTCGTCGGTCGCGGTCACCGCGGCGAAGAGGTGGTCGCCGGCGGACGTCTCCGCGCGCAGGGTCACCTGGCCGTTCCCGGACTCCAGCACGGTCGCGCGGACCACGCGGGCGGCCCCGGGGTCGCCTGGCGCCCGCGACGGCAGGTCGAGCGGGTCCGCGACGTGGTTGATGAACGGCGTCAGCGGTGGCGTGTACGGCAAGGTCTGCTCCTGTCGTCGTGCGGCCGGCACGGGGTTCGGACGACGGAATCCGCCGACCGGGGCCCGTCGGGTTGCCGGCGGGATGGTGCTCGGTGAGCCCGTCGGGGGACGGCGGCGGTGGACGCGGAACACGTCGCCGTCCGCGACGACGTGCGACATCGCATAAACCCCGCCCCACCGGGGCACCGCGGCGCGTGTTTAGCGGTGGGTTGGCCCCGCGGCGGCACAACGCCTCCGATAAAAAGCTGACTGAATCCCCACGTGCTCAGACGATCTCGAACCTACTGCGTCCGGAACGTCGCTTGTCAAGGTCGATCGGATGACGCCTACGGGCCAACTGTCGAATCATGGTCGAATGATTATCGAACCGCGATCGAATAAGCTGGCCGAACGGCCTCCCGCTTGCTTGTTCGGGGAACGGCCCGGCCATCGGGGCGGCGATCGTGGTATGATCGACTCATAGTGGTCACTGCTGTGTCGACCGCTTCTCGAGGTCGACTTCGCTCTGTTGACGAGCTTTCTGCGAAGTGACTCCGAAAGGGTGGATATCCAGACCGCCGCTCGAACCGGGTTGTCTCTCCTTTTAGACGTGAGGTAACGTCAAATCGGACATACCGGAATGTGGTCAAGGGGGGTTGACTTCACGTGGTCGTTGCACGTGATCTTGAGTTTGCCGACCGGGGTGGCTCGCCGCGCGCAGGGTGTCGACCGCGGCCTGCCGAGAGTCGGGCCGCCGCGACCCGGTGATCATCACAGCTCGGACGTGCCTGGTCAGAGCCGGTGCCGACCGCGAGCACCGCGAGATCCGGAGCTGACCGAGCCGGCGCCACCCTGGTTCCGCGGACCGTCGGACCGACCTCCCGTTGGAGGTGCGGCACCAGGTTGTCGTCGCGATCCCGGATCGACGAGCACCCGGCCGTGATCGTTTCGCACGAAATCAGCACCAGGCCGGCGAGGGACATCTCGCCGAATAACGCCACCGGCTGCCCAGCGGAACTCGGAACAAGAGAAACGGGTGGCAGGACGACCGCGCCCTCGCGCCGTTGAACAGGTATCGCGAGGGAATCGGTTGGGCCGGCCTGCCCTACGACGACGAGGAAGTGGAAGTGCCTCAGCCATGACCAACGCCGCCGACCTTGACGCCGTGAGCAATCAGACCAGGCACGACGTGCCGCGGACATCGCCCACCACCGGCCGGACGCCCACCAGGGTGCCGATCGCCACCCTGGTGCTTGCCGACTCGCCCCGGGTCGACGGGGAGAACGACGAGCACGTCCGACTGCTGGCCAACCTGAGCGAGCCGCTGCCGCCGATTCTGGTGCAGCGAGGGTCGTTGCGGGTGATAGACGGCAGGCACCGGTTACGCGCGGCGGTGTTGCGCGGTGACCGTGAGATCGACGTGCACTTCTACGACGGCGACGCGAACGACTCGTTCCTGCTCGCCGTTCAGATCAACATCACGCACGGCTTGCCGCTGTCCCTGGTCGACCGCTCGGCGGCGGCGCACCGCGTCGCCAAGGCGAACCCGCTGTGGTCCGACGCCGCGATCGCCGAAGCGGTGGGGCTGGACCCCAAGACCGTGGCCGCGCAGCGCCGTGGTTGGACCGACGTGCCGGAGCCCGCCGCGCGGATCGGCCGGGACGGGCGGGTGCGCCCGGTCGACACGGCGGCTCGACGTCAGGAGGCGGGTCGACTGCTGGCCGAGAACCCGAACGCCTCGCTCCGGCAGATCGCGCAGGAGGCGGGCATCTCGCTGGGCACGGCCTCCGACGTGCGCAGGCGGGTGCGCAGCGGCATCAGCCCCGTGCCCACCGGCCGCCCCGCCGCGGCGCCGGACGTGCAGGTGCCCCGACCGAGGCCCGGGGACTCGATCCACACCGAGCCGAACGCGCGCGTGCTGTTCCAACGCCTGCGCCAGGACCCTTCGCTGCGGTTCAGCGAGCCGGGCCGGGCACTGCTGCGCTGGCTCGAGTTCCAGATGGTCGACGCGGACGTGCGGGAGCGGTTGCTCAGCAGCGTGCCACCGCACTGGCTCGACGGCATCGCCGTGCTCGCACAACGTTGTTCCGGCGCGTGGCAGGAGTTCTCGGAGCAACTGGAGGAGCGCAGGAACACCATCACCAGCGAGTCCCGCTGAGCCGGGGGGGGGGTTCAGGGGGGGGGGCCCGGGGTTCGAACACCCCCCCCCCCCCCCCGGGGGGGGGGGGCCGCCCCCCGCGCCCCCCCCCCCCCCCCCCCCCCCCCCGACCCGGCTCCGCGTCACAGCTGCTCGACGTGCTCACCGGACAGGTGGCGCCGGCAGTCGAAGATGTGCCGAGCGTGCCGGGTGATCTCGTCCGGCACGAACTCGTCGTGGTCGGTCAGCAGGACGACCAGGTCGGCGGAGGCAAGTTCGCCCGCCGTGCCGTCGACCCGGCGGACCACCCCGTCGAGCGGGGACGGCTCGACCACGTGCGGGTCCGCGCCGGCCACGTCCGCCCCCATGTCCACGAGCAGCTGCGCGACGCGCACGGCGGGTGACTCGCGGGCGTCACCGGTGTTCTTCTTGTACGCCAAGCCCAACAGCAGGATCCGGGAGCCCCGCACCGCGAGGCCGCGCCGGTTGAGCGCCGCGGTGATGCGGCCGACGACGTAGTCGGGCATGTGCCGGTTCACGTCGTTGGCCAACTCGACGAACCGGAAGCTCTTGCCCAACGTGCGCTCCACGCGCCAGGACAGGTACGACGGGTCGATCGGCAGGCAGTGCCCGCCGACACCCGGGCCGGGGGTGAACCGCATGAACCCGAACGGCTTGGTCGCGGCGGCGTCGATCGCCTCCCACACGTCGACGCCGAGCCCGTCCGAGAACATCGCGATCTCGTTGACCAGTGCGATGTTGACGTGCCGGAAGGTGTTCTCCAACAGCTTCGCGAGCTCCGCCGTCCTGGTCGACCCCACCGGGACGGTCTGCTCGACCAGGGTGTCGTAGAACCGGTGGACCCGGTCGAGCGACGCCGCGTCCACACCGGACACGACCTTCGGCGTCGAGACCAGCGTCCAGTCCCGGTTGCCCGGATCGATGCGCTCGGGGCTGTAGCCGAGCGCGAAGTCCTCGCCCGCGGTCAGCCCGGACTCCTTCTCCAGGATCGGCGCGACGACCTCCTCGGTGGTGCCGGGATAGGTGGTGGACTCGACCACCACGCACGCGCCGGGCCGGAGGTGCTCGCCCAGCGTCCGGGCCGCGGCCTCGGCGTAACTCAGGTCGGGCTGGCCCTCCCGCAGTGGCGTCGGCACGGTGACCAGCGCGACGTCGAAGCCGGCGCAGTCGCTCGCGTCGGAGGTCGGGTGGAGCGACCCGCTCCCGATCAGCTCCCCCAGGTCGGCGTCCGGGACGTCCTCGACGTAGGACTTCCCCGCGGCCAACGACTTCACCCTCGACTCGTCCGGGTCGAAGCCGACCACCCGGTGCCCGACCCGGGCGGCGCGCACCGCCAACGGCAACCCGACGTACCCCAGACCCATCACCACTACCCGCTCGCTATTGATGTGCATGATCCAGCCTTTTCCCCTCGGCGAATGGAGTGCGACTGCGACAGCAGAAGCGCGTAGCGCTCGACGGGATAGTCATACACCGTTGCTCGGGCTACGGTGGATTCCACGGTGGCTGAACAAGTGCTCGCCGAGAATTCGCAGAACTGAACTGGAGCGCCGGTGAAGGTTCTCGTGGCAACGCCCTGGTACCCCACTCCACAACACCCGATCGACGGCGTCTTCGTCCGTGAGCAGGTGCGTGGCCTGGCCGAACACCACGACGTCGCCGTCCTGCACATCGCGCCGCCGGTGGCCGGACCGGCGCCGCCGACCCGCGTGGACGGAATTCCCGTCTTCACCGCCTCCTGGCGTGCTCGAACGGGACCGATCGGTCGGGTGAGAGCGGTTCTCGACGCGGTGCGGCGGATTCGCCGAAGCGGATTCGAACCCGACCTCGTGCACGCGCAGATTGCCGCGAAAAGCGTCCCGGCGCTGGTCGCGGCGAAGCGGCTGTCCGTTCCGCTGGTGGTCACCGAGCAGTGGTCGCGCGTGATGGACCTCGACCCCCGGCCACTGCCTCCGGGGCAGCGCAGGTCGGCGGCGGCGGTCTACCAGGGGGCCGACGCCGTCCTCGCGGTCGGAAGCGAGCTGCGCAGGGCCATCAAGGACCTCACCCCGCGGGCAAGGGTCCTCGTGGTGCCCAACCCCGTCGACACCACCGTGTTCCACCCCGGGCTGCGCCCGACGGCCACCGAGGACGGCCGCCTGCGGCTCATCACGACCGGTCGCCTGGTCGACTACAAGGGCGTCGACCAAGTCCTCCGAGCCACCGCTCTGCTGCGCGATCGCGGCCTGGACCCGCACCTGGACGTCATCGGCGAAGGCCCCGAGCTGGGCCGCCTCCGCGCGATGGCGGCCGACCTGCGGCTGGCCGACGCCGTCCGGTTCCACGGTCGGCAGCACAAGGCCGACTTCGCGCCGCTCGTCGCCGCCGCGCACGTCGCCGTGGTGGCCGGCGACTTCGAGACCTTCTGCGTCGCCGGAATCGAGGCCCTCGCGTGCGGAACCCCGGTGGTGGCCACCCGCTGCGGCGGCCCCCAGGACTACATCACCCCGCGCAACGGGCGGCTGGTGCCGCTCTGGGAACCGGGGTTGATGGCGAACGCGATCGCCGACCTCGTCGACCGCGCGGACGTCGGCTCCCCGGAGGAGATCGCCCGGGCGACGGCCGCGGAGTACGGCATCGACGCCGTCGGCAGGCGCATCGCCGGGATCTACCAACGACTGCACCGACGCTGACCCGCTGGGAGCCGACCACGATGCACATCGACACCTACCACCGGGTGGTCCGAGCGGTGGACCTCCTGACACCGCAACGGTTCCACGCACCCGTCGTGCCCGCGGTCGCCGGGTGGGCGATGCGCCGGGTTCCCGACCGCCGCCTGCTCGAACGCCGGATCCTGCCCGGCATCGCCGCGGCGCGGCACCGCAGGGTGCTGTTCGTCGGCACCAGCCGGGTGCCGGACACCCGCACGTACCACCTCGACTACCCGTGGGGCGACACGGAGTTCTGGACGATGGACAAGGACCCGGAGGCCGCGGCGTGGGGTGGCGACCGGCACTGGTCCGGTGACATCTGCGCGGTGTCCGAACGCTTCCCGGCCGGTTGGTTCGACTGCGTGCTGCTCAACGGCGTGCTGGGCTGGGGCGTCGACACCGGACCCGCCCAGGAGTTGGCGCTCGAGCAGTGCCGGGAGGTGTTGTCGCCGGGCGGGCTCCTGGTGGTGGGGTGGAACACGTCCAAGTGCGCAGACCCGCTGCGGTTGTCCGCCGTGGCGCGGCACTTCGAGCGGACCACGTTCGCCGGGCTGCCCGCCCGGTGCGAGTTCGCCGAGACCGACCACGTCCTCGACTTCCTGTCCGCCCGCCGCACGCCGCCGGGTGGGCCGGACCAGCCAACCGACGGCACGACGGTGAGGAACCCATGAGCGAACTGAACGACGGCGCGCGCGGTGCGGACTTCCTGGTGGCCGGGCTCAACCACGGCGCGCACGACTCGTCCGCCTGCCTGGTGCGCGGCGGCGAGGTGGTCGTCGTGGTCGAGCAGGAGCGGGTGAGCCGCCGCAAGCGCGCGATCGACGAGCCACCGGTAGAGGCGCTGCGCGCCTGCCTGGACCACGCCGGGTACAAGCTCGAAGACCTCGACGCGGTCGCGCTGGGTTCGGACATGGACCGGTTGGCCGCCTGGATGGACCTGACCGAGGCCGAGCGTCCCGAGGTCCTGCCCTACGACGACCCCGACCGGCTGTTCCCCGAGTCGGTCTTCGGTGACGGGACGCGTCCGCCGCTGGTGCCGGTCCCGCACCACATCGCGCACGCGGCGAGCACCTTCTGGCCCAGCGGCTTCGAGGAGGCCGCGGTGCTGGTCATGGACAACCGCGGGGAGGACACCGCCACCACGCTGCTCCGCGGCGGTCCGGACGGGTTCGAGGTGCTGCGGGAGCACGGCATCGAGCACTCGCTGGGCCTGTGGTACCGCATCGCTACCCAGTACGCGGGCCTGTACTCCAAGGACGGCACCGCGGGCAAGCTCATGGGGCTGGCGTCCTACGGCCGGCCGAAGTACGACGTGGCGTTGCGGCACACCGAGCGCGGCCCGGAATGGCGAGGTGTGCCCGGGGGCACCGAACGTGGACGTGCCCTGCCCCCGCAACGCACCACGCAACTGCTCGAGTACTTCGCGGAGCACTGCTTCCCGTACGAATCGGGCCTCACCGGGGAGCCGATGGCGTACGCCGACTTCGCCGCGTCGGTGCAGGACGCGTTGGAGACGACGATCCTCGAGCTGTGCCGCGAGCTGCACGACGCGACCGGGCTGTCGTCGTTGGCGCTGGCCGGCGGGGTGGCGCTCAACTGCACCGCCAACGGGCGCATCGCCCGCGAGGGCCCGTTCCAGCGGATCTTCGTCCAGCCGATGTCGCACGACGCCGGGGTCGGCCTCGGCGCGGCGCTCGAAGTCAGCAGGACCGCGCGCCCGGACCTGTTCTCCCCGGAGCCGATGACGCACGCGTACCTCGGACCGGGCTTCACCGACGAGGAGGTGGCCACCGTGCTGCGCGACCGGGGGCTGGAGTCCGAGGAGCTCGGCGTCCTCGAACTGGCCGAGCGCACCGCGGACCTGCTGGCCGCGGGCGCGGTGCTGGGCTGGTGCCAGGGTCGCGGCGAGGTGGGGCCCCGGGCGTTGGGCGCGCGCAGCCTGCTCGGCGACCCGCGCAAGCGGGAGCACCTGGTGCGGATCAACCAGCTCAAGGGCCGCGAGGTGTGGCGGCCCCTGGCGCCGAGCGTGCTCCGCGAGCACTACAGCCGGTTCTTCGCCGGGGCGCCCAATCCCTTCATGATCGTCGCCGCCGAGGTGCGACCGGAGGTTCGTCCCGCCGTGCCCGCCGTGGTGCACGTGGACGGCTCCGCCCGACCGCAGGTGGTCGACGGGGACGGCGCGCCGCACTACGCCGCGCTGCTGCGGGCCTTCGAGCGGCGGACCGGACTGCCGCTGGTGATCAACACGTCGCTCAACAGCGCGGGCAAACCCATCGCCAACACGCCGGCCGAGGCCGTCGACATGTGCCGGGAGATGGGTGTGGACGCCATCGCGGTCGGGTCGCACCTGGTCCGGTTCCGCTGAGGCGGGACACCGATTTCCACAGAGGAGGGACGATGGCCTGGCGCCGAGAGCGGCTTCGAGTGCTGTACCTGACCTGTCATCTGCCGTTCCCGGCGCACAGCGGTGGACGGCTGCGCGACGCCGAGCTGATCAGACAGCTCGCCGAGCACGTCGACGTGCACCTGTTCGTGGTGTCGAAGACCTACGAGCAGGACCGCGCGCACGAGGCCGAGGCGGTCAGGCACTGCGCCTCGGTCTCGATCCTGCCCGCCTCGCGGCCCGTCGACTCCGACACCGCACCGGAGAAGGTGCGCAGGCACCGCTGCCCGGGCATGCGCGCGCTGATCGCGGCGGAGCTGGCCGCGACGGACTTCGACGTGGTGCACGTGGAGGGCTACTACCTGATGCAACACGTCCCTCGGGACTGCGGGGTGCCGGTGTTCCTCGGCACGCAGAACGTGGAGTACCTGCTGGAGGAGCAGCGCTGCCTGCTCGCCGCCGCCGAGCCCTCGCCGTCGGACCGCCGGGTGGAGGAAACCGCGTGGTCCCAGGCGGACGCGTGTGGCGCCGTGAGCCTTGACGACCTCCTCCACATCAAGGCACGGCTGCCCGACGCGGTGGTGCGGTGGACGCCCGACGGCGCCGACCACGTCCGTCGGGAGGTGCACGTGGCGGACCCGCTCCCGCGGCTCGGGCCCGGCCCGCGAGTGCTGTACCTGGCCAACTTCGGCTACGAGCCGAGCGCGGACGCCGCGAGGGTGCTCTGCGACCGGATCTGGCCCGCGATCCTGTCCAGGGTGCCCGAGGCGAACCTCGTCCTCACGGGCGCCAATCCGCCCGGCTGGCTGGTCGCCGCCGCGTCGCGCCGTCCCGGCATCACCGTCACCGGCCCGGTGGAGTCCGTCGGGCCGCACCTGGCCGCGGCCGACGTGTTCCTGGCCCCGCTGCGGATCGGGGGCGGGGTGAAGGTGAAGATCCTGGAGGCGCTGGCGGCGGGGTGCGCGGTCGTCACGACGCCCATCGGCGCGCAGGGCCTGCCGGACGAGGCGCGGGCGGCGATGGTCGTGGCCGAGGACGACCAGGGCACGATCGACGGCACGGTCCGCCTGTTGCGCTCGGAGGAGCAGCGGCGGTCGCTGGAGGCCGCGACCAGGGAGGCGGTGCGGTCGCTGCCCGGCTGGGGGCAGGCGTCGCGGTTGCTGCGGGACGGGTGGCTGGCGATGCTCGACCGCGTGCGGACGAAGGCCGAGGACGGGCAGCTCTGCGCGAGTGCGGGCTGAGCCACCGACGAGGCCGTGCGGCGCGGTTCGGCCCCGCACGGCCTCGTCGTGTCACAGCTGTCGAACAGCAGCGGCAGCAGCGGAGAAACCGGCGTGGATCGCCGCCACCGCCTGGTCGATGTCCCGCTCCCGCATCGCTTCGCAGACGAACCAGTGGTGGCTCGGGTGCAGCAGCAACCCTTCGCGCAGCGTCGTGGCGTAGAACGCCTGGGACGCAACCTGGTTGATCCCATCGTCCTCGTAGTGGAACTCGAGCCACGGCGTGGGGGCCAAGCCGATCGGCCGTGCCGGGATCCGGCAGTCGGCGGCTGCCGCGGCGATGCCCGCCTGGAGCCGGCGGCCGAGCTCCCACAGCACCGCGGACGTCTCGCCGGTGCGCACCACGTCGATCGTCGCCACCGCCGCCGCCATCGCGTCGGAGCTGCGGTAGAAAGTGGACGAACTGGAGATCCGCCTGGAGTGGACCATGATGTCGCGGCGACCGGCCACTGCGGACACCGCGTACCCGTTGCCCATGGCCTTGCTGTAGGCGACGAGGTCCGCACGGACGCCGAAGTGCTCTTGCGCGCCACCTGGCGCGATCCGGAACCCGGAGCGCACCTCGTCCAGGATGAACAGCGCGCCGCGGGACCGCGTCAGCTCCGCGACCGCGGCGAGGTAGCCCGGGGCGGGTTCCTCGATCTCGTAGGGCATCATCACCACGCACGCCAGGGCGTCACCGATCTCCGCGACCCGGCGGCGCAGCCCGGCGATGTCGTTGTACACGAACGTTTCGACGTGGTCGGCGGCACCGGGGACGAGCCCGTTGGTCCGCGGCGCGCACCACTCGTGCCACCCGTTGTAGCCCCAGCGCAGCACGTGCGCACGCCCGGTCGCCGCCCGCGCGAGCCGGACCGCGACGGCGGTCGCGTCGGACCCGGTGCGGTGCAGCGACACCATCTCGGCGCCGGGCGCCGTCTCGACGAGCAGCTCGGCCAGCCGCAGCTGGGTCGGGGTGTGCAGGCTGCGGGCGAGGCCGTCGGCCAGTTCGGACTTGACGGCCGACTCCACGCGGGGGTCGGCGTGGCCGAGCACCACGCTGCCGAACCCCAGGATGAAGTCCAGGTACTCGTTGCCGTCGACGTCCCACACCCGCGCGCCGCGCGCCCGCCGGGCGAAGACCGGGTACACGGGTTCGGCGAAGTCGCGCCCCAGCACGCCCGGCCTGCCGGTGAAGCCGGCGTCCACGCGTTCGGCACGGGCCAGCATCCGCCTCGAATCGGTGACACCCGCCCACTCCACGGTTGGCTGACGACTGATCAGGTCCACGGCGCCTCCTCGGTTCGCTTGCCGATCCGGGTGAACTATTGCAGCGGCGGCGCGGTGTTCTGAATAGTCGATCGAGGAGCGGGACGCCGCGCGGACCAGGTCGAGCCCGCGTTCCCACCGGCACTCGCCCGATGTCGACGAGCCCAGGAACGGGGATCCATGCGCGCACTGATCACGAACGACGACGGCGTGGCGGCACCTGGCCTGCACGCCCTCGCCGACGCGCTGGCCGCGGAGTTCGACGACGTGGTCGTCGTCGCTCCGGCCACGGACTGGAGCGGCGCGGGCACGGCGATCAACCCGGGCACTCGCACCGGTGATCTCCGCCCACGAGTGGTCGAACTGCCCGGCGTGTCCGGGGTCCCGGCCTACGCCGTCGCCGGTCCTCCCGCGCTGGCCGTGCTGGTCGCCCTGACCGGCGTCTGCGGACCGCGTCCGGACGTGGTGTTCTCCGGGATCAACAGCGGTCCGAACATCGGTGTCGGCCTGCTCCACTCCGGCACCGTGGGCGCCGCGCTGACCGCGGCCATCGGGGGAGTCCCGGCGCTGGCGGTGAGCCTGGACGGCCACTGGCACCTCGGTGTGGACCCGAACAAGGAAGTCCGGCGCCGGCACTGGGGCACCGCGGTCGGGGTGGTCGTCGACTTCGTGCCGACCCTGCTGTCGCTGGACGAGCCGTTGGTGCTCAACGTCAACGTGCCGGATGTGCCGTCGGACCGGCTGCGCGCGGTGCGGGACACCGCGATCGCTCCTGTGGCCGTGCTCGACCTGGTCGACCACGAGGGCGTCGCGCTGCTCGACATGCGCCCCGGCGTCGACCCACCGCCGGGCGGACAACCGACCGACGCCGCGTTGCTGGCCGCCGGGCACGTCACCGTCACGGCACTGCGCCTGGCGAGGTCGCTCGTTCCCGCCGACTTCACGGATCCCCGGGCAGCGGTTGTGGAGGCGTCGTGAAGCCGGAGCTCACCGACGCCCCGCCGGCACGCGCGCTGGACTGGGTGCGCAAGGCGGTCGGACGTGGATCGGACGTGCTCGACGTGCGACCGCTGGCCGGAAGCACGTCAGCGGTGCACGCCTTGACCGCACGCACCGCGTCCGGTGCGGTGATCCGGCTGGTGCTGCGGCGTTACGTCCGGCCGGAGTACTTGGCCTCGGAGGGCGATCCGCCCGGCTACGAGACCAACGCGCTCCGGTTGCTCGACGGCGGATCCGTGCCGGCGCCCCGACTCGTCGCCGCCGACGTCACGGGGGACGAGTGCGACGTGCCCGCCGTGTTGATGACGCTGTTGCCGGGCCGGCCGCGCAAGCCGCCGCCGGCCACCGAGCTCGCCGACTACCTGCGCGGGCTCGCCGAACCGCTACCCGACATCCACAGCACACCGGTGAACAGCGCCCTGCGCCCTTACCGCCCGTACTTCGCGGACGTGCGGCTGCGCCCGCCGTTCTGGGCGAAGGACCCCGCCATGTGGGAGCGGGCGATCGCCATCCACACCGGACCCGTGCCGCAGGGCAGCTCGTTCATCCACCGGGACTACCACCCCGGCAACGTGCTCTGGCACGACAACGCCGTCCAAGGCGTCGTGGACTGGGCGAACACGAGCACGGGACACCCGCACGCGGACATCGGCCACTGCCGGGAAAACCTGTGCACGGTCGGTCCGGACGTCGCCGAGCGGTTCCTGGACGCCTACCGGGCGGTGTCCGGGGACAACTCGGAGTACGACCCCTACTGGGACATCGCGGCGGCCGTGGGCTGGGCCCCGATCTCCGAGGAGGCTCCCGACCGACCGGACCTCTACGAGTCGTTCGTCGCGCGCGCCGTCGCCCGGGCGGCGCGCACCTGAAACATCACCCCGGCCTTCCGAAGAGGTGGAGCATGGCACCAGACAGTCGAACGACTGCGTCATCGGCCGGTAGCGGGCCATTGCGGTACCTGATCACCGGTGGCGCGGGCTTCATCGGCTCGCACCTGGTCGACGCGCTGCTGGCGCGCGGCGACCAGGTCACCGTGCTGGACAACCTGTCGACCGGCCGCGCGGTCAACCTCGACGCGGCGGCACGCGATCCGCGCTTCGAGTTCGTGCGCGGGTCGGTGCTCGACGAGTTGGTCGTCGACGAGCTGGTCCACCGGTGCGACGTGGTGGTGCACCTCGCGGCGGCGGTCGGCGTGCGGCTGATCATCGAGCAGCCGCTGCACTCGTTCACCACGAACATCCGCGGTTCGGAGATCGTCATCGAGGCCGCCCACCGCTACCGGCGCAAGGTCGTGGTGGTCAGCACCTCGGAGATCTACGGCAAGAACGGCGACCTCCCGCTGTCCGAGGACGCCGACCGCGTGCTGGGCAGCCCGACGGTGGCGCGGTGGGCGTACAGCACGGCCAAGGCGGTCGACGAGATCCTCGCCGCCGCCTACCACCGCGAGCGCGGCCTGGAGACGGTCACGGTGCGGTTGTTCAACACCGTCGGCCCCCGGCAGAGCGGTTCCTACGGCATGGTGATCCCGAGCCTGGTCGACCAGGCGTTGCGCGGCGACCCGCTGACCGTGCACGGCGACGGGAAGCAGACCCGGTGCTTCGCGCACGTCGCCGACGTGGTCGACGCCTTCCTGCTGCTGCTGGACAGTCCCGGTGCGGTCGGGGAGGTCTTCAACGTCGGCTCCCAGCACGAGATCAGCATCCTGGACCTGGCCAGGGAGGTGGTCCGGGCGGCGGGCAGTTCGTCGGCAGTCCGCCTGGTCCCGTATGACGAGGCGTACCCGGTGGGCTTCGAGGACATGCGCAGGAGAGTTCCGGACACCACCCGGCTCACCGCCCTCACCGGGTGGCGGCCCAGCCGCACGCTCTCGGAGATCCTCGCCGACGTCGTCGCCGAGAAGACGAGGACGGCGGGCCTCGTCCACGCCACCGACCAGGTGACGCCGTGACCCGGCTCCGCTGGGGGATCATCGGCACCGGGTACGCCGCGACGCTGTTCGCCTCGGACCTGGCCAGGGCCGAGGCGAGCCGTCCGCACGCCGTGGCCGGACGTGATCCCACGCGGACGGCTCGGTTCGCCGCGGAGTTCGGCGTGCCCGTCGCGCACCGCACCCCCGAAGAGCTGCTGGCCGACCCGGACGTCGACGCCGTCCACGTCGCCGTTCCGCACACCGAGCACGGGCGGTGGGTGCTGCGGGCGATCGAGGCGGGCAAAGCGGTGCTGTGCGAGAAGCCGCTCGCGGTGGACCCCGACGAAGCACGGGCGATGGTGGCGGCGGCCACCCGGTCGGGCACCTTCCTCATGGAGGGGTTCATGTACCGGCTCCACCCGCAAACCCGGCTCGTCGCCGATCTGGTCGCCAAGGGCGTGCTCGGCGAACTGCGGCTGATCCGCGCGTCGTTCACCATCGACGCCGCCCGCGACCCCGGCCACCGGTTGTTCGACCCGGCGCTCGGCGGCGGCGCGATCCACGACCTCGGGTGCTACCCGATGTCGGTGGCGCGGCTGATCGCGGGTGCGGTCGAGGGACGGTCGCACGCGGAGCCCGACCTGCTCGCCGCGGCGGGGCACATCGGCCCCACCGGGGTCGACGAGTCGGCGTCCGCGCTGCTGCGCTTCCCGACCGGTGTCGTCGCCCAGCTGAGCACCGGTCTGACCGCGCCCGCCGAACGGGGGCTGCGGGTCGAAGGGACCGCGGGCGCGCTCGTCGTCACGGATCCCTGGTCCGGTGGTCGACCCGCGGACGTGCTGACCGCCGACCAGCCGGCGGACAGCGGCGCCGTGCGGCTGCTCACGGCCGGGGGCAGCGAGGTGATCCCGGCCGTGGCGGACCTGCCGCTGTTCGCGGGCGAGGCCGACCACGTGGCCGAGTGCCTCGCCACGGGACGCACGCAGTCGCCGGTCGTCTCGCTCGACGACACCCTCGGCAACGTCGCCGCGCTGCACCGCTGGCGCGCGGCCATCGGCTGACCCTCGAACCGGACAGGAGGACCATGCCCCACCAGAGCACAACCCCCGGTCGACCGTCGCACGGACTCCCGGCACCCGCCAGGGTGCTGGCCGTGGGCGCGCACCCGGACGACGTCGAGTACGGCGCCGGCGGCACGCTGGCCAAGTGGGCGGCCGCGGGAAGCGAGATCCACACGGTCATCTGCACCGACGGGTCCAAGGGCACCTGGGACCCGGCCTCGGATCCCCTGGAGCTGGCCTCGCGCCGCCAGGCCGAACAGCGGGACGCCATGGTGGCGCTGGGAGGGAAAGCGGACAACGTCGGTTTCCTGGGCTGGCTGGACGGCGAGCTGACCGCCGGGCTGCGCCAGCGCTGGCAGCTGACCCACTGGATCCGCCTGTGCCGGCCGACCGTGCTGCTCGGGCACGACCCGTGGCGGCGGTACCTGATCCAGACCGACCACCGGGAAGCCGGGTTCCTGCTGACGGACGCGCTGGTCGCGGCGGCGGACCACACCTACTTCCCCGAGATGCGGCTGCCTCCGCACCGGGCGGAGGCGATGTTGCTGTGGGACGCCGACGAGCCCGACCACGTCGAGGACGTGGACGACCACCTCGACGCGAAGCTGGCGGCGCTGCTCGCGCACCGCAGCCAGTACCGCAACTCCATGGGGATCCACCCCGGGACCGAGGAATCGGACACCGCTGCGTTCCGGGCGCGGATCACCGGCAAGCTCGCCAGGCAGGCGGCCGGGCTCGGGTTCGGGCACGGTGAGGCGTTCAAGATCCTCCGCCTGACCGATCCCAACGAGGGCTGACGGCGGGTGGGACCCGTTTCCCGGGTCCCACCCGCGGTCGCGGTCAGCTTCGCGGTCAGCGCAGGTCGTCGTCGGGCACGATGTCGACGAACCGGTCCTGCCACAGCTCACGCAGCCGGGCGACGAGTTCGCGCCCGTCGTCCGCCACGGCGCCGTCCGCCACGAACCCGCCCGGCGTGGGCGGTTCGGCGTGGCGCAGGAACTCGGCCACCTCGGCGGTGATCGGCTTGGTCTTGCCGCCGGTGTAGGTGAACCGCACCTCGTGCCGGGCACGGTGGCCGGCGGGACCGGCGTCGTGACGGCTGATCACCGACGCGGTCGGCGCGAGCACGACCCGCAGCCCGAGGAACGCGCGCCAGTCGTCCGGCTTGCGGCGCACCACGACGGAGTCGATCACGAGGGCGTCCAACCCGGTCGTCAGGAAGCAGCGCACCGCGTCGTCGAGGGTCTGCACGATCGGCTCGGCGTGGTTGTTGAACGAGGTGTTGAGCACCACGGGCACGCCGGTCAGCTCACCGAAGCCGTGGATCAGGTCCCAGAAGCGCTCGTTGTCCGCACGCCGCACGGTCTGCACGCGTGCCGTCCCGTCGACGTGGGTCACCGCGCCCAGCTCGTCCCTGACCTCCGGGCGCACCCTGACGACGTAGGACATGAAGTCCAACCGCGCCCTGGTCTCCGGCAGGTCGAAGTAGTCGGCCGCGCGCTCGGTGAGCACGGCCGGTGCGAACGGCCGGTAGGACTCCCTCAGCTTGACCATCTCGTTCACGCGGTCCTGGTTGGACCTCGGCCGCGGATCGGCGAGGATGCTCCGGTTGCCCAAGGCGCGCGGCCCGAACTCGGAGCGCCCCTGGACCCACCCGATCACCGAACCGCTCGCGAGCAGCTCGGCCGCGGTGGCCGCGATGTCGTCGACCTGCTCGAACTCCACCAGCGCCGACCAGCGCTCCAACCCCTTCACCGCGTCGCCGCCGGGCACCGCTTCCGGCCCCAGGTAGGCGGTGCGGAGAGGCTCGGGGCTGAACGTTCGCGGCGAGTGCCGCCGGGCGACCTCGAACGCCGCCCCGACCGCGGCGCCCGAGTCGTGCGCGGCCGGGTCGACGAAGACCTCGTCGAACAGTCCGGAGGAGAGCAGACGCCCGTTGAGCGTGCTGTTGTGGCCGACCCCGCCGGCCACGCACAGCCGCCGCAGCCCGGTCGTCTCGCGCCAATGCCGGACGACGTGCAGCACGATCGTCTCCAACGTCTGCTGCAACGCCGCGGCGAAGTCGCGGTGGCGCTGGTCGAACGGCTCGCCCTTGCGGCGAGGCACGAAACCGGCGTCGAGGAAGTGCCGCTGCAGGCGGCGCCAGTCGAACTCGTACCCGCCGTCGGGCAGCAGCTCGTAGAGCCGGCCGAACACCGGCAGGTACTTCGAAGGGTCGCCGTAAGGGGCGAGCCCCATCACCTTGTACTCGTCGAACCGCTTGTAGCCCAACAGCTCCACGGACTGCAGGTACAGGTGTCCCATCGACTTGGCGACGGGCAGCGAGTGCAGTGCCCGCAGCTCGTGCCCCTGGCCGTGGAAGAAGGTGAGCGACTCGTCCTCCCCGTTGCCGTCGACGACCGCCACCAGCGACTCGTCGAACCCGGCGTGGTGGAAGACCGACCGCGCGTGCGCGAGGTGGTGCTTGACGAAGACGACGCGCTCCGGGTCGACGGTCGCGCCGAACTCCGCGCCGAGCTGCTCGACGATCAGCGAACGGCACCAGCGGACCGGCACTTCGGGGTGTTCGACGTATTGCACGCCCAGTTCCCGGTCGGTGTGGTCCTCGCAGAAGAAGAACGCGATCAGATCGACTTCCTCGAATGTGACGCCCGCGTGGTCGAGGCAGGCGCGCGCGGCCCGCCTGCTGAACTTGTTGGTGTGTTTTATGCGATTGAGCCGCTCTTCCTCGACTGCCGCCAGCAGCACGCCGTCGCGGACGAGCGCGGCGGCGGAATCGTGGTAGAACCACGTCGGCAGACCAGGGATGAAGTCATGTTCCAGATCCCCGAAGCAGCAGCTCAGACCGAGAACGAGCATCGTGGCGAACTCTCCTCTGTTCGGCGGTGCCCGGACCGGCGACGGCAGGCAGCGCACACGTCCCGACCGAAACGGAAAGGGGGAAGCAACACCGGGCACGGTCCATCGTGCAGCAGTGGAAATAGCGCCGCAACCGTGTACGACGTCCATTGGCGGTACCTTTCGCGACCGCGGGCGGCTCGCCCATAATGCCGTGACGGGCACGGGCGGAAACCGGCCCTCACCTGCCGACCGAATCGGGGATCGCCATGCCGCGCCAACCGGTGCTGCTCGCCTACCGGCCGTACGGCCTCGGGGACCTGCTCGTGGTCGTGCCCGCGCTGCGGGCGCTGGCCGACAGCTTTCCCGACCACCACCGGGTGCTCGTCACCCCGGCCGTGTGGGCGCCGCTGGCGGAGCTGACCGGGGCCGTCGACGAGGTCGTCGACACCCGGCGCCACACGATCACGTGCACACCGTTCACACGTCCGCCGATCGAGGAGGCCGCGGTGGTGGTCAACCTCCAGGGACGTGGACCGGGCAGCCACCGGATGCTGCTGAGCGGGTTTCCCGCCGCACGGCACATCGCCTTCGGCAACGCCGAGGCAGGGGTGGCGGGCCCGGCGTGGCGGCCCGGTGAGCACGAGATGGCCAAGTGGTGCCGGATGCTCAGCGAGTCCGGGATTCCCGCCGATCCCAGCCGGTTCCGCCTCCCGGCGCCGGACCGTCGACCTCCCGAACTGGCGGTGGGCGCGGTGCTCGTGGCACCAGGAGCCGCGTACGGCGCGCGTCGGTGGCCACTGGAGCGGTGGGTGGAGGTGACGCGCTGGTTGCGGCGCAACGGCCACCGGCCGGTCATCACCGGCCACGGCGCGGAAGAGGTGGCGCAGGCGCGGGAGATCGCCCGGCAGGCAGGCGTGGACGACGGCGCGGTGCTCGCCGGCGAGACCGGTGACGTGCTCGACCTCGTCGCCGTCGTCGCGGCGGCGGTCGCCGTCGTCGCGCCCGACTCGGGTCCCGCGCACCTGGCGACGGCACTGGGAACTCCGTCCGTCCTGCTGTTCGGCCCGTCGGCGCCCGCGGTGTGGGGTCCGCCCGCACGGGAGCCCCGTCACCGGGTGCTGTGGCACGGCGTCACCGGGGACGCCTTCGCCGACGAGGTGGACCCCGGACTGGCGCGCATCACCGTCGACGAGGTCCTGACCGAGCTGGACGGTGTGCTCGCGGGCTCACCCGCCCGGTGAGCTCAGGCGCCGGCCCAGCGGTCCAGGAACTCGTGGCCGGTGGTCACGACGTGCTCGGACCACTCGGTCCCGCTCGCCCAGGTGAGGTTGCGCAACACGCAGTGCGCCGCGTAGACGGCCGGCGCGCCGCGGTCGGTCGTGCGGAGGATCTCCTCCGCCAGCCGGTCCCGGACCCCCGGCTCGGCCTTCGGCCAGGCCGCCAGGTCCCAGTCGACGGTCATCAGGTCGTAGGAGGCGTCACCGGTGCGGCACGACTGCCAGTCCAGCACCGCCGTCACCCGACCGCCGTCGACGAGCACGTTGGCAGGCCCGAAGTCGAAGTGGACCAGGTCGTCCGGCGTCCGCTCGGGCAGCGGCGCCGCGGCGGCCGACGTGCGCAGGCGGGACAGCAGCTCGGCAACCGGCGGCTCGCACCCCACCAGCGCCGAAGGCCGGCACAGTGGCGAACGGTCCTCGACCAGCCCGCCCAGGACGAGGTCCCACCAGTCCCCACCGGTCCTCGAACCCGCGCCCCGCTCGTGGTCGACCACCGCGATCAACTGCTCCAGCGTGACGCCGTCGACGTGCTCGACCGGGCTGCCCGCCACGTACTCCTGCAGCTCGAACCACAACTCGCCCACCCGCCCGGCGGCGACCTGCCGCGGAATCGGGCAGCCCGCCGCCCGCAGCCGCGCCAGCGCGGGCTCCACGTGCTCCTCGGCGTGCCGGGCTTCCCGCCCCCAGGGCAACCACTTGAGCACCAACCGGGCGCCGTCCGGCCCGGTCACCTCGTAGGCGCCTTCGTCGCCCTTGGCGAACCTGCCGACCAGCGCCAGCGTCAGACCGCGCTCGCGCCGCACCAGTTCGACGACCTCGTGGACCTGTTCGTCGACGTCCGCCATACCGGGGGTGTCCCTCCTGCCTGTCCTCGGGCACCGGGGCGCACGCCCGTCAGCCGCCCTTGCTCTGGTAGCCGCGCACGCTGTGGAGCCACCACCAGCACGCCGCGGCGAAGGCAATCAAGTCGATCAAGGGTACCGCGTGGGCGACGAACGCGGGCGCCGGTCCGTCACCCGCACGTCCGAGGATGACCGACGCGGGGAAGAACGCGATGAAGGCGATCGGGAAGACCGTCATGAAACCGAGCCGCAGCAGCATCGGGAAGATGCCGATGGGGTAGTTGGCGAACGCGGTGATCAGGTTGTCCGTCCAGGTCATCAGGATGTCCGACGCCTCGGTCCGGAACGCGAACGACGCCATGACGAGCTGGATCGCACCCTCCAACAAGGCGGCGCCGATCACCGCCGCCACCAGGAACAGCAGCAGCGGCACCGTCCACTGGATGTCGAGCAACCGCAGCGCCGTGGTGAACAGCACGATCGCGACCGCGAGATCGCCGAACACGGAGACGTGGAACTCCCGCAACAGCACTTGGAGCAACGGGGAGACCGGCCGGTGCAGCACCACGTCGAACTCGCCGATCCGCACCATCTCCGGCACCCGCGACAGGTTCTTGAACAGGAAGAGGTGGACGCTGTGGCTCAGCACCCGCAGGGCGGCCACCAGCATCACCTCCGGCGCCGTCCAGCCGCCCAGCGAGTTGAACTGCTGCAACACGACGACCGCGAACGTCAACGCGCTCAACTGGAACAGCGCGGCGTAGAGGAAGGACAGCAACAGGTCCATCCGGAAGCGCAGCCGCACGCGCAGGTTGGCCCGGGTCAGCCGCGAGATCAACCTGAGGGGGTTGCGCGGGGTCGGTGGGGCGGGCGTCCACACGTCGTCGACCACGTCAGCCTCCCGAGATGACGAGCCGTCGGGACGCCGCGTGCCACAGCACCCGCGACAGCAGTGCCAGCAGCACGCCCCACCCCGCCTGGACCAGCAGGATCGTCGTGGTCTCCGCGGGCGTGATGCGTCCGATGTGGACCGAGACGGGCAGGTTGAGCGTGGCCTGGAACGGGAGCAGCTGGTTGACGCCGATGAACCAGGGCGGGAAGAACCAGATGGGCACGATGGCGCCCGAGCAGAGGTCCTGCACGAAGGTGTTGAGGCTCCTGAGCCCGCGGTTCGTGGTGAACCAGAAGCACGACACCTCGACGAGGAGGGTCAGGTAGTACTGCACGACCTGGCCGAGCACCAGGCTGATCAGCGTGACCACGAGCACCGCGGGCGATGACGGCGCGGTGACCAGGCCCAGGAACCCGCACGCCACCGCGCCGACGAGCGCGAGGGCGCTGCCGTAGAGGGCTTCTCCCGCCGAGCGCAGGAAGAAGTACCGGCCGGGAGCCATCGGACGGGTGAACCAGTACACGATCGCGCCGTCGGTGACCGCGCGGTAGACGGAATCCCTGGTCAGCACGCGGGTTCGGCTGATCAGCACGCCGAGCGCGGAGTACGACACCGCCTGCTCCAGCGTCATTCCGCCCTGGATCCCGGACCCTGTGCCGTAGAGAGTCGTCCACAGCACCCAGTACAGGAAGATCTGCACCGTGATGCCGAACGCGGTCGCGTAGAGCCTGCCGCGGTCGGCGAGCTCCACCGCCGGTCCCAGCCTGAGCAGCCGCCACGGACTCCCGGTTCGAAAGCCGCCCGCCGTCACGATGCCCGCCGGTCCGCCGCGACCAGCTCCGATGTTCCCTGGTACACATCGCGCATCAGCTCTTCGAGGCTGCGCTTGCGGAACGAGCAGTCGGCGACCGGCGCGGCCGCGGTGAGCACCCTGAGCACCCGCTCCGGCTCGGCGTCGCCGGCCAGTCGGTAGCGAGCCTCGGCCCCGCTCTGCTCGACCAGGGCGCAACCGGGCAGCGCGGGAGCGCGGGTGGGGCGGGTGAAGACCACGCAGAGGTCGCGCGTCGCGCCGGTGCGCCGCTCGAGCTCCTCGACGCCACCGTCGAAGACGAGCCTGCCGCCGTTGATCAACAGCAGTCGCCGGCACAACCGCTGGACGTCGCCCATGTCGTGGGTGGTCAGCACCACGGTCCGGCCCAGCTCTCGCACGACGTGGTTCAGGAAGCCGCGCACCTGTTCCTTGACCACCACGTCCATGCCGATGGTCGGCTCGTCGAGGAAGACGATCGGCGGTGCGTGCAGCAGCGCCGCGGCGAGGTCGGAGCGCACCCGCTGGCCCAGCGACAGGTGGCGCGCCGGGGTGTCCCAGAACGTCGACAGCGCGAGCAGGTCGTCGAACTCGGCGAGCCTGCGCCGGAAGACCTCCCCAGGGATGCGGTGGATGTCGTGCAGCACGTCGAACGAGTCACGAACCGGCAGGTCCCACCACAGCTGGGTCCGCTGCCCGAACACGACCCCGATGCCCGCGGCGTGGCGGATGCGGTCGCGGTGCGGAACCCGGCCGTTGACCACCAGCGATCCGGAGCTCGGCACGAGGATCCCGGTCATCATCTTGATGAGGGTCGACTTGCCCGCGCCGTTCGGGCCGAGCAGACCGACCAGCTCGCCGCGCTCGATGGCGAAGCTGACCCGGTCCACGGCCGTCCGCTCCTCCCGACGCGGACGCACGAGCGAACGCAGCGCGCCGGCCACACCGGGATCCCGCCGCACCACGCGGTAGGCGCGGCTGAGGTCTCGTGCCTCGACGACGGGATCGGAACTGCCTGCGGGGATCGGGCTCACTGCGAACTCCAAGTGGATCGGCGTTGCGCGGGACGATCGACGTGGGTCCACCACCGGGATCCGTGTCTACCGCACCCGCGGCGCGTCGGTCACGTCGAGCGGAGACGGACCGGGTCGAACATTGCCCCGACCGGCGACCCGGCAATAGCGTCGTGACGCGGCCGCATCTTCGACGTCATCCGCACTACCCCCGGAGAGCAGGAATGGAGCACTACACCGCGGTTCCGCCGACTCCGACCACCGACCTGGGCACGGCGAGCAGCGACCTGGCCGAGTCCGGCTACTGCGTGGTCGCCGACGTGCTCGGGCGTGCCGAACTCACCGCGCTGCGCGCCGGCTTCGCCGAGGTCGAGGCGAGGGACCGGGCGGCGGGCAACCCGTGGTACTCACGGGGCAACTACCGCATCACCGCGCTGTTGAACCACGGCCCCGAGTTCGTCGCCCTGGCCGAACACCCCACCGCACTCGCCCTCACGGAGCAGCTGCTCGGACCGCACCACCTGCTGTCGAGCATCACCGCGCACGTGACCCTGCCCGGGAACACGGCCCAGTCGGTGCACGCCGACCAGCAGTACATCCCCGAGCCGTGGTCGTACGCGATGGGCACCCAGGCGTGCTGGCTCCTCGACGACTTCACCGAGGCCAACGGCGGCACCGTGATCCTGCCCGGCAGCCACCTGGCGGGCCGGGCGCCCACCAAGGAGGAGGTCACCGCCGCGACCACCGTCTCGATCACCGCGACGGCCGGCAGCCTGCTCGTGCTCGACGGCCGGGTGTGGCACCGCGCCGGGGTGAACACCACGCCCGACACGATCCGCCGCGGCATCTTCGCCCACTACTGCTCGCCGTTCATCCGACAGCAGGAGAACTTCTTCCGCTCCCTGCGCCCGGAGGTCCGCAGTGGACTGTCGCCGACCATGCGCCGGTTGCTGGGCTACGACATCTGGGAGGGGCTCGGCACCGTCGACGGGCTGCCGGTGGAGTGGATGGGCACGGGTCGACGGACCGGGCCGACGAACGCGGACGGCCTGTTCGACACCTGATCCCCGGCCGTCACCGGCGACCGACGAGCCCGGCCACGACGGCGCGGAGGTCGGGTCCGCCGGGTCGGACGAGCAGCCCGGTGGCGCCGGCCGCCTCGGCCGCCTCGACGTCGGAGGCGCGGTCTCCCACCACCACCGCCCGGGCCGGGTCCACCCCGAGCTCGGCGGCGGCGCCCTCGACGAGCCCGGGCGCGGGTTTGCGGCACCGGCACCCATCGGCGGGCGCGTGCGGGCACACGGCCCAGACGTCGAACGGTCCGAGCAGCCGCTCGATGCGATCGGCGACGGCGAGGACCGCGCGCCGGTCGAGCAGGCCGCGCCCGACACCGGACTGGTTGGTGACCACGCCCAGCGCCACGCCCTCGGCGCGCAGCGCGTCCACCGCCCACCTGGCGCCGGGAACGGGGACGACGAGGTCCGGATCGCCGTTGTACGGCACGTCGTGCACCAGCGTCCCGTCACGGTCGAACAGCACCGCTCCCGGCCACCCGCCGCCGGCCGGCCGGAGGGGGCGGGCGCCACGGGAACCGCGGATCAGCCACATGCGATCTCCCTCGCGTCACGGCAGGGCCCGCCGCGGTCGTTCCGGTTCAGCGCAGTCGCAGATGGAGGTTACTGGTATGGGCACCGACGAACACCACGACGACGCCGGGTTCGACACGAGTCACATCGGTCGTCTGGTCGAGGCCGCCTCGCGGTTGGACACCGGCCGGATCCGAGTCTGGGGCGAGGCGCTCGCCGCGCTGTTCTCCGCCGGTGGACGCGTCCTGGTGGCGGGCAACGGCGGTTCCGCCGCGGAGGCGCAGCACCTGACCGCCGAGCTGGTCGGCCGCTACCAGCACGAGCGGCGCGCGTTGCCCGCCATCGCCCTGCACGCCGACACGTCCACCGTGACCGCGGTCAGCAACGACTACGGCTACGAGGAGGTCTTCGCCAGGCAGGTCCGCGCCCACGGCCGAGCGGGCGACGTGCTGCTGTGCCTGTCGACCTCCGGTCGCAGCGCGAACCTGCTGCGCGCGGCCGAGGCGGCGGCGGAGATCGGGATGACGACGTGGGCGCTGACCGGACGTGCGCCGAACCCCCTGGCGGAGCTGTGCGACGACGCCGTGCCGGTCGACACCGATGCGGTCGCCACCGTGCAGGAGTGCCACCTGGTCGGCATCCACGTGCTCTGCGCGTCGCTCGACGCCGCGCTCGGTGTGCGTGCCCCGGCAGCCCTCGCGCCCCCGGGGCGGCGCCGGCTGGTGGTCGTGGGCGACGCCCTCCTGGACCGCGACCTGAACGGCGCGGTGAGCCGGATGTCGCCGGAAGCACCGGTCCCGGTGGTCGACTCGATCACCACCACGACCCGACCGGGTGGCGCCGCCCTGGCCGCGGTGCTCGCCGCCCGTGCGGGCGACGACGTGGTCCTGGTGACCGCGCTGGCCGACGACCTGGACGGCGCCCGGCTGCGCGAGTCGCTGAGCGCCGAGGGCATCGAGATCGTCGACCTCGGCCTGCGTGGCCGCACCCCGGTGAAAGCGCGGGTCCGCAGTGGCGGACGCACGATGCTGATGCTGGACGAGACCGATCGGAACCCCGGCGCCGTCGGCGCCCCACCAGCCGACCTGGCGCGGACGCTGCGGGACGCCTCGGCGATCCTGGTGTCGGACTACGGACGTGGTGTGGCCGGCGTGCCCGCCATCCGCCGCGCGATCGCCGAGGTGGCCAGGTCCGTGCCGACCGTGTGGGACCCCCACCGCGCGGGCGCGCCTCCGGTGGCCGGGACGTGCCTGGTGACGCCGAACCGCACGGAGGCCGCGGTCCTGTCCGCCAACCCGAACCCCGGTGCCGGGGCGACCGGGTTGGACGAGGACACGGCGAACGGGCGTGCGTTGCTCGAAGCCTGGGGCGTGCCCCGGATCGTCGTGACGCGTGGTGCTCTTGGGGCGCTGTTGGTCGAGAACACCGACCGGGCCCCTCTGGTGATCACCGCGGAACCGGCCACGTCCGAGGACACCGTCGGCGCCGGGGACCGGTTCGCCGCCGCCGTGGCCGGTGGTCTCGCGCGCGGGGAACTGCCCTCGGTGGCCGTGCCGAAGGCGGTGGCCGTGGCGACCGCCTTCGTCGCCGCGGGTGGCGTGTCGGCACTCGCGGAGGACGCGGTCGCACCCGCTCACGAGCCGGAGGCCCCCATCGCCTTGGCCGAGCGCGTGCGGGCGCGCGGCGGGCGCGTCGTGGCGACGGGTGGGTGCTTCGACATCCTGCACGTCGGGCACGTGTCGATGCTCGCCGAGGCGCGCAGGCTCGGTGACTGCCTCATCGTGTGCCTCAACGGTGACGCCTCGGTCGCGCGGCTCAAGGGACCGAACAGGCCGATCGTCCCCGCATCCGAGCGGGCCGCGATGCTGAGCGCGCTGCGCAGCGTCGACGCCGTTCTCGTGTTCGACGAGGACACCCCGGAGCAGGCCCTGGAGCGACTGAGGCCGGATGTCTTCGTCAAAGGCGGCGACTACGCCATCCACGAACTGCCGGAGGCGGTGGTGGTCGAGCGCCACGGCGGTCAGGTGGTCACCGTCCCGTACGTGACCGGGCGCTCGACCACCTCGCTCATCCGCAGTGCGGCGGGCACGGACCCGAACCCGTCGCTGGAGACGCGATGACGTCCGACATCCTCCCCACGCGGGTCCGCTCGGCCCTGGCCGGACTGGACCGCACGCCCGTCGGCCGCCACGTCGAGGAGGTGCTGCGCCTGCACGCGGAGCTGTCGCAGCTGCGGGCGGACCGGGGCACCATCGCCGAGGTCGTCCGGGCGAGCCTGGAGACCGCCGCGTGCGGGCTGGTAGCGCTGGTGCACGACGCCGGCCACGCCCGCGAAGAGGTTCTTCGGGAGGCGCTTGGGATGGCCAGGGCGGCGGTGGTGGCCGCCGGGATGGCCGTGGTGGAAGCCGATGACGAGAGGAGACGCGGTGACCGCGACGCACAACCCTCCGCGAGGTGAACCCGCCTCGGCGGGGCCCGCGGTGTCGAGAATCGCGTTGGGCGGCCGATTCGGGGAGGAGGACGCCGGCCTCTCACGGGCGCGGCTGGACCGGTTCGCCGAGCGCGGCGGGCGCTGGGTCGACACCGCGCACAGCTACGCGGACGGTCGGTCCGAGCGGACGATCGGTTCCTGGTTGCGCGCCAACCCCGGCGTGCTGACCTTGGAGACCAAGATCGGGCACCCGGACGACGACGGTCATCTCGACCTCGGCGCCGCCCGGCTGACCGCGGAGCTGGACGAGTCCCGGCGGCGGCTCGGGCTGGAGTGCGTGGACGTGGTGCTGCTGCACCGCGACGATCCCGCCCGCCCGGTCGCGGAGCTGGCCGAGGTGTTGGCGGGCTTCGTGGCTCGGGGCGCGTGCGAGCGGGTCGGGGTCTCGAACTGGTCGGCTCCGCGCCTGGCCGAGTTGATCCCCGTCCTGCGGGCGCACGGCTGCGACCCGGTCGTCAGCTACCAGTGCAGCCTGGCGGAGCCTGTCCGTCCACTGTGGCCGGAGACCAGGAGTGTGGCCGACGTGCGCGACGTCCTGGCCGAGCACAACCCCTGGCTCATCGCGTGGGCGGCACAGGCACGTGGCTACTTCGCCGGTCGTCCCGAGCCGGTGTCGGCGGACGCCACCGACCCGTTCGCCACCGACGTCAACGCGGAGCGGCGGGAGCGCTGCCGACAACTGGGCGGGGAGCACGGACTGCCGCCGGAGACGATCGCCTTGGCCTGGCTGCTGAACGCCACGTCGGCGACGGCGGTCGTCGGTGCACGCTCACTGGCCGAAGTGGACGCCTCCCTCGACGCCGCAGAGGTCTTCCTGGACCCGGAGACCTGCGCTTGGTTGGCCGACGGCTGACCCGGGCCGTGGAGCCTCCGCGTCGGGGGCGACCGCGAGCAGGTCGGCGGCGATGTCCGTGATCTTCCGCCACGCCAGGTCCAGGTGGGCGGAGGTGGTGGCGGTGCCGCCGGTGGCCAGGCGCAGGGTGTGCCGCCCGTGGACGTCGGTGTGGCTCAGGAGCAGTTCGCCGGAGGTGGTGAGGCGGCGCAGCAGTTCGGCGTTGGTGGCGTCGTCGGCGTGCAGCCGGAAGCACACCAGCCCGAACGGGTGGGGTGCGACGATCTCGAACCGGTCGTCCGCGCGGACCTTCGCGGCGAAGTCGCGGGCCAGAGCGATGCCCTCGCGGATGTGGGCGCGCAGCCCTTCGGCGCCGTACCAGCGCAGCACGAACCACAGTTTCAGCGCCCGCGAGCGGTGCCCGAGCGGGAGCTGCCGGTCGCGCAGGTCCACCGCGGCGGGGTGCGGGGCGGTGCTGCCGCTCAGGTAGGCGGGTGTGGTGGTCATGGCGGCGGTGAGGGCTCGTTGGTCGGTGACCCACATGGCGCCGCAGTCCAAGCCGGTGAGCAGCCACTTGTGCGGGTTGACGCAGTAGCTGTCCGCCAGCTCCACGCCGTGGTGGATCCACCGCATCTCGGGGCAGACCGCCGCGACACCGGCGTAGGCGGCGTCGACGTGCAGCCAGATGCCGTGCTCGCGGCACAGCTCGCCGATCTCGGCCACCGGGTCGACGGCGGTGGTGGAGGTGGTGCCGACGGTGGCCGCGACCATGACCGGCACGTTCCCGGCGGCGATGTCGGCCTCGACCAGGGCGCGCAGGTGATCCACCCGCATCGCCGGGGCGTGGTGGTCGACGTCGACCAGTCGGAGCCGGTCCTCGCCAAGGCCGGCCACGCGGACGGCCTTGGCGATGGAGCAGTTGCCCTCGGTGGAGGTGTAGACCGTGTACCGGGTGCCCGCGCCGTGGCGTCGCCAGTCCTCGCCGCCGCGTCGCCACAGGGCCGCGGTCAGCGCCACGAGAACGCCGGCCGACGCGGTGTCCTGGAGCACGCCGTTGCCGCGGAAGGAGGCGGGCAGGCCCAGCAGGTCGGCCAGCCAGTCGCACACCACCCCCTCCAGCTCGGTCAGCGCCGGATTGGCCGACCACAGCATCGCCTGCGGGTTGAGCCCCGCGGTGAGCAGTTCGCCCAGCACGGACGGGCCGGAGTTGGTCATGGGGAAGTGGCCGAGGAACATGGGGTGCTGCCAGTGAGCCAGGCCCGGTGTGATGAGCCGGTCGACGTCGGCGAGCAGGTCCTCGAACGGTTCGCCGTGCTCCGGTGCGCGTTCCGGCAGCGACGCCGCGACCTGTCCCGGTGCCACGTCCGGTGTGACGGGGCGTTGGTCGAGGTCGGTCCAGTAGCGGGCCAGCCAGTCGACGACCGCGTAGCCGTGGCGGCGGAACTCCTCGGCGCTCATGTGGCCGGTCGGTCCTGGCCGGTCGGGTGGTGGCATCAGGTGCGGGCTCCGTGGGGGAACAGGGCGCGGTAGGCGGTCAGGTGCTCGGTGTCGTCGGCCAGGAACGGCAGGTCGGAGGGGACCATGCGGCGCACCGCCAGCAACGGGACCGGGGCGTACAACGGGCGGAACGCCGGGTTGCGGATGCCACCGGCCGCCGGTGGGCCGTCGTGGAACTGGCCGATCATCAACCCGGCGCGGACGAACGCGGTCTTCGAGATCCGCTGTGCCTCGTCCACGGCCCAGGCGACATCGCCGGGACCGATCGCGGGGAACAGGACCAGCAGTGCCTGGTGGATGTCGGCGGGATCGGTCCGCGCGGTGAACCAGTCCCGGTAGCGGTCCATGAGACCGACCACCTCGCCGGTGTGGTCCGGTCGACCGGTGACCACGGCCACCGACAACGCCTGCGCGGCCAAGGAGTGGGGGACGTAGGGGCACACCGGTCCCGAACGGCCCAGTCGCGGGTGGGTGCGGCACAAGTAGTCCCGCACCCACCGGTCGACCGCGGCGGACACCCCGTTCCGCCCACTCCACGGCACGGGGGTGGCGAACACCGTCGAGCGAACCGCTCTCACGCCTGGTCGAACACGTGACCGGCGTCGTCGGCGTCGTCAGCGGTGTAGAACGCCACCGCGCTGGCCAGCACCTCGTCCACGCTGACCCGGCCGTCGCCATCAATGTCGATCCGCGCCGCCTGCTCCTCCGCACCCCGCTGGGTGGCACCCATGGCCCGCAGCACCCGCGCCCACTCGACGAGGTCGACCACACCGTCGCCGTCGACGTCCGCGACGTCCACGACGGCCTCCGCCCACGGACGTGCGATCAGCTCGAACCCCTCCGGGTTGTGGCGCAGGCGCACCTGGGCGGCGTCCACGAACTCCGACTCGGTGATCCCGCCGTCCCCGTCGGTGTCCGCGACCTCCAGCAGACCGGAGAAGAAGGTCCGCGCGCCGTCGAGCAACCGGATCCCCTCGGGCGACTCGGGGTCTCGTCCACACGAGACGGTGATCGCGCGCGCCATCGCCTCGAAGTCGACGACGTCGACCACCCCGTCCCGGTCGCGGTCGAAGGTGGCGAAGCGGGCCGCCATCTTGGCGGAGTAGGCGCTCTGCGTGGTGGTCACGGACAACATCTCCTCGAAGTCGAACCGGCCGGGGTGCTTCGATCGACGCCCGGTGTCCCATGCTCACCGCAGGGCAGACCTCACTACCCACCTCCACCCGTGCTTGTACTCGATCAGGTGAAGTGAAATCACCCCATGGGTCGCCTGGTTGTGCTCGGTGACGCCGAGCGTGGGCGAACACGGGACGTCGAGTGCGGGCAAGACCACCCTGGCCCGGGCTGTTCAGGACGAGAGCGACACTCCGTTCGTCTACTGGGGTAGCGACACGTTGTTCAGCCTGGTGCCGGCGAACCGGGGCGGCGGACGCGACGGTCCGCTCAGCCGGGACGGCTTCTGGTACGACCGCACCGGCGACGACGTGGACGCGCTGTCGGGCCTGGAGGTGCTGCTGGTCCACGACCACAGCACCACTTGCGACACGACCGTCGACAGCACCACGGGAACGCCGGCCGAACTGGCCAGAGCCGTGCTGCGCGGGCAACCCATCCGGTAGGACCCAGCTGAGCGCACGGCGCGCGGGTCCCCGCGAATCTGCGGGAACTGCACGGCGTTGCCGCGCGACTAGTGGGCAGGTGTTCCCTTCGTCCCCACCAGAGGTGCCCCGTGTCCGCTTGGTGACGAGCGTGCAGCTCTCCGACGACCTGACCGCGACGACGCGGGTGGTGTTCTCCTTGCCGGACTCGGCGGGGGAGTACGCGCAGACGGTGTACGTCGACCCGTACACCGTGCGGGTCGACGGCTCGCCGAGGTGCAGGTTCGCGTGCAGGTTGTCCAGCCACGCGGTGACCGGCGTGGCCCCGAACCAGGTGGTCAGCTGCCGGACAAGGTCGCGGTCGACCCCGGGAACGCGACGGTGACCGCGCGGGCGGACTTCGCCGACCGGCCGGTGTTGGCGAAGCTGTCGACGTTGGGCATCCAGGCGCACATGGGCGTGCTGTTCGGCCTGGTCAACCAGATCGCGTTGGCGCTGCTCGCCGCAGGCATCCTGGCGCTGGTCGTGCTGGGCTACCGCATGTGGTGGCAGCGCCGCCCCACCCGCGCCGACCGCCGGGCGCCACTGGGCGCCGCACCCGAGCGCGGCACGTGGCAGCACCTCCCGCTGTGGTTCGTCATCCCCGCGCCGCTCGTGCTGATCGCCATCGGCTGGGCGATCCCGCTGCTGGGCCTGAGCCTGCTGGCGTTCCTCGTCCTCGACGCGCTGATCGGCCTGGCTCGCCGACGCGGTCGCGCCAGGACCGACGCGGCGGCCGGATCGGCGGGCTGAGCCGCAGCACGAGGAGGACCGCGGCGGTCAGCCGCCGTGGTCGCCGCCGTCGCGGTGATCGGTGCCCTCGATCGGTGACGAGGGCTGGTCGTGGATCGGCCCGACCGCGGAGCCGAGCGTCCACGCGGTGGCTGCCACCAGTACCAGGACGGCCCCGTACAGGCCGAGCTTCGCCAAGGGGGACAGCCGCGCCACCCGGTCGCCGACACCGCCCATGCCGATCACCAGGCCGCATCCCGCGACCAAGGCCACCGCGAGCACCCCGGCGACGATTGCCATCACGAGCGGCTCTCCTTTGGCGAGCGGCAGGTGTACTCAGCCCACTTCGGTGGCCTCGTCGCCGGCGGCGCGCAGCAGGTCCTCGCGGGCGCGGGCGACGCGGGAGCGGATGGTGCCGATCGGGCAGCCGGCGATCTCGGCGGCCTCGGCGTAGGGCAGGCCCAGCACCTGGGTGAGCACCAGGGCTTCGCGGCGGTCGGGGTCCAGCGCGTCGAGCAGCACGTTGAGCTCCACCGCGTCCTCGAAGCCGCTGTGGACCGCCTTGCGGTCGGCCTCCCGGGCCCAGTCCGCGCCCGGCGACAGGCGGGGGCGGGACTGCGCCATGCGGATGTGGTCGACGACCACGCGGCGGGCGATGACCAGCAGCCAGGTGCGGGCCGACGAGCGGCCGGCGAAACGGCGCAGGCTCGGCAGGGCGCGGGCGTAGGTCTCCTGCGCGAGGTCGTCGGCGAGCCCGATGTCGGCCAAGTGGGCGACGAAGCGCCACACGTCGCGCTGGGTGGCGCGGACGAAGCGCTCCAGGGCGTCGCGGTCACCGGAACGCGCGTCGAGCGCCCAACGCGTCACCTCGTCGTCGGATGCTTTCACGATTCCGGATCGTATCCACAAGATGTCGGGAACTCGTGAGCCGAATGGAGCGACAATTGGTGTGTGGACTGCCAATCCTGCCGTGAAGCGCTCTCGGCCCGCCTGGACGGGGAAGCCGAGCCCGTAGCCGCCGCCGAGACGGACGCGCATCTGGCACAGTGCACCGCCTGCACCCGCTGGCAGGCGAGCGCACAGGCGCTGACCAGGACCATCCGCGTCCGGCCCGTCGGGCCGGAACCGGACCTGGTCGACGCCGTGCTGGCCGCCGCCCCACCCCGTCACACCGCCCTGACCCCGCGCCTCGCCCTGGCCGCGGTCGCCATCGTCCAACTATGGCTCGCCCTCGCCCAGCTGCTCGCCGGGGCCACCGGCGGGCATCCCGGACACGGGTTCTCCACGCACCTGTTCAACGAGGGCGCGGCGTGGAACCTCGCGTTGGGCATCGGCCTGCTGGTGGCCGCCGTGAACGCGCACCGGGCCTCCGGTCTGCTGCCCACCCTGGGCGGGTTCGTCGCCGTGCTGGTCGCGTTCTCCGTCAACGACCTGCTCACCGGCACCGCGACCGCCACCCGGGTGGTCTCGCACCTGCCCCTGCTCGCCGGCCTGCTCCTGCTCTACCTCGTCGCCCGCGCCCACCGCGGGCAGCCGACGCCGGGGACCCCCGCCAAGCACGACCACGACCGCGGTCACGCCGACGACTCCGACGGGGACGACGTCGCGCCGCAGCCGGGCGGACGTCGCGGACGACCGCGCCACCTCCGACCCACCGCCCACCGACGAGCCGCCTGATCCCACGGACACGCCGGGACGGTCCAGACCCACCGTCCCGGCGTCACACCTCGACCGACCACGGGCGACGCACCGCGGTGAACCTCCTGGAGTCCAGTGTCCCAAGGTCGCCCCGACCCCGCGGTCGGTCCCCGGCACCGCTCGGACGGCCCGGCGACGAGACCGGTGGACGATCGGCGGCGCGTCCTCGTCGTGGCCTACGACGACGCGCAGATCCTCGACATCGCCTGCCCCGCCGGGGCCCTGGACATCGCCAACCGCTACGGCGCGAGCCCGCCCTACGACGTGGAGCTGGGCACGCTCGGCCGGAGGGCGGCCCGTAGCTCCGTCGGCATCACGCTGGGCGCCGGGCGCGGGCTGGAAGCGGTGACCGGACGCCTGGACACGCTGCTCGTCGTGGGCGGCGCCGGGTCCGAACGGGCGGCGGCCGACGAGCGGCTGGTGGCGCAGGTGCGGCGGTTGGCCGCGCGCAGCAGGCGGGTCGCGTCGGTGTGCACCGGCACGGACGTGCTGGCCGCCGCCGGGTTGCTCGACGGCCGCCGGGTCACCACGCACTGGGGCTACGGCGACCGGCTCGCCGCCCGGCACCCGTCGGTCGCGGTGGACGTCGGACCGCTCTACATCCGTGACGGCAACGTCTACACCTCCGCCGGCGTGACCAGCGCGCTAGACCTGACGTTGTCGCTCATCGAGGACGACCACGGGTCGACCCTGGCCCGCGCCGTGGCCCGCGAACTGGTCACCTACCTGCACCGGCCCGCCGACCAGGCGCAGATCAGCACGTTCCTGGCAGCCCCGCCGCCGGGCGACCGGCTGGTCCGGGACCTCACCGGCTACATCGCGGGCCACCTGGCCGAAGACCTGACGCCCGTGGCGCTCGCGGCCCGCGCGGGCGTGAGCACGCGGCACCTGGCCCGGCTGTTCGCCACCCACCTCGGCACGACCCCGGCCCGAGCCGTGCGGTCCGCGCGCGCCGAGGCGGCGGTGCACCTGGTGCGCTCCAGCGGGCTGGCGTTGGACGCGGTCGCCCGCCGCTGCGGGTTCGGGTCGGCGCAGACGCTGCGGCAGGCGCTGCGGGACCACTACGGCGCGAGCGCGGACACGATCCGCAAGATGCCGGACATGCCGCGGGCACGGGTCGCCGCCGGAGGCGACACTCCGGTGCCATGACGCGAAAGACGACCCGCAGGGCACTGCTCCGGGCGGGTGCGGCCACCGCCGCGCTCGCCGCCACCGCGCACGCCCCGACCGCGCAGGCCGACACCTCGCCGGCCGGGCGTCCACCCGGCGCGGGGCCGAGGATCGGGATCCTGCTCTACGACGGCTTCAGCCTGCTGGACCCCGCCGGCCCGGCCGAGGTCCTGGCCCGGTTGCCCGGCGCCACGGTGACCATGGTCGCCGAGCGGCGCGGGCCGGTGCGCACCGACACCGGGGACGTGGCGCTCGTGGCCGACCGGTCGATCGCCGAGGTGGACGACCTGGACGTCGTCCTGGTCCCGGGCGCGGGCGAGCGGGGCACGGTCGGGGCCATGGGCAACCAGGCGCTGCTGGACTGGATCCGCCGGGTCCACCGGCGCAGCCGCTGGACCACGTCGGTGTGCACCGGCTCGCTGGTCCTCGCCGCAGCCGGGTTGCTGGACGGCCGTGAGGCCACCACGTACTGGGCCTCGGCCGACTACCTGAGCACCGCGTTCGACGTGACCTACCGGCCCGAGCGCTACGTGCGCTCCGGCAAGATCATCACCGCGGCCGGTGTCTCGGCGGGCATCGACATGGCGCTGCACCTGGTGTCGCTGATGGCGGGGGAGTCCACGGCGCGGGCGATCCAGCTGGCCGCGGAGTACGACCCGCGACCTCCGTTCGACTCGGGCAACGCCGCGCACGCCGACGCGGAGCTCAAGGCGCTGGCCCTGCGGCTGCTCGCCGAATCGCAGGTGTGACCCCGGGGCAGGCGACCCGTCACACCGCCGCGTCGACGCGGTGGCCGACCCGGACCACCGGGATGATGCCGCCCGCGGCGGCTTGGGCGCGGTGCAGGGCGAGTTCGGCGGTGGGGCCCTCGGCGAGGACGATGCCGGTGCCGGAGCGCTGGTCGGCCAGGTGCTCCAGCACGTCGCCGGGGCTCGCGGTCGGGTACCACTCCGGATTCCCGGGCAGGTGGGGCAGCCGGTCGAGGCCGGTCCAGCCTTCCAGCACGCCGGCTTCGCGCGGGTAGACCACCACGAATCCGGTCGCGGTGCCCCCGACCGCAGCGCCGTCGAGCAGGCCGGGTCGCCGGTCGAGGGCGATCTGGACCATCGAGTCGTAGGCGTTGACGCCCAGGGCCCGGCACAGGGCCTCGCCGACGAGGGCGCCGCCGATGCGGGCGTTGATCTCGACGACCTCGGGACCGGTCGCGGTGAGCACGAACTCGGTGTGCGCGAAGCCGCGCTGGTGCCCCGCGGCTCGCAGCACCCGGCTGATCCAGTCGGCCAGTGCGGCGTGGTCGGTGTCCGGGAAGGCGACCGGGAACCCGGAAGCCTCCTCCCGGCGCAGCGGTTCGGGGGACATGACCCGGCTGAGCAAGCCGAGCAGTCGGGTCTCGCCCTGCCAGGTGACGGTTTCGGCGCTGTAGAGGGGGCCTTCGAAGTAGGGTTCCGCGATCAGGCGGCCCTTGAGCGGGGTGACAGCGGCTTGTACCAGGGCGGCGTCGCGTTCGGCGGGGGAGCGCGCCAGCCACACCGCGCGGGAGGACGTGCCCGCGGAGTCCTTGAGCACCAACGGGAACGCCTCGGCGGAGTTCGGGTCGAGCGGGCCGCTGCGGCTCAGGCCGTGCTCGTGGAGCCTGGCCCGGACGGCGGCCTTGTCCCGCAGCACGCGCACCGCGTCGGGGGCGGGACCGGGCAAACCCAGCCGGGCGGCCAGGTCCGCGCCGGGCAGCGCCCAGGTGTCGGTGGAGCTGATCAGCCCGGCCAGGTCGGGAACGCCTCTCAGCGCCCGCTCGCACGCCGCCACGTCGGTGGTGTCGATGTCCACCACGCGGACCCGCTCGCCGCAGCGGGACAGCTCGTGGGTGTAGATCGAGCGGTCGCCGGTGAGCAGGACGAGGTCGTGGCCCTCGGCGCGGGCCGCGTCGGCGAGGCGGCCGAGGCCGAAGGTGAGGGCTTCCAGCAGCACGATGGTCACGGCACGGGGTCCTTCCTGCGTTCGTGAGGACGTTCCTGGGTGAGGACGGCCGGTCCGTGCGGGCGTCGTGCCCAGTCGATCGCGGCCCACGGCGGGGTCAGCTCGTCCAGCGAGCCGATCTCGACCGGGTCGAGCAGCGCGGGGTCGAGGGCTTCGCGGTGGCGGGTGAAGACGCGTTCGGTGTAGCGGTGGCCGGTGTCCGCGCCGATGACGACGTGCGTGCGCAGGGGGTCGCGCTCGGCCTCCCACTTCGCCGCCAGGTGGGCCGCGCCGGTGGACAGGCCCGCGAAGACGGCGTGCTCGCGCATGAGGTCGATGGTGGCGGCCATGGCGTGCTGGAAGTCGAGCCAGTGGATGCGGTCGTAGAGCTGGTGGTGGACGTTGTCGAAGTGGATGGCGCTGCCGATGCCGGCGATGATGGCGTCGGGGTCGGTGAACCGCTCGCTGCCGAAGGTCACGCTGCCGAACGGCTGCACGCCGACCAGCCGGGTGAGCGGGTCGTGCTCGCGCAGCGCCCGGGTCAGCCCGCCGCTGGACGCGCCCGTGCCGACGCTGCCCACCACGGTGAGCGGTTCGCCGGGTAACGCGCGCAGCAGCAGGTCGGCCAGCTCGGCGTAACCGAGCTGGTGCACGGGGTCGTGGTACTGGCGCATCCAGTGCATGTCGGGGTGCAGCGCCAGCAGTTCGCGCACGCGGGCGACCCGGCGGTTCTGGTCCAGCCTCAAGTCGTCGGAGAGCGGCATCTGGTCCACGGTCACGCCGAGGATCTCCAGCTGCGCGCGCATGGTGTCGTTGACGGTGGTGGAGGCGACGATGTGGCAGCGCAGGCCGTAGCGGTGGCAGGCCATCGCCAGGGCGAGGGCGTAGATGCCGCTGGAGCTGTCCACGACCGTCTGTCCCGGGCGGAGCGCCCCGGTGTCGACCAGGTGCCGCACCGCGCCGAGTGCGGCGTAGACCTTCAGGGTCTCGAAGCGGACCAGCACGGTGTTCGGCGCGAGCCGGATCAGCGAGGGCGTCTTGATGGCGTCGGTGATGTGCTCGTGGACCGGCGGGGCCAGGGCGTTGTGGTCGAGCACGGTCCTCACCTCCCGATCGAGCGCGGGCCGCGGGGCGTGCCCGGTGTCGCCGTCGTGCGTGTCAGGATCATGGTCGAGCCCTTTCGGGTGTGGTCGTGTCGTCGAGCGGCGTCGGTGCGGACGGAGGCGCGCGAGGACCGCTCCAGTCCTACTGGTCGTCGGTGAGGCTTCGTCGGTTCCCGCGGTGGTGGAATCGGGTGCGGGTACGAGGGAACTTCCCGGGGTGGTGCGACGACCAGTGCTGTGCCGGGGAGTCGAGCGCGAGCTGGGGTGGTCGATGGGCACGGGTGCGTCGCGCGGTACGGGAACCAGGAGGCGTTCTGCCGGCAGGGGTCTCACCGGAGCCCAGCGCGCGTTGCTGGTGGGCGGGTGCCTGGTCAACATCGGCACGTTCGCGGTCTACCCGTACCTGGCCGTCCTGCTGCGCGACCGGCTGGGTGTCGGGATGGCGCAGGTCGGCGTGGTGCTCGGGGTGGCCACGCTGGTGCAGTTCGCGAGTGCGCCGTTGACCGCGGCGTTCGCCGAGCGGATCGGGTTGAAGCGGTGCCTGCTGCTGGCCACCTCCGTGTACGGCCTGGGTGCGGTGACGTACCTGGTCGGCGCGGAAGACCCGGCGTTGACGGTGCTCGCGCTGTTCCTGGGCTGTGGCGCGGGTGCGCTGTACTCGCCGGCCTACCGCGGCTACCTGGTGCACTCGGCGACGGCCGAGCAGCGCCCCAAGGCGCTGTCGGCGGGCAACGCGGCGGGCAACCTCGGCATCGCGCTCGGACCGGTTGTGGGCGCGGTGTTCCTGCACGACCCGGGGCGGTTGTTCGCGATGACGACGGCGCTGTACGCCGTGCTGGCGGTCGGTCACTTCTTCCTGCGCCCGGAGAGCGCGGCGGCGTCCCCGGCGCGGGTCGAGCCGTTCCGGCGGGTGCTGAAGGGCTTGGCCGGGTTGCCGTTCGCGGTGACGGTGCTGACCCACTACCTGTACATGCAGTTCTACCAATACCTGTCGCCCTTCGCGGAGGACCGCGTGCCCACGGCCGTCTACGGGGTGGTCATGATGGGGTACTCGCTCGCGGTGGTGGCGGTGCAGCCGTTGGTGGCACGGCGGGTCGGTCGCGTCGGCTACCCGTCGGCGGTGGCGGTCGGCTCCTGCTGCATGGCCTTGGGCATGGTGGCGTTCGCCGGTGGCCGGGTGGTCGGTCTCGCCGCGGGCGTGGCGGCGATGGCGGTGGGCACCGCGGTGCTGTTCCTCAAGAACGACCTGGAGGCGTTGGCGGGGTCGACGCGGTCGGCCACGGTGACGTTCGGGCAGCAGCGGTTGGCCGTCGGCGTGGGTTCGTTGCTCAGCGGTGTGGTCGGCGGTGCGGTGTACGGGCTGTTCGAGCGGGCGGAGCTGCTGCCGGGGTTCTGGTTGGCGGTGGCCGCGCAGTGCCTGTTGCTGCCGCCGCTGGTGCTGGTGGTGGCCCGCCGGTTGTCCAGGACCGGGTGATGCGCCTGCGGGATCACGAATTCGTGGGCTTCTCGTACACGGTGATGTAGTCGCCCTCGGCGCGGAACGGCTCACGGCGCCAGCCACCCCACCGATGCACGCGCCGCAGCCCGGCCAGGCGGGCCATGAGGTCGAGTTCGGCCGGCCAGGCGTAGCGCATGAACGCCGGCGCCAGCTTGATCCCGCGCTCGGTGATCAGCACGTGGTGGCCCTCGAAGCGCTGTTCGACCGGATCGTGGCGGACGGCGGCCAGCCGCACCCGGTCGAGCCCGACCTGGTGGGTCTCCAGCGTCTGGTTGCGCTGGTAGCGGGCGACGTCGGGCATCGGGCACTCCAGCACGAACCGGCCCCCGGGCAGCAGGCGCTGCGCGGCGTTGGCGAAGCAGCGCACCTGTTCTTCCTGGTCCTGGAGGAAGAAGAAGGTGGAGAACACGACGAACACCATGGCGAACAGGTCGTCGGTGCCGTCGTCCACATCGGCCATGTCGCCGATGACGACGGGGATGCGGTCGCCGCCGGGTTTGGCGCGCAGGCGGGCCACCATCGCCTCCGAGGCGTCCACGCCTCTCAGGTCGACGCCCAGCGAAGCCAGGGGGATCGTCACCCTCCCGGTGCCCACCGCGAGCTCGAACACCGGCCCGGCCGGACCTTCCCCGATGAGCTCGGCCAGGCCGCGCACCGCGTCGGTGGGGTCGTGCGCGGCGTGCCACTCGTCGTAGACGTCGGCGTTGAGCTCACCGTAGGTCTCCGGCCCGAAGTCCCGCATGCGATGTCCTCCCCAGGTCGACCTCCAGCAGGTCGGCCGGCCGACCACCGGAGTTCCCGGCTACCGCGGAATCGTCACCGCCTCCGCGTTCGCGTGGTGCCCGGGAACCGGAGGGCGGTGCGGTACGACTTCTGAGGTGGTGGCCGGTTCGTCAGCGGCCCGAGCGGGAGGAACAGGGTGCGCGGTGTCGAGTAGTGGCACGGGTGTCGAGGACGTGGTCGACAGCGGGGTCACCGCACTGCCACGCGGTACCGGGGCGCGTCGGCGAGTCGGGTACGTGGCGGGGCTGTTCGGGCTGCTGGTCCTCCTGCTGCTGGGCGCGGTGGTGGTCCTGATCGCGCAGGGTTCGATCGCCATCCCGATCGGCGAGGTCCTGCGCGTCCTGACGGGCCAGGACGCGGAGTCCGCGGTCAACCGCACGATCGTGCTGGACGCGCGGTTGCCGAAGGTGGTGGCCGGGTTGCTGGCCGGTGCCGCGTTGGCGGTGGGCGGGGCGCAGATGCAGACGCTGTTCCGCAACCCGTTGGCGGACCCGTTCGTGCTCGGCGTCAGCTCGGGCGCGATCCTGGGCGCGTCGGTCGTCATCCTGGGCACCAGCGGCGTGGGGTGGTTGTCGGGTCTGGGGCTGGTCAGCCAGCTCGGCGTCACCGGTGCCGCGGTCGCCGGGGCCGCCGGGGTGCTCCTGATCGCCCTGGGCATCGCGCGCCGCGTCGGAGACCCGGTGGTGGTGCTGGTCGTCGGCGTGATGCTGGGTTACCTGGCGGGCGCCGTGGTGGACATGCTGGTCTACTACACCGACCCGGACCGGTTGCAGGCGCTGGCCACGTTCACCCGCGGCTCGGTGCGCAACGTGACGTGGAACGAGTTGCAGGTCATCGCCGTGTCGTGCGCCGTGGTGCTGGTGCTGTCGGTGTTCCTGGCCCAGCCGCTCAACGCCCTGCTGCTCGGCGACCGCTACGCGGGCAGCCTCGGGATCAACGTGCGGCGGGTGCACTTCCTGTCGTTGGCGAGCGTGGCGGTGCTGTCGGGGATCACCACGGCCTACTGCGGCGCCATCGGGTTCGTCGGCCTGGCGGCTCCGCACCTGGCACGGGGGTTGCTGCGCACCTCGGACCACCGGCTCGTGCTGCCCGCGAGCGCGTTGATCGGGGCGGTGATCGTGCTGGTCGCCGAGTACGTGGCGGGGGGCAACGGGTTGACCCGGACCTCGCTGCCGCTGAACTCGGTGACCGCGTTCGTCGGCGCGCCGGTGATCCTGTGGGTGCTGCTGTCGGGCCGGGCGAGGAGGCAGGCGTGACGACCGAGAACCCCCGACCCGCCTTGCAGGCGGTGGCGCTCGCGGCCGGTTATCGGCGGCGTCGCCGTCATCCCGCCGTTACCGTGCTCCGGGACGTGCACCTGGCCGCTCGGCCCGGTGAGCTGATCGCGTTGATCGGCCCCAACGGCGCGGGGAAGTCGACCCTGCTGCGCACGTTGGTCGGCGCGCAGCCGCCACTGGCCGGCCACGTGCTGCTCGACGGCCGCGACCTCGCGACCCTCTCACCGCGACAGCGGGCGCGGCGGTTGGCCGTCACGCTGACCGAACCGGTCGACGTGGGGCAGATGAGCGTCGAAGCGGTGGTGGCGCTGGGCCGGATGCCGTACCGGTCCTGGATCGGCCGGGAGAAGGACCGGGACCGCGCCGCGGTGGACCGGGCGCTGGCCGACGCCGGGGTGGCCGACCTGCGCGACCGCCCGCTGACCGACCTGTCCGACGGTGAGCGCCAGCGGGTCATGGTGGCCCGTGCCCTGGCCCAGGAGCCCGCCGTGCTGGTGCTGGACGAGCCCACCGCGTTCCTGGACGTGGCGCGCCGCATCGAGTTCGCGGCGATGCTGACCCGGCTCGCCGCCACGACCGGTGCGGCGATCGTGCTGTCCACCCACGACCTGGGGTTCGCGCTGCGCCGCGCCGACCAGGTGTGGTTGGTCGGCGGCGACGGCACGGTCACCGCCGGCGCGCCCGAGGACCTCGCCTACGGCGACGCGGTGACCCGCACGTTCACCGGCGAGAACATGTCCTTCGACGACGCCGCGGCCACCATCGTCGTCGCCGACGTCACCGAACCGGGGGCCACCGTGCGGGTGGTCGCCGACGGTCGGCTGCGGCAGTGGGCCGAGCACGCCGTGCGCCGCGCCGGGTGGGAACCCACCTCCGAGGACGCCGACCACATCCTGAGCATCGAGCACGGCACACCGTGCCGCTGGAACGTCGACGGCGCGCCGGGCGTCGGCTTCGACGCCCTGGTCACCCACCTGCGCGGCCGAGCCGCGTCGCTGCCCGAAGACGCGCGGACCGGGTAGCGCCCACCCCGCCGACGCCCCGTCCCGCAACCGGAACCCACGCACACGCAGGAGAGCACCACCGTGAACACACTCATCCGCTCGGCCGTCGCGCTGCTCGCGCTGCCCCTCGCACTGGCCGGCTGCGGGGGATCGAGCCCCGGCGCGTCGGGCGGCCAGGCAGGCGCGGAGGGCTGCGTCACCGACTACGCCGAGGGCCGGGACTACTTCCCCGACAAGAGCACCGTCACCGAATCCGAGCTGTGGCAGATCAGCTACCACAACTCCTACAAGACCATCACGCTCACCGACACCGAGAACGCCGACGGCCCCGAGCTGAAGTACGTGCTCTACCAGTGCGGGACACCCCAACCGGAGGCCACCGGCGACTTGGCGGGTGCACTGGTCGTCCAGGTCCCCGTCACCAACGTGTCGGTCACCTCGTTCAACGCGCTCGCCATGGTCGACCGCCTGGGCAAGAACCAGACCATCACCGGCTTGAGCGGCCAGCTGCTGGGCAACGCCGAGAAGGACAAGTGGTACGCCGGCGTGGCCGAGGCCGCGGGCAAGCCGATGTCGATCGGCGAGTACACCGACCTGAACAAGGAAGCCGTGCTGGGCCTGAAGAACCAGGCCATCTTCATGTCCGGGTTCGGCAAGGGCTTCGACGACATCAGCAACGCCCGCGCCGCCGGCATGCCCGGCGTGAGCGTGTCCAACCGGCTGGAGCGCCACGCCCTGGCCTCCGCCGAGTGGATCAAGATGGTGGCGGCCTTCTACAACGCCGAAGCCGCCGCCAACACCGAGTTCGACACCATCAAGGCCAAGTACGACGAGGTCGTCGCCACCGTGTCCGGCAAGATCGACAACCGCGAGGTCGGCTACCTCTGCATCGCCCCGGAGCGCGGCTGCGAGTTCCTCCACGGCCACGGCGCCGAAACACTCGTCGGCCGCCTGCTCGCCCAACTCGGGGTGGACAACGTCTTCGCACCCGACAACCCCGCCCCGAACGGTCAGCCGTACGACTTCGAGAAGGCCGTGGGCACCGCCGCCGACGCCGACTTCTTCATCGTCTACGACCCCGTGAAGATGACCCGCGACACGCTGACCGCCGACCCGCGCACGAACCAGTTCCGGCCCTTCCGGGAGAACAACTTCATCGCCGGCGTCGACGAGAACTTCGAGGAGTGCCGCGCCAAGACCTACCTCGACGTCGACGTGCTCATCCGCGACTTCGCCACCGGCCTGGCGCCGGACCTGTTCCCCGGTGCCAAGGCCACCTGATCCCCCCGCCCCACCTGAGGAGTCGAGGCCGCCGGGCGCCCGGGCCCGGCGGCCCTCGACTCGTCTTCTCAGGCGCGGACGCCCCGGACGATCAGCCGGCGTGCGTGGTTGTCGTAGGGGGAGCAGTCGAAGTCGCCGAAGCACTCGACATCGGTGAACCCGGCCTCCTCGAACAGGGCCCGCAGCTCGGCGGCGCTGTAGAGGGTGGAGTAGAGCGACGTGCGCCGCACCTCGTTCCCGCGCACCCAGGTCCAGTCGCTGCGCAGGCGCGTCCAGTCCTCCAGCACGGTGTCGCGCATGAACACCGTGCCGCCGTCCACGTCCACCGCCTGCGGGCGGCCGACCCAGCCGGCGAACACCTCCTTGCCCAGGACGTCGACCAGCAGCCGCCCACCGGCGACGAGGTTGGCGTGGGCGTTGCGCAGCACCGCCAGGTTCTCGCCCGGGTCGGTGAAGTAGCCGAACGACGTGTACATGTTGATCACCAGGTCGTAGGCGTCCGGCTCGACGTGCTCGCGCATGTCCGCCCGCACCAGCCGCGCCCGCACACCTGCCCGCTCGCACACCTCGTGCGCCCGCGCCAGCATCGCCTCGCTCAGGTCGACCCCGGTGACCACCGCTCCGCGGCGGGCCAGCGGCACGACGTGGGTCGCCGGTCCGCAGGCGAGGTCGAGCACCCGGTCGCCGGGGGCGACCTCGAGCAACGGCGAGGTGGTCACCAGGCGTTCAGCCTCCGCCGCCCGGTGCGGCGGGAACATCACCTCGGCGAAGCCCGTCCAGAGATCGTCGTCCTCGTACCAGTCCATGCCGCTCCAGCCACGTCGTCCTCGGGTGGAATCGCACCGCTCCAGTCTTAGGGTCGTCGGGGAACGCCCGCTGGTTCCCGGCACGGGCGAACCCCGGTCGACTTCGCGGGAACTTCCTCGCCCGCCGGGCCGACCACTGGTCGTGACGACTCGGCCTTCGGAACCGGGGAGATCGATGCGACCCACGCAGGCAGCCCGCGCGTACCCGTTCCGCGAGCCGACCGCACTGGTGCTGGAGCCGGAGTACGCCCACCTGCGGCAGCGCGAACCGCTCAGCCGGATCTCGCTGCCCTACGGCGGCGACGCCTGGCTGGCCGTGCGGCACGCCGACGTCCGCACGGTGCTCGGCGATCCGCGGTTCAGCCGGGCGGCGCTGCTGGACCGGGACGTGCCCCGCGCCTCGCCCCGCAGGCACACCGACGCGACGTTGCACACGGTGGACCCGCCCGAGCACACCCGGCTGCGCCGCCTGGTCGCCGCCGCGTTCAGCCCTCGCCGGATCGAGCGCCTGGCGGAGCACGCCCAGCACGTCACCGACGAGCTGCTCGACCGGATCGAGGAGCAGGGACCTCCCGCCGACCTGATCACCGGCTTCGCGGTGCCGGTGCCGGTGGCGGTGATCTGCCAGATGCTGGGCGTCCCGGTCGCCGACCGCGACCGGTTCGCCGGCTGGATCGACGTCGCCCTGGCCACCACCGCGTTCTCCAGCGAGGAGATCCACGACGCGTTCGCCAGTTTGAAGGACTACGTGGCCGGCCTGGTCGCCGCCCGCCGCCGCGAACCGGGCGACGACCTGCTCGGTGCCCTGGTCGAGGCGCGGGACACCGAAGACCGCCTCAGCGAGAACGAGCTCGTGGTGCTGGGCGTGACCTTGCTCTACGCGGGCCTGGAGACCACGACCAGCGAGCTCGGCAACGGCATCCACACCCTGCTCACCCACCCCGACCAGCTCGCCGCGCTGCGCGCCGACCCGTCGCTGATCGACCGGGCGGTGGACGAGCTGCTGCGCTTCAACCCCCTGGTGACCTCGGCGGGGTTCACCCGGATCGCGTTGGAGGACGTCGAACTGGGCGGCGTGCTCGTGCGGGCCGGTGACGCGGTGATGGTGCACCCCGACGCCGCCAACCGCGACGAGCGCGTCTTCGAGCGCCCTGACGAACTCGACGTGACCCGAAAGCCGAACCCGCACCTGGCGTTCGGGTTCGGCCTGCACTACTGCGTCGCCGCGCAACTGGCGAAGGCGGAGCTGCGCGTCGCCATCGGCTCCCTGCTGCGCCGCTTCCCGGACCTGCGCCTCGCGGTCGGCGTGGAGGAGCTGTCCTGGCGGCGCGGTCGGATGGCACGCGGCCTGGACCGGCTCCCGGTCACCTGGTCTTCCGCATCCTGACGGCGATAAAGAACGGCATCTGCCGCGTCTTGAGGAACCGCCGCTCGTCGATGCGCCGGGCTTCCTCGGCGGCCTGCGGCTCGACGACGCGCTCCAACGCGAAGCCGGCGTCGAGGAGTTCGTTGAGGAAGGTCTGGAGCGTCATGCGGCGATAGCTGATGGTCGGGGTGGGTCGTGGACACCAGCAGGACACCGCCCGGTCGGAGCACGCGGTGCACTTCGGCGAGCAGCTGCCGACGGGCTTCGACGTGGTGGTGCACCAGCGCCATCACCACGACGTCGAACGAGTCGTCGGCGAGGAAAGCCGGCGGCTCTTCCAAGTCGTGGCGGCGCAACGTCACCGCCGGGTCGTCCCCGATCCGCTCGCGCGCGTGATCGAGCAGCGTCCCACTTCCCTCGACCCCGACGACCTCGCCCGCTCCCCGCGCGCGCAACTCGGCGATGTAGTGCCCTGCGCCGCAGCCCACGTCGAGGACCCTCAACCCCGAGACGTCGCCTGCCAAGGCGAGCCCAGCCGGCCGGTCGGTGTGGGCGTTGTAAGGGCTGTCGGTCGCACGGTGGGCACCAGTAGCCCGATCGCGTGCTCGCGGAACGCCGTCGGCAGGGCGCGTCCGATCCCACGCCTGCGCGCCGCCTCGGCGACGCCGATCTCGTACAGCTGCACCTGCGAGTAGCCGCAGACGTGGCGCTGCCTGCAGCCCCACGCCCACCTCGCCGTCCTCCAAGGCCGCGAACGCGACCGTCGCCGGGTCTTCCAGGAACGGCGCGTGGTCCTCGAGCACGACATCGCGGAACCTCCGCACCGCGACGTCGAGCAACTAGTGATCCTCGGCGGTCAACCGTGGGCGCGCACCCCGACATCCTCCGCCGGGAGCCGGCTCGCCCGCCAGGTGCCCGATGCGGCACCTGTCACGCGTGGTTCCCCTGCTGCCTGGTGACCGCGGCCCCGACCAGCGGGCACGTGCGGCACGTGTGGCCGGTGGGCGTGCGGTAGAACAGGCAGCAGCTGCGGCGGGTGCCGTCGGGGGACAGCGCGTCGCGCAGCGCCGGTGCGGTCAGCAGCCGGTCGCCGAGGTCGCCGAGGTCCGCGGGCAGCGACCGCAGGGCGCTGCGCAGGGCTGCGGCGGCATTGCCCCACAGCAGACCGTTGGCGACCTTGACGACCGAGCGCAACCCGGCGTGGAACGGCTTCAAGTGCTCCTCGACGACAGCGCGCAGCAGCAGCGGGGTGGGGTCGCCGGTGGTGGTCCAGCCGCCCGGCTCGGGCAGGGACAGCCGCACGGAGGCGTCCTCGCCGATGCGGTACCGCAACCGGTCCAGGTCGGGGACGACACCGCCGCCGGCCAGCGCGCCGAGGGCGACCGACCACAGCCCGGCCGCCACCAGGAACTGCAGGGTGGAGGCGGCCACACGCGCTTCGGCCATCCCGAAGTGCGCACCGACCTGGCTCACGGCCTCGGCCAACGCGTCCGGATCCTCGGGCAACGAGCGCAGCAGCCCGCCGGTGCGGTCCTCGTCCACGGTGAAGTACGGGCTGGTCGCCGCCGTCGAGGCCAGCGCGGCGGCGACCTCGGCCGGGTCGGCGCGCCGGACCGCACGCGACCCGGCCGCGGCGTCGGGAAGGTCGGTCCGGCGTGCGTCGGCGAGCCGGATCCCGGTAGTGGCCGGTCCAGGGCCGGTCATGGCTTTGGCCTCACAGGTCCCTCCGGGAGTGGGTGGTGACGTGGACCGGCGGCGGGTGCGGTGGAAACCGGGTTCCTCGTGCCCCGGTCCCCACCGCTGTCCTGCGATCGGGCTCAACGTGGAAGGGCCCTTGCACAAGTGGTCGTGCCGGACCCGATACGGGTTCCCGTGCTGAGACGGCTGTTTCACGCAGGGGACTGCCGCACCTGGTGCGGGAGCCGGGCGGTTGCCTCATCGGCCCGTTCCGGGAGCTGCACCACGGCAAGCACCACGCGGCCTACGTCAAGGGTGCGAACGACACCCTCGAACGGCTCGCGAGACCAGGGAGAAGGAGGACTTCTCCGGCATCGTCGGCCTGGAGAAGACCTTCGCGTTCAACCTGTCGGGGCACGTGCTGCACACGATGTTCTGGGACAACCTGAGCCCGGACGGCGGCGACCGGCCCGACGGCGAGCTGGCCGCGGCCATCGCCGAGCACTTCGGCTCGTTCGACGCGTTCGCCAAGCAGCTCACGGCCGTGACCACGCTGGTGCAGGGGTCGGGCTGGGGCGTGCTCGCCCGGGAGCCGCTGTCGCAGCGCCTGGTCGTCGAGCAGGTGTACGACCACCACGGCGACGTCGGCATGAACACGACCCCGGTGCTGGTGTTCGACGCGTGGGAGCACGCCTACTACCTGCAGTACCGCAACGTCCGGCCGGACTACGTGCAGAAGCTGTGGTCGCTGGTGAACTGGACCGACGTGACCCGCCCTACGTGGCCTGCCTGCGCGGCACCCGCCTGTACCGCTTCCAGATCGCCGGCGACACCCTCACCAACCCCCAGCGGCACCTCGAAGGCGCCCACGGCCGCCTGCGGACCGTCGAACCGACCGCCGACGGCGACCTGTGGCTGACGACGAGCAACGAGGGTGACGAGGACAGCATCCCCGGCAACTGCAACGAGCACGTCCTTGAAGTCACCCTCGGTAGTGGCAACCCGTAGCGCGCCCGACCTCACCGCACCAGTCGGGTCGTGACCTCGTCGACGACGAGCCAGGAGAAGCCGCCCGGCGACCAGTAGCCGACGAAGGCGGTGTAGTCGTTGCCCGCCTCCGACGGGAACCGGACTGACAGCCGCTGGTAGCCGACGTTCAGCGGACCGAACCGCACCTCTCGGTGCACCGCGCCCGTCGCCTTGTGCCGCACACCGAAGTAGCCGGCGGTGACGCTCGACGAGGTGCGCACGTAGGCGGCCAGCTCGATGGTGTCGTCGCGGGGGACGACGATGTGCTGGGTGAGGGCGTTCCACCGCGACGTGGTGGTCGCCTCGATGTAGGCGTTGTTGGCGCCCGCGTACGACCACCCGACCCCCCGGTCGACGCCCTTGGCATCCGGTCCTTCGCCGGTGCACCACGCCGGGACGGCCGAACCGTCGGCTGATGCCTCGAAGTCCGAGTTGACCATGTACATCATCCACCCCTGGCAGCCGTGCGCCGCCGCGGCGGCCGGGTTCGGCGCGAGTGACGCGGCCAGGGCGAGCCCGGCCGCGAGGACGGCCCGCACACCATGACGGTTCCTCATCATCCACCTCCGGTTTCGTTGCCGTGCGATGCCGGATCACCCGACCAGCCCAACTGGGTAGCGCCGTCAGGCGTGCGATCGCGAGTATCGGGAGGGCTGTCAAAGTGGTGTCAAAGTCGGACTCCCGGAGGGTCGAGTGCACGACCTGCTGCGTGGACGCCTGAGCGTCGTGGTCGCCGCCGCCGGGTACGGCAAGACCACCGCGGTGCGGCAGTGGCTGCGCGACACCGGGGAGCAGGCGCTCGTCGTCGACGACGTGAGCGCCGATCACCTGCCGAGCCCGCAGCGCAGGCCCGACCGACTCGTGCTGCTCTCCCGCCGCCCGATCCCGGTCGCCGCATTGCTGCGCTACGACCTCGGCGCGCCGATCGAGATCGGACCTCGGCAGCTCGCCCTGTCGCCGCGGCAGGTCGCCGTGCTGCTCGCCGGGCAGTACGGCGTCGACAACCAAGACACCGCCGCGTCGGTGCACGCGCTGACCGCGGGCTGGCCCGCCCTGGTCCACCTCGCGGCTGCCCACGTGGTTTCCGCGGGAGTCTCCGAGCCGTCCACGGAGCTGCTGTCCCAGCCGGACAACCCCCTGCACGACTACGTGTGCGCCGAGGTGCTCGACGACCTCACCCCGGACGCGCTGGAGTTGCTCGCCCAGCTACCGGTCGTCGGCACCGTCTCCGCCGAGCTGACGGCGGACATCGGGGAAGGCAGGCTCGGCGCGCAGATCGGTCTGCTCGCCCGGCTCGGCTTGCTGTTACCCGAGAACGGCCGGCACCGGGCCGTTCCGCTGATCGCCGCGATCGCCGCGGCCCGACACCCGGTGCCCCCGACGCGACGTGCGGCGTTCGTCGCGCTCGTCGCGGACTGGCACCGCGACCACGACCGCCTGGTCGACGCACTCCGCCTGGCGACGGCCGCGGGCGACCGGACCCGGTGCGCGGACCTGCTGCGCGACCACGGCGCCGACCTCCTGGCCACCGGCGCGGGTAGTGGGATCGTGGCGGCCGCGGCGGTCCTGCCGGACGTGCTGCGGGACCCCGCGATCGACCTCATCCACGCCGACGCCCTGCAAGCCACCGGCCGGACCCGGGCCGCTATCGCCGCCTACGCCCGGCTCACCGGCGGCGCCGATTCCTTGCCGGCGGGCCTGGCTTGGCGATACGGGGCCGCGCTCTACCTGTGGGGCGACCCGAACGACGCGCTGGCCGTGCTGCGCCGCGGCCGAAGCGGCGGCGACTCCGACCCGGACACCGCTCTGTTGTTGGCTTGGACATCGGCCGCGCACTGGCTCGCGGGTGACGAAGCCGAGTGCACCGCGTTCGCCGGCAAGGCAGTCGAAGCCGCACGCGCCACCGGCGACCAGCGCGCGCTCGCCGCCGCTCACGTCGCGCTGGCACTGTGCGCGGATCTCACCGGTGATCCGGTCGGGTTGCGCGCGCACTACAGCCGGGCGCTGGAGTTCGCCGAGGGGGCGGGCGACACCGCCCAGGTGTTGCGCATCCGGGTGAACCTGGCAGCCGGGCTGGAACAGGAGGGCAGGTTGATCGAGGCCCTCGCGGTCCTGCACCCCGCCGTGGACCTCGCCCGGTCCGCGGGCTACGACAGCTCGCTCGCCCTCGCCCTGGCGAATCAGGGCTCGTTGCTGCACAGCCTCGGGAGGCTCGACGAGGCACTCGCCTGCTACCACGAAGCCGTCCGGGTCTACGAGCGAATGCACTCGATGAAGGTCGCCTACCCGCTGACCGGGCTCGGCGACGTCCACCGCCTGCGCGGGCAGCCCGCCCAGGCGAAAGCCGCCTACACCGAGGCCCTGCGCGCGGCCGTGCGGGATGGGCACCACCGGCAGAGCATGGTCCCCGCGCTGTGCGGCCTGGCCCGGGTGGCCGCCGCGACGGACCAGGAGGAAGCCGCCGTGCTCGCCGACCGCGCCGTCGAGCACGCCCACGGCCGCTGGGTCACGACCGCCCTGGTCGCCCGCGCGTGGGTCGCGTGGCAGCGCGGGGCGAGCGACGACGTGCGCAGGGACGCGCGGGCCGCCGCCGAGGTCGCCGCCGTGCACCGCGATCGAGGTGGGCTGGCGCGGGCGTTGGAGGTCGAGGCCGCCGCGACCGACGACCCGGCCGCGGCCAGGGAACTGCTGCGCGAGGCGTTGTCGATCTGGACCGAGTCGCGAGCGGTGCTGGAGGCCGATCGAATCCGGGTCGCGCTCGGCCGCATCGCGGGTGACCACGGCGACCTGCGGCTCAACGGCAGGCTCGCCGGGTCCAGGCTCGCCGCCGCGGGCGTGGCGGACATGCCGCCCACCCGGCCGGGAGCGCCGGGACGGGTGGAGATCCGGGTGCTCGGCGGGTTCACCGTGCTGGTCGACGGCCGCCGGCTGCCCGCGCGCGCCTGGCAATCCCGCAAGGCCCGTGACCTGCTCCGCGTGCTCGTCGCCCGGCGCGGCGCTCCCGTGCCCCGCGAGGAACTGGCCGACCTGCTGTGGGGGCGGACCGCGCCCGCCGAGCGGCAGAAGGTGGCGCACCGGCTGGCGGTGGCGCTGTCGACCCTGCGCACGGTACTCGACCCTGACCGGCTGGGGCCGGCGGACCACTTCGTGCTGTCCAGCCAGCAGGACATCGCCGTCGACCTCGGCGTGCTCGACGTCGATGTCGAAGACCTGTTCGCCCAAGCCCAGTACGGGGTGCGGCTGCGGGAACGGGGCGAGTTCGCCGACGCCTGGGCGGTGCTGACCGCCGCCGACCGCGCCTACACCGGCGAGGTCTTCGCCGACGACCCGTACACGGACTGGGCACGCCCCCTCCGCGAGGAGGCCAGGGCCGCGCACCTGCGGATCCTGCGGACCCTGGTCGACCTGGCCCAGCGCGCGGGAGAAGTCGACGACGTCGTGCACTACCTGCTGCGCATCCTGTCCGTCGACCCGTTCGACGAGCAGTCCCACCGCGACCTCGTGGCCAACCTGTCCGAGGCGGGCAGGCACGGCGAGGCTTCGCGGGCGTTCGAACGCTACGCCGAGGCGATGCGCGAGATCGGCGTGCTCCCGCGGGAAGTCCTGGGCGTCACCCGCCACCCGGCGCGTTGACCGCGCTTTGACCCTCCCCTGACACCGGTGCGGATGGTGGTCGGCGACGGCCGAACACCCGGCCGTGAGCCGAGTCGAAAGGAACGACCGTGATCAGGTTCCGCACCCCCGTGCGCGTGGCGCTCGCCGCGTTGGCCGCGCTGTTCGCCCTCTCCGCCCCACCCGCGGCGGCCGCGGCGAGCCCGGCCTCGGACACCGTGTCGGCCATGTCCACCTGCGTGCCCGGCGCGTGGACGCAGGTCCACTGGTACATCACCCCGATGTGGGTGGCCAACTACCGCTACCGGGTCGCCGACGGCGTGCACGTGAAGTGGCGCTGGTTCTCCGGCGGCGTCCCGCCGTACTGGGAAGGCAGCTTCACCACCAGCGGCGACATCTGGACCCCGCCGAGCTGGTTCACGAGCGTCGAGTTCATGTGCTCCAGCCCGACGAGCGTGGTGATCACACCTCTGTAGCGCGACCGGGTGCGTGCGGCTGCCCGGCCACGCGCACCCGTGCTCACCGTGGCCGGCCGGGCTCGCAACAGGGACGGGTCGGGTTCCGCGGCGCCGGCAGAGTCCTCGGTCGTCGTCCGATCAGGGCAGGACGATCGCCAGCACGTAGCGGGCGGGGTCGGGGCCGGGGCAGCGCCACCGTGAGCTGCCCCAGAGCCGGAAGCGCAGGCAGTCCCCGGTCCCGGCCTCGTGCGCCGTGCCGTCGACGGTGACTTCCAGCGCGCCTTGCAGCACCCAGGCGTGGTGTTCCAGGCCCGGCACGGGCGAGCCGTCGTAGGCGATGTCCGCGCCGGGGCGCAGGGTGACCTCGATGACCTCGCCGCGCAGTCCGCCCGACGGGGGCGACACGGACCTGCGGGTGATCCCGGCGCCGTCGTCCCGCCACACGGCCTGGCGGTCGGCGCGCACCAGCGGCGACACCGCCGGTTCCACCTCGGCCAGCAGCCGTGACATCGTCAGCTCGTAGGTCGCGCACAGCTTGGCCAGCAGCGCCGTCGTGGGGCTGATCTCCGCGCGTTCCAGCCGGGACAACGTCGATCGGCTGATCCCGGCGCGTTGGGCCAGGTCCTCGAGCGACCACGCCCGTTCGGTGCGCAGCTCGGCGAGCCGGGCGGCCAGGCGCAGCTCCAGCCGGTCGTCGTGGCCGGCGCCACCTTCGTGGTGTCCCATATCGGGGATACTATCCCGGATATGGGACACCAGGATGCGGTGCCGGGAACGCCGGCCGTGCTCGCGTTGACGATCGAACCCGACGACCTCACCCGCCGGCCGGTCCGGGACCTGATCACCGAGCACCTCGCCGACATGTACGCGACCTCGCCCGCCGAGAGCGTGTACGCCCTGGACCACGCGGGGTTGCGCGAGCCCGGCGTGTCGTTCTGGACGTCGTGGGGCGAAGGGGTCCTGCTCGGCTGCGCCGCGCTGAAGGAGCTCTCCCCGTCCGAGGGCGAGATCAAGGCGATGCGGACCCGGCCGGAGGCCCGTGGTCGCGGCGTGGCCGCGCGCATGCTCGCCTTCCTGGTCGAGGAGTCCCGGCGGCGCGGCTACCGCAGGGTCAGCCTGGAGACGGGCAGCCAGGACTTCTTCGCCCCGGCCCGCCGCCTCTACGCCCGGCACGGCTTCGTGTCGTGCCCGCCGTTCGCCGACTACGGCCCGGATCCGACGAGCGTGTTCATGACCCTGGACCTCACGGTCACGCCGCCCACCCCGGACTGACACGCGCGTGCGAGGGCACCGCTCGACTCACCTGCGCTCGGCGCCCGCCTTGATCGCCGCACGGATGCGGGGGTACGTGCCGCAGCGGCAGATGTTGCGGATGCCGTCGAGGTCGGCGTCGGTGATCGCCCGGCCTTCCTCGGCGGCCCGGCGGACCAGCGCGACGGCGGTCATGATCTGGCCGGGTTGGCAGTAGCCGCACTGCGCCACGTCCAGGTCCAGCCACGCCTGCTGCATGGGGTGCAGGTCCGCGTCCACCGTGTCCGCCAGGCCTTCGATCGTGGTGACCTCGTCGGTCGGCTCCAGGTTCTTGACGGGGATGGCGCACGGGTTCACCGCGCGGCCGTTGAGGTGGCTCGTGCACGCCTTGCAGGCGTTGATGCCGCAGCCGTACTTCGGCCCGGTGACGCCGAGCAGGTCGCGCAGCACCCAGAGCAGTCGCAGGTCGTCGTCCGCGGTCACGGTGACCTGCTCACCGTTGAGGCGGAAGGTGTGCTCGGGCACGGGTGTCCTCCTAAAAGGCGTGGTCCAGGCCGTCGGTGGGGGACTGGGGGATGGGCGGCACGGTCGGTTTGGGGGTGAAGGACAGCGTGCCGTGGTTGATCGGGAACGTCGTGGGCGTGGTCCCGGTGGCACGGCCGTAGGCGCAGGCGACCGCGGCCATCGACGCGGCGACGCCGAGCTCGCCCGCGCCGCCGGGTTCCCCGGTGGTGGTCGGCATGACGATGACGTCCAGCCGGGGCGGGGTGTTCCACTGCCGGGTGTAGAAGTAGTTGTCCCAGCTGGCCTCCAGGAAGTGGCCGTCGCGCAGGTGGAGGCTGGAGGTCAGGGCCAGCGCGATCCCGTCCATGACGCAGCCCATCACCTGCGCCTCCAGCCCGCGCGGGTTGACGGCCAGGCCGACGTCCACCGCGAACACGACCCTGGTCACGCGCGGACCGGCCACACCGTCGCGGATGGGCCGATCGGTGGTCTCGGGACGGCAGTCGATCTCCACCAGCGCCGCGCTGGCCGAGTGGTACTCGGAGTGGACGGCGACGCCCTGCGCGGTGCCGGCGGGCATGGCGCGGCCCCAGCCGCCGACCTCGGCGACCTTCTCCAAGGCCGCGCGGGCGCGGTCGTCCCGCAGGAACTCCCGGCGGAACCGGAACGGGTCCTTGCCCATCCGCGCGGCGAGCCGGTCCACGATCAGCTCACGGGCGCAGGTGACGTCGGGGGAGTAGACGTTGCGCATGCTGCCGGTGTTGAAGCCCTTGTCGGTCTCGTTGAGCAGCCGGGTGGTGACGCCGAAGTCGTACGGCGTGGTCTGGGACAGGTGGAAGAACGTCTGTGAGAACCCGATGTCGCCCACCGGCAGTCGCGCGGCCATCGCGGTGAACAGCTCGCCGAGCCCGTGGCCGAGGTCGGTGGCGACGCTGGTGTGCCGCTGCGCGTAGCCGAGCACCGTGTCGCCGAGGTAGGAGACGCGGACGCGGGAGGTGGCCATCGGGTGCGTGCGGCCCTGCCGGGCGTCGTCGGCGCGGTGCCACATGAGCTTGACGGGCTTGCCGACCTTCCGGGACACCTCGACGGCCTCCAGTGCGGCGTCGAAGAACAGCTTGCGCCCGAACGAACCGCCGCCCTCGGTGACGTGCACGGTCACCGCGTGCGGCGGCAACCCCAGCTTGACCGCGATGGCCTGCTTGGCCACGATCGGCGACTTGAGCGAGGACCAGACCTCGGCGCGGTCGGGCCGCACGTCGGCGATGGCGCAGTTGGGTTCCAGCGCGCTGTTGCCGCGGAAGTGGAAGGTGAACCGGTCCTCCACGGTGGGCGTCGGCGACGGCAGGCCCATCGGCGGCTCGGCGGCCCGCAGGGCGTCCAGCACGGACTGGTCCGACTTGCCCTCCGCGGTGCCGGGTTTCCACGACACCCTCAGGGCCCGCACGGCGTCGATGCACTGGCCGAAGGTCCGCGCGCGCACCGCCACCCCGGTGGAGACCACCACGACGTCGGTCACGCCCGGCATGGCGCGGACCACGGCGAGGTTGAGCACCGAGCCGACCTTGCCGTTGATGGTCGGCGGGCGGCACAGCATCGTCGGCTTCGCGTCCGGGACGTCGAGGTCCATCGCGAACTTCTTGCGCCCGGTGACGGCGGCGAGCGCGTCGACCCGGTTGCGCGGCGTGCCGATGACCTGGAACCGCTCGCGGGGCTTGAGCTCCACGGCCAGGCGGAGGTCGCGGGTGCTCGCGGCCCGTGCGGCGAGGTCGCCGATGGGGATGCGCCGTCCGGTCGGTGAGGTGATCACCCCGGCGTCCGCGGTCAGGTCGGCGGGCGGCGCGCCGAGTTCGACCGCCGCGGCCTCCAACAGGCGCCGCCGCGCGGTGGCGGCGGCGACCCGGACCGGCAGGAACGTCGCGATGGTCGTGTTCGACGCCCCGGTGAGCTGGTTGAACACCAGTTCGGGCCGTGCGTCGGCCAACGTGACCCGCACCCGCTCCAGCGGCACGTCCAGCTCCTCGGCGATCAGCATGGCCGTCGACGTGGTGATGCCCTGGCCGACCTCGGCCCGCGGCAGCGCGAACGACACGGTGCCGTCGCCGTGGACCTCGACCGTGATCAGGCCCGAGGTCGGCAGTGCCGCGGCCGTCATCACGTCGTTGAGGTCCACCAGCTCCGCGAGGTCGGCCGACGCGAGGCCGGGCCCTGGTGCCTCGGGGGCCGCCCCGGCCGCCGGGGCGAGCTCGGCGGCGGCCACCAGCGTCGGCGCCGCGAGGACGAACCCGAGGAACCGGCGTCGTCCGATCCCGCGCCCGCCCGAGCCCGATCGGGCCTGATCAGTGCCGGTCATGGGAAGCCCTTCACGTGGATCGTGCCGGTTCAGGCGGGGCGGTTCGCGTCCGGGATCTCGATGTCGATGCCCCGGCCCTCGGACAGGAACAACAGCACGATCTTGCGGATGACCTCCTCGATGGTCCACGCGGCTTCCGGTACGAGCGGCAGCGGGATCAGGTTCTCCCGGAACGCCACCAGCAGCGGCCAGGCCTTGCTGATCACGGGCTCCCAGAACGGTTCCTCGGACAACCCGATCCAGTCGCCGATCCGGTCGCCCAACGTGTACCGGGCGAAGGCGCTGACCAGCGGCCGGGTCAGGCCGCCGTCCAGCTCGGCGACGATGTCGAGCAGCACCTGGGTGAGCGCCTTGCCCTCGGGCGTGGGTCCGAGGACCGGGTCGAGGAGCAGCTTGGACTGGGCGTTGGCGGCGTCCCAGGTGGCCGGGATGTACTCGTCGCGGACACCGAGCATGTGCGCGGTCACCTGCCACACGTGCAGGTAGGCCGCCGACTCCGCGGGCGTGATCCGGACCTTCCACTCGAGCATCTTGCGCATCACGAACGTGGGCAAGCTGTGCCACGTGACCAGCACGTCGGCCAGGCTGATCGGGATCGTCTGGCCGCCGCTGGTGCCCTTCCAGCCGGGCGACTGGGGTAGCAGGTGCCGCACGGCCGCGTGCACCAAGCGGGTCTTGACCGTGGTCACGATCATCTCGCCGCGCGGCTGGTAGGCGTCGAGGTCGCCGACGTCGTAGCCGAGCTTCGCGGTCTTGGCGATGCGGTCCTTCATGTCCGCGCCGCCCTTGGAGTAGTACACGGCACGCGCCTCGCGGGGGATGGCGGTGCTCATCAGGCCGCTGCCCAGCCCGTACAGGGCGCCGACGTAGATGCCCTTGGTCACGGTGAACTGCGCGGCGGTGTCGAGCTTGCGCGGGTCGGCCCACGCGGGCAGCCGGCGGATGCGGGTCATGATGTCCCGCAGGTCGGCGGGCAGGCCGTCGGGCAGCGGCTGGTCGTTGCGGGTCCACGTCTTCAGCAGCGCGTTGACGCGCGGCACGTCGCCCCGGTCGAGGACGGCGGCCATCACCGCGTCGACCTCCTCGTCCCACACCCAATGGGGATCGGTGCCCGCGCCGGAGCCGGCCACCGAGCCGCTCGGCGACCACGTCCACAGTGGACGAGCCGAGGCCGGCGGCGCGATGCCCAGCGCCCCCAACGCGCCCAACGTGCCGCCTGCGATGAGGATCTTGCGCCTGTTGAGCTCGTTCATGTCCTGAACTCCTCCTTGAGTCCACCGGTCATGGCTAAGCGCGTGCGACGTGCGGCCGGGTCAGGACGGCCGGTTGGTGTCGGGGATCTCGATCTGCACGCCCCGACCCTTGGTGAGGTAGAACATGATGTAGCGGCGCGCCGCCTCGTCGAGGGTCCAGGCGAGTTGCGGCACGAGCGGCAGCGGGAGCAGCAGTTCCCGGAACGCCACCAGCTTCGGCCACGCGGCGCGCACCGTCGCGTCCCAGAACGGCTCGCGCGGGATGCCGTCCCAGTCGGCGATCCGGTCGCCCACCAGGTACCGGGCCAGCGCGTTGACCATCGGCCGGCTGACGCTCGCCGGGCTGGTCTGCTCCGCGAGTTGGCCCAGCAGGATGTCGGTCAGCTCGACGCCTTCGGGCGTGGGGCCGAGGACGGGGTCGAGCAGCTGCGCGCTCTGCGCGTTGGCGGCGTCCCAGGTGGCCGGGATGTACTCGTCGCGGATGCCGAGCAGGTGCGCGGTCACCTGCCACACGTGCAGGTACGCCTCGGACTCGGTGGCGGTGATCCGGACGTCCCACTCCAGCATCCGGCGCATCGCGAAGGTCGGCAGCGTGTGCCAGGTGACGAGCATGTCGGCCAGGCTGATCGGGATCCGCTGGCCGCCGCTGGTCTGCGACCAGCCCGGCGACTGCGGCAGCAGGTGGCGCACGGCCGCGTGCACCAGGCGGGTCTTCACCGACTCCACCACCATGGCGCCGGTGGGCTGGTAGGCGTTCAGGTCGCCGACGGCGAAACCCAGCTTGCTGGTCTTGGCGACGCGGTCTTCCATGTCCGCGCCGCCCTTGGAGTAGTAGACGGCGCGCGCCTCGCGGGGGATGGCGGTGCTGAGCATGCCGCCGCCCACGCCGTTGAGCAGGTTGAGGTAGAAGCCACGGGCCACGTTGAACCGCGCCGCGGTGTCGAGCTTGCGCTGGTCGGCCCACGCGGGCAGCCGGCGGGCGCGCTGCACGAAGTCGTGGAGGTCGGCGGGCAGGCCGTCGGGCAGCGGCTGGTCGTTGCGGGTCCAGGTGCGCAGCAGGGTGTTGACGCGCGGCACGTCGCCCCGGTCGATGACGGCGGCCAGCAGCGCGTCGGCCTCCTCGTCCCACACCCAGTTGGGGTCGGTGCCCGCGCCGGAGCCCGCCACCGAACCGCTCGGCGACCACGTCCACAAGGCCTTGGCGAACGCGGGGGACGCCGCGCTCAGCGCCCCGAGCGCTCCCAGCGTCCCGCCCGTGATCAACATCCTGCGCCTGTTGAGCTCGTTCATCGGGTCGAACCCCTCTGCGAGTCCAGATCGTTGATACGCTGAAACACGATGAGTATCTGTGTATCAATGTGAGCACACTCGGCACTTGATCGCCAGGCCCGCACCGATCAAGCGGAGGGAAATCCGTGGAACCTGTACTGTCCGGCCCCATGAGCCGCCCCGACCGCCGGTCGCTGCTGGAACTGGCGTTCACCGAGGCGGTCGAGGGCGCCGAAGAGGACGACGAGATCACCACGCGCCTGCTCGACGCGGGCTACGAGCAGTTCTGCCGCATGGGCATCAAGCGGTCCACGATGGCGGACGTCGGCAAGCTCGCGGGCCTGTCCCGGATCACCGTCTACCGGCGGTTCGCCTCCAAGGACGTGCTGGTGGAGCACGTCGTGCGGCGCGAGTTCCGGCGGTACTTCGACCAGTTCATCCTCGACGTCAAGGACGCCGAGACCGTCGCCGACCGCGTGGTCGTGGGATTCGTCAGCTCGCTGCGCGCCATCCGCGACAACCCCCTCATCGGCGGTCTGATGGCCGCCGAACCGGACGCGGTCGTGCCGTCGATGATCGGCGACGACGGCCGCACGCTGGCGGCCGTGCGCGAGTTCGTCGCGGGCAGGCTGCGCCGCGAGCAGCAGGCGGGCACCGTCTCCGCCCAGGTGGACGTGGACCTGGTCGCCGAGATGATGGTCCGGATCTCCGCCTCCTTCCTGGTGATCCCCAGCCGGGTGGTCGACCTCGACGACGACGAGCAGCTGCGGGCGGTGGCCCGGCGGTTCCTGGTGCCGATGCTCGGGCCACCGCCCGCCGCTCACTCGTAGCGCTCGCCGCGCCCGGCCCGGTCGACGAGCGACGCGGGCGGGGAGAACCGGTTGCCGTAGGCCGCGGCGAGCGCACGGGCGCGGGCCACGAAGCCCGGTAGCCCGCCCGGGTAGCCGTTGACGTACTGCAGCACGCCGCCGGTCCACGCGGGGAAGCCGATGCCCAGGATCGAGCCGACGTTGGCGTCCGGCACCGACCGCAGCACGCCTTCGTCCAGGCACCGGATCGCGTCGATGGCCTCGGCGAAGAGCATCCGCTCCTGCATGTCCTCGAACGGGATCTCGCGTCCGGGCACCGTGAAGTGCTCGCGCAGGCCGGGCCACAGCCCGGTGCGCCTGCCGTCGGCGTAGTCGTAGAACCCGGCGCCCGCGGCCCGCCCGCCGCGCCCGAACTCGTCGATCATGCGGTCCACGACCGCTTCCGCGCCGTGCGCCTCCCACTGCCCGCCTTCGGCCTGCACGGCCGCCTTGGTCTCCTCCCGGATCTTGCGGGGCAGGGTGAGGGTCAGCTCGTCGAGCAACCGCAACGGCGGCGCGGGGTAGCCCGCCTGGGAGCCCGCCTGCTCGATGGACGCGGGGTGCAGCCCTTCGCCGACCATCGCGACGGCCTCGTCGATGAACCTGCCGATCACCCGGCTGGTGAAGAACCCGCGGCCGTCGTTGACCACGATGGGCGTCTTGCCGATCTGCCGGGCGAAGTCGACCGCCCTGGCCACCGCGCCCTCGCCGGTCCGCGCGCCGGTGACGATCTCCAGCAGCGGCATCTTGTCGACCGGCGAGAAGAAGTGCAGGCCGATGAAGTCCGCCGGGCGCGTGACGCCCTCGGCGAGGCCGGTGATCGGCAGCGTGGACGTGTTCGAGCCCAGCAGCGCGTCCGGCGCGACGACCCGCTCCACCTCGGCGAGCACCTGGCGCTTGAGCGCCGGGTCCTCGAACACCGCCTCGACCACCACGTCGCAGCCGGCGAGGTCGGCCGGGTCGGCGGTCGGCGTAATCCGGGCGAGGACCGCGTCGGCGTCCTCCCGGGACGTCCGGCCCCGTGCCACGGCCTCGGCGAGCAGTCCCTCGGAGTGCTTGCGGCCCTTCTCGGCGGCCTCCGGTGAGACGTCCTTGAGCACGACCTCCAGCCCGCGCCGGGCGCAGGAGTACGCGATGCCCGCGCCCATCATGCCCGCGCCCAGCACACCCACCTTCTTCGCCGTGCTCCGCGGGTGGCCGAGCGGTCGGCTGCCGCCGGAGTTGATGTGCTGCACGTCGTAGAAGAACGCCTGCATCATGTTCTTCGCGACCTGGCCCGTCATCAGCTCGACCAGGTAGCCGGTCTCCACCTCCTGCCCGCGGTCGAAGTCGAGCTGCGCGCTCTCCACGGCGGCGGCGAGGATGTTGCGCGGCGCCGGGGCGGGCGAGCCCCTGAGCTGCTTGCGCAGGTTCGCCGCGAACGCTGGCAGCGTCGCCGCCACCTTCGGGTTCGACGGCGCGCCACCCGGCATCCGGTACCCCGCGACGTCCCACGGCTGCGCCGCGTCCGGGTTGGCCAGGACCCACCGCCTGGCCTTGTCCAGCAGCTCCTCGGGGGACTGGGCCAGGTCGTGCACCAGGCCCTTGGCGAGCGCGTCGGCGGGCCGGTACTGCCGTCCCTGGAGCAGGACGTCGGTCAACGCGGCCTGCAACCCGAGCAGGCGGACCGTCCGGCTGACCCCGCCGCAGCCGGGCAGCAGGCCCAAGGTCACCTCGGGCAGGCCGATGCGGCTGTCCGGCGTGTCCAGCGCGACGCGGTGGTGGCAGGCGAGCGCGATCTCGTAGCCGCCGCCGAGCGCCGAGCCGTTCACCGCCGCGGCGACCGGTTTGCCCAGCGTCTCCAGCCTGCGCAGCTGGGACTTCAGCGTGCGGCACAGCTCGCTGATCCGGGCCGCGTCCTCCGGTCGCGCCTTGTTCATGAAGCGGAGGTCGCCGCCGGCGAAGAAGCTCTTCTTCGCGGAGGTGAGCACGACGCCGACGATGCCGTCCCGCTCGACCTCCAACCGGGCGACGGTGGCCTCCATCGAGTCCACGTAAGTCGTGTTCATCGTGTTGACCGGCTGGTCCGGGTCGTCCAGGGTCAGCACGACGACACCGTCGGAGCCCCGCTCCCAGCGGATCATGGTGTTCTCCGGCATCGGTTGCGCCGTTCCTTCCGGGTGTCGTCGTCAGAAGCGTTCGATCACGGTGGCGATGCCGATGCCGCCGCCCGCGCACAGGCTGACCACGGCCCGCCGCAGCGACCGGCGTTCCAGCTCGTCCACGACGGTGCCGACGAGCATCGCGCCGGTCGCGCCGAGCGGGTGCCCCATGGCGATCGCACCACCGTTGACGTTGACCTTCTCCCAGGGCAGGTCGAGGTCCTTGACGTACCTGAGCACCACCGAGGCGAACGCCTCGTTGATCTCGAACAGGTCGATGTCGGCCACGGTGAGCCCGGCCAGGTCGAGGGCCTTCCTGGTCGCCGGGGCGGGTCCGGTCAGCATGATCGTCGGGTCGGCGCCGCTGACCGCCGTGGCCACCACGCGCGCACGGGGCGTGAGGCCGAGTTCGACGCCCGCGCGCTCCGAGCCGACGAGGACCAGCGCCGCGCCGTCCACCACGCCGGAGGAGTTGCCGGGCGTGTGGACGTGCTCGACGCGCTCGACCCAGTGGTACTTCTGCAGCGCCACCGCGTCGAAGCCGCCGGCATCGCCGATCGCCGCGAACGACGGCTTGAGCGCGGCGAGGCCCTCCACCGTCGTCCGCGGGCGCATGTGCTCGTCGTGGTCGAGCACCACGACCCCGTTGCGATCCCGGACCGGGACCACGGACTTCGTGAAGTGGCCGCCCGACCACGCCGCCGCGGCCAGTTGCTGCGACCGCTCGGCGTAGGCGTCGACGTCCTCCCGCGAGAAGCCCTCGATGGTCGCGATCAGGTCCGCGCTGATGCCCTGGGGCACGAAGTGCGTGTCGTAAGCCGTCTCAGGGTCGGTGGCCATCGGCCCGCCGTCGCTGCCCATCGGCACCCGCGACATCGACTCCACGCCCCCGGCGAGCACCAGGTCCTCCCAGCCGGAGCGGACCTTCTGCGCGGCGACGTTCACCGCCTCCAGCCCGGAGGCGCAGAACCGGTTGAGCTGGACGCCCGCGACGTGGTCGGGCAGCCGGGCCACGAGCGCCGCGGTCTTGGCGAGGTTCATGCCCTGGTCGCCGACGGGGGAGACCACGCCGAGCACGACGTCGTCCAGCAGGCCGGTGTCCAGGTCGGGGTGGCGTCGGCGCAGCTCGTCGATCAACCCGGTCACCAGCGACACCGGCTTGACGTGGTGCAGCGCGCCGTTGCGGCCGCGGCCGCGCGGGGTGCGGATCGCGTCGTAGATGAATGCCTCGGGCACAGTCCCGCCCTTCGGATCGCGTTGTTGGCAGAGTGTCAACAACGGCGAACTTAGCAGCGATTCGCTGCTGCACAAGGGTTATCTCTTCTGAATCGGTGTCCCTGTGGTGGTGTCCGATCGGTCTATTGACATCGCGTCAACAAGCGGTCCACTGTGGGACCGCTCGAAGGGACGCACAGGGTTCGCGATGGAGGGAGCCGGCCGTGACCGCAGCAGAGCAGCTGACCGTCGAAGGGCTGACGATCACCGGGTTGTTGCGCCGCAACGCCCGGGACTTCGGCGACCGGCCCGCCCTCACCACCGGCATCGGGCCGGACGCGGAGGTGCTGACGTGGGCACGGCTGCGCGCCGAGGTCGCCGTGCTCACCCGCGGCCTCGGCGCGCTGGGCCTTGGCCGGGGCGACCGGATGCTCATCGCGATGTCCAAGCGGCGCGAGCACTGGGTCGTCGACCTGGCCGCGGTCCACCTCGGCGCCCTGCCGTGCTCCACCTACGACACGTTGAGCACCGAGCAGATCCGTTACGTGGCAACGCACAGCGGGGCCACCGTCCTCGTGTTGGAGGGCGAGGAGCAGCTGCGGCGCTGGCGTCCCGTCCTGGACGACCTGCCGAACCTGCGCGCCGTCGTGGTCCTCGACCCGGACCTCGCCCCGAGCGGCGACTGGCGCTTCGTGCGCTACTCCGACCTGTCCGGCGAGCCGCCGACGGAAGGCCCGGCGTTCGAAGCGCTCACCGACGCGGTCACGGCGAACCAACCGTTGGCCGTCGTCTACACCTCGGGCACCACCGGCGAGCCCAAGGGTGTGGTGCTGTCCCACCGCAACGTGGTCTACGAGTCCCTGATGCAGGACCACCTGGTCGCCACGCCGGAGCACCCGCGGACGGTCGCGTACCTGCCGATGGCGCACATCGCCGAGCGGGTGCTCGGGATCTACCTGCCGATCTGCGACGCGGGCCACGTGACGATCTGCCCGGACCCGGCGCAGCTGCTGCCCACGTTGCTCGCGGTGCGCCCGCACGGCTTCTTCGGCGTGCCCAGGGTGTGGGAGAAGCTCGCCGCCGGCCTGCGGGCCAGGCTCGGCGCGCTGTCGGAGGAGCAGGCCGCGGTGCTGGCGCGGGCGCGGTCGGCCGCGCTGGAGGCGTTCCACCTGCGGTCGGCGGGCAAGGAGGTCCCGGACGCGCTCGCGACCCGGCTGGGCAGGCTGGACGCGGAGGTGCTGCGGCCGATCCGCGCCGCTGTCGGGCTGGACGAGTGCCACCGGGCGTTCAGCGGCGCCGCGCCGATACCCACCGCGGTCCTGGAGTTCCTGGCCGGCCTCGGACTGCCGGTGTACGAGGTGTGGGGCCTGAGCGAGACCACCGGCGCGGCGACGGTCAGCACGCCGGACGTGTTCGCCCTGGGTGCGGTGGGACGTCCGGGGCCGGGCATCGACGTCAAGGTCGCCGACGACGGGGAGCTGTTCGTGCGCGGTCCCGTGGTCTGCGCCGGGTACCTGCGGGCCGACGGCGGCATCGACCCCGCGACGGACGCGGACGGCTGGTTCGCCACCGGTGACGTCGGCGTGGTCGACGAGCGGGGCATCGTCTCCATCACCGACCGCAAGAAGGAGCTCATCATCACCGACGGCGGCAAGAACATCGCCCCGACGAGGATCGAGTCCCTGCTGCGGGCGCACCCGCTGGTCGCCCAGGCCGTCGTGATCGGCGACCGGCGACCGTACGTCACCGCGCTGCTGGTGCTGGACGACGAGGCGGCACCGCTGTGGGCCCGGGCGAACGGGATCGCCGCCGACCTCGCCGGGCTGGCGTGCCACCCCGAGGTGCTCGCGTCGCTGAACCAGGCGGTCGCCGAGGCCAACGCGGTGCTGTCCCGCGCCGAGCAGGTGAAGAAGTACCAGGTCATCGCCGGTCCGTGGACCCCGGCCACGGGCGAGCTGACGCCCAAGCTGAGCCTGCGGCGCAAGGTCATCGACGAGGTGCACGCGACGACGATCGAGTCGATGTACACATAGGTCCGGCAGCGAACGGCGGCACTACGAGAGGGACGACGGCATGAGCGGTCAGCGCCAGGCACAGCGACGCAGGATGGAGCCGGACGCCCGGCGGGCCGAGATCCTCAGCGCGGCGCGCACGCTCTTCGGGGCCAACGGCTACGCCCAGGTGTCCACCTCGGACATCGCGGCGGAGGCGGGCGTGGCCCGTGCGTTGATCAACCACTACTTCACCAGCAAGCGGCACCTCTACCTGGAGGTGGTGCGGCAGATGATGGTCGTGCCCGCGTCGGTCTCGGAGCGGTTGCCGCCCACCACGGCCGAGGAGCGGCTGTCGATCTGCGTCGACCGGTGGCTCGAAGTGGTCGAGCGCAACAAGGAGATGTGGCTGTCCGCGATCGGCCTGGAAACGCTGGGCAACGACCCGGAGATCGAGCAGATCATGCTGGAGGCCGACGAGATCGCCACCGACCGCGTGCTCGAAGCCGCGCTGCTGGCCGACGTCACCGAAGGGCGCGACAAGCTGCGGGCGATCATCCGCGCCCACAGCGGGATGCTCAAGGCGGCGTCCCGGGAGTGGCTGGTGCGCGGCACGCTCAGCCGCGGCGACCTGCACGTGATCCTGACCCGCACCGTGCTCCACCTGGTGGACACGGTCTTCCCCGCTGTGCGGGACGACTAGCCCGAAGAGGAGTGCACGTCATGCCCCGAGTCCTGACCGACGAGCGCCGCGACCTGGTCGAGGCCATCGCCGACTTCTGCCGCCGCGAGTGCGGCACCAAGGAGCAGCGCGACAAGCTGACCGCCCACGGCGAGGAGCCGCACAACCAGAAGCTCTACGAGAAGATGGCGGAGCTGGGGTGGCTGGGGATCGCCGTGCCCGATGAGTACGGCGGCGCGGGCCGGGGCATGGCGGACCTGTGCCTGTTCCTGGAGGAGACCTCCTACGGCCTCGCGCCGATCAGCGGTTTCGGCACCACGATCATCGCCGCGGCGGCGTACGCGGAGTTCGGCACCGAGGAGCAGAAGCGGGTCGTGCTCGACGGCGTGGTCAAGGGCCGGGTCGAGGCCATCTCGATGTCCGAGCCGGGCGCGGGCTCCGACGTGGGCGCGCTGACGTGCCGCGCCCGCCGCGTCGACGGCGGCTACCTGGTCGACGGGCAGAAGACGTGGTGCTCCAACGCGCACTTCGCCGACCACGTCCTGCTCATCGCCCGCACTTCGCAGGAGGAGTCCAAGCACCAGGGGCTCACCCAGTTCATGGTGCCCACCGACGCCGACGGCCTGGCGATCAAGGGCATCGACACGATGGGCGGACGGGAGGTCAACGACCTCTACTTCACCGACTGCTTCGTGCCGGACTCGGCGGTCGTCGGCGTGCCCGGCCAGGCGTGGACCCAGCTGATGGCGGGGCTGAACCTGGAACGGATGATCCTCGCCGCGCTGATGCTGGGCATCGCCCGACGCGCGTTCGACGACACGCTGGCGTACGTCAGGCAGCGTGAGCAGTTCGGCCGGCCGATCGGGTCGTTCCAGGCGCTCAAGCACCGCGTCGCCGACATGGCCACCGAACTGGAGTGCGCCCGGCTGCTGCTGGACGACACCGCGGCGGCGATCGACGCCGAGCCCGGCCGGGTGTTCGCCCGCGAGGCGTCGATGGCCAAGCTCAAGTGCACGGAACTGGCCAAGCACGTGACCCTGGAGGGCATGCAGATGATGGGCGGCTACGGCTACGCCACCGAGTACGGCATGGAAGCGCTGCTGCGCGCGGCCGTCGTGTCCACTGTGTACGGCGGCACGAGCGAGATCCAGCGCGACATCATCGGCAAGACCTACGGGCTGTAGCCGATGTTGAGGACGCGGTTCTGCGAGACGTTCGGGGTGCGGCACCCCGTCGTCCAGGGCGGTATGCAGTGGGTCGGCCGGGCGGAGTTGGTCGCCGCCGTGGCCGAGGCGGGCGCGCTGGGCTTCCTCACGGCGCTCACCCAGCCGACACCGGAGGCCCTGGTGGCCGAGATAGCCCGGTGCCGGGAGATGACCGACCAGCCGTTCGGCGTGAACCTGACCATCCTGCCGTCGATCACCCCGCCACCGTACGACGAGTACCGGCGGGCCATCGTCGAGTCCGGGGTGGGGATCGTGGAGACGGCGGGCTCCAACCCGAGCGACCACCTGCCGGACTTCCACGCCCACGGTGTGAAAGTGCTGCACAAGTGCACCAGCGTCCGGCACGCCGTCAAGGCCGAGGGGATCGGCGTCGACGCGGTGAGCATCGACGGGTTCGAGTGCGCCGGCCACCCCGGCGAGGACGACGTGCCGGGCCTGGTCCTGATCCCCGCGGTGACCCGGAGGTTGTCGATCCCGGTGATCGCCTCCGGCGGTTTCACCGACGGGCGCGGGCTGGTCGCGGCGCTCGCGTTGGGCGCGGAAGGCATCTCGATGGGCACGAGGTTCCTGTGCACGGAGGAGTCCCCGGTGCACCGGCGTGTCAAGGAGCAGATCGTCGCCAACAGCGAACTCGACACCGAGCTGATCTTCCGGCCCTTGCGCAACACCGCGCGGGTGGCGAGCAACGGCGTCAGCCGGAAGGTCGTGGAGGTGCTCGACGGCGGGGGAGGGTTCCCGGACGTGCGGGACCTGGTCGCCGGCGCCCGGGGGCGCAAGGTCTTCGAGGACGGCGACCTGGAGGCAGGCATCTGGAGCGCCGGCCTGGCCCAAGGCCTGATCGACGACATCCCGACCGTGCGCGAGGTCGTGGAGCGCACGGTGGCGGAGGCCGAAGCCCTGATCTCCGAGCGGTTGGCCGGTTTCCGGCACGAGGAGCCGGCCTCGGCGTGAGGCTCGGGAACGCCCCGTCCCCAGGACATCCGGCCATCTGGCCGAGCGGTGACGACGTCGTGCGGGTCGCGGCCCTCCCGCTCGAACCGGGGGTTGACATTGTCGCATGCTGTGACTCATCTTGTTGAGACAAAGCTTGTGACATTCGGAGGTGGCGGCATGCGCCAGGGAGAACACACGGAGGCCGGGCGGTGGCTGGCCCGGCACGGCTTGGTCGACGCCGAGCCGACCCCGCTGCTCGCGGCACGGTTGGCGGTGCGACGGCGTGCCAACGTCGTCAACAGCCTCCTGCTGGCCGCGTTCATGATCGGTGCGGCACTGACGCACGCGGTGACGCTGCCCGCCGACGTCACGTCCTCCCGGCTGCCGCTGCTGGTGCTGACGGCGTTGGTGGTGGGGTTGCTGGTGGCGCAGTGGCTGCTCGGCTGGTGGGTGCGGCGGGTCGACCGGCGGGCCGGCGCACGACTGCCCCGGCGGGTGGCCCACCCGGTCCAGCTCGGGTGGCGGGCGGTGCTGGGCCGGCCGCACGCCGTCTTCACGGTCGCGAGTTTCGCCGGCGCCTTGCTGCTCACTGTGAGCGTGCTGCCGGTTCCGGACCCCGGTTTGCGGTCCGGGGCGGTCATCGTGCTGATCGGCCTCGTGGGCGCCGGCATCGGCGTCGTCATGCAGCTGCGCCAGGTGCTGGCGAGCCCGGCCGTGGCGGAGGACGAGGCGTCGCTCACGGCCGATGTCGTCATGCGGGTCGAGGACGCCCGCGCCCTCGTCACACCCAGCCTGGTGTGGTTGCTGCCGGTCATCTTCCTGTACGGGGACTCGCTCGGCTGGTGGAACGTGGTCTCGGTGGCGCTCCTCGTGGCGGGCGCTGTCGTGTTCTCGCTGATCCAGGTCCGGTCCGCGGGTGTCGGGGCGGCGGCACGGCGAGCCATGGCCACCCGGTGATCGTCATCGACGCGGCCTCGCCGACGCCGCCGTACGAGCAGCTCCGAGCCCAGCTCGCGAGGCAGATCCAGGACCGGTCGCTCGCCGTGGGCACGAGACTCCCGACGATCCGCCGGCTCGCGGCCGACCTCGGCCTCGCCGTGAACACCGTCGGTCGGGCGTACCGGGAGCTGGAGGAGGCCGGGTTGATCGAGACGCGCGGGCGGGCCGGCTCGTACGTCTCGGCCGCCGGCGACCGAGCACTCGAGCAGGCCCGCCGCGCCGCCCTCGACTACGCGGCGATCATCGCCAGCACCGGCATCGATCCCACCGAGGCGATCCGGATCGTCGAGGCGGCACTGGGCCGTGCGGCGACACCGTGAACCACCGCTTCGGTCCTCCTCCACCGAACCGCGGTGATCCGTGGTGCGCGGCCGGGAGGTGGTCGCACCGCGGGTGCGGCTACCGTGGTCGCCTTCGGTGAGGCGGCGGAGGTCGTGGTGGCGGACGGGGACGACGTGGCCGGGCACTCGAACACGGTCTCCGGTTCCGGCCGAGGTCGTCCTCGGCGTCGTCGAGCACAACACCGTCCTGAACGACGTTCTCACCTGGCTCTGGCGAGTCGTGGCCCGACCCGTGCTCGACCACCTCGGCCCGGTGCCCCGCCCGTGGTGGTGCCCGACCGGTGCCATGACCCGCTGCCGCTGCACGCCGCCGGCCTCCCGGGCACGACCGAGTCCGTCCCGGACCGCACGGTGTCCTCATACACGCCCACGCTCCGACGCGCCCAACGGCGCCCCGCTGGACGTCGACCCCGAGGTCGCCGCCCTCGCCGACCTGGCACCCGGCCGGTCCACCGTCCATCGCTCCACCGACGCGACCCGCGGTCGGGTGCTCGCTGACCTGCCACGACACAGCCACGTGCACCTCGCCTGCCACGGCGCCGCGGACACCCGGCAGCCCCCGGCCTCGGGCCTCCTGCTGCACGACCAGCGCCTCACGGTCACCGACGTGTCACGCCTGCGCCGCCGCGGCGAACTGGCCTACCTGTCGGCCTGCGACACCGCGACCGGCGGCGACCTCCCCGACGAGTCCCTGCACCTGGGCGCCGCCTTCCACTTGGCCGGGTACCGCAACGTCGTAGCCACCCTGTGGCCGATCTACGACTCCACCGCCACCCTGGTCGCCCGCGGCCTCCACCAGCGCCTCGACACCCACGGCCACACGGCGTCCGCGTTGCACGAAGCAGTCGAGCACCTCCGTGACCACGGTTGGGACACGATGCCTTCGGCCTGGTCCCGTACCTCCACGTGGGCCCCTGAGCGGCTCGGACCTCGGCCCTTTCTTAACGTGGTTAGGTTAGTGGAACGCGCTGATCGTGGCGGTGATGTCGGCATGGGGTTACCGCGAGTGGTCGACGAGTGCGGTCAGTAAAGTAGCCTGGTGAAGGCTGCGACGGAGGAGGGAACCGTGGCGAGAAGCCCGATCTGGGCAAGCCGGTCGAAGACGCGCGGCATGGTCCTGGACGTGATCAGGGCGGCGCGCTCGATCAGCCGGGTGGAGCTCGCGACGGCGACCGGTCTCACCGGCGCGACGATCTCCGAGGTCGTGCGCGAGCTGTTGGGTGACGGGCTGGTCGTCGAGGCCGGTCGTGGTGCGCCGACGGGCGGCAAGCCGCGCACGCTGGTCCAACTCAACCCGCCGGCCCGCTACAGCGTCGGGGTCCAGCTGGAGCGCAACACGTGCGTCATCGTGGTCGTCGACCTGGCCGGCAGGCCGGTGGCCCGCACCTCGTTCCAAGGTGTGGCGTCGATGCCGCCGGAGCGGGCGCTGCCCATCGTGGCCTCGCAGGTGGACGCCTTGCTGACGACGGCGGCCGTCGACCGCGCGAAGGTGCTCGGAGTGGGCCTGGTCAGCTACGGGCCGCAGGACCGCGGTGCGGGTGTGCTGTTGACGCCGCAGCCCACCGAGGAGTGGTGCGACTACCCCGTCGCATCGCGCCTCGCGGAGAGCCTCGGCCTGCCCGTGCTGCTCGACAACGACGCCGCGGCGGCCGCGATCGGCGAGTACTGGATGGGCGCGGTGGACCCGCGGAGCACGTACGGCTGCATCTACATGGCCACCGGGATCGGCGGCGGGGTGGTGGTCGCCGGTGAGGTGTACCGGGGCAGCTCGTCGAACACCGCGGAGATCGGCCACATCTCGATCGACGTCCACGGTGAGGAGTGCCCGTGCGGCAACGTGGGATGCCTGGAGAACTACGCCGGCCCGTCGGCCCTGGTCCGGCGGGCGTTGGCGATACCGGAGCTCGCCCGCCGGCTGGCGCTCGACCCGGCGGCCGACGACTTTCTGACCGAGTTCGCGCGGATCGCGGCGGCGGCCAACGCCGGCGATCCCGAGGCGCGTGAACTCGTCGAGCGGTCGGCGCGCTACCTCGGTCACGCCGCGGTCACCGTGGCGGTCCTGTTCGACCTGGACGCGATCGTGCTGGCCGGGCAGAGCTTCGCGGTGGCCGGATCGATCTACCAGGCGGTCATCCAGCAGGAGCTGGACCGGCGGTTGTTCGCCCGGCGGGCGCACCCGGTTCGGGTGGTGCCGTCGGTCAACGGGGCCGACGCCGCGGCGATCGGCGGGGCGGTCCTCGTCCTGCAGAGCGAGCTGACCCTCGGCATCGGCCGCTCCGAGGAGGACGCCCGCCTGGTAGCCGCCGGGGCGGCCGGGTCGCCCTGACCGGGTTCACCGGCCGGTGGGCTTGAGACGCAGGATGATCTCCGCGTGGTCGGGGTGGGCCCAGACCGCGGGGAAGGCGTACAGGTCGCTGTTCGTGGGCCAGCCGGTGAACTTGGCGTCGCGGTAGATGCTGATCGTGCCCTGGGTGAGGACCGGGATGTAGGGCATCGCCTGCTCGATGCGGGTCTGGATCGTCTCCAGGTGAGGCTGCCGCGCGGCGGTGTCGGTGGGGTTGACGAGCTTGAGCGCGTCGAGGGCCTGGTCGACCTGCGGGTCGGAGAACCGGCTGACGTTCGGGCCGGGTTTGGCGCCGACCGCGGCGGTCTGCGCGGTGCTGTAGAAGTAGTTGTAGAGGTAGAAGGGGTCCGGTGCCGGGCCTTGGTAGAGCGAGTCGATGATCAACTGGTAGGTGCCGCGGTCCCGTGCGTCGACGAACTCGTTCCAGGACACCTGCTGCACGGTGACCTCGATGCCGGCTCGCCGCAGTTGCTGTCCCATGGTGTCGGCCGCCGTGATGTAGTCGGTCCAGCCGGCGACGGTGCTCAGCGTCAGCGACACCGGCTCGCCGTTCCTGGCGTAGATGCCGTCGGAGCCCTTGGCGTAACCCGCGTTCTCCAGGAGCTGCTGGGCCTTGCCCTGGTCGGGTCGCATCGGGGCGGTCCGGTCGTGCAGCCGGTCGGAGATGAGGGCGCTGTCCCGGTCGGGTAGCAGGAAGCTCGGTGAGATGTCGCTGCCGGTGTTCTCGAACGCCAGCGCGTTGAGCTGGGTCCGGTCGATGGCGTGGTAGATCGCCTGCCGCACGGCCGGGTCGGTCTGGGGACCCTGGCAGCCCAGGGTGGTGTTGCCGCACGTGACCAGCGCGATCTGGTTCACGGGGGTGATGACGGAGCGGTAGCCGGGGTAGTTCCGCTCGACGTCCTTCAGGTCGGGCACGGGTCCGGTCTGCCAGTCGACCTGCCCGGCCTTGAGCGCGGCGGCGCCGGCCTGGTTGCCGGACAGGGCGAGGTAGCGGATCTTCTTGACGGCGGGCTCGCCTCCCCAGTAGGTGGGGTTGGCCTTGAGCGTGTACGCCTGTGGCTTGAACTCCTCCAGCAGGTACGGGCCGGTGCCGATCGGGTCCGCCATCGGGGTGACCGCCGGATCGGCGATGTCCTTCCACTTGTGCGCGGGCACCACGTACGTCTTGCCGAGGATCGACGGTCCGTCCGCGAACGACGGCCGGTCGAAGGTGATGACCACGTGCGTGTCGTCGACGGCCTCGGCGCGACCGGCGTAGCCGGTGCTGTTCATGCCCTTGTTCCTGCTGATCATGTCGAGCGTGAACACGACGTCGGCGGCGGTGAACTCGGTGCCGTCGGACCAGTTCACGCCGTCCCGGAGGGTGATGGAGAGTTGCGTGCCGTCGGCGTTCCAGGTGAAGTCGGTAGCCAGCCTCGGCGTCGGTTCGGCGTCGCCGACGATGTTGTAGAAGAACAGGGTCTGGAAGATCGTCCCGGTCCCGCCGATGTTGGTCGGCGCGTACGGGTTGAAGTTGATCTGGTAGTCGCCTGACTGACCGGTGTACGCCACCAGGGTGGAGCTGTCCGACCCGGCGGGCGTGTCCGACGATCCGCAAGCCGCTGCCATCACCGCGGCGGCGAGCAGGGCGATCGCGGCGCGCGCACCCGCGTGAGGACTCCTCGGCACCGTCACGACGTCCTCCTTGACGTGCTGCTCGCGGTCATGTCATGACACGAGTCTGCGGCAGCCAATATTAAGTTGCCTAAGTAAGCCGTCAATAGGCGAAACGCACGCATCCGCTCGTACCGTCTCAACAGGCGTCCGCAGGGGTGAGCCTGCCGCTGTTGACTTACTTCGCCTGCCTGAGTAACTATCACTCCGACCTCCTGTGTCGACGTCGACCAACGGAAGGCGGGCCACCATGACGCGCTCGGACCTGCACGACGGCTGGTGCGTGCGCGCGGTGGGAGGCCCGGTGCCGGGGGCTCTCGTCGACCACGACGTGCCCGCCCGGGTCCCGGGCAGCACCCATCTCGACCTGATGGCCGCGAACCTCATCCCGGACCCGTACCTGGACGGCAACGAGGCCGCGCTGACCTGGATGCACCGCGTCGACTGGCGGTACTCGACGACGTTCCGGGCGGAGGCGCCGCGTGCCGGTGAGCGGGTGGACCTGGTCTTCGACGGCATCGACACCGTCGCCACCGTCGAGTTGAACGGCGACGTGCTCGGCCACACCGCCAACATGCACCGCGGCTACCGCTTCGACGTCGGGCGATCCCTGCGCGACGGCGACAACGACCTGACGGTGACGCTGCGGTCCGCGCTCGCCCACGCCGAGCAGGCGGAGGTCGAACTCGGTTGGCGCCAGCGGGCCTACCCGCACCCGTACAACGCGATCCGCAAGATGGCGTGCTCCTTCGGCTGGGACTGGGGACCCGACCTGCAGACCGCGGGCCTGTGGAAACCCGTGCGGCTGGAACGCTGGGACACCGCCCGACTGACCGCGGTGCGCCCCCTCGTCACCGTGGACGCGGACGGCACCGGCCGCGTCGACGTGCACCTGGCGCTGGACCGCGCCGCGGATCGCGACTACACCGTGGTGGCCACCGTCGGCGACCGCGCGGAACGGGTGGTGGTCACCGGCGACGACGCGCACGTCACCGTGCTCGTGCCGGACGCGCGGTTGTGGTGGCCGGTCGGGCACGGTGACCACCCGCTCTACGACCTGACCGTCGAGCTGGTGGCCGATGGGCGGCCGGTGGACTCCGTGCGCCGCCGGATCGGGTTCCGCACCGTCACCGTCCACACCGAACCGGACGAGCACGGCACCCCGTTCACCTTCGTCATCAACGGCAAGCGGGTCTTCGCCAAGGGCGCCAACTGGATCCCGGACGACCACTTCCTCACCCGGGTCACCCCCGAGCGGCTCGCCCGCCGGATCGACCAGGCCGTCGACGCCAACATGAACATGCTGCGGGTGTGGGGCGGCGGCATCTACGAGACCGACGATTTCTACGACGCCTGCGACGAACGCGGCGTGATGGTGTGGCAGGACTTCCCGTTCGCCTGCGCCTTCTACGCCGAGGAGGAGCCGCTGCGCGGGGAGGTCGAGGCCGAGGCCCGGGAGAACGTCACCCGCCTGGTCTCCCGCCCGTCACTCGTGCTGTGGAACGGCAACAACGAAACCCTCCCCGCCTACACGGACTGGGGGTGGAAGGACGGCCTCGAAGGGCGGAGCTGGGGCATCGGCTACTACACCGACCTGTTGCCCGGCATCGTCGCGGAACTCGACCCCACCCGCCCCTACGCGCCGGGCAGCCCGCACGGCCCCGACGGCGTGTCGCCCGACGATCCCAACCACGGCAGCAGCCACGTCTGGGGCGTCTGGAACGCCCTGGATTACACGCACTACCGCGACCACGTCCTGCGGTTCTGCGCCGAGTTCGGCTTCCAGGGACCACCCACCTGGGCCACCCTCACCCGATGGGTGCACGACGACCCGTTGACACCCACCTCGCCCTCGTTCCTGGTCCACCAGAAAGCCGAAGACGGCAACGGCAAACTGGAGCGCGGCCTCGCGCCCCACCTGCCGGTTCCCGCCGACTTCGAGCAGTGGCACTGGGCGACCCAGCTGAACCAGGCCCGCGCGGTGGCCTTCGGCATCGAGCACTACCGCTCCTGGTGGCCTCGGACCGCGGGAGCCCTCGTCTGGCAGCTCAACGACTGCTGGCCGGTCACCTCATGGGCCGCCATCGACAGCGACGAGCGCCCCAAACCCCTCTACTACGCCCTACGGCACGCGTTCGCACCACGCCTGCTGACCGTCCAGCCCCGCGAGGGAAGGCCCACCCTGGTCGCGATCAACGACCACGACGAGCCCTGGGCGGGTGCGGTGCGCGTGACCCGACAGGACTTTGCCGGCGCGGTGTCGGCCACCGCCGAGCTGCGGCTGAGGGTGGCGCCTCGGTCGACCGCGTCGCTGGACTTGCCCGACGACCTCCTCGCGCCCACCGACCCGAAGAGCGAAGTGCTGGTCGCGATCGCCGGTGGTGTCCGCGCTCACCACCTGTTCGGCGAAGACCTCGACCTCCGCTACGACCCGGCACCGTTCACGGCTACCGTCACACTCGTTGCCGGTGGGTACCGCGTCGACGTGCGAGCCACGTCGTACGTCCGCGACATCGCCCTGCTGGCCGACAAGGTGGCCGCCGACGCGGTCGTGGACGACATGCTCGTCTCGCTGACCGCCGGCGAAGCGCACCACTTCATCGTGCGCACGTCGGAGAGGCTGCACGACCCGACCGCTTTGCTGCACCCGCGGGTGCTCCGCTGCGCCAACGCGTCCGTGTCGGGTGTTATCGGCTCGCGGAGTCGATCGCCGATATAGCGATCGGTTCACATCTCCGGATTCTGTCGACCTGTTCGAGCTCTTGGTGATCGCGCAGCCGGCAGGGTGATCCGAGTTTTTCTCTGGGAACGCTCCCAGGACAGGGTGGAGCCAGATGTGGCGGCGGATCGAGAGTCGCCCGCACAAAGGAGTGCTGAGGATGAGAACAGTCGGAAAACGCCGCACCGTGATCGCGGCATTGGGAGCCGTGGTCTCCATCGCGGGCACGGCCCTGGTGGCGGCGGCGGGCGGGTCGTGGGCAAGTGACGCGAGCGCGGCGGCGGCGTTCGCGTGCCGGGTCGACTACACGACCAACGATTGGGGTAGCGGGTTCGGCGCCAAGGTGACGGTTTCCAACGTCGGCTCGTCGGCGGTCACCGGCTGGACGCTGACCTACAGCTACGCGGGCAACCAGAGCCTGCAACACGGCTGGAACGGCGTATGGTCGCAGTCGGGCAAGCAGGTCACCGTGACCAACCTGAGCTGGAACGCGACCATCCCCGCGAAGGGCAGCGTCAGCGCCGGGGCGAACTTCTCCTACAGCGGGAGCAACGCCAAGCCGACGGACTTCGCCGTCAACGGCGCCGCGTGCACCGGCGTCGACCCGACGACGACGACCACGACCACCACGACCACCACGACCACCACGACCACGACCACCACTCCGCCGGTCGGCGGTCCGGCGCCGAAGCTGCGCGTGTCGGGCAACAAGCTGGTCACCTCCGACGGCAAGCCGCGCCGGTTGCTGGGGGTGAGTCGTTCCAGTGGTGAGTTCGCCTGCGTGCAGGGCAAGGGCATGTGGGACGGCGGTCCGGTGGACCAGGCGTCGGTGGACGCGATGAAGACCTGGAACATCCACGCGGTGCGGATCCCGTTGAACGAGGAGTGCTGGCTGGGCGTGCACGGCTCGCCCGGCGGGCCCGCGTACCAGCAGGCCGTGAAGGACTACGTGGACCTGCTGGTGCGCAACGGCATCAACGTGATCCTGGACCTGCACTGGACCTGGGGCGCCTACACGAACGGGCCGGACTGGCACTGCAAGGACGAGCACGCGGTGTGCCAGAAGCCGATGCCGGACGCCCGGTACGCCCCGCAGTTCTGGACCGGTGTGGCGAACGCGTTCAAGGGCAACGACGCGGTCGTGTTCGACCTGTTCAACGAGCCGTACCCGGACATGCCGGCCGAGTGGAACAAGACCCTGGGCTGGCAGTGCTGGCGGGACGGCGGGACCTGCACCGGTATTCCGTACGAGGTCGCCGGCATGCAGGACCTGGTCGACGCGGTGCGGGCCACGGGCGCGACCAACGTCGTGATGCTCGGCGGCCTGGAGTGGGCCAACGACATGCGGGAGTGGTTGGCGCACAAGCCGATCGACCCGTTGAACAACATCGCCGCGTCCTGGCACGCCTACAGCTTCAACGCCTGCGCCACCGTGTCCTGCTGGGACAGCCAGATCGCACCGATCGCCCAGCAGGTCCCGATCGTGCTCGGCGAGTTCGGTCAGGACAACTGCGGCTTCGACTACATGCAGGGGCTGGTCGACTGGGCCGACGCGCACCGGATCAGCTACCTCGCGTGGACCTGGAACCCGTGGGGTTGCAGCACGGGTGCGGTGCTCATCAAGGACTGGAGCGGTACGCCCGAGCCCGGCGTCGGTGAGGGCTTCAAGGCACACCTGCTCTCCGTCACGCCGTAACCACCCGCACCAGTTCCGCGGGGGGGGGGCGGGCGGGGGGGGGGGGGCCCCCGGGCCCCCCCCCCCCCCCCCCCGGTCGGCCCGCTTCGGCGGCGGGCCGACCGCGGACCAGCCGATCAACGCCCGCCGGTAGCCGTCAACCCGTGCCTACCCGCGCGTCCACAGCGTCACCGTGCCGTTGGAATTCGCCGTGGCCAGCATGCTGCCGTCCGGGCTGAACGCCAGGTTCTCGACGTGACCGCGGCCTTTGCCGGTGAGGGTGGCGCGTCGGTCGCCGGTGTCCACGTCCCACAGGACCACCGCGTTGTCGATCCAGTTGCTGGTTGCGACCACCTTGCCGTCCGGGCTGAACACGACCGCGGTGAGGCCCGAGTCGTGCTTGAGGGCGGTGCGTTGCCGGCCCGTGGTCACGTCCCAGAGTCGTACCGTGCGGTCTCGGCTCGCGGACGCGAGGAGGCCGTCCTTGCTGAACGCCACGGCCCGCACCTCCTCGGTGTGCCCGGTGAGGTCGGCGAGTTGCCGACCGTCGGCCACGTTCCACACCCCGACCGCGTTCTTCGAACTGGCGGACGCGACGAGCCGCCCGTCCGGGCTGAACGCGATGCGGGCGTACGGGCTGGTGCGCCCGGCCAGCACCGCTCGCTGCACGCCACCAGCCACGTCCCAGAGCCGAATCGTGTCGTCGGAGCCCGCGGAGGCGAGCAGCGCGCCGTCCGGGCTGAACGCCACGCCGCCGACACCGGAGGTGTGTTCGGCGAGGACGGCTCGCGGTTGGCGGGTCGCCACGTCCCAGAGCCTGATCACGGTGTCGTGCCGCTGGCCGGACTCGTCGAGGTCGGCGCAGGAGGCGAGGACCTGCCCGTCCGGGCTGAACGCCACGTCCGTCAGCCCGTGCTCCTGGGCGGTGAAGACGGCGCGTTGCAGGCGCTTGCGCACGTCCCACAGCCTGATCGTGCGGTCCCCGCCGCCGGTCGCCAACGTCCGCCCGTCCGGGCTGAACGCCACGGCGCTGACCACCCCTTGGTCGTGGCCGGGCAGCTCGGCGTCGAGGCGGAACGAGCCGCCGTCGCCGGGTGGTTCGCTCGAGGGCGTCACGACGGGTCGCGGGTCGTCGTCTTCCGGCCACAGGACCGCGACGGCGATGCCGAGCCCCGCCACGCCGACCAGCCCGGTCGCACCCAGCAGCAGCCGTCGCCGGGTCAACCCGGGCGCGCCAGGTCGGTACGGTGCCGCCGGTGGGAAGGGCTGGGCACCTGCCTGGCATCGCTGGACGATCTCGGCCGGTGCGGGTCGCCGTCCAGGATCTTTGGCCAGGCAGGAGACGATGACGCTCCGCAAGGGCTCCGGGCAGCCGGACAGGTCGGGTTCCTGCTCCAGGACCCGGTACGTCACGGCGTGCGAGTGACCGCCGCCGAACGCCAACCGACCGGTCACCGCGAAGTACGCCAGGACGCCCAGCGCGAACACGTCGGCCGCCCCGGTGACCTCCTGGCCGCGGAGGTACTCCGGCGCCAGGTACGCGGGCGTTCCGGTCAGCACGCCGGTCCCGGTCAACGAGGTGACGTCCGCGGCCCGTGCGATGCCGAAGTCGGTCACCCGTGGGCCGTCGGCGGTCAGCAGCACGTTCGACGGCTTCAGGTCCCGGTGCACCACCCCGGCCGCGTGCAGCGACTGCAACGCCTCCGCCAGCCCCGCCGCCAACCGCAGTCCGGTCTCGCCGGTCAGCGGTCCGGTCTCGTCCACCACCTGCTGAAGGGAAGCCGCGGGCACGTACGCGGTGGCCAACCAGGGCCGCTCCGCACGGACGTCCGCGTCGACCACGGGCACGGTGTACAGCCCGTGCACCAGTCGGGCCGTCGCGATCTCCTGCTCGAACCGCCGGCGAAAGCCGCCGTCCTCGGAGAGTTCCCGGTGCACGACCTTCACCGCCACCGCGACCCCGGCGGGTGTCCGTCCCAAGTAGACCCGACCCATCCCGCCCGTGCCCAGCACGCCGTCGATCCGGTACGGGCCAACGGTCTCGGGATCACCCGGCTCCGGTCCACGGTGCCGCGGCACGACGACCGGCCACCCCACACCACCCGGCTGCGCCACGACTACACCCGCTCCCACAGCAGCACCCGGGCGTCCAGGCCGGCGGACGCCAGCAGCCCGGTCGAGCTGAACGCCACGTCGTTGACGCCGAGGTCGTGCCCGTCGAGCACGGCGAGCAGCCCGCCGCCGGCCACGTCCCAGACCTTCAGCTCCTCGGCGGCCGTGGCGAGCAGCCGGCCATCCGGGCTGAACGCCAGGTCGCGGATCGGCTTCTCGTTGCCGCCCAGCACGGCGTTCTGCTGACCGACCACCTCGACGTCCCAGAAGACCACCCGGCCGCCGGCGCTGCCGGTGCCGGTGTCCGACGCGGCCAGGACCGCGCCGTCCGGGCTGAACGCCACGGCCCAGACGTTCCCCTTGTGCACGTCGAGAACGTCGCGGAGCCGTCCCTCGGGCACGTCCCACAAGAACACGGATTCACCGGAGCAGGACGCCAGAAGTCGACCGCCCGGGTGGAAGCTCACGCTCGGCACGTTCGTGCCGTGCCCGGTGAGGACAGCGCGCTCCCCACCGCTCGCCACATCCCACAACCGCACGGTCTTGTCCTCGCCGGCGGAGGCGAGGAGCCGACCGTCCGGGCTGAACGCGATGTCGCCGATCTCACCGGTGTGGCCGGACAGGGCCGCTCTGGCCTCGCGGCTCTCGACGTCCCACAGCCGCACCGTCCGGTCGTCAGCGGTGGCGAGCAGCCTGCCGTCCGGGCTGAAGGCCATGCCGAAGGTGGGTCTCGCCTGCCCGGTGAGCACGGCGCGCTGCTCGTGACCGGCCACGTCCCAGAACCGGATGTCCTCGCCGCTCATGCCGGCGAGCAGCAGGCCGTCCGGGCTGAACGCCACGTTGTTCACGCTGGCGGTGTGGTCGGTGAAGGTCCCGGCGAGGCGGAACGGACCGGTCACCACGGGCGGGACGTCGCCGTGGTCCGAGTCGTCCGGCCAGAGGGCCGCGATGGCGATGCCGAGCCCCGCCACGCCCACCACGCCGCCCGCACCCAGCAGCAGCTGCCGCCGAGTGAGCCCCTGCGGACCCGACGCGCCGGGGAGGTGCGGGGGTGGCGGAGGTCCGGGCGGGATGACAGGTCGGGTGACCGTGGGTTCGATCGGCTGCACACCTGGCTGCACAACTGGCTGCACGGGCGGCTGAACGGCTGGCTGCACGGCCGGCGGTGGGCTCGCGTGACCGTCGCCGTGGGCGGTGACCCGGCACCGTTCGACGATCTCGGCCGGAGCGGGCCGCTGCCGCGGGTCTTTGCGCAGGCAGTCGACGACGAGGTCCCGCAGCGGTTCCGGGCAGCCCTCCAGGTCGGGCTCCTGCTCCACGATCCGGTACGTCATCGCGTGCGCGTGCCCCCCGCCGAAGGCCAACCGGCCGGTCGCCGCGAAGTACGCCACCAGCCCCAGCGCGAACACGTCCGCGGCCCCGGTGACCTCATCGCCCCGGATGTATTCGGGCGCCAGGTACGCCGGTGCGCCGGCCCGCGTCACCGACGTGCCCTCCACGGCGTTCGCGATGCCGTAGTCGGACAACCGCAGCCCACCGGCGACGAGCAGGACGTTGGACGGTCTGAGATCCCGGTGCACCACGCCCGCCGCGTGCAACGACTGCAACCCCTCCGCCACCGCGGCGACCAGCCGCAGCACGGTCGCCGTGGAGCCAGGCCCGTGCTCGGTCACCGTGTGCTGCAACGAGGGGCCGGCCACGTAGGCGCTCGCCAGCCAGGGCCGTTCCGCGCGCGGGTCGGCGTCCACGACCGGCACCGTGTACAACCCGTGCACCTGCCGGGCCGTCGCCACCTCGCGTTCGAAGCGCGCCCGGAACCCGCCGTCCGCGGCGAACTCCCGGTGCACGACCTTCACCGCCACCGCGCCCCCGGCCGGTGTCCGCCCCAGGTAGACCCGGCCCATTCCCCCTTCGCCCAACACCCCCTCGACCTGATACGTCCCCACCGCCGCCGGATCACCCGGCTCCGGGGCGTGATGGGGCGGCGCCACCAGCGGCCACCCCGATTCCACACCACCAGGTAACGACACCCGACCGACCTGCCCTTCGCCCTACTGCTCCGGCGGGACGACACGGTACCCCTCGCACCGCGCCGAACGGGGGCTTCCGGTGGTCAACGCCCGGTGCCGGTGATGAGGGGTGCGGGCCACGCGGCCGGGTTCGCCACGTCGACCGGGGCGGTGGGGCACAGGACGTAGTGGCGTGGGGTGAGGGCGTTGAGGTGGTCGGGCAGGGCGGCCAGGCAACGGGCATGGGCCTCTTCGGGTGTCCGCACGGCATCGGTCGCGGTCAGGTAGGCGACCAGGTCGCGGCCGTCGACCGAGCCGAAGATGCGGGTCGTCGAAGGCGCCAGGGCCTCGTCGAGCAGCTGCTGCATCTCGGCGAGGTCGACCCAGCACGAGTCGACCAGCACCCAGTCGGGCGTGCGGGCGATCGGGTCCAGGCCGGTGACCTCGCGGATGCGCGAGGCGTCGAGGTCACCCCCGGCCGCGCCGACCAGCAGGCGCTCGACGGCCAGCAACAACGACTCCATCTCGGCTCGCGGCACCAGCCCGGTGTCCGCGCTCCACAGGTCGAGCCGGACCCTGCCGTCCACCTCGTCCAGGCCGAACCGCACCGGCGTCCCGTTGTGGGGCACCGGACGCCACCGCAGCTCCGTCTGCCGCAGCGCGGCGGTGATCTCCTCCGGCCGGTGCTTGACGCCCGCGGTGACCCCGGACCACGACTCGGGCACGAGGCTGTTGAACAACGGGTCGTAGGAGAAGTGGATACCCCGTTCGTGCCGGATCTGATCGTCCCACGTGCCGCGCTCGACGCCGTCGTACCTGCCGTGCCTGCTCCCCTCCAGCACCGCCGCCCACGTGTGCTTGACCAGCGCGTCGAAGCTCCGGTCGCCGACGTCGACGGCGAGGAGGCTGCCCTGTGCCAGGGAACCGACGAAGTCGACGAGGTGGCGGTCGAAGCGGTTGCTCGACAGCGACGGGAACACCAGCTCGCGGTAGCCGGTGCGCCGCGCCAGCACCGCGCACGTCGCGGCGAGCACGACGGAGGACCGGCTGGACCGGCTGCGTGCCGCCACCTGTCGCACCGCCATGGCGGCGGCCGGGGACAACAGCTCCACCGCCAGTGACTCGCCGGACTCCCTGGCCCCGGGCAGCGCGAGCAGGCAGCGGGGTTGCCGCCACGCGAGCTCCCGCATGTAGTCGTTCGCCGCCCGGGTCCGACGTCGCTCGGCGGGCGTCGCCTCCAGCTCGGCCTGGTCCAGCGGCTGGTGGCGGGGTTCGCCCACGTGTCGGCGGTCCGGGTGCGCGAGCATCTCGGCGAACTCGCGCTTGAGCACCTCGAGGGAGCCGAAGTCGACGGCCAGGTGCGAGAACGCGGCGACGCAGGCGATGACCGCGCCGTGCTCGTCGGTGGCTACCGCCATCCGCAGCGTGGTGGCCGCCGTGTCGCGCCGTTCCCGCAACCACGCGAGCAGCCTCACGGCGACCGCCGGGCGGTCGCGAGGCCCCCACGGACCTTCGCCGAGGGCGCACACGTGGAGCGTGAACGTGCCGGTCGCCGCGACCACCTGACGTGGGTCCTCGCCCCGGATGTAGGTGGTCCGTAAAGATTCGTGCCTGGCCACCAGCACGGAGGCCGCCTCGACCACGTCGGCCGCGGACCTCCCGTGCGGCACGGGCAGTTCGACGCGCAGGACCGCGGCGAGGTGGTCGGCGTCGGGTTCCAACCACTGGAGGGTGTTGAGCTGGCCGAGGGTGACGGGTCCCTCGGCCGCACGCGATCCGGTGGCGGTGACCTGGATGGCGTCGACGGGCGTGAGCCGCACGCGCCGCCTGCGCTGACCGGTGTCGGTCGAGGTGCTCATCCCGGTCAGCCGATCAACCCGCGCAGCACGCCTGCCACGTCCCCGTCCCGCGGCGTGTGCTCGCGCGCCGCCGCCGACGGCCAGTCCGCGAACGCCGGCCGGTCGCCCGAGGGGCTGAGGAGGACATCGAGCGGACCGGAGTACGGACGGGGTTCCCAGTCGCGGACGGCGTCCTCGTTCGCCTGCCACACGCGCGCCGAACGCCTGACGAACTCGGGGGTCGTGTCCGACGGCACGAGGTCGAGTTCCTTCCACCGGTCCAGGACCGCGACCAGGTCAGCGGGCGGCTGGTCGAACCGGGGTCCGATGTCCAGGAGCTCGGGGTCGACCAGGGCCAGCAGCCGCACTTCGGCGCCGTCCTCAGTGAGCCGGGCGGCCATCTCGTGGGCGATCGCCGCGCCGGTCGAACAGCCGCCGAGCAGGTAGGGGCCGGTCGGCCACGCCGCGCGGACGGCCTCGACGTAGGTGTGCGCCATGGACCGCACCGAGGGGACCGGGTCGACGTCCGAGTAGAGCCCGGCCGCCTGGAGCCCGAACACGGTGAAGTCCTCGCCCAGCGACTGGGCGAGCCCGGCGTACGGACCGACCTGCCCGTTGGCCGGGTGGACCAGGAACAACGGGGGAGCGGTCCCGTCGCCGCGCTGGATCTCCACCAGCGGGTCGGACAGCTGCCCGTTGTGGTCGCGCAGCCGGGCGGCGAGGCTCTCCACGGTGGGGTGCTCGGTCATCACGTTCAGGGGCAGCTGGACGCCCAGTTCGTCGAACACGGCGTTGACGACCCGGGCCGCGTCCAGGGAGTTGCCGCCCACCTCGAAGAAGTTCTCCCGGATGCCGACGGTGAACCCGATGACCTCCTGCCACTGCCGGGCCAGCCACAGCTCCACCGGGTCGCGGGGGCGCCGGTAGTCGGTCTCGAGCACATCGTCCACGGTCGGGTTCATCGTGTGGGTGCACCGCCCTCGTGATCGGCGGCGAGCCGCCAGCGCTGGATCTTCCCGGCCGCGGAGCGGGGGAGTCGGTCGACGAACGTGAAGTGCTTCGGGATCTTGTAGCCGGCCAGCCGCCGGCCGCAGTGCGCGGCGAGGTCGGCCTTGCGCACGTTCACCTCGGGCCGCAGCACCACACGCACGCCGACCACCGACCCGAGGGTCGGGTGCGGCACGGCCAGCGCGACGGCGTCGACCACCGCGGGGTGGGCCAGCAACGCGGCCTCTACCTCGTTCGGGTCGACCTTCTCGCCGCCCACGTTGATCGTGCCGTGGTCGCGGGGTTCGAGGTAGAGGTAGCCGTCGCGGTCGAGCCTGCCGCGGTCGCCCACCGTGGCGAACCCGTCCGGGGTGGTGCGGACGACCTGGTCGTTGACGTAGTCGGAGCGGCCCACCCGCTGGGGGGTGCGCATGAACACGGTGCCGGCCTCGCCCGGCGCGACCGGTGCGCCGTCGTCGCCCAGGACGCGGAGCTGGGTCAGCACGCCGCGCCCGACCGTGCCCGGCCGGGCCAGCCACTCGTCGCCGCGGGCCAGCGTCACGCCGATGCCCTCGGTCGCGCCGTACAGCTCGAAGACCCGCTCGGGGCCGAGCAGGTCGATCCAGCCGCGCTTGGTGTCCGCGTCGCAGGAGGCCGCGGTGTGCAGGAGCGCACGCAGGCTGTCGAACGCCGCCGGGTCCGCGTCGGCGAGCATCAGGATCTCGCGCATGTGCGTCGGCGTCAGCTGCACCCACTCGATGCGGCGCTCCCGCACCAGGTCGACCGTCCACTGCGCGGCGAAGAACGGTTGCAGGACAACGGTGTTCAGGTCCAGCAGCGCGTCCACGAACGCGGTGAACGGCGCCGCGTGGTACAGCGGACCGACGATGAGCTGCCGCTGGCCGGTCCGCCACCCGGTCTGCCGGATCACCAGCGACGGCGTCCGCGCGGGGTCGTAGCGCAGCGGCCCCGGTCGCGCCGAGATCTTCGGCACGCCCGTACTCGCGCCGGTCGCCAGCAGGTAGGCCGCGGCGCCGTCGTGGGTCGACGGTGGCGTGGCCGACACGATCGCCGACCCCGGTCGGTTCCCGGCGTCCATCAGGTGCACGTGGGCGTACCGGCGGCCGAGCAGTCCGAACAGGACGTCCCGCTCGGCCGCGGGGGTGGCCGGGTTCAGCGGGAAGACGGGCACCTCGGCCGCGAGCGCCGCCGCGATGCCGGTCGCCGCGGCCAGGGTGTTGGCCGCCTCCACGACGACGCAGGACGGCACGTCCGGGTCGAGCGCCGCCCGCAGCGCGGCCACCGCGTCCGCCACCGAGTCGGCGAGTTCCCCCCACGACAGGACCTGCTCGGCCAGCTCGGGGTCGAACCCGATCAGGGCCGTCCGACCGGGTTCGGCGCGGGCGATGTCGGTGATCCGCCGGTGCACGGGGAGGGCCATCGCTACCGCAGCATCTCGGCCAGCCGCCGGACGCTGGACGCGGTCATGAACTCGTACACGTCCAGCGGCCGGTCGAACTCCGCTTCGAGGGCCGCGATGATGCCCAGCGCCGACAGCGAGTCGCCGCCCAGCTCCAGGAAGTCGTCGGTCGCGCCGACCGGCCGCACGTCCATCAGCGTCGACCAGATCTCCGCCACCCGCCGCTCGACGTCGTCGCGCGGGTCCTCGAACAGGGTGCACCGGCCGTCCGCGACGGCCGCCGCCAGCTGCTCGGCGTCCACCGCGCCGTCCGCCATCGGGAGCCGGTCCACGACGAGCACGCCGTTGAGCCCGCAGTCCTCGCCGAGGCGGTGGCGCACGTGGTTGCGCAGCACCGGCCCGCTCAGGTACTCGGTCAGCTCGACGGCGGCGACCGTGACGTCACGCCCGTCGTGGCGCACGACGGCGACCCCGGCCCGGCTCACGCCGGGGTGCGCGGACAGGACGTCGGCTATCTCGGCCACGTTCACCATGGGCGCTCTCCTTTCAGCAGTTCGGCGACGAGGTCGTGCACCGCGGGTTCGCGCAGCAGGTCGGTGTGGTCCACGTCCAGCGCGAGGTGCCGTGCGCCGTCCACGGGTGGCTCGTGCTCCTTGGAGGACACGAACAACGGCGTCCCGGAGCGCGTGTCGAACCGGCCCTGGGCGGCCAGCAGCATGTACTCCACGTAGGCGGTGAACCCGCCGGTGAGCTGCTGCCGGAAGAACTGGTTGAGCGACAGCCGTGCGGCGACCTCGCCCATCACCGCGTCGTACCGGTCGACCAGGGCGGCGGCGATGCGGGGCAGGTCGTCCGGGTGCGCCTCGACCAGCTCGTCCGCCAGGGCACGCGCGCCGTCCAGCTCCTCCGCGGTCAGGTGGTCCGCGGAGGTCTCCAGGGTGGACGTGAACTGGTGGGACAGCGAGCCGGCTGTGGTCGCCTCGGCGTCGAAGAGCAGGGTCACCGGGGTCGGCGCGGACTTGGCCACGGCGTCGGCGACGCAGGTCGCCAGCGACGACCCCGCGCAGTACCCCAGCACCGCGCGCACCGGCCGGCCGGTCGCCACCGCGTCCGCCACCCAGCGGTCGACGCACGCGTCGAGCGGCCCCGAGCCCGGCTCGGCGAGGTGCAGGAAGCACGCGTCCACCGGGACACCGGGCGCCAGGTCCGCGAACCCCGCCGCGGCCCGGCCGCCGGGGAAGTCGAGGCACAGCACGAGGTCCGGCCCGCGGTCGGACAGCTGTCGCCAGTGCGTCAGTTCCACTGCCCGACCTCCTGGTTGTCCACGGCCGCGGCCAGCGCCCGGTAGTCGACCTTGCCCCCGGGCGTGTGGGGCAGGCGGTCGACGTGGCGGACCACCACGTGCCGACTCGGCACCCCCAGCGCCTCGGCCACCCGCCGCCGCTGCTGCTCGTGCACGTCCGGGTCGCCCGCGCCGAACAGGTACACCACGTCGTCGTGGCCGCGGACCACGGCGGACGGGTGGTCGGGCCGCTCGACCAGGCGCTCCAGGTCGTCCAGGCTCGTGCGGACGCCGAGCACCTTGACGATCCGCTTGGTGCGGCCGGTCAGGTAGAGGTAGCCGTCGCGCAGGTAGCCGAGGTCGCCCGTGTCCAGGACGTCCACTTCGGGGCCTCGGGCGAGGTCGTCGCGACCGGTCGCGTAGCCGAGCATCACGCCGGGACCGCGGTAGTGCACGGCGCCCTCGCCGGGTGCGGCCCGGTGGTGCGCTTCGGTGGGCGCGATCGTGATGACGCCGCCGGGCACCGCCCTTCCGACCGAGCCGAGGCGGTCCGGGAGGTCGGCCGGGTCGAGGCACGTGATCCGCGAGGTGGCCTCGGTCTGGCCGTACATGGGGAAGAACCGGCCCCGCCGCCGCTGCATCATCCGCACCAGCCGCATGGTCAGCTCGTCGCCGAGACGTGCGCCCGACTGGGTCATCGTGCGGATCTCCGTGCGCTCCAACAGGTTCAGGTGCGCTGGGCCGAACGCCGCGTAGGTCGTCGGCACGGCGGCGAACGAGGTGGCGCCCGCTCTGGTCAGGTGGTCCCACATGGCCAGCGAGAGCGGCGTCCGGTCGCTCAACACGATACTGGCGCCGGACCGGAGGTGACTGTTGAGCACCGATAACCCATAGGCATGAGTAATAGGAAGAGTGGTCGGTGCGCGTTCCGCGGTGGTGATGTCCAATACGCGCGCGATGGCTTCGGCGTTGTCGGCCAGACCGTCGTACGAGAGTCGGACCGCTTTGGGGCTCCCCGTCGTTCCGGAAGTCGACAGCAGCAGCGCCGTGTCCGGGAAGATGTCGCCCGCCGGTTGCGCCGAGCGCCTGCGGAGGACCGGCGACCCTCCTGCCGGCTCGCCGGGCACGTAGCCGAGGTCGGCCAGGTCCGGCCCGTCACCGGGACCCGGCACGACGAATTCCGGTTGGTACGCCGAGAGGATCTCGGCCGAGGCCGGCATGAACGCGACCGTGTGGCCGAGCCGCAGAGCGGCGAGGTAGGTCAGCAGCGTGGGCAGGTCGCGGTCCCCGGCGCACACCACCAACGCCTTGGTGTCGTGGCGCAGGGACCGCTCGACCTCGCGGACCAGTGCGGCCAACTCGCCGTAGGACAGCGTCCGTCCGCCGACGAGGTGGACGGCAGGGGACCGCGGCGGCGCCTCTTCGTGCGTCACGAGATCCAGCATCGCCGAGGGCATGGCGCACATTCTGCGGTTGTTCCGGACCGCGGTCCATAGCCCGTATGCGGTGCCGATCTCGTGCTTGACGGCCTCGACCCCGGTGGTGCAGATTCCCGTTGACCTCCCGGAGAGGGGAAGTGCCGCCATGGATTCCGAGATCCGCCAGTTCCTTTTCGACTCGTTGACGGTCATGAAGTACAGCACCGCCGACATGGACGACGACACGGTGCTGGGGCCGGCAGGCGCCGACCTCGAGTCGCTCGCCCTGGCCGAGCTCTCGCTGCGGGTGGAGGACCACTTCGGCGTCCGGTTCGACGAGGACGAGGCCGAGCGGTTCGCCGCCATGACGGTCGGCGAGTTCTGCGCCGAGGTGGCCCGGCGCGCGCAGACCGCAACGGCGACGTGAGCCGAAGCGTTGCCGTGACGGGGATCGGGCTGGTCAGCCCGGTCGGCACCGCGGTCGAGGAGGTCTTCGAGGCGGTGTGCGCCGGCCGGTCCGGGATCGTGCGCCCGCCGGAGGACCACCCGCTGCACGGTGTGGTCGACGCGGCCGGGGTCGGGCCGGTCATCGACCCGGAAAGCGTTATACCGCCGAAGGAAGCGCGGGTCGTCGACCGCTCGATCGTGATGGCCGTGCGGGCCGCGGGCGACGCCTTGGCCGACGCCGGGATCGAGGTCGGCCGGGACGTCGACCCGTACCGCGTCGCGGTCGTGCTCTCCGGGGTCGGCGGGCTCGGGACGTTCGCGGAACAGGCGGTCGAGCGGTCCCGGCGCGGACGGTTGGGCGTCAGCCCGTTCATGCTGCCCGGCGTGCTGCCCAACATGGCGGCGGCGCGGGTCGCGATCAAGTTCGGCATTCGGGGGTACACGTCGTCGTCCGGCACGGCGTGCGCCGCGGGCGGGCAGTCCATCGGTGAGGCGATGCGCATCCTCCGGTCGGGCGAAGCCGACGTCGTGGTGTGCGGGTGCACCGAAGCACCGCTGTTCCCGACGTTCGCCGACGCCTTCGGCAACGCCCTCGCGCTCTCCCGGGGCTGGTCCGACCCCGCCATGGCGAGCCGCCCGTTCGACCGGCGCCGCAACGGTTTCGTGCTCGGCGAGGGCGCCGGTGTGCTCGTGCTGGAGCGGTACGACTTCGCGCGGGCGCGCGGCGCGGCCGTGCACGCCGAGGTGCTCGGCTGGGGTGCGACGAACGACGCGCACCACCCGACCACGCCCCGACCGGACGGCTCCAGCGCGGCGGAGAGCATGCGGATCGCACTTCGGGATGCCGGACTGTCCACAGGCGACATCGACTACCTCAACGCGCACGGCACCGGCACGAAGGCGGGCGACACCGCCGAGGCGACCGCGATCCGCAGCGTGTACGGCGACGCCATGCCCCCGGTCAGCTCGACCAAGGGGGTCACCGGGCACATGCTCGGCGCGTCCGGTGTGGTCGAGGCGTCGATCGGCATCACGGCCATGCGCAAGGGACTGCTCCCACCGACCCACAACCTGGACGACCCCGACCCGGCCTGCGACCTCAACCACGTGCGCGGCGAGGCGGTGCCCGCCGCGGTGGGCGCGGTGATGTCCAACTCGTTCGGCTTCGGCGGCCACAACGTGAGCGTGATCTTCGGGAGTGCCGATGGGTGAACGGATCGTCCACGACCGGGTCGCCGTGCCGTTCTCCGGCCCCGGTGCGGGCACCGCGCCGTTGAGCTGGGGCCAGAGGGCCATCCTCCAGGACATGCGCAACAGCGACTGGACCTACAACATCAGCGGTGCGCACCACGTGCCGGAGGGCCTCACCGTCGCCGACGTCGCCGAACGCCTCGGCCGGCTCATGAGCAAGCACCCCGCGCTGCGGACGCGGTTCGGCACCGACGAGGACGGCAAGCCGTGCCAGGTCGTGCACGGGTCCGGTGAGATCGAGCTGGAGGTCATGACCTTCGCCGACCACCTCGACCGCACCGACGCCGTCGACCACGGCAACAGGCTGTGGCTCAAGTGGATGGCGACCCCGCTGGAAGAGCACACCCCGTGGCCGCTGCGCATGGGCGTGATGCAGTACCGGGGCGAAGCCGTGTACCTGGTGCTCACCCTGGGCCACATGGTCGTCGACGGCGTGGGCGGGCTGCTGCTCATGACCGACCTCGACCTCGGCGAGCTGGTCGGCCGCCCGGTGGACCCGGACGCGGTGCGGCTCGCCGACCTCGCCCGGTGGGAGGCGACGCCGCAGGCGCGGCGGATCAGCGACCGGGCCATGCGCTACTGGGAAGGCCACCTCCGGTCCCTGCCGCCGTTGACGTTCGGCGAGTCGGGCGCGCCGGACTACGAGGCCGGGCGGCGGTGCCGCAACGTGCGGTTCCAGTCCCGGGCCACCTACCTGGCCGTGGTCGAGATCGCCCGGCGGATCCGCACCGACACCGGACCGGTGCTGCTCGCGGTGATCGCCACCGCGATCGCCCGGACCACCGGCGTCACCCCCCTGACCCTGCACGTGGCCTCGGGCAACCGGTACCGACCCGGGCTGGCCGACGTCATCGGCTCGGTGGTCCAGAACGCCGTGCTCACCCTCGACCTCGACGGCACGGTCGACGACGTGATCGCGCAGGCCCGCCGAGCCACGACTTCGGCCCTGATGCACTCCTACTACGACCCCGACCAGTTGGCGGAGCTGGCCGAGCGCCTGGACGCCGAACGCGGCTACCCGGCACGGATCACGTGCCGGATCAACGACCGGCGGTTCAGCACCAGGACCCGGGCCGACGCGGTGGTGGGCGCACCGCCGTCGACCGAGGACGAGATCCGGGCCAGGCAGCCCGAGACGTACCTCAAGTGGCACAAGTTCGTCTACCGGTGGACCGACCAGCTCTTCGTCAACATCGAGGACCACGCGGACACCGTCCACCTCCAGGTGGTCAGCGACATGGACGTCTTCCCCCCGGAGCAGGTGGAAGCACTGCTGCACGCGGTGGAGGAGGTGGCCATCGAGGCCGCGTTCCACTCGGACGTGCCGACCGGCGCGGCACCGCGACCGGCCGTCACCGTCACCGGATCGAGGTAGCGCCGGCTCCGGCCACCGCCCTGCCGGGTCGCGGCGCGTCCGTCCACTCAGGACTGTGCGACCACGGCGAAGCAGAGGTAGCGCAGTTCCCGGTCGTAGTCACCCACCAGCACCGCGCCCTCGCGCTCCTCGGCCAGGTGCCACCACACCCCCGTGGTGGGCTGCCCGGACGGCACGCGGGTGTGGTCGGGGCTGCCCGGCCAGGCCGCGGCGAGCGAGTCGCTCAGCACGACCCGCGCGCCGGGGTGGCCGGCCGACAGCTCGGCCACCCCGAGGCGAGCCACCTCCGGCACGGCCTCCGGCCCCACGTCGGGGTACTGGCGCACGTCGGTCACCCGGGTGCCCGCCCCGTCCTCGTACAGCATGGCCACGCCCCGGTGTGCCAACGGTGTCGCGGCCGTCGACTCGTAGGGCAGCGCAGCCTGTTCGACCACCACCAGCAACGCCCGCCGCACGCCGTAGTCGCGGATGACGCGCAAACCGGTGAACGGTGAAGCGCTGCCCTGGTCGCAGATGGCGAACGACATCGGCGTGCCGGGGCAGACGTGGCTGAGGTAGGTCGCGGTCGCCCGGCCCGGCCACACGTCGTGGACGGAGAACGCCAGCACCAGCAGGTCGACCGGCTCCGCCGCGGGCACGACCTCCGCCACCAACTCCTTCGCCATCTCACCGTAGGAGTGGCCGGACAGGACGGCGACGGGTTCGGCGCCGAAGGGGCGGACCAGGTCCGCGAAGTAGTCGGTCACCTGCGCGCGGTGGTCGTCGTCGGCGAGGACGGCGGCGTCACCGGTGAAACCCCTGCGCCCGGCGCGGACCAGGCGCATCACCAGGGCCGGCTGTGGCCGGCGATGAACGTGGCCAGCTCGCCGACGGTCAGCAGCTCGTCCGGGCGCATCCGCTCCACGTCGATCTGGATGCCGAGTTGCTCCTCCACCTCCAGCAGCAGCTCCAACCCCAGCGACGAGCTGACCCCCAGCTCGTCGGCCATGTGCATGTCCTCGGTGATGGGCTCGGCGCGCTCGACCAGCCGCTTGAGGACGGTGGTCATCGCCTGGACAACGCGGTCCCGTAATGCGCTGTCGACCTGGGCGTCGGGTGCGGTCATGTCGGCCTCCTGGCGTAAGGACGGGGGATCAGTGCTGGAACACCATCGCGGAGAACGTCGCCCCGGCTCCGGCGCCGACGGTCGCGACGAGGTAGTGGTCGCCCTCGCGGAGCAGGTCGCGCTCCCGGGCGGTGCGGTAGTTGGCGAAGGCGTCGGTGCAGAACAGGTGACCGTTGTCGGGCACGTTCGACAGCAGCACGCGCTGCACCGGGAAGCCCATGAGCGAGCACAGGCGTTGCCAGGTCACGACGTTCACGTTGTGCGGCAGGACCAACCGGATGTCGTCCAGGACGAGCCCGGCGTCGGCGACCGCCCGGTTGATCACCTCGGCCAGCGACGGGCGGTACTGGCGCTGGAACTCGTCCTCGCGATCGCCGAACTCGCCGTCGAACTCCCCGCGTTGAGCGCACACGAAGGACAGCATCCGGTCACGTGGTCCGTTGGCGCTCACCAGGCACGCGGACGCGCCCTCGCCGAAGAGGGACGTGCCCGGGATCAGCCGCGCGTGCCTGGTGAACGCCTTCTCACCCGTCAGCACCAGCGCCAAGGCGTCCTCGTCCGGATCACCGGCGAGCAGCCGGCCTGCCAGCTCGACCGCCAGCAGCCCGCTCGCGCAACTCTGCTGCGTGACGGTGAAAGCCAGCGCGTGACCGAGTCCCAGTCGACGGCAGACCTCGTGCAGCGGGTTGTGCGGGTACGGCACCACGACCGGCATCGCCCGGCCGTGGACGACGTACCGCACCCGGTGCTCCTGACCGCGCAGCTCGGTCAGCCCTTCGGCGGCGGCGCGCAACAGCTCGGCGGGCGACCGGTCCGGGTCGAACCGGACCTGGTCGAGCCCGTGGAACCGCCGGAAGAGCCTGACCTGGATGTCGGTCAGGCCGAGCGGGTCGGCCAAGTCCTCGATGGGGACGCGAAAAGCCGGTGTGTACACCGACACCGCGTCGAGAGCGGTCACACTTCGGGATCCCACCACGTCGTTCCCGGGAACGTCAATGTGTGCCACGATGTTGCGGTGTCGCGGTTTCTGCTGGTCGTGCTGCCGCTGCAAGGCCACCTCTACCCCATGCTCGCGATCGGGCAGGAACTCGCCCGCGCGGGTCACGAAGTCGTCTGGTGCGGCCCGGAGGACGTGCTGCGCCCGCTGGTCGGTCCGGATGCGACGGTGCACGCCACCGGCGCGCGGGCCTACCGCCGCTACGACGAGACGGGCATGGCCGGCGTGCGGGCGATGTGGGACGGGTACCTGATCCCGTTCACCCGCTTCACCCTCGGCCCCGTCGACGAGGCGGTGCTGGAGCACAAGCCGGACGTCGTGGTCACCGAGCAGTACGCGCTGGCCGGCGCGTTGGTGGCGCACCGGCACGGCGTGCCGTGGGCGACCCTGTGCACCGGCACGCTGGAGCTGACACCGCCGGCCGACCTCCTCGGCTTCGACGACTACGTGGCCGACAAGATGGCGCAGGCGGTGGCGATGGCGGGCCTGTCCGACGCGCCGATCGACCCCCGGTTCTCGCCGCACCTGGTGATCGCCCTGATGACACCCGGGCTCGTGGGCGACGTCGAGCTGCCGGACCGCTGCGTGCTCGCCGGCGCGGCGCTGGGCGCCAGGCCGAACGCACCCGATTTCCCCTGGCACCGCTGGGATCCGGACCGCAGGCACGTGCTGGTCACGGTCGGCACGCTGGTCGGTCACATGATCGGCGACTTCTACGACCGGGCCGCGGCGGTGCTCGCGCCCATGGCGGACGAGGTGCAGGCGATCTTCGTGACCTCCGGCGTGGCCGCGGAGTCCTTCCCGGACAACGCCATCACCGCCGAGCTGGTGCCGATGCTCGACCTGATGCCGAAGCTGGACGCGGTGGTGTGCCACGCCGGAGGTGCGGTCAACGAAGCGCTCACCTTCGGGGTCCCGATGGTCGTCGCACCGGTCCGGGCCGAGCAGGTGGCGCTGGCGCGGCAGGTGGCCCGGTCGGGCGCGGGCATCGAGGTGTCCATCCTCGACGTCACGGTGGCCGAGCTGGACACCGCCGTGCGAGCGGTGCTGGACGAGCCGGACTACCGGCGCCACGCCCGTCGGATCGGGGCGGAGTTCGCCGCCGCCGGTGGGGCCGCGACGGCCGCGGCCCACCTGGTCGAGTTGGCGTCCGGCACGTGACCACACGCGAGCGGGAGGACGGTCTGGTGGACGGGTCCAGGGTCAAGGCGCTGCCGGGCGCCGAGGAGTTCGCGTGGGCGAGGCAGCGGCGGGCCGACATCCGCCGCGCGGGTGGCGTGCTCGACCTCGTGCTGCCGCTGCGGGAAGGTGGTGCCGGGCCGGCGCTGTTCTGCGCGCCGCCGCTGGTCGGGGCGAGCTGGTGCTACCTCGCGCTGCTGCCGCACCTCGCGCCCGAGCACCCGGTTTACGGCCTGCAACTGCGTGGGCTGCGCAGGCCCGAACCGCTGCCGGTCGACATGGCCGAGCTGGCGCGGGACTTCGCCGACCAGATCAGGCTCACCCAGCCACACGGCCCGTACCACCTCTTCGGGTGGTCGATCGGCGGCACCACCGCGCACGCGATCGCGGAGGAACTGGAGCAGCGCGGCCACGAGGTCGGCCTGCTCGTCATCGGCGACGCGATGCCCGGCCTGCCGAACAGCCTCAGCGTGGCCGACGACAACCTGTGGCTGGTGTGCGACTTCGTGCTCCGCGAGTTCGGCTACCAGCCCGTGGTCGAGCCGGACGACCCCGACCCGGTGCGCCGGATGCTGGAAGTGGTCCGCGGTCGGCCGGGGTTGGGGCTGCACGAGTGGCCGGATCGCCAGCTGCTCGCGCTGCCGCACGTGATCAGGAACAACCTCGCGGTGGCACAACGCCATCCCGCCGGGCGCGTCCGCTGCCCGGTGCTGTTCCTCTCCGCCACCGAGAGCGAGCTGACCACCGAGGCGAAGGTGGCCTCATGGGATGACCACGTGGGCGGACCGGTCGACGTGGTGGAAGTGGACTGCCTGCACGAGCACATGCTGCTGCCCGCGCCGGTCGCCCGGATCGGGGCCGCGATCTCCGCCCGCCTCGGTGGCGCGGTCCCGCCCCGACCCGGTGCAAACCCGAAGTCGCCCGAACCGACCGCGGCCGCATCCGAAAGCCTTATTGCTACAGGGGAATCGCGAACCTAGTCTCTGGGTAGGAGTCCGCGTCAGCCCCTCGCCCGGTTCACGAGACCTGCGGTCGGCGTCGCAGTCGGCGGGACACCGCCCACCGTCCGAACCCACGCCGCCGCCGATGCGGGAACCCCGCTCGGTGGCGACCGTTTTCGGCGGTGCACTGTTCGCTGCAACCAGGAGGTCCGATGAGCGGGGCGAACCTGCGCACCGCGTTGGCGCAGGACATGCGGGTGGGCGCGGGCAACGTGCTGCCCATGCTGGTGGAGCACGGCGCCGACCTCGACGCCCCGCGGATGACCTTCGACGTCGACGTGGACGGCATACCCGCGTGGACCCCGCTGTCGCTGCGCGACCTGGTCGAACGGGTCGCGGCGCGGGCGGACTGGTTCGCCCGCAAGGGGATCGGCCGACGCGACCCCGTCGCGGTGTTCGTCACCTCGGCGGCCGACGTGTTCCTCAACTTCTTCGCGCTCAACCACCTCGGCGCGATCCCGGCGCTGATGAACGGCAGCATGCCGATCGAGATCGCCGCGGAGTTCGTCCGCCGGCTGCGCGGCGTCGGCGTGCTCCTCGACGCCGACCACGCGGCGTTGCGGGACCACGAACTCGGCGTGCCCGTCCTGGGCGACGCGTCGGAGACCGGCACCGGCGACCCCGACCAGGCGCCGCCGCCCTACCGCCACCACGGCGACGACCCCGTGGCGATCACGCACTCCTCCGGCACGACCCGGATGCCGACGCCGGTCGTCCACTCGCACCACAGCCTGTTCGCCGCCGTGCGCGCGGTGCGGCTCACCGAGGCCAGGCCGTACGGCCAGGTGCGCGAGATGTCCGTGCTGCCCGCCGCGCACGCCGCCGGGATCATCGTGGTGAACCAGGCGTTGTGCAACGGCTACGAGCTGCTGTGCCTGTCCGCGCAGGGCGGGCCGTTCGAGCGCAGCGGCGAGGTGGTGCTGGACGCGATCGAGCGCTGGCGACCCACCGGTGTGTTCGGCTTCGCCGTCACGTGGGCCGAGCTGGCGCGGTTCGACCTGGGCAAGCGCGACCTCAGCTCGGTGCGCAACTGGTCCAGCACCGGCGACTGCGCGCACGAGGCGCACATCCGCAAGCTGGTCGCGGTCGGCAGCCACCCGGTGTGGACGCCGGACGGCGTGGTGGACGAGCCGGGCTCGAAGTTCATCGACACGCTCGGCTCGACCGAGATGGGCCACAGCGCGTTCGCCATCAGCCACCGGCCCGGCAGCGACCGCTACGACCGGTGCGTCGGCAAGCCGTACCCGTTCGCCGAGGTGGCGTTGCTGGACGTGACGACGGGCGAGGAGGTGCCGGTCGGCCAGGTCGGGCAGTGCGGGCTCAAGTCGCCGACGATCGCGCCCGGCTACTGGAACGACTCGACCGCCACCTACCGCAGCCGCCTCAACGGCTACTACCTGACCGGCGACCTCATGTACCGGGACGAGGAGGGGTACTACTACCACCTCGACCGGGCCAACGACGCGGTCGACCTCGGCGACGGCGACTGGCTCTACACCGCGTTGTCCGAGGAGCGCGTCCTGGCCCGTTGCCCGGACGTGCGCGATTGCACGGTGCTCGCGTCGAAGCAGGACGACGGAACCCCGGTGACCGACGTGCTGCTGGTGCTGCACGACGGGGCCGATCCGGGGCTGGACCGGGGCGAGGCGGTGCGGGCCGCGCTCGGCGAGGCGGTGGCGCGCACGGTGCGGCGCATCGACGTGGTGCCGGACGGGCAGCTGACCGTCGGGCCGACCGGGAAGGTGCGGAAGTTCCTGATGCGCCAACGGGTCCTGGCGGACGCGCCACACGGGAGGTAGCTCGTGCGGTATCCGCTCTCGTTCGCGCAGGAGTGGGCGCTCTCCCGGCCCGCGGTCCTGTCCCACGCGACCTGGCTGGACGGTCCGGTCGACCCCGTCGCCCTGCAACGGGCGATGGACGTCGTGGTCGCGCGGCACTCGACGCTCCGGACGCACGTCACCGACTCCGGGGAGCAGGTGGTCTCGGAGACGGGGCGCGTGGTGGTGGAGCACGTCGTGCTGCGCGGTGACGTGGAGCGGGCCGAGTCGATCGCCGCGGAGCTGGCCGAGCGGCCGTTCGACCTTTCGCGCGAGCCCTTGGTGAGGGCCGCGGTGATCGAGGTCGGCGTGGACCGCAGGCTGTTCGCGCTGGTGGCACACCGGGTCGTGGCCGATGGTTCCGCGCTGGCGATGCTGCTCGCGGAACTGTCCGCTGTGTACCGCGACGGATCGTCGGAGTTGCCTGGGTCGTGGATGGACTACGGTGATTACGCCGTGTGGCAACGCGAGTGGTTGCGCGGTGAGGAGTTGGCACGTCAGCTGGAGCACTGGCGCGAGGTGTTGCGCGACGTTCCCGGACCGCTGCGACTCCCGGCCGGGCACCGTGCCGCTTCGCTGACCGCGGTGGTCGACTCGGCCGCGGTCCGGCGACTGGCCGCGGTGGCGGAGGAGGTCGGCGCCACCCTGTCCACGGCGGTCCTCGCCGGGTACGTGGTCGTGCTGTCCCGGTACGCGGGCCGGACCGATGTCGTGATCGGGGTCCCGGTGAGTGGTCGCATCAGGGTGGAGCTGGCGCCGATCGCGGGTCCGTTCGCCGACGTGGTGCCAGTCCGGGTGTCCTTGGCGGGTGAACCGGCCTTCGCCGACCTGCTCGTCCGGGTGCGGGACGCCGCGGCACACGCGGTGTCGCACGCCGAGGTTCCGCTCACCGTGCTCGCCGAGGAACTGGGGGTCGACCTCTCCGGCGCGGTGCGGTTCACCTCCCCGCCGCCTGCCACGCCCGCGCTGGACCTGCCCGGCGTGACCGTGCGGAGCCAGGTCGTCCTGACCGTCGCCGCCGAGGCCGATCTCGACTTGCGTGCGGACGAGAACGGCGCACTGACCCTGGACCACCGCACCGACCCGGCGTTCGCCGACTGGTTGCTGTCGTCGGTGGTGGCGGTGCTGGAGCACGTGGCCGCGGACAGCGCGGTGGCGGAACTGCCGGTGCCGGTCCCCGAGGGCACGTGGTCCGCGGCGACCGAGCCGTTGCCGACCGAGCTGTCGCGGAACGGCGCGGTCGGGTCCGCCGCCACAGAGGCCGCTGAGGCTGAGGTGGACGTGAGCCCGGTGCCGTCAAGGGGTGAGATCGAGCAGGTCATGGCCAAGACCTGGGCCGACCTGCTCCGCAGGCTCGACGAGGTCGGCGTGCACGACAACCTGTTCGGCCTGGGTGGGGGATCGCTCACGGCGGTGCGGTTCGCCTCACTCGTCGCCGACACCTACGGCGTCACCCTGCCCCTCCCGCGCATCTTCGCCTCGCCGACCATCGCGGCACTCGCGGAGTTCGTGTCGGCGGAGTTGGAGGCCACCCGAGCGGATCGGGTGGCGGAAGCCGACCGGGCGGCCCGGTTGGCGCAGTTGTCCGACGACGAGTTGGACGACCTGCTCCGCGCCGTCGTGGCCACCCGCGAACGCCGCCGGTCGACCGGGGGGTGAGCACCACGACCACCGCCGCCGAGAATATCGCCGACCTGGCCACCGGCACGCTGTTCGGCGCACTGGAGGATCCCGCTCTGAACTCGATGAATTTCCTCAACGAGGTGGCGATCCACTATCCGGACGCGATACCGCTGGCCGCCGGGAGGCCGAGCGAGGAGTTCTTCGAACTGGAGGACGTGCACCGATATCTGCGCATCTTCTCCCAGCACCTCGGCCGGCACCTCACCGAGGAACAGGTGCGGCGCACCGTATTGCAGTACGGTCGGACCAAGGGGATCATCCACGAACTGGTGGCGGAAAACCTCGGCCTGGACGAGGGCATACCCGTCGACCCGGAATCGGTCGTGGTCACCGCCGGTTGTCAGGAAGCGATGTTCCTCGTCCTGCGCGCGCTGCGTGCCGACGAACGCGACGTGCTGCTCGCGGTGTCGCCGACGTACGTCGGGCTGACCGGCGCGGCCCGGTTGGTCGACCTGCCCGTGCGCCCGGTCCGCACCGGGGAGAGCGGGATCGACCTGGACGACCTGGTCGCGGTGATCCGCCGGGAACGCGCCGCCGGCCGCCGGCCGCGCGCCTGCTACGTCGTCCCCGACTTCACCAACCCGTCGGGGCTGAGCCTGGACCTGGCGACCAGGCAGCGACTGCTGGAGGTCGCGGCGGCCGAGGACGTCCTGCTGATCGAGGACAACCCGTACGGGCTGTTCCACGGCGACGCGGACCGGGTGCCGACGCTCAAGGCCCTGGACGCCGACCGCCGCGTCGTCTACCTGGGCTCGTTCGCCAAGTCCGTGCTGCCCGGCGCACGCGTCGGCTACGTGGTCGCCGACCAGCGGGTAGTCGGCGCCGACGGCACGATCGGCCTGTTCGCCGACCAGCTGTCGAAGATCAAGAGCATGCTCACGGTGAACACGTCGCCGATCGCGCAGGCCGTCGTCGGCGGCAAGCTGCTCGCGCACGGCTGCCGCCTCGCCGGTGCGACCGCCCCCGAACGGCAACTCTACGACCGGAACCTGCGGCGCCTCGTGACCGGGCTGGCGGAGCGCTTCCCACCCGGATCGGGCGTCACGTGGACCGTGCCGACCGGCGGGTTCTTCGTCGTGGTCACCGTCGGGTTCGTGGTGGACGACCGGCTCCTGGAACGCTCGGCGCGCGATTACGGCGTGTTGTGGACACCAATGAGTTATTTCTATGACGACAGTTCGGAAGTCCGCGCGCTGCGCCTTTCGTGCAGCGCCGTCTCGGTCGAGCAGATCGACCTCGGCCTCGATCGGCTGGCCGCACTGATCAATGACGTGCGCCCGACCGGCGAACGTGATGATCCATCGCGGCCGATTGGCCGATAGTGCGTCGGGTGAACCGTGACGTACGATTCTGCCCACTCGGACCGTGATTGATCGCAGAACTTCTGCGAAACTTTTCGAAGAGCTGCGCGGGACCAGGCGGGAGACCTGATGACAAAAGGCCTGGCGTCGCCCGGATTCGAACTCGGGACGAGTCCGGAATGGGTGGACGAGATCCTGCTCCGCGGCGCGGACGACGATGTCTGCCTGTATTCGGGCGGCCCGGTCGACCGGGCCGCGCTGCGCCGGATGGTCACCGACCGGCAGGCGCGCCTGGCGGAGGCGGGACTGCGCGCGGGCGGGTCGCTCGCGCTGCGCCTGCCGCCGTCGGTGGCGTACGTGGCCAACCTGCTCGCCGGGTGGCGCATCGGCGCCCAGGTCAGCCTCCTCGACCACCGGCTGACCGCGTTCGAGGTCGACGCCGCGCTCGGCAGGCTCGCACCGCAGGTGGTGGTCGAGCCGGGACGGATCACCAGCAGCCCGCTCAGCGCGTTCGCCGAGGTGGAGGAGACCGTCACGACCCGCCCCGGCCGTCCCGCGGCGACACCGCACGCGGTGATCCAGTTCAGCTCCGGCTCCACCGGTCCGTCCAAGGTGATCGGCCGCACGGCCGCCGACCTGATCGCCGAGGTCGAGCGGTACACCCGGATCGACGGCGTGCCGCTGCCGGGCGAGCGGATCGTCGTGCTGGCCTCGATGGTGCACGTCCTCGGGCTCGTCGGCGCGCTGCTCTACGGCCTGCACGCGGGCGTGCAGGTCAGACCGCCCGAACGGCTCACCGGCGACAGCGTGCTGGACGCGGTGGCGGCCGAAGCCACACCGGCGACGGTGCTGGGCGTGCCGTTCCACATCGGTCTGCTCGCGTCCGTTGTGGACCCCCCGTCCCTGCCGCAGCTCAAGCGCATGACCACCGGTGGCGAAGCGGTGCCCGCCGCGGCCGCGACCGCCTTCACGGACAAGTACGGCGTGCCGCTGGGCAACATGTGGGGGATGACCGAGGTCGGCGTGATCGCGACCGACCTGTTCGGCGAGCACCGGCCCGCGCTCACCCCCGCGCCGGGCCTCGCGGTGGTCGAGCGCGACGGCGAGCTGCTGGTGAGCCGGCCGCAGTCGCCCTACGTCGGTCTGTCCGACCCGGACCGCTGGGCCGACGGCTGGCTGCGCACCAGGGACGCGGGCGCCGTCGACCCGGACACCGGCCTGGTGACGGTCAAGGGGCGCCTCGACTCGCAGGTGTCGGTCGGCGGGCTGAAGGTCGACCTGACCGAGGTGGAGGCGACGCTGGCCGAACTGCCCGGGGTGGTCGCGGCCGTCGTGCTGCACGATGACGTGATCACGGCCTACGCGCAGCTCGACGCCCCGGCCACGGCGGCGACCGTCCAGGCGGGGCTGGCCGAACGGCTCGCCGCTTACAAGAGGCCACGTCGGGTGCACGTGCTCGACGCGATGCCGCGCACCACGACGGGAAAGCTGGTTCGCGACCGCTCGGTGCTCCGCGAGGTCGCGCGTGGTGGAAGGTGATCCGATGAGGACAGCGGGGGACGACGGCGGGGAACGCGGTGCCGCGGTGAGCCAGGACGGCACCCCCGATCGGGACGACATCCTGGCGATGCTCGCCAGCCTCGACGGCAGACCGGCGGACGACGTCCCCGAGCTGATCGAGTCGATGGAGCTGGCCTGGCTCGTGCACCAGGTGGAACAGCGCTACGGCGTGCGCATGGAACTCGACAGCGGCCAGTACGGCCGCATGACCACCGTCTCGGGAGCCGTTGACGTGCTCCGGGAAGTGATCGGGATGCCTGATGAACATCTCCGGGATTGACCACATCGAGCTGTACGTGGGCGATGCGAGGCAAGCGGCGTTCTACCTCTGCACCGCCTTCGGGTTCAAGGTGTGCGGCCAGGGCGGCCCCGAGACCGGGCTGGAGGACCGGCGCTCGCTGCTGCTGCGGCAGGGCGACATCCAGGTCGTCCTGACCACCGGTCTGGTGCCCGACCACCCGGCGACCGAGTACGTGCGCCGGCACGGCGACGGCGTGGCGGTCATCGGGATCGGCGTGGACGACGTCGAAGCCGCCTACCGCGGCCTCACCGAGCGCGGCGCCGAATCGGTCTCGCCGCCACGCGAGTACGTGGCCGAAGGGGCGGGCGACCAGCGGGTGATCACGGCCGAGGTGTCCGGTTTCTCCGACGTGACGCACCGCCTGGTCGAGCGGCACGGCTCGCGGCGCGCGTTCCTGCCCGGCGCGATCGAGGTGACCGACCCCGAACCGCAAACGGACGACAAGCTGCTGCGCACCATCGACCACATCGCGATCTGCGTGCCCGCGGGCGGCCTCGCCCCGACCGCCGGGTACTACGTGGACGTGTTCGGCTTCACGCAGATCTTCGAGGAGTACGTCGAGGTCGGTGGCCAGGGCATGGACTCCAAGGTGGTGCAGAGCCCGTCCGGGCAGGTCACCTTCACGTTGATCGAGCCCGATCCGCAGCGCCGGCCCGGCCAGATCGACAACTTCCTGACCTGGCACGCGGGCGCGGGCGTGCAGCACGTCGCGTTCGGCACCGACGACATCGTCAAGGCGGTGGGCACGCTCGGCGACAAGGGCGTGCGGTTCCTCGGCACGCCGAGCACCTACTACGACACGCTCGAAGATCGGGTCGGCCACCTGGACGCACCGCTGGACGAGCTGCGCGAGCTCGGCGTGCTGGTCGACCGGGACCACTGGGGCCAGCTGCTGCAGATCTTCACCGAGTCGATGCACGTGCGCCGGACGTTGTTCCTGGAGATCATCGAGCGACGGGGCGCGCTGACCTTCGGCAGCGGGAACATCAAGGCGCTGTACGAGGCGAAGCAGGGCGAACTGTCCGGCACGACGGCCGGCTGAAGGGGTGACCACGGTGCACGAGTTCACGCTGACCGAGCAGGAGCGCGCCCTGCTCCCGACCGACGACGAGGTCCGGTTCTACGCCGAGCACGGCTGGTACCTGTCCAAGAAGGTCTTCACCGACGACGAGGTGGACGAGCTGGCCGCCGCGGTCGACCGGTACTACTCGGGTGAGCGGAGCCGCCGGCTGCCGACCCGACCTCCCCGGCTGGCCTACTGGACGCCCGAGGACGGCGACGTGCAGCGGCACAACGACTACGTGCACTACGAGAGCGACGGCATCGCCAAGGCGTTGCTCAAGCCGCTGCTCGGCGCGGTGGCCGCACGCCTGGCGCAGGCCGACGAGATCCGGGTGTTCCAGTCGACCCTGATCTACAAGCCGCCGATCGCCGCGGAGCCGTCCAACGTCGTGCCCTGGCACTTCGACAAGCACTACTGGTCGTCGTCCTCGTCGGACCGGATGCTCACCGCGTTCATCCCGCTCCACGACTGCGACGAGGAACTGGGCACGATCACCATGGTCGACGGCAGCCACCGCTGGGAGGAGGTCGGCTCGGACGACAGCGCGACCAAGCACTTCGCCGAGCGGGACGCGAACCACCTGGAGGACCTGCTCTCGGTCAACGCGGCGCACAACGGCACGCAGGTGACCAAGATCCCGATGATCATCCCCAAGGGGCACATGAGCTTCCACCACTGCCGCACCTACCACGGCAGCGGACCCAACCGCGCGGCCCGGCCGCGGCAGGCCATCTCGCTGCACCTCCAGGACGGTGACAACGCCTACCGCGAGTTCCCCCTCTCCGACGGCAGCCTCGCCTTCTACAACCACGACTCCGTCGTGCGCCGCACCCCGGACGGCAGGCCCGACTACGCCGACCCGGAGTTCTGCCCTCCGGTGTGGCGGGCCTGACCGTGGTGCGGCCGGCGCCGGACACCGACATCGGCCTGTACCGGACGGTGCGGCTGATCCGCCGGTTCGAGGAGCGGGCGGTCGAGCTCGTCCGCTCCGGCGACATCGTCGGCGGCATCCACCCGTACACGGGCCAGGAAGCCATCGCGGCCGGTGTCTGCGCGGCGCTGCGCGAGGACGACATGATCACGAGCACCCACCGCGGGCACGGGCACGTGCTCGCGAAGGGCGCCGATCCCGCCAGGGTGCTCGCCGAGCTGGCCGGCCGCGCCACCGGCCTGAACCGGGGGCGCGGCGGATCGATGCACGCCGCGGACTTCGCGTTGGGCATCCTCGGCGCGAACGCGATCGTCGGCGCGAACGGCGCGATCACCGCGGGGGCGGCCTGGGCCGCCCGGCAGGAGGGCGGCGACCAGGTCGCGGTGAGCTTCTTCGGTGACGGCGCGGTCAACCAGGGCGTGCTGCTGGAGGCCATGAACCTGGCCGCCCTGTGGCGGTTGCCGGCGCTGTTCGTCTGCGAGAACAACGGTTACGCCACCACCCTGACCGTCGCCGACGCGGTGGCGGGCACGATCACCGGGCGTGGCGCGGCGTTCGGGATGCCGTCGGTGACGGTGGACGGGATGGACCCGCGCACGGTGCTCGACGCGGCACGTGAGGCGGTGGACCGCGCTCGTGCGGGCGGCGGGCCATCATTGGTCGAGTGCCTGACCTACCGGTTCGACGCGCACCACACGTGGGAGCACAGAGCCCGGGTCCGCTACCGCGACGACGACGAGGTCCACAGCGGACGCGAAAGGGATCCGGTCGAGATCCAGGGCGCGCGGCTGACCGGTGAGGAGCGGACCAGGGTCGACGCCGAAGTCGAGTCCACTGTGGACGCGGCGGTCGCGTTCGCGCTCGACAGCCCCCACCCCGACCCGGTGGGCGCGCTCGACCACCTGTACGCCACCGGGATGCGGGCGCGTCCGGGCGGTGGTGGGTGATGCCGTGGTTGTCCTACCAGAAGGCGCTCAACCGGGCGCTCGGTGACGAGCTGGCGCGCGATCCGGCGGTGTTCGTGCTGGGCGAGGACGTCCGCGTGGCGGTCTCGAACGTGACCGCGGGCCTGCTCAAGAGGTTCGGGCCGGACCGGGTGCTCGACACGCCGCTGTCGGAGCAGGCGTTCACGAGCTTCGCCACCGGGGCGGCGTTGCGCGGGCGGCGGCCGGTGATCGAGTTCCAGATCCCGGCGCTGCTGTACCTGGCGTTCGAGCAGATCGTCAACCAGGCGCACAAGTTCTCGCTGATGACCGGTGGTCAGGCCCGCGTGCCGGTGACCTACCTGGTGCCCGGCTCCGGGTCGAAGACCGGTTGGGCCGGGCAGCACTCCGACCACCCGTACGCCCTGTTCGCCCACGCGGGCGTGAAGACGGTCGTGCCCGCCACCCCCGAGGACGCCTACGGCCTGCTGGTCACCGCCGTCCGGGACGACGACCCGGTGGTGGTGTTCGCGCCGGCGGCGGCGCTCGGGGTGCGGGTGGACGTCGACTTCGACGCGCTGGCCCCGGTGCCGCTCGGCGTCGGCCGGATCCACCGCGAGGGCGAGGACGTCACGGTCGTCGCGGTCGGGCACCTCGTGCACGACGCGCTCGCGGTCGCCGATGAACTGGCCGGTGAGGTGTCGGTCGAGGTGTTCGACCCGCGCACCGCGTACCCGTTCGACTGGGACGGGCTGGCCGCGTCGGTGGCGCGGACCGGTCGACTGGTGGTGGTCGACGACTCCAACCGCATGTGCGGCATCGCGGCCGAGGTCCTCGCCACCGCGGCCGAGCGGTTCGACCTGCTCGCCCCGCCGGTCCGGGTGACCAGGCCGGACGGCGCCGTGGTGCCGTTCGCCCTCGCGTTGGACCACGCCGTGCAGCCCGATCGCGCCCAGCTGACGGCCGCGATCCAGAAGGTGCTGAAACACTGACCACGGGAGGTCCGCATGTCACTGGACCCGCAGGTCCGGCCGCTGTACACGCTCTCGGTCGAGGAAGCCCGTGAGGCCGACCTCGCGGCGATCCGGGCGGCGGCGGGCCAGGGCGAGCCGGTGCGCCACGTCACCGACCACCACCTGCCCGGACCGGACGGCGACCTGCCGATCCGGATCTACCGGCCGGTGGACACGGCCGAGCCCCTGCCCACCGTGGTCTACTTCTTCGGCGGCGGCTGGGCGCTCGGGAGCATCGAGACGTCCGACGAGATCTGCCGCGCGCTGGCCAACGCGGTGCCGTGCCAGGTGATCACCGTCGGCTACCGCCTGGCGCCCGAGCACAAGTTCCCCGCCGCCGTGGACGACTGCCGCACGGCCGTCGCCTGGATCGCGGCGAACGCCGCCTCCCTCGGCGTCGACCCCGACCGCCTCGCCGTGGCCGGTGACAGCGCGGGCGGCAACCTGGCGGCCGTGACCGCCCTCGGCACCCGCGGCGAACTCGCGCTCGCCGCGCAAGTGCTGGTCTACCCCAACACCGACCACCGGGGCGGGACGGAGTCCATGCGGGTCAACGACGACCCCGCCGCGTTCAACCGCCGGTCCGTCGCGTGGTACTGGAGCCACTACCTGGCGAGCCCGGACGACGGCCGAAACCCACTCGTCTCGCCGCTGCTGGCCGAGGACCTGACCGGCCTACCGCCGGCCCTGGTGATCACGGCCGAGCACGACCCGCTCCGCGACGAGGGGGAGCAGTACGCCGAACGCCTGCGTGAGGCCGGTGTGCCCGTGGTCGCCACGCGCTACGACGGTGTGGCGCACGGCTTCTTCGCCATGTCGGGTGTCGTGGACGCGGCACGTGAAGCCAGGGCCGAGGTCGCCACCTTCCTGCGGCAGCACCTCACGATCCCGTGAGTCCTACGTCCACGTGCCGAGAGTCCTACGCTCGCGGACCATGAGTTCAACGCTCACGGCGAACGGCGTTAGGCGTGAGCGTTGAACTCAGGTGCTCTGAACGTAGGACTCTCGCGGCGTGAGCGTAGGACTCACGCGACGGTGAGGTGACGGGCCGAGGCCACGTCCGGGCAGCCCGCCAGGCGCAGCGCCGTCTCGAACTCGGCCCGCAGCACGTCCAGCACCGCTGTCACACCCTGCTCACCACCCGCCGCGAGTCCCCACAGGACGGGCCTGCCGACCAGCACCGCCGCGGCCCCGAGCGCCAACGCCCGCAAGACGTCCACCCCGCTGCGAACCCCGCTGTCCAGCAGCACCGGGCACCGCCCGCCCACCGCGGCGACGACCGCCGGCAGTGCGACCGCACTCGGCACCGCACCGTCCAACTGCCGCCCACCGTGGTTGGACACCACCACACCCTGCACCCCGAGGTCGACGGCCCGCGCCGCGTCCCCCGCGTCGAGCACCCCCTTGACCACCAGCGGCAGACTCGTGCGCGCCCGGATCCACTCCAGGTCACGCCAGTTCAACGACGGGTCGAACACCGCGCTGGTGTGCCGGGCGATCACCGAGTCGCCCTCCACCCGCTCACCCACCTCGCCGTCGGTGTTCACCGGCTTCACCCAGGACGGCAGCGCGAACCCGTTGCGCAGGTCCCGCAGCCGCCGCCCGAGCACCGGCACGTCGACCGTCAGCACCACCGCACCGCACCCCACCTCCTCGGCACGGCGCAGCAGCTTCACCATCACCTCGCGGTCGCGCAGCCAGTACAGCTGGAACCACGTCGTGCCGCCCGCCGCGGCCACGTCCTCGATCGGGTCGGAGCTCAGCGTGCTCACGACGTACGGCACACCGGCCGCCGCCGCGGCGGCCGCGACCGCGCGCTCGCCACCGTCGTGGATCAGCCGCTGGTAGGCCATCGGAGCCACGGCCAGCGGCAGCGTCGACGTGACACCGAACAGCTCGCAGCCCGTGTCGCAGGTCGAGACGTCCACCAGCGCCCGCGGCACGACCGCGACCCGGTCCAACGCGGCCCGGTTCGCGGCGAGCGTGACCTCCTCACCGCTGCCGCCCGCGATGTAGTCCCACACGTCCGGCGCCGACCGCTCGGCGGCCAACCGCTCGACGTCCGCCGTCGACCACACGTCACGCATAAGCCGCCGCCTGCATCGAGTACAGCTCGGCGTACAGGCCGTTCGCGGCCATGAGCTCGTCGTGCGAACCGTGTTCCGCCACCCGCCCGCCGGCCACCACCACGATCAGGTCGGCCATGCGCACGGTGGAGAACCGGTGCGAGACGAGCAAGGTGATGGCGCCGGTCCGCCGGCCGACCTCACGCGCGCCGGCCGCGTACCGCTCGAACAACCGGTGCTCGGCCTGCGCGTCGAGCGCCGAGGTCGGTTCGTCGAGGACGAGCAGCAACGGCTCGCGGCGCATCATGGCCCGGCCGAGCGCGAGCTTCTGCCACTGCCCGCCGGACAGCTCCACGCCGTCGGCGTAGGTCTTGCCGAGCCGGGTTTCGACACCGTCCTCAAGGCGGTCCAGGACGTCCTCGGCGCGCGCGCGGCGCAGGGCGTCGTGCACGGCGTCGGCCGATTCGATCTCGGCCAGCTCTCCGACGCCGACGTTCTCACGTGCGAGCATCTCGAACCGGGCGAAGTCCTGGAACCCCGTGGCGATGCGGGCGCGCCACCCGTCCACGGGGAAGCGGGTGAAGTCCGTGCCGTCCAGCGAGACCGTGCCGGTGGTGACCGGGTAGAACCGGCACAGCAGCTTGATCAGGGTGGTCTTCCCGGCGCCGTTCTCACCGACGAACGCGACGGTGCCACCCGCGGGCAGGGTGAGGTCGACGTCGGCGATGACCGGCCGGTCGGTGCCCGGGTAGGTGAAGGACACGCCGCGCAGCTCGATGCCGTCCCGGACGCGTCGGGGCACGTCCCGGTCGGGCGGAGGCGGCGCCTGGCTCGCGACCAGCGCCCGGACCCAGCGCATGTTGCCCATGACCCGCCCGGTGCGCTGCATCTCCTGCAACGTGGCCACGGACGAGGTCACCTGCTGGTTCACCTGTGACGCCAAGGTCAGCACGAGCAGGACGTCGCCCACGCCGCGCCGCCCCGCCACCGCGTCACGCAGCACCAGCAACGTGCCCAACACGTAGGCCACGGCGAAGAACAGCTCACCGCCGGTGCGCAGCAGCACGGCCCGGCGCTCGCCGCGCCACAGCTGCGCCGACGCGTCGTCCCAGGCCCGGCGCTGGCGCGCACGCAGCTCCGACTCCAACCCGCCGACGCGCAGCTCCTTGGCCGACGCCGCGTTCGCCACGAGCCCGAACAGGTGCTTGGCGCGCCGGGACGGCAGCGCCGAACGCTCGCGCGCGCCGTTGACGATCGACTCCGCCCGCCGCCCGAGCAGCACCGGCGGCACGGCCGCGAGCGGCAGCAGCAACAGCAGCGGGTTGAGCCGCGCCAGCAGGACCGCGGTGAGGGAGATCGCGACCAGCAGGCCGAGGCTGTTCAGCAGGCCCTCCATCGAGCCCCACCCGGCCCGGTGCAGCTCGTTGCGCAGCACCTGGATCTTGTCGGCGTACTCGGGTCGCTCGTGGTGCTCCAGCCCGGCCGAGCCGTTGGTCATCTCGATCAGCTCGCGCTCCAGGCGCGGCACCGCGCGGTCGCCGAGCTCGAAGTAGAAGATGTGGGCGAAGTGCCCGGCGGTCAGCGCGGCGATCACCGCGACCACGACCAGCACCGCCGCCACGGACGCGCCCCGGACGTCCCCCGCCAGCGCCGAGTCCGCCAACGCGGCCAGGGCGGGCGCGGCCAGCGGCATCGCCGACGCCTGGGCGATCATGAGCACGATGGCGAGCACCAACCGGTACCGGCTCTCCCGCCAGGCGATGAGGAACAACTCCCAGCCACCGCGAACGACCTCGATCACCGGCCGACCCCTTCCACCACGACGTCCGCCGCCGCGCCATCGACCGCCGGCTGATCTGCCGGGTGCCTGGTGGCCGTGCCGGCGCCCGGCGCGTCGTCGTCCACGGCGTCGGTGTCCTCGGCGTCCTCGGCGTCCAGCCCGCGGGCGAATCGCTTCGCCTGCAAGGCGAACAGGCGTGCGTAGTGGCCGCCCGCCGCGACCAGCTCGTCGTGCGAGCCCCGCTCCACCACGTGCCCGCCGTCCACCACCACGATGTGGTCGGCCCGCCGCACGCTGGAGAACCGGTGCGAGATGAGCAGCGAGGTCACCCCGCGCGTCAGCTCCACGAACCGGTCGAAGAACGCCACCTCGGCGCGCACGTCCAGCGCCGCGGTCGGCTCGTCCAGTACCAGCACCGTCGCACCCGCCTCCAAGGCGTAGAACGCACGGGCGATGGCGATGCGCTGCCACTGCCCGCCGGACAGGTCCGTCCCGCCCGGGTAGGCGCGCGAGAGCGGCGTGTCCAGGCCGTCGGGCAGGGCGAGCAGCGCGTCGGCGATCCCGGCCCGTTGCGCGGCACGCAGCACCACCGCCCGGTCCACCGGCACGTGCGCCGCGCCCAGCGCGATGTTCTCGGCCGCGGTCAACTCGTAGCGCACGAAGTCCTGGAAGATCACCCCGACCTGGCGGCGCCACCGCACCGGGTCGAACTCCGCGATGTCCACGCCGTCCGCGCGCACCGCACCCGACGTCGGCTCGTACAGCCGCGCGAGCAGCTTCACCAGGGTGGTCTTGCCCGCGCCGTTGACCCCGACCACCGCCGTGCAGCGCCCGGCGGGCAGCTCCAGCTCGATGCCGTCGAGCACGGTGCGGTCCGAGCCGGGGTAGTGGAAGCCGACGCGGTCGAAGGCGAGCGACCTGGCGGGCGTGCCCGCGGGCACCTCGAGCCGACCGGGCCGCGGCTGCCCCTCGTCCAGCTCGTCGAGCCGGTCGCGCAACCGTTGCAGCGCGGTCAGCGACTGCATCGCGAACTGCGTGCTGGTGTCCGACTCGGGGTAGTGGCCGCCGAGCGACATCGCCAACGCGACCGCCTGCACCCCGAGCGCCAACGCGGTCAGGCTCACCTGACCGGTCGCACCGAGTTGAGCGGCGTACACCATCGCGGCACCGGCCAGCAGCAGACCGACGGCCGTCAGCAGCAGGTACGGGGTCAGGTAGACGCGGCGGCGCGCCCGTTCGAGGGTGTTGCGCACGGTCTTCCACACGTCCGCGTAGCGATCCGCGAGCCAGCCGGTGAGGCCGAACACCCGGATCTCCTTCGCCGCCACGTCGGTCATCGTGAGCTCGTTGAGGTAGCCGATCTCGCGCATCCTGCCGATGAGGTCGCGCCCCACCCGCGAGTACTTGCGCAACCCGCCGCGCTGGCCGTAGCGGAAGGCCATCACCGCCGCGCCGACCCCGAGCCCCGCGGGCCACCCGATCGTCAGTCCGATGACGACCACCAGGGCCAGCAGGCGGGTGTAGCGGGCGATCAGCGCCACCATGCCCAAGCACGCCTGCCCCGGTGTGCCCCAGTCGCGGTCGAAGGCGCGCACGGCCTCGTTCAGCTCGTCCAGCGTGCGCTGGTCCTCCAACGGCCCGATGCCGACCGGCCGCAGCATCAACGCCATCGCGTCGTCCCGCAGCGCGCTGTCCACCCGTCGGCGCAACTGCTCGCCCAGGGCGTTGCCCACGGGGGTGAGGATCTGGGTGAGCAGGAACGCGGCGGCGGCGAGCAGGAAGATCGAGGTCAGCCGGTCCCAGGCCGCGCTGCCGATCCCGCCGTCGACCGCGGCGGGCACCTCGCCGACCATCATGCTCGTCGCGACCACGAAGGCGACCGGTAGCAGGCCGAGCACGAGGTTGAGCACGGCCAGGAACACGACCAGGCCCACACCCCCGGACGGCAGCAACCGCGCGATCCGCAGCCGCTGCCGCACCGCCTCGTCCACCCAGTTCGCCCACGTGGCGCGCAACCAGGGCGTCGCGGGAGGTGTTCCGGTCGTCATGGCGCTCCCGCGGTTCTCCGGTGGTGCGGTTCGTCGACCAACGGCTCGTCGAATTGGGCGCGGGCGCAGTGCCACGGTTCTCGTGACGTCGAATGGGCGCCAATCCTCAACCGGTCGGCCAGGGGCCCCAGGGCATCCAAGCACAGGGGTGCGAGCACCTTCAAGGAAGTGATTGCGTGACTCCGCACGGGTCTTCTCGTGCACCTCGCCGGACGTTGCTCCGGTCGGTCCAGTGCGCTGTCCACAGAGGACGTCACGTTGGACTGAACACCCGAAGGGCGTGCAGCCCGACATGCCGACAAGCCGTAGTGCCGGGACGAAGGCTTCTCCCCGGCGTCGTCGCGGGAGGCTACGGTCGTCGCGCCACGGCGACGTGCGGGCGGATGGGATGAGGTGGGCGCGGATGGCCACTGGTGGCTTCTCGTCGAAACGGCCGGCCCGGGTGCGGGAGCTGCTGGAGCGCCAGGTCGAGTCCGGCTTCGTGCCCGGTGCGGTGGGCGTTCTCGCCCGCCACGGCGAGGTGCACGTCGAAGCGACGGGCACCCTCGCGTTCGAGGGCGCGGGCTCGGGGACCCCGATGGCGGCCGACACGATCTTCCGCTTGGCCTCGATGAGCAAGCCGATCGTCGCCGCGTGCGCGATGACGCTCGTCGACGACCGCACCCTGCGCCTCGACGACCCCGTCGACGACCTCCTCCCGGAGTTGGCGGACATGACCGTGCTCGCCAATCCCCACGGGCCGCTGGACGACACCGTCGCGGCGCGACACCCGATCACGCTGCGGAACCTGCTGACGTACACCTGCGGCATCGGCGTGCTGCCGACCAAGCCGGGACGGGTCCCGATCGTCGACGCGGTGAACGCGCTCGACTACTCGTCGCCGGACGAGTGGGTGCGCGGGCTGGGCAAGCTCCCGCTCTCCCACCAGCCGGGTGAGCACTGGATGTACGACACCGCCTCCAACGTGACCGGCGTGCTCATCGCCAGGGCCACCGGCATGTCCTTCGGGGACGCCTTGCGCGAACGGGTCTGCGATCCGCTCGGGATGAAGGACACCGCCTTCAGCGTCAGCGGCGAGGACATCGCCCGGCTGTCGACGGCGTACCAGCGCGACAACGCGGCCACCGGCGAGCCGGTCGTGGACGACGGCCCCGACGGGCGGTGGAGCCGACCGCCGGCGTTCGAATCAGGTGGCGGCGGGCTCGTCACGACCGCCCAGGACTTCTTCGCCTTCGCCGCGGCCCTGCTGGCCGGCGGTTCCCACGGCGGTCGGCGGGTGCTCTCCCGACCGTCGGTCACGCTGATGACCACCGACCACCTGACCTCGGCGCAGAAGGCGGTCCCCGGGTTCTGGCTGGGGAACGAGCTGGGCTGGGGCTTCGGGATGTCGGTCCTGACCCACCCCAGTCGGTTCGGCCCGTCGGTCGGCAGCTACGGGTGGTCCGGCTTCTACGGCACCGCCTGGTACAACGATCCGGCCGAGGACCTGACGGCGATCTTCTTCCTGCAGCGGGGGCACACGGGTGACCAGAGGTTGCCGCTGTGGCACGACCTCTGGACCGCTGTCTACCAGGCGATCGACGACTGACCGACGACGTCGACCGGTGCGCGACGTGGCTCAGTAGTCCAGTTCGAAGTCGCGGTGGTCGTCGGGGTCGACCGCCGCGACGAGCTTGTTCCCCGGCCTCAGACCGGGGTGGTACCCGGCGTCGTGCTCGATCTCGAACTCGGGCACGTCCGGGCCGCTGATCCGGAGCCGCACGCGGACCGCGGAGTCCTCGCTGATCGGCTCCATGGACAGGACCTCGGCGGTCGCGGGCAGGCCCACCTCGTCCAGGCGCAGCAGCCGCCGCTTGGCGCGCGCGATACCGCGCCACACGGCGATGCCCAGGGGCAGCAGGACCACGGTGAGCACGATGCCGACGGTGCCGCCGTCGTCGTCGGCCGCGTAGACGATCGGTCCGGTGACCATCAACGCCACGGCGAACAGGTGCAGGACCACGTTGTTGCCCCGGTTGGCCCCGCGTACTTCGACGAACCCGTCCTCCGCCATCCCGGCACCTTAAGCGGGGCGCGGGGTGCCGTGGTCCGGGTCGGCGCCTGCGCCGACGCCGTGGTGTCGCTGCGGACGTTCCTCCGCTACTTCACCTCCAAGGAAGACCTGGTGCTCGGGCGGCTGCGGTCCCATCTCGACCTCGCCGGGGAGCTCTTCGCCCGTCGCCCGGACGGGGAACCGCTGCTCGCCTCGCTGCACGCGGTGATCGTCCGGGCGGCGGCGGACTACGCCGCCGAGCCGGAGCGGGAACTGATCCGGCTGCGGCTCGTCGCCGACACCCCGGCGCTGCACGCCGGGATGGCCGCCGTGTTCGCCGGCTTCGAGGGGCTCGTCCGGCGCGTCACCGCAACCCGCCTCCACCAGGCCGGCGACGCCCGACCCGACCTCGCCCGACTCGTCCTCGACAACCTCGACGACCTCACCACCGACATCCTCGCCCGACCGGCGGAAGGGGAGGACCCCCACCCCGGAGGGAGCTGAATGACAGTGCTCAGCCCCGGCCTCTACGTGCCCGTCGACGGGTGCGGGTCATTGCGCACGTTCCGGAGCCGGAGGTCGGTCACCGCGGAGCAGGGCGTTGCACTCGCGTTGCAGCGTCACGTCCTGCCACATCGGGTGGTGCGGGGCGGCGTTGGAGCACACGACGGAGCCCCACGCCCCGACCCGTGCGGCCTCGGCGGCGGCCGTGCGGCAGAAAGCGGCCCCCACCGGGCCTTCCTCGAAGGTCCCGTGCAACGGGGTGTAGCCGATCCAGCCCTCGCCGAAGACCAGGGGGACGTCGGTCTCGGCGGCCCAGTCGGCGGCGGCGTCGATCCAGGTGGTCAGTTGTTGCCGCATGGCCGTCCGGTGGGTGGCGTAGCGGTCGTAGAGCCAGGCGTCCCACTTGTCCGGGTCGCACCAGTCGTGCACGTACACCTCACGCTGCCCGACGATCGTGGCGTCCAGCCGCCACCGCTGGTCCCGGGGCGGCTGCCAGTCGGCGAAGTCGGGCGCGCCGGGGCGCAGCAGCTCGCGGTGGGCCCGTTCCTGCGGGAACGGGCGGGCGGGGTCGCGCAACGCGAACTCGTCGAGCAGTTCGTCGAGCACGCCGTACACGTACGGGTGGAACACCGCGACGTCCACGCCGCGCGGGATGCCGCGCATCGAGCCGACCGGGACCCGCGCGTAGTTCACCGTGACGGGTCGGTCGGGGTGGCGCTGCTTGAACCGCGCGATCCCGCGTTCCAACCGGGGCCGGAGCGCCACCACGTGGTCGCCGTCGAGGCCGTCGGCCAGGTGACCGGCCTGCACCTCGTTGTGCAGCTCGGTGAACGCCATGCGGTCGTCCAGCCCGTGCGCCGCGAGGAAGTCCACCAGGTCGGCCAGCGCGTCGGCGAGGGCGACGGCGCGGTCCTCGGGGTCGATCGCCACCACGGCGTCGAGCCAGTCCCGGTCCAGGGCGAACGACGGGCTCTGCTGGTACTCCCAGCTCGACAGGACGACGAAGCAGTCGTGCCGCCGCGCGGCGCGGAACAGCGCCAGCAACCACGCACGGGCGTCGATCACGGTGACCGCGCCCACGTCGTACCACCGCACCCGGGAGCCGTAACCACCGCCCAACGGGCCGAGGCGCAGTCGAGAGGTGTCGACGCCGGATCCGAACAGCAGCAGCGGCATGGCGCAGATCCGCACGGTGTTGTACCCGCGTTCCACGGCTTCGGCGAACGCCCGGTCGAGGTCCTCGAACGGCTCACCGGGCCCGGTGCGGGTGTACCAGGTGAAGTCCCACAGCGTGATGGTCAGCTTCTCCGGGGTCACCCCTTCACCGCCCCGGCGGTCAAGCCCTCCGGCAACTGCTTGCGCAGCAGGAAGAACACCAGCAGGCTCGGCACGGCGGCCAACACGGACCCCGCCAGCCCCAGGTCGTACTGCCGCCCGGTGGCGCCGAACAGCGTTTGGATTCCCATCGGCAACGTGTAGTCCTCCGGTTCGATGATCACGATCAGCGGCCACAGCAGGCTGTTGTAGCTGTCGAGGAACGACCACACGCCCAACGCGCCCAGCGCCGGGCGCAGCAGGGGCAGCACGACCCGGCGGAACAGGCCGAACTCCGTGCAGCCGTCGATGCGCGCGGCGTCCAGCAACTCGTCGGGGACGGCCCGCTCGGTGAACTGGCGCATCATGAAGATCCCGAACGCCGGCGCCACCCACGGCACGACGAGCGCGAACCAGGGATCGGTCGGCCGGGCCTTGGCGACCATGATGAACAGCGGCACGACGATCACCGCGAACGGCACGGCCAACGAGCTGAACATCACGGCGACGACCGTGCTGATGGTGAACCAGCTCCAGAACGGCTGCGCCTCCAGCAGAGATGTCGGTGCGGCTCTTGAACGACGCCGACAGCGCCCACAGCAGCGGTAGCGCGAAGACCGCCAGCAGGGCGATCAGGAACCCGTACAGCACGCGGCCGGCGGGCGAACGACGGGCGGTCATGGTGCTCATCGCGAGTTCCTTCCCACGCCGAGCAGGCGGTTGGCCGGCAGCCCGAGGGCTACGACGACGAGGAACACCACGCCCGCGGCGGCGGCGTAACCGAGCTGCTGGCGCTGGACACCGGCGCGGTAGACGAACATCGCCACCGACAACGTCGACTCGCCCGGCCCGCCCTGGGTGAGCAGGAACGGTTCGTCGAAGATCTGAGCGTGCTCACCAGCACGGTCACGGCCACGAACGCCGTCACCGGCTTGAGCGCCGGCAGCGTCACGCTGGTGAAGCGCCGCAGCGGTCCCGCGCCGTCGATCGCGGCGGCCTCGTGCAGCTCACGCGGCACGTTCTGCAGACCGGCGAGGAAGAACACGGTCAGGTATCGGGTCCAGCGCCACAGCACCAGGATGACCACAGTGGCCTTGGCCCAGGACGGGTCACCGGTCCAGTCGATGCCGCCGAACCCGAACACGGCCTTGAGGGCGCCGTTGACGATGCCGAACTCGGTGTCGAAGAACAGCCCGAACACCAGCGTGATGACGATGGGTGAGATGACCACCGGCATGAAGAACGCCAGCCGGAACACGTCCCGCCCGCGCAGCCCCCGGGCGTCGAGGGCCTGGGCGGTCAGCAACGCGGCGGGCACCACGACCAGCAGCGTGAACACCACGTACAGCGCGGTGTTCCCGACCGAGGTCCAGAAGCTCGCGTCGGTCAGCAGATCCGCGTAGTTGCGCAAGCCCACCCACTTCGGCGTGCCCAACCCGGCCCACCCGGTGCAGCTGAGGTACAGGCCCACCAGGATCGGCACGGCCATGAACAGCCCGAACAGGACGAAGAACGGTGAGACGAACGCGTGCGGCGCCGCTTCCCGCTGGTGCCGCGACCACCACGAGCCCTGTCCGGTCGCCGGGGAAGCCGTGGTGGGCGGCCGTTCGAGGGTGGGTGTGCTCATCGCTCCACCTGCTGCCGGTAGGCCGCGATACCCGCCTGGATCGCGGCACGTGCGGCGGCAGCGCCCAGTGCGCCGAGCAGCAGGGAACTCCGGCTCGGCCGGCTCACCACAGCTCCACCCGGGTGCGGCGGACGAGCCGGACCGAGTCGACCGATGCGGTGTCCAACGAGGCCTTGTACTGGGCGCGCACCGACTGGTCCACGTACACCGCGCTCTCCGCCGGACGCGGCAGCACCCGGATCTCGACGCCGTGCTCCAGCACGTCGTCGGCGAACCGGCGCAACCCGATCTCCCACTCCGGGCCGTGCCAGAAGTGGTCGGCCACGAGCCGGCCGCCGAGGTACGCGCGGGCCACGTCCCCCGTGTAACCGAGCACCAGGAGCACTTCGTCGTCACCGGCCAACGCCTCGGGAGGCACCACGACGCGATGGACGGCGGCGTGCTCGAAGTCCTCGTCCAGCGGCGCCGACGCCCTGTCCCGGGACCCGCCCGTCCGCGCGGGAGGGGCCTCGGCCTCGGCGCGCACCACCTCCACCGTCGGTGTGGGAAGGGGCGGTGCGCCGGCGAGGACGCGGGTGACCCCCGGTGCGGGCAGGGACGACACTTCCACCTGCTCCACGCCGGTCTCCAACCAGGTCGAGTCGCCGTCGACCACGACGGGCTCGTCGCACAGGACCAGCGTGTCGACCCCGGACACGTCGAGGCGCTGCAACCGCGGCCCGTTCGCCTCGTCGAGCACCAGCAGCCGTGCCGTCGCGCCATCGGGCGTGGTCGCGGTGACCAGGGCGTCGACGCCGGGGTTGGCGACGGTGGTCACGCCGTGCTCGTCCACCCGCGCCCCGTCGACCTCCGTGCCGACGGGAAGGGCGAACTGCGGGGTGATGCCGGCGGTGGCGACGAACACGGCCGTGGGCACGCCGTCCCACGTCGACCTGGCCACCGGCATCGCACTGGCCCAGGCCAGGTCGACCTCACCCACCCGATAGCCGATCGGCCAGGCGAAGTGCGCCCCGGACGGGATGGTCACGCCTTCCGCCGGCAGTCGGACGGTCCGGTCGCCGAGCACGACCTCGAACCGCACGTCGTGGTGGTCGGGCAGCGGCTCGTGCGGCTGGTGGTTGTTGACGAACAGGAAAGCCGGACCACCGCTGCACCGCACCGACCAGCGCAGCGTGGCGCGGTCGTCCAGGTCCGCCGGTGTGACGTCGGGCAGGTGCAGTTCGGCCGGCGCGAGGTCCGCGCCGTTGTCGCGCAGGAACAGGTGCTGGAGCCGCAGCGCCGCGAACGACGGCCGCACCTGCCCGTACTCGCCGAGCGGCGCTTGGAAGTCGTAGTTCACCACGGGCAGGTCGTTGGGGTAGCCGGTGGCGTGCGACTCCTGGTTCGGCGTGGACAGGTCCAGGCGCTGCGAGCAGCCGTGGTGGAGGTAGTAGCCCTGCCACGCCGACCCGCTCGCGAGCTTGGTCAACGCGAGCGCGGACACGTCGGCGGCCGGGACCAGCGGCCTGCGGTGGTAGGCGATGGCCATGCCTCCGCCCAGCTCGCACGTCGCGTACGGGTAGCGGGTGTCGTCGGGGCCGCTGCCCTCGGGCGCCGTGGTGCGCAGGTCCGCGCCGATCGCGTGGTCGTCCCGGATCGGGGTGGGGAAGTAGTGGCGGCGAACCTCGCGCGCCCAGCCGTCCGAGGCGTCCTCCCAGAACGCCTCGGGGTAGCCGCCGTAGAGGGGGAGCACCACGTCGGGCGGCAGCTGTGCGGCGCCCCAGCCTGTCGCCGTCCACAAAGGTGCGCTCATGCCCACCTCCTCGGCGAGCGCGCGCAGCGTGGCGAGGTGGTCGGGCTGGTCGTACAGCTCGTTCTCCACCTGCACGGCGACGATCGGGCCGCCGTCTGCCCACCACAGACCGTCGAGCTGCTCGGCGATGGCCGCGTAGTAGGGCCGCACGAGGTCGAGGTAGGCGGGGTCGTCGGTGCGCGGCGCGCAGTCCACATCGGCCAGCCAGTCGGGGAAGCCGCCGTTGCGGCACTCGCCGTGCGACCAAGGTCCGATCCGCACCGACACGGCGAGGTCGAGCTCGGCGCACAGCTCGACGAACCGGCGCACGTCGCGATCGCCGTCGAAGCGGAGCTGCCCGCGGCTGCCCTCGTGGTGGTTCCAGAACAGGTAGGTGGCGACGAGGTCGATCCCGCCGGCCCTCATCATCAGCAGCTCGCGCCGCCACCGCGCCTCGGGGAACCGGCTGAAGTGGAACTCGCCCATCACGGGCAGCCACGGGCGTCCGTCCCGACCCACCGCGCGGCTGTCCACCCGCACCGGCCGGGGGTCGTCGGGGGCCGTGCCCATGGGCAGGTGCCCCACCAGCGGGGGAACGGGATCGTGGACGTGCAGCGAGAGCATGTGGTGCTCCTGAACTCCTGTGGTCGGCAGCGGGTTCATCGTGGGCACCGGTCAGACCGGTGTCAAGAATTATTCATAAATAATGACGACTTGCTACGCTGAGGCTCACCACCGCTGGGGAGGAGCAACATGGCCCGCTACACCGGCCGCGGCGTGCACTACCAGGTCGTGCAGGACATCGGCTCGCGCGTCGTCGGCGGCCGGTACGCGCCCGGCGACGTGCTCGACCTGCGGGCCTTGGGCGAGGAGCTCGACGTCAGCCTCACCGTGCTGCGCGAAGCGCTGAAGGTGCTGACCGGCAAAGGACTCGTCGACGCGCGGCAGAAGCGCGGGACGTTCGTCCGGCCGCGCTCGGCGTGGAACCTGCTCGACGCCGACGTGATCGACTGGCGCATCGACGGCGGCGACGCCGACCGCGTGCTGCGCGACCTGGCGGACCTGCGGTCGGTCATCGAGCCCGCCGTCGCCCACCGCGCCGCCCTCCGGCGCACCGAGTCCGATCTGGACGCCCTCGACGCCGCGCTGGACGCCATGACGACGGCCGGTGACGACGCGACGGCCGCCGCGGAAGCCGACGCCGCCTTCCACCGCGCCCTGCTCGCCGCCACCGGCAACGAGCTGTTCGCGCGGATGGACCTCCTGCTCGAACCCGGCCTGCGCGCTCGCGACCGGCTGGTGCACGCCCACGTGGGCGCGGATGATCCCGTGCCCAGCCACCGCGCCGTCCTGGACGCCGTGCGCGACGGCGACGCCCCGCGCGCCGAGTTGGCCATGCTCGACCTGCTGGCCAAGGCGCTGGAGGACATCGACGCCATCGCCGCCCGCGCGGAGCACCGGTGACCGGGCCGCTCGCCGGCCGGGTCGCGGTGGTCACCGGCGCGGCGCGGGGGATCGGTGAGGCCACCGCGCACCGGCTGGCCCGTGACGGCGCGGTCGTCGCCCTGCTCGACGTGTCCCCCGAGGTCGGAGCCGTGGCATCGGACGTCACCGCCGCCGGCGGCCGGGCGATCGCGTTGCGCTGCGACGTGAGCTCCGAAGCCGACTGGGCCGACGCCGTGCGCGCGTGCCGTGACCGGCTGGGGCCGGTGGACGTGCTGGTCAACAACGCCTACACCGTCAACGTGCGACCCGCGCACGAGACCAGCACGCGGTCGTGGGAGCGGCAGCTCGCGGTCAACCTCACCGGTGCGTTCCTCGGCGTCCGGGAGTGCCTGCCCGACCTGCGCCGCGACGGGCGTGGCGCGGTCGTGCTGGTCTCGTCCGTGCACGCCGTGATCGGACTGCCGGGGCGGGCCGCGTACGCCTCCGCCAAGGCCGGTCTCACCGGTCTGACCCGCCAACTCGCCGCCGAGTACGGCACCGAGGTCCGGGTCAACGCCGTGCTGCCCGGACCGGTGCTGACCGCCGCGTGGGACGGCATCGGCGAGGACGACCGCCGCGCCAGCGCCGAGCAGACCGTCGTGCGACGCCTCGGCCGCCCGGGGGAAGTAGCCGCCGTCATCGCCTTCCTGGCCGGCGACGACGCCTCCTTCGTCACCGGCGCCTGCGTGCCGGTCGACGGCGGGTGGAGCGTCTACAAGACCTCGTCCTGACCGGCCACCGACCCGAGAGAAGCGCACCGCGTGAAGATCACCGCCGTCGAGACCTTCCTGGTCCCGCCCCGCTGGCTGTTCTGCCGCGTCAGCACCGACGAGGGCATCACCGGCTGGGGCGAACCGGTCGTGGAAGGGCGCGCCGAGACCGTGCGCGCCGCCGTCGAGGAGTTGTCCGAGGTGCTCATCGGCGCCGACCCCCGCCGCATCGAAGACCTGTGGCAGCTCACCACCAAATCCGCCTTCTACCGCGGCGGACCCGTGCTCTCCAGCGCCGCCGCCGGTGTCGACCAGGCCCTGTGGGACATCCTCGGCAAGTCCCTCGGCGTGCCCGTGCACCAACTGCTCGGCGGCGCGGTCCGCGACCGGGTGCGCGTCTACGGCTGGATCGGCGGCGACGAACCCGCCGAGGTGGCCGACGCCGCCGCCGCGCAGGTCGCCGCCGGGCTCACCGCCGTGAAGGTCAACGCCGCCGGCCGGACGAGCCCGGTGCCCACCCGCTCCGACACCGCTGCCGTCGTCGCCCGCGTGGCCGCCGTGCGCGAGGCCATCGGCGACGACCGCGACGTCGCGGTGGACTTCCACGGCCGCTTCACCACCGCCGCGGCACTGCGCGTGCTGCCCCAACTGGCCGGGCTGCACCCGTTGTTCGTCGAGGAGCCGGTGCTCCCCGAGCACGGTGACCGGCTCGCTGACGTGGTCCGGGCGAGCCCCGTGCCGATCGCGTGCGGCGAGCGGCTGTACTCACGAGCGGACTTCCTGCCCGCGTTGCGCGCCGGCATCGCGGTGGCGCAGCCCGACCTGTCGCACGCCGGCGGCATCTCCGAGGTGCGGCGCATCGCGTCCCTGGCGGAGGTCCACGACGCCCTGCTGGCCCCGCACTGCCCGCTCGGGCCCATCGCGCTGGCCGCCAGCCTCCAGGTCGCCTTCGCCACCCCCAACTTCCTGATCCAGGAGCAGAGCATCGGCATCCACTACCACCGGGACGCCGAACTGCTCGACTACGTGCTCGACCGCACCCCGTTCACCTTCCACGACGGCACGATCCACCGCTGGGACGCGCCCGGCCTGGGGATCGACGTCGACGAGGACGAGGTGCGCCGCGCCGACGCCATCGGCCACCGGTGGCGACCACCGGCGTGGCGGCACGACGACGGCTCGTTCGCCGAGTGGTGAGGACACCAGCATGACCCTGATCGAAGCCCTGACCGCACACCGCCTCGTGGCCGTCATCCGCGGCACCGACCCGGCGGCGTGCGTGCGCACCGCTGCCGTGCTGGTGGACAACGGCATCTCCTTGCTGGAGGTGTCCCTCACGTCGACCGACGCGCTCAAGGTCATCGAACGCGTAGCCGCGTCGGGCGTGCAGGTCGGCGCGGGCACCGTCCTGACCGCCGCCGACGCCCGCGACGCCCGCGACGCGGGCGCGAGCTTCACCGTCACCCCGGCGCTGGGGGAGGGGGTGACGGCATCGGTGGAACTGGGCCTGCCGGTGCTCGCGGGCGCGCTCACCCCCTCGGAAGTGCTCGCCGCGCACCGCGCCGGAGCCACCGCAGTCAAGATCTTCCCGGCCTCCTCGCTCGGACCCGGGCACATCACCGCGCTGCGCGCCCCCTTCCCCGACATCCCGCTCGTCCCGGTGGGTGGCATCGGAGCCGACGACGTGCGGCGGTACCTCGCCGCGGGCGCGCTCGCGGTCGGTGTCGGCTCACCCCTCACCGGCGACGCACCCGACGGGGGAGATCCGGTCGACCTGGCCCGTCGCGTCCGCGCGTTCGTCGACCAGGCGGTCCGGCCGTGATCGACGTCGTCGTCCTCGGCGAGACCATGATGTCGTTGAGGTCCACCGGCACGTGGCGCTCGGGCGCCACGGCCACCACCTCCATCGCCGGGGCGGAGAGCACCGTCGCCATCGGACTGTCCCGCCTCGGCCACTCCGCCCGCTGGGTGGGTCGCGTCGGGAACGACGAGCCGGGTGAGCTGGTGCTGCGCACGTTGAGGGCCGAAGGAGTCGACACGTCCGCGGTTGCCCGCGACGAAGGCGCACCCACGGGCCTCATCCTGTTCGAACAGCGCACACCCGACGTGACCCGCGTGATCTACCACCGCAGTGGCTCCGCCGGATCGCGCCTGACCGAACAGGACGCGCTCACCGGCCTGACCGGCGGCACCCGGCTGCTGCACGTCACCGGCATCACCCCCGCCCTCGGTCCCGGCCCGCTGGCCGCCGCGCACGCCGCCGTCGACCACGTGCTGGACCAGGGCGGGCTGGTGTCCTTCGACGTCAACTACCGAAGCCGCCTGTGGTCGGCAGACGAGGCGTCGCGGGTCCTCACCCCGTTGGCGCGTCGGGCGTCGGTGCTGATCGGCTCACCGGAGGAGATCGACCTCGTGGGCGGTGACCACGCCGCCGGCCACGTCGTCACGAAACTGGGCGCCGACGGGGCCCGGGTGCGTGTCGACGGCGGCACGTGGTCCGCACCCGCCCACCGGGTGCGAGCCGTGGACCCGGTCGGGGCGGGTGACGCGTTCACCGCCGGGTACCTGTCCGGCCTGCTCGACGGGCTGCCCCCGGCCGAGTGCCTGGCCAGGGGCAACACCACGGGCGCCTTCGCGGTCATGACGACCGGCGACTGGGAGGGCCTGCCGTCCAGGTCCGAGCTGTCGTTGCTCGACCTGGCCGGCGGCTCGACCCTGCGCTGATGCCAGTGGCGCGTCGGCGGAACGCTGGCCAGGCGATCCCCAGGGTGGTCAGGCGCTGATCAGCCGGGCGACGCGCAGCCCGTGCTCGGCGGCCCGTTCCTGCCCCGTCTTCGACGACTCTTCGGCCAGCCCTCGCAGCGACGCCATCTCCGGGCTCCAGAACGCGTGGGTCAACTCCGCCTCGGCGACGTGCAGGTCGAGGCCGAAGACCTCGGCCAGGACCCTGCGCAGGTAGGGCGTGGCGTGGTCCCCGGGTCTGGGCGATTCGAATGATCTCGGTGGCGCTCCGGCGCGCCGCGGCCGAGGCGGCGGAGACGGCTCCGTTCCGGAGATCAACGAGCACCATCCCGACTGCCCCGAACCCAACGGCCTGGACGTCTGGCGAAGAACCTGCCGGTGATCCCGCCGTCGCCCTGGCCGAGTGCCACGGGCATCCGAGTGGCGGGTCGTCATACGCAGGGGTGACCGGTGTGGCCTTCGAGGGCCGGGTCGGTAGCATTGGGGCGATGCGCAGGTCTGGGTTCGTGGATGACACACGTGGGTTGGGGGTACACGACCACGTGTGTTGGCGCTACGACGACGTGCGGGAGTTCCGGGCTCGCGCCCGCGAGTTCCTGGCCGACGGGCTGGAGCAGGGTTACCGCGTCTGCTACGTGGCCTCCGGGGATGCTGAAGCGCTGGTGGAGGACCTGCGGGGCATCGACGGCCTCGACCGGGCGTTGCGGGAGGGCGCGGCCCAGGTCGCCTCGGTGGACGCGACGTACGCGATCGACGCGGTGGTCGAGCCCGAGGCGCAGGTGCGTGCCTACGCCGCGGCCACCGACGCCGCCGTGGCCGACGGGTTCGCCGGGCTGCGGGTGGTGGCCGAGGCCACCCCGCTGGTCCGCACCCCGCGGCAGCTCGCCGCCTTCACCCGCTACGAGCACCTGATGGACCACTACATGGCCGACCACCCGTTCTCCGCGATGTGCGCCTACTCCGTCGGCGAGGTCGGCGACTCGGCTTTCGCCCAGCTGGCGTGCCTGCACCCGAACACCAACGCGCAGTGGCCCGGTTTCCGACTGCACGCCGCGGGCGATCACGTCACCGCTCTGGGCGGCGAGGTGGACACGGCCACCGGTGCCCTGTTCGCCCAAGCGCTGGACCGCGTCGACCTGCGCGTTCGGGACGGAGAGCTGGTGCTCGACGCCACCGGGTTGACCTTCCTCGACCACGGCGGTCTGCTGCGCCTGGCCGACCACGCCGCCCACCGCGGCGCGTCCCTGGCGATCCGGGCCTCCTGGCCGGGACTGGGCCGCCTCGTGGAGCTGCTCGAGCTCCGCGACGTACGCGTGGACCAAGTCGCGTGACCGCCCCGGTCGTGCCGTCGCCAGGTGGGTTCGTCCACCCGGCCTTGTTCTACGGCTCCGACGAGGAGTACCTGGGCGCACTCGTGCCCTTCCTCACCGAGGGGCTGGCCGAAGCGCAACCCGCCGCCGTGGCGGTACCCGGTGCGAGGCTGAGGCTGTTGCGCGATGCCCTGGGCGCAGCCGCGGACAACGTGCTGATGCTGGACATGGAAGTGGCCGGCCGCAACCCCGGCCGGATCATCGCGACCGTGCTGCGACGCTTCGCCGACGCCCACCGCTCCGGGCACGTGCGCATCGTCGGCGAGCCGATCTGGGCCGGCCGCACCGAGCTCGAGTACCCCGCCTGCGCACAGCACGAAGCGCTGATCAACCCGGCCTTCGCCGGACGCGACGTCACGATCGTCTGTCCCTACGACACCCGCGCCCTCGACGACCACGTGCTCACCGACGCCCTGGCCACCCACCCCACGGTGTGGGACGCCACCGGCCGCTACGACAGCGACCACTACGCTCCCGACGTCGTGGTGGACCGCTACAACCAGCCGCTGACAGTCGCCCCGGACGCCGTCGACCTCCCCGTCACGACCACCAACGGGCTCCGCGACGTCCGTAGGCTCGTCGCCGACCAAGCGCGGCTGTCGGGACTGGACGCCGACCGGACGGCCGACCTCGAACTCATCGCCACCGAGCTGGTGGTCAACAGCCTCCGACACACCGGCGCCGGGTGCCGGGTGCGGATCTGGCGCGACGAGGAGCACTTGGTCTTCGCGGTCGAGGACCACGGACACCTGGCCGACCCCCTGGCCGGTCGTCGACCACCCGAACCGGGCCAGCACGGGGGCCGCGGCCTCCTGCTGGTCAACCAACTCGCCGACCTCGTGCGCACCCACACCGGCGCCCGCGGCACCACCGTCACCACCTTCCTGCGCTTGACCCGGTGACGGCCGCGGAACGGTGAGTCCGCGGAATGCCGAGCCGGGGCGACCCGTCTAGCCGTGCCCCGCGATCGCCGGCTCGCCGTCCGGAGCCGGGGCGGACTCCGGTCGCGCGGGCAGGTCGCGGACCGCGCGAACGGCGAGTGCCAGCGGGACGCTCACGACGGCGATGACCGCGCCGATCACCAGGACGGTGCCGGAACCGATTCGCTCGGCGGCGGGGCCGGCGACGGCCATCCCGACGGGGGCCGCGGCCAGACCGACGACGGTCGAGAAGCCGGTGGCGCGCGCTACCAGGTCGGGAGGCACGTGCGTCTGCCGCGCGGTGTCGGTCAGCACCGCGTAGATGGCGGACTGGATGCCGGCCGGTACGGCTGCGGCGGCCAGCAGGAACACCGGGGCGCCGGCGGCGAGCAGGACGAGGAGCGGTGCCAGCGCGACGGGGATGGTGACGGCTACCCGCAGGGGACGGCGGGGATGCCACCGCATCGCGATGGCGCTGCCGACCAAGGCGCCGGCGGCGTAGCCGTTGCCGATGAAGGCCCAGGACAGCGGTCCTCCGAGGCGCTCGTCGGTGATGATCGGCCCCAAGACGAGGAACGGTGAGATGCAGGCGCCGTTGATGACGGCGACCTGGATCGTGGTCGCCTGCAACCACGGCCGCGAGCGGAAATCGCGCCACCCGTGGCGCACGGCGTCGAGCATCCCCGGGCGTTGGTGCACGGGACGGTCGGGGACTCGCAGCATCATCAGCGCCACGGCGCTGATGACGAACGTGCCGGCGTCCACCGCGAACGAGGCGCCCGCGCCGACGGTGGCCACGAGGATCGCGGAGATCACCGGCGCGACGAGGATGGCCACGTTCTGGGTGGCCGTGAGGAGCGCGTTGGCCTGGTGCCTGTGCTCTTCGGGCACCACGTCGACGACCAGGCCGGCCGCGGCGGGGTTGAAGAACGCGGTCGCCGTGCCGGCCACTGCCTGGAGCACGGCGAGGTGCCACAGGGTGCCGACGCCGGTCAGCAGCAGGACCGCGGTGAGCCCTTGGGTGCCGCAACGGACGACATCGGCGATGAGCATCACCGCGCGTCGGGACACGAGGTCACCGATCACCCCGCCGAGGACCGTGAACACCACGACCGGCAGTCGACTCGCCAGCAGCAGCAACCCGATCTCGGTGGGGGAGGCGCCCAGGCGCAGGGCGCCGAAGAGCAGGGCGATCGAGATCAGGCCGTCGCCGAGGTGGGAGAACGATCGCGCGGTGAAGTACCGGCGAAAAGCGGGATCCCGCAGCGGGGCAGGCGTGAGCCGAAGCATGATCAACGCAAGACCGCCTTCCCGGTCCCCCCACCGGCACGGGCCACGCGGGTCTCGGTCCATCCAAGGCCAAGACGCGCGCGTCCGCAGGCGCATTCGCGGGATTCGAACCCGGCCTGATCGCCCCTGCCCAACGCCATCAACTCACTTCTGGCGATCAAGCACCTCGTCTACGACCCCACCGCCGCCACCTCGCTGCCCGAACTGGTCGAGCCCCTGATGTGCGACTGGGGCGAGTCCGTGGCCGAGCCGTTCATCGACTCGACGGTGGGCGCCGGCCGCATCGAAGCCCTCGTGGAGGTCATCGAGGAGTTCGCCCGCGGCACCGGTTCCAACCTGCTCACCATCACCTGGCTGCGCGTCCGCATGGGTGGCTGGAGCGAGTACTTCATCACCTTGTTCCCCGACCACCAGCAGAAGCACCAGCGTCACGGCTGCTACCGCCGCGGGAAGGGCTCGTGCGATGGGGTCAAGTGGTGCGCAGGGGCAGCGTGGCGAGCACGGTGCGCTGGATGGCCACGGCGGAGGCGCCCCGGGCCCAGAGCGTCGGGTCGTCGGTGATGAAGCGCAGGTCGATGGGGGAGGCCTCGGCGTGCCGGGCCTGGGCGATGCCCGCCCGCACGCGTGACTCGGCGACCTGGGCGAGGCGGATGCCCTCTCCGGTGAGGATGATCCGCTCGGGTTGGGCGATGTTGGCGACGGCCGCGATCAGCGTGCCGAACGCGTGCGCGGCGCGGCCGACGAGCTGGTCGGCGACCTGGTTCCCGGCTTCGGCGAGGTCGAGCACCTCGTCGTACGTGACGGGCCGGCCCAGCGTCAGGGCGGCCTGCGACCGGATGGCGTCGGTGGTGAGCAGGGATTTCACGCAGCCCCGGTGCCCCTCCGGGCAGGCCGGGCCGAGGGGGTCGACGGGGAAGTGCCCGAGCAGGCCCAGGCCCGAGTCCGGACCGCTGACGAGGTGGTCGTGGATCACGAGCCCGCCGCCGACACCGGCGCCGATGGTGAGCACGGCGAAGCTCTGCACGTCCCGGCCGTCGCCGAACCAGTGCTCGGCCTCCAGCAGGGCGTCGAGGTCGTTGGACACCACGGTCGGCCTGCCGGTCGCCCCGGCGACCGCCGCACCCAGGTCGACCTCTCCCCAGTGCAGGAACACCGCCCGCTGCACGCGGGTGAAGTCGCGGACCACACCGCCGATGCCGATGCCGATCGCCGCGACCGGGCGTGCCCGGTCGTCCAGGGTGTCCACCAGTTCGGCGATCCTGGACACGACCGCTTCCGGGCTCTGGTCGGTGATCTCGACGGTGGCGCTGCCGAGGATGTCCGCGCGCAGGTCGGTCAGCACGCCGTAGGCGCGGAACCCGGCCAGCTTGATGCCGATGAACCGCTGCACGTCCGGGTCGACGTCCAGCGGTTGCAGTGGTCGCCCGCCGCCGCGCGGGTTCGGCGTGGCGACCTCGCGCAGCAGGCCGGCGTCCATCAAGGGCTTGGTCAGCCGGGTCAGGCTCGCCGTGGACAGGCCCAACCGATCCGCCAGCTCCGACCGGGCCAGCGGGCCGTGGAGCAGCACCTCCAGCGTCACGCGGCGGGCGGAGGGCAGCAGGGGTGCCCAGGGTGAGGCGGCGTCGAGCACCGTGCGCTCCTCGTCGAGGTCGGGGGTAACCGGACCGCAATAGTACCGCCGCGAAACTACCTGGCAAGACCTCTGGCGTGACGAAAACGTGACTAGCTGCGGGTTGACGCGTTACAGTGGCGTCACCCTTAATGTTGCGACAAAGAAAACCTCGGTAGGCGACGCCGCCGTCGCGACTCTGGAGGATCGACATGCGCAAGCACCCCCTACGGCTGGCCACCGCGGTGGCCGCCGCCTTGGCGCTGGTGATGACCGGGTGTTCGAGCGGAGGTGACTCCGGTGACCCGAACACGCTCAAGGTGTGGTGGTGGGAGACCGACGACAGCGCGCTGTCGGCCGCCTGGAAGCAGGCCGTCTCGATCTTCGAGAAGGAGCACCCCGGCGTCACGGTGAAGCAGGAGCTCAAGACCTACGAGCAGATGCAGCAGTCCGGCCAGCTCATCCTCGACTCCAATGACACCCCCGACGTGCTGGAGTACCTCAAGGGCAACGCCACCGCCGGCGTCGTGGCCAAGGCGGGTCTGCTCAGCGACCTGACCGAGGTCGCCAAGACCCGGGGCTGGAAGCTCGACAACACCGCCCAGGACGTCGGCCTCTACGACGACAACGGGCTCATGGGATCGGGCAAGCGGTACGGGATCACGAACTACGGCGAGTACGTCGGCGTCTGGTACAACCAGGACCTGTTCGCCCAGCACAACGTGCAGGTGCCGACCACCCTGGCCGAGTTCGAGAACGCGCTGAAGACCTTCTCCGACAAGGGCGTCACGCCGCTCGCGCTCGGCTCCGCCGACTACCCCGGCCCGCACCTGCTGTACTCGCTGGCTTTGGCCCACATGGACGAGCAGTCCCTGGCCGCCTACCAGCGGTTCGAGGGTGACGTCGACTGGTCGGCGTGGGAGAAGGCCGCCACCACCATGCGCCAGTGGGTGGAGCGCAAGTACATCAGCACCGACTCCACCGGCATCCCCGCCCAGGACGCCGGCAACGCGTTCATCGCCGGCCAGTACCCGATGTTCGTCTCCGGCACCTGGTGGTCCGGCCAGTTCGCCGAGCAGCCCACGTTCAAGACCGGCCAGTTCCTGTTCCCCGGCAACGAACTGCACCCCGGCTCGGGCGGCAACCTGTGGGTCGTGCCCGCGAAGGCCAAGAACAAGGACCTCGCCTACGACTTCCTGGAGATCACCCAACGGCCCGAGGTGCAGAACTTCCTGGCCGACAAGGGCGGTGTGCCGGTGGCGGCGGAGCCGGGCTCGGCCAGCTCGGCGATGGGGCTGCTGGTGGGCGACCGGTTCACCGAGCTGCTGTCCGGCGACCGCGGCGGGCTCGCGCTGTACCCGGACTGGCCGGTGGCCGGGCTGAACGACGTGCTGCTGGCCAACACCACGGACCTCGTCGGCGGTGACGCGTCACCGCACCGGGCGGGGGGGGGGGCGGGGCTTAACGAGGGGCTGCGGGCCAACCCCAGGGGGGGGGGGGGGGGCGCCCCGCCCCCGCACCAGGTGGTCGAGGCGATCAAGACCGCCTACGACGCCGGCAAGCCGACCGCGTAACCGCCCGGGAAGGGATCGCCATGTCCTCGCTCACCGCCGTGCGGCGCAGGAGCACGTCCGAACGCCGCGGCGGCTACTGGTGGTACGTCCTGCCCGGCGCCCTCGGTTTCCTCGCCGTCGTCGCCGTGCCCTTCGGGATGAACCTCTGGTACAGCCTCACCTCCTTCCGGGGTGTCGGTGACCCGGTGTTCATCGGGTTCGAGAACTACCAGCGGCTGCTGGGCGACCCGCTGTTCTGGGCGTCGTTCCGGCACAGCGTGGCGTTCATCGTGGCCATGGCGATCCTCCCGACCGCCATCGGGGTGGTGGTGGCGGCCGTGTTGTTCAACTACATCTCGCCGAAGTTCGGGTCGAAGGTCGCGAGCTTCCTGCGCGCCACCTACTACCTGCCGCAGATCCTGCCCATCGCGGTCGCGGGCGTGCTGTGGAAGTGGATGTACCAACCCCAGTACGGGATCATCAACACCACCCTGCGCGACCTCGGGCTCGACGGCCTGGCGCGGAACTGGCTCGGCGACTCCGACCTGGCCATCTACGCGGTGATGAACGTCCTGGTCTGGCTCCAGATCGGCTACACCGTGGTCGTGTTCATGGCCGGGCTGTCCCGGGTCGACCCGGCGCTGTACGAAGCCGCCGAGCTGGACGGCGCGACCTGGTTCCAGCAGTTCCGCACCATCACGCTCAACCAGCTCCGGCCGGAGATCGCGGTCGTGCTGATCACCACGTCGGTGGCCGCGCTGAAGGTGTTCGCGCCGATCTTCGTGCTCACCCGCGGCGGTCCCGGCACCAGCACGATCGTGCCCGCCTACTTCTCGTTCTCCAACTTCTTCACCACCACCAAGGTCGGCTACGGCGCCGCGGTGGCCTCCGTGCTGGCGCTGATGATCTCGGTCGTCGCGGTCGCGCTGCTGCGCTACCAGACCCGCAACTCCGAAGGGTTCGAAGATGGCCGTGGATAGCCTGGAGAAGCCGGCCGTGACCGTGACGCCCCCGTCCGAGCCCCCCGTGCGCCGGGTCAAGCGCCGCAAGCGCGGTGTCAGCGGCTGGGTGGTGCTCGCCCTGGTCGCCGGTGTCGGTCTGCTGATGCTGTTCCCGTTCTGGATCGCGATCATCAACGCGTTCAAGCCCGCGCCCGACTACATCGCCAACGGGCCGGTCTCGCTGCCCGCCGAGCTGGACCTCTCCGCGCTGGTCGACTTCTGGGTCGGCGTCGACTTCAACCGCAAGCTGCTCAACAGCGTGGTGATCAGCGGCAGCGTCGCCCTGATCGCGGTCGCGCTGAGCCTGCTGTCCGCTTTCGCCATCGGCATCGGCCGCATCCGCGGGCGGGTGTGGATCCTGGCGCTGTTCATGCTCGCGTTCACCATCCCGCAGGAAGCCTTGGTGTACCCGCTGTTCGTGCTCACCCGCGACCTCGGGCTCTACGACACCATGACCGGCGTCATCATCATCCTGGCCGTGCTCCAGAGCGCGTTCGGCACCTACATGCTGTCCTCGGTGCTGGGCACCTTCCCGCCGGAGGTGCTGGAGGCCGCCAGGCTCGACGGCGCCTCCCGCTTCCAGGTGCTCCGGCTCGTCGTGCTGCCGCTGACCAGGCCGACCATGGCGGTGCTGATGACGTTCTTCTTCATCTGGACGTGGAACGACTTCTTCCTGCCCCTGGTGCTGCTGCCCTCGGCGGACAACCAAACGGTGTCGGTCGCGCTGGGCGCGTTGAGCGGCCAGTACACCAGCGACCCCACGGCACTGGCCGCCGCGTCGCTGGCGGGCATCCTGCCGGCACTGGTGTTCTTCCTGCTCTTCCAACGCACGCTCATGCGCGGCGTGAACCTCGGCGCGGTCAAATAACACCCCACGAAGGACGTACATGACTCTCGAGCAGACGGCGACCACCACCGTGGACACCGCCCCGTGGTGGACCTCGGCCGTGGTCTACCAGGTCTACCCGCGCAGCTTCGCCGACTCCGACGGCGACGGCGTCGGCGACCTGCCCGGCCTGATCACCAGGCTGGACCACCTCGAACGGCTCGGCGTCGACGTGATCTGGTTGTCGCCCGTCTACGCCTCCCCGCACGCCGACAACGGCTACGACATCTCCGACTACCAGGCCATCGACCCCGCGTTCGGCACGCTGGACGACTTCGACCGCCTGCTCGCCGAGACCCGCGCCCGCGGCATGAAGCTGGTGATGGACCTGGTGGTCAACCACACCTCCGACGAGCACCCGTGGTTCGTCGAGTCCCGCTCCTCCAAGCACAACCCCAAGCGGGACTGGTACTGGTGGCGACCACCGCGGGACGGGTTCGAAGCCGGGGAGCCCGGCGCGGAGCCCACCAACTGGGAGTCGTTCTTCTCCGGCCCCACCTGGACCCTCGACGAGACGACCGGCGAGTACTACCTGCACCTGTTCGCACCCGAGCAGCCGGACCTGAACTGGGAGAACCCCGAGGTCAGGGAGGCCGTCTACGCGATGATGCGGTGGTGGCTGGACCGGGGCGTCGACGGCTTCCGGATGGACGTCATCAACTTGATCTCCAAGGACCCCGCCCTGCCCGACGGGGCGACCACCGGCGCGGGAGGCCTCGGCGACGGGTTCCCGCACTACGGCACGGGACCGCGCATCCACGAGTTCCTCCAGGAGATGCACCGCGAGGTGTTCGAGGGCCGGTCGGGGGAGTTGCTGACCGTGGGGGAGATGCCGGGCGTCACGTGGGAGGACGCCCGGCTGTTCACCGACCCGCGACGGCGGGAGCTGGACATGGTGTTCCAGTTCGAGCACGTCTCGCTCGACCACGGCCCCGGCGGCAAGTTCGACCCGCGTCCGCTCGACCTGCGAGACCTCAAAGCCTCGCTGGGCCGGTGGCAGACCGCGCTGGGCGAGGTCGGCTGGAACAGCCTCTACTGGAACAACCACGACCAGCCCCGCGCGGTCTCCCGCTTCGGTGACGACGGCAGGTACTGGCGCGAGTCGGCCACCGCGCTGGCCACCGTGCTCCACCTGCACCGCGGCACGCCATACGTCTACCAGGGCGAAGAGCTGGGCATGACGAACGCGCCGTTCGCCGGTGTGGACGACATGCGCGACGTCGAGTCGCTCAACCACTACCGCCAAGCCGTCGCCGCCGGCGCCGACCCCGAAGCGGTCCTGCGCGGCCTGCGCGCGATGGGCCGCGACAACGCCCGCACCCCCGTGCAGTGGGACGCCACCCCCAACGCCGGCTTCACCACCGGCCGACCGTGGATCGCGGTCAACCCGAACCACACCTGGCTCAACGCCGCCGCCCAGTACGACGACCCGACCTCCGTCTTCAACCACTACCGACGGCTCATCGAGCTGCGCCACGCGCTCCCCGTGATCGCCCGCGGCGACTTCCGGATGCTCCTGGCCGACGAACCCTACCTCTACGCCTACGAACGCACCCTGAACGACGACCGGCTGCTCGTCGTGGCCAACCTCAGCGGCACACCGCAAACCGCCGCCCTGGACGGCGGTTGGTCGACTGCCGACCTGCTGCTGTCCAATGTCGACGAGCCGACGGCCGTGAACGGCCGAATCGCCATGGAACCGTGGTCCGCTCACGTCTTCATGGCATGAGGCCGCAGTAGCACGACGCAAACCCTTCCCAATGACGAGAAGAGGGACTTCGCCATGCCCGCAACAAGACTGAGTCGAGCGGGGGGGCGCGCCGCCCGGCGGGGGCGGGCGCGGCGCGGGGGCGGGGGGGGGGGGGGGGGCCGCGCGGGGGGGGC
>NZ_JAJHUO010000001.1:105013-304717 GCF_020859565.1 Saccharothrix luteola | reverse complement strand
GGGGGGCGCTCCCCGCGGGTGTGGCCCGGGCCGGGCTCGGCGCCGTGGTGCCGGCCGCCACCACGAGCGCGGGAGCGCCGTCCGCCCAGGCCGCCGCCGTCTCCACCGCCGACACCGAGCAGCTCAAGACGTGGTGGCACGACAACCACGAGTTCAACACCGGCAGCCCGGTCGCGGGCGACAAGGTCAGGCGCTCGTCGTTCTACGACGTCCAGGTCGCCACCGCCGCGGCGCCGACGACCAGGTACGACTCGTTCACGTACCTGAGCATCCCGCGCAGCGGCAAGGGGAAGATCGGCTACACCAAGGAGGACGGCGCCGAGTTCTCCTCGTCGGCGAACCTGACGATGAGCTGGTCGTCCTTCCAGTACGCCACCGACGTGTGGGTCGACGTGTCCCTGCGGACCGGCCAGAGCATCTCCTCGGCCGACCAGGTCAAGATCAAGCCCAGCAGCCTGAACTTCGCCAAGCAGCTCGTCGACGGCGACACCGTTCGCGTCAAGGTCCCCTACCACGCGGCGGGCTACCGCTTCTCCGTCGAGTTCGACCCGCAGCTGTACACGGCGTACAACGACATGTCCGGCCCGGCCGGCGACGCGGGCAAGCTCACCACCGCGTCGGGCGGCGGCAACCGCGCCATCCACACCGAGCCCCGCAACTCCATGATGGTCTTCGCCGAACCGGCGCCCACCGGGGCGGAGCGGGACCGGCTCATCCCCACGGCGGCCTCGGGCAGCACCTACTACCCGCCGCAGGGACAGGTCACCAACCTGAACACGATCAGCGAGGAGATCGTGCACTTCCGGCCCGGCACCTACTACATGACCTCGAAGTACCACGCGCTGCTGCCCAAGCAGGTCAAGTGGGTCTACCTGGCGCCCGGCGCGTACGTGAAGGGCGCCATCCGCTTCCCCGACGACAGCCAGGGCCTGTACAAGGTGACCGGGTTCGGCGTGCTCTCCGGTGAGCAGTACGTCTACGAGGCCGACACGGCCAACAACTACGACCACCTCTCCGGCGCGTCCAACTGCCACTCCACCTGCGTGAAGATGCTCCAGTTCGCCTCGGCCCAGAGTCGGCAGCAGCACCTGGACCTGCAGGGCGTGACCGTCAACGAACCGCCGTACCACTCGTTCGTCGTCTACGGCGACGAGCAGACCTTCAGCATGCGGGTCGAGAACTACAAGCAGGTCGGCTCCTGGTACTGGCAGACCGACGGCATCGAGCTCTACCGCGGCAGCACCATGAAGAACACGTTCTTCAACGCCAACGACGACGTGCTGAAGATGTACCACAGCGACGTCACCATCGATAACACCGTCGTCTGGAAGAACGAGAACGGTCCCGTCATCCAATGGGGCTGGACGCCTCGCAACATCGACAACGTGCGCGTCAGCAACACCCACGTCATCCACAACCGGATGTACTGGAAGGACGTCAAGTACAACACCTGCATCATCAACTCGTCCTCGCACTGGGAGGACATGGGTTCGACCACCAAGGCCGACCCCAACGCGTGGGTGAAGAACATGACCTTCGAGAACATCACCGTCGAAGGCATGACCAACTGCGCCATCCGCGTCTTCGCCCTGTCCAGCACCGAGAACATCCACGTCAAGAACCTCAAGATCGACGCCTGGAGCCACCTCGACGCGTCCTCCCAGGTCAACCTGCTCAAGCGGTACGGCAACGGCAGCGGGCAGAAGGTGACCCTGGGCAACGAGACCCGGGACAGCCGCGGCCTGAAGCTGGAGAACTACACCGTCGGCGGCACGGTCATCGACAAGTCCGGCTCCAACTGGGCCGCGGACCAGCTCGGCCGGATCGGCTTCGACGCCGAGACCTGGGACAACTGGAACGCCTGGGGCCCGGGCGGCGGCAACCCGGACCCGGTCACCGGTGGCACGATCGTCAACGGGGCCACCGCCAAGTGCGTCGACCGCGCCGGCGGCGGCACGGCGAACGGCACCGCCATCCAGCAGTGGACCTGCGCCGACGTCTCCGCCATGACCTGGACGCTCGACGGCCAGCGGCTGAAGTCCGGCGGCAAGTGCCTGGACGTCGAAGGCGGCGCCACCGCCAACGGCACCAAGGCCCACCTGTGGGACTGCGGCACCTGGGACAGCCAGAAGTGGGCCTTCCAGTCGAACGGCACCCTGAAGAACCTCAAGTCCAACCGCTGCCTGGACATCGAGGGCCAGAGCACCGCCAACGGCGCCCGCCTGCACCTGTGGGACTGCGGCACGTGGAACAGCCAGAAGTGGACCCTCGCCGACTGATCGGCGATTTCGCGGAGCCCTCTCGGCCTATCGCAATTCGGCAAGCGTTCCGCCATCGACAGGCGGATCGCCGTGGAACTGTGGCCGAAGAACGGCACCTCGAACAATTCTGAGTAAATCTCGGTCGTTGACAACAAAAAGCTCGTCTCACTAATCTGGAGAAGCCGCCGCCACGGTGTTCCAGCCCCGGCGGGACACGTTTCCCCCGGTGCTTCCTCCCAATCCTGACGGAGGCACACCCATGAACAAATCGGCCAAGGCGGCCTGGTCCGCCACCGGAGTCGCCGGTCTCGCGCTGTCCGCGGCGTTCGTCGCGTCCTCGCTGCCCGCGAGCGCGAACGTCGTCGCGGTCACGTCCCCCGTGAGCGCGGGACCGGCGGCCCACGGCCAGCAGTACCCGGACGGGCCGTCCTCTGTGGACGGATCACCGCTGGAGCGGTGCCGCCGCGGCACCGACTACGCCGTGCCGAGCCGCAACCCGGTCCTCGACGAGCCGCTGAACACCGGCTTCCAGAGCAACGTCGGCCTGTCGGTCAAGGTCCAGCTCGAAGGCGGCACCTTCTACGGCAGCCGCAAGCTCATCTTCACCAACACCAGCAGCGCGCCCGTGCACACCGACTGCCTGGTGCTGAAGTTCCGCGCCCCCTCGGGCTCGGTGGACCACCACTACCGGGCGTCGGTCCAGTACGGGCACCCGCAGCAGGACTACGTCGAGGTCCCGCGCGGCAACGGCGAGTCGCACTACATCATCCGGCTCGGGTTCCACGACGTGCCACTGGCCGACCGCACCGTCCCGGTCGGGCAGACGTGGACCTACGAGCTGGCCGGCTCCAACCAGGGCTCGATGAGCCTGGAAGCCACGCGTGACTCCGTCGAGGTCCTGGCGGACATGAACGTCGGCGGCAACCACTGGATCTCCCAGTACGGCACCAAGCGCCTGGGCAACTGACGCCAGGTGGTGGCGGCCCCGCAACGACGCGGGGCCGCTGCCCGGTCGACCCCGGGAGGATCCACGTGAGAACCCTTGTCTGCCTTGCCCTGACCGCCGCGGTCACCGCCGGATGCGCGTCCGGTGGACCCGACCACTCGCACCACCGGCACCACTCGATGACAGCGGAGGACGCCGCGCGCCTGCGCGGGGTCGCCACCACCTACCTCGGCCTGCTCTCGGGCGGCGACCCGACCACGGCGTGGGACATGTGGACCGCCGACGCCCAGCGGCACGATCCGCGTGAGGTGTTCGTCGACCGGCTCGCGCAGTGCGAACCCGGGGTCCCCTACGAGGTGCTCGGCGTCGTCGCCGACGGGCCGGACCTCGCCCGGGTCTCCTGGCGGCACGGCGAGCGCACCGGCGAGCACCTGCTGCGCCTGCACGACGGGCAGTGGCGCGTCGACCCCGTCGACACCACCACGTGCGGTGCACCGTGACCGCTCGCGCGGTGACGCTGCTGCGCGGCTCGCTCGGCCTGGTGTTCGTGTGGTTCGGCGCGCTCAAGGTCGCCGACGTGACACCGGTCGCCGACCTGGTCGCCCGCACCGTGCCCTGGCTGGACCGCGACCTGCTGCTGGTCTCGCTGGGATCGGCGGAGATCGCGCTCGGCGCGGCGCTGTGGCTCGGCCGCCGACTGCGCTGGGTCGCGGCGGTCGCCCTGGCCCACCTGCTGGGGACGTTCCTGGTGCTGGTCGTCCAGCCGCAGGCGGCGTTCCAGGCGGGCAACCCGTTGCTGCTCACCACCGAGGGCGAGTTCGTCGTCAAGAACCTCGTCCTGATCACCGCGTGCCTGGTGCTCATGTCCGCCGACCAGTCGCACGCCGCGCCGGCTCACGGCCGTGCTCGGCTCGACCAGGGAATCGGCACGTGGCCGACGACCGGTGGGCCGGGGAACCGGGAGTTGCGCTGACCACGGCCCGGGCGCGGATGGACGACCGCCGCACCGGTCGCCGCCTGCCCGTGTCAACGCGACCGGCACCACCCCCGAAGACGCCCCCGCCCGGCCCGACCGCGCGGGGGTGAGCGGGACCGCTCGGTGGCGGCCGGCTGGTCCCGCTCGTGCGGAAGCGGGGGGGGGGGCGGGCGCCCCCCCCCCCCCCCCCCCCCCGCCCCGACCACCACCCCACCGCGGACATCCCGGACGAACGTCCGCCGACCGGCACCCCTGCCGCCGGCACCACTTCACCCACACGGAGGACACCGCATGCACCCCACGTCGCCCACAGCCCGGCGCCGGACCGCCCTGAACCTCGCGTTACTGCTGTCCCTCGTCGCCTCGGCCCTGGCCTTCCAACCGACCCGCGCCTCGGCCCACGGCACCGTCGTCGACCCGCCGACCCGCAACTACGGCTGCGCCACCCGCTGGAACGGCCCCGACGCACCGGGCATGCAGGAGCAGGACTTCATGTGCTACCTGGCCTGGCACCAGAGCCCCGACGCCATGTGGAACTGGAACGCCCTGTACGCCAACAACCTGGGGGAGAACCTCGAGAGCGCCGTCCCGGACGGCCGGATCTGCAGCGCCGGTCGCGCGGAGGGCGGGCGCTACGCGCCGATGGACAACCCCGGCCCCTGGCAGACCACCAGGGTCGGCAGCAGCTTCCCCGTCACCGTGCAGGACGTGGCCCGGCACGGCGCCGACTACCTGAAGGTCTACATCACCAAGCAGGGCTTCGACCCGACGAGCTCCATGATCGGCTGGGGCGACCTGGACTTCGTCAAGCAGACCGGTCGGTACGGCTCCCAGTTCGAGTACAAGACCGACGTGTCCACCTCCGGCTACAGCGGGCGGCACGTCCTCGTCACGATCTGGAAGGCGTCGCACATGGACCAGAAGTACTTCTTGTGCAGTGACATCGACTTCGGCTGACCTCCGCAACGGCAGAAGCTCGCACGTGTGGTCCCCGCCAGATCGGGCGGGGACCACACGTGGGTTACGAGGCGACCGCGTGCACGGCGTCGAGGATCGACGCGGTCACCGCGTCGGGCCGGGAGACGCTGAGGGCGTGGGACGCGCCGGGTACCTCGAGGGTTCCTTTCGCACCGGCCCGGTCGGCCATGAAGCGGTGCAGCGCGACCGGGATGTTGAGGTCTTCGTCGCCGTGGACGAACCAGGACGGGATCGTCCTCCACGCCGGGGTGTCCGTCGGCAGTCCCGCGGTGAGGGCGATCTCCGTGACCGGGCGTTGGGTCGCGCTCATGAGGGCGGCCTGGGCTCGGGTCACGTCGGCGGCGAACTGGTGGTGGAAGGCGTCCGGGCGGATGGCGAACTCGTTGCCGCCGCCGGCGACCGGGTACGCGCTGAGCGCCTGGCCGAGGGTGCTCCCGGGGAACTTGCCCGACAGCTCGAGCGCGGACTCGCCTTGGTCGGGTGCGAACGCGCAGACGTAGACGAGGGCGGCCACCTCGTCGCCGGCGGCCTCGGTGATCACCATGCCGCCGTAGGAGTGGCCGACGAGCACCACGGGACCTCTGATGCCGGCGAGCACATCGCGGAGGTAGGCGGCGTCGCCCGGCAGGTCGCGCAGCGGGTTGGCGACCGCGACGACGTCGAGGGACCGGTCGTGAAGTCGCTCGATGACGCCGGACCAGCTCGTGGATTCGGCGAAGGCGCCGTGCACGAGGACGACGGTCGGGTCGTGCTTCTTCATGTTGTCACCTTCTCCTTGGGTCAGCCGAGCGCGACGCGGAGGACGTGGATCGCCTGGGAGATCGCGGCGGTGGAGGCGGCGGTCCTGCGCACGGGGTTGAGCATCATGAAGTCGTGCAAGGTGCCGTTGTAGCGGGCGCTGGTGGTGCGCACGCCTGCCTCGGTGAGCTTGCGGCCGTAGGCCTCGCCCTCGTCACGCAGGACGTCGTTCTCGGCCACGATCACGAACGCGTCGGGGAGCCCGGCGAGGTCGGCCGTGCTCGCCCTCAGCGGCGACACGGTGATCTCGTCGCGCTCGTCCGCCTCGGGCACGTAGGCGTCCCAGAACCACGCCATGGCCTTGGCGGTCAGGTGTGGGCCGTCGGCGAACTCGCGGTAGCTGTCGGTGTCCTGGCCGGCGTCGGTGACCGGGTAGTACAGCGACTGGTGCGTGAACCGCACGTCGCCCCGCCGCTTGGCCAGGAGGGTGAGCGCGGCGGTCATGTTGCCGCCGACGGAGTCACCGGCCACCGCCAACCGGGAGGCGTCGAGGCCCTCGTCGGTCCCGTGCTCGGTGATCCACCGCGCGGTGGCGTACGCCTGCTCGATCGCGACCGGGTAGCGGGCCTCGGGTGAGCGGTCGTACTCGACGAACACGACCGCGGCGTCCACCCCGACGGCCAGTTCGCGGACGAGCCGGTCGTGCGTGCCGGCGTCGCCGAGGATCCAGCCGCCGCCGTGGACGTACAGGATGACCGGCAGCGACTCGCCGTCGGCGCCGACCGGCTTGACGACGCGCACGCGCACGTCGCCGACCTCCGCCGGGACGGTGATCCACTTCTCCTGCACCGGGGGCTTGTCGACCGGCCCGGCCTGAATCTCGTCGAGCACCTCGCGGGCGCGGTCGGGCCCCAGCTCGTACAGGAAGGGTGGTTGGGCGGCGGCCTCCGCGAATGCCTGTGCCGCCGGTTCGAGGGTGTGCTTGGCCATGTCGGCTACCTCCGCGTCGGGTCATCGGGGAAGACAGCGCGGCCCCGGTGATTCGTGACGGGACCGCACGGACGCCTGCCGGCCCGTCCTCGGCCCTGGCCGAGGACGTCGTCGGCGAGCAGGTGTTCGAGGTGCGCCACGGCGCCGACCCGCGCCGCGTCGAGGAAGGCCGTCAGCAACCGATCGCGGGCCGCGCGGTGGACCGGCTCGTCCCGCGGCCCGGCGAGGCGAGCGCGTGCCCGTCGCCCGAGTTGGCGCGCGTTGGCCTCGCTGATCCCGAGCTTCCCGGCGATGTCGCGGAACGGGTAGTCGAACGCCTCGCGGAGCACGAAGACGGCGCGCTCGGTCGGGGACAACCGCCGGAGCAGGAGCAGGACGGCCCGCTCGAGGTCCTCCGACCGTTCGGGTGTCAGCGTCGGGTCCTCGGCGAGGAGGACCTGCCCCGGCAGCCAGCGGTCGACGGGGATCTCGCGGCGGGCGCGGGCCGAACCGGCGACGTTGAGCGCGACCCGCTTGGTGACCGTCACGAGGAACGCGATCCGGTTGCGCACCGCGGTCCGGTCGGTGCCCTGCCAGCGGAGCCAGACGTCCTGGACGACGTCCTCGGCGTCGGCCGCCCGGCCGAGCAGCTGGTAGGCGATCCCGAACAGGCGCGGACGAACGCTCTGGAAGTCCGCCGCTTCCCTGGACGAGGTGGTGATGTCCGTCAAGCGCATGAGGTCGTCCTCTGCGTCGTGGCCTCGAGGCGGCGTGGGTGGGTGGCACGTCCACCGTCGTCCGGCTCGGGTCCGGGTCGCGCCCTTGGAGCGCCCGGGCAAGTCCCTGGGCCGGTGCGACCAGGGACGCGGGCCCGTGGGTCCGCACCCCAGGGGCACCGGGTGCGGACGCACGTCGGCGGGCGCCGCCCAGGCCGGTATCAGTGGGCTGAAACCGCAGGTCAGCGACGTGTCGACATCGGGCAGGCAGTGGTCGCCACGAGCTCCGGGACCCTCGTCGTGGCGCCTGTGGCGCACACCACCCGAATGACCGTCAGGGCCACGCCGGGGGAGTGTCATGATGAGGCGGCCCGTGCTGACCGGAGTCGGGCTTCTCAGGCCCGCGTGGTGGTGGTGATGTCGAGCAGCGGTCCTCGGCGCGGTCTGCGTGGCAGGCGTGGCGAGCGCGAGGCGCTGGATCGGTTGCTCGGGGACGCCAGGTCCGGTCGGAGTCAGGTGCTGGTCCTGCGCGGTGAGGCGGGGATCGGCAAGTCGGCGCTGGTGGAGTACCTGGTCGGGAACGCCGCGGGCTGCCGGATCGCGCGGGTGGCCGGGGTCGAGTCCGAGATGGAGCTGGCGTTCGCCGGGCTCCACCAGCTGTGCGCGCCGATGATGGGGCACCTCGATCGCATTCCCGGCCCGCAGCGCGACGCGCTGACCGTCGCGTTCGGTCTGGGCACCGGGAACCCACCGGACCGCTTCCTGGTCGGGTTGGCGGTGCTCAGCCTGCTGGCCGAGGTCGCCGGGGAACAGCCGCTGGTGTGCGTGGTGGACGACGCCCAGTGGCTCGACCGGGTGTCCGCGCAGACGCTGGCCTTCGTCGCGCGTCGGCTGCTGGCGGAGCGGGTGGCGTTGGTGTTCGCGGTGCGCGGACCGGCGCTCGGTGCGGGCGATGACCCGTTGGTCGGGCTGCCGGAGCTCGTGATCCGCGGTCTGGACGACGGCGATGCGCGTGCGCTCCTGGACTCGGTGGTCCTGGGACGCGTCGACGAGGGCGTCAGGGACCGGATCGTCGCCGAGGCCCGCGGCAACCCGCTCGCCCTGCTGGAGTTGCCGCACGGGCTGACGGCGGCGGAGCTGGCCGGTGGGTTCGGCCGTCCTGACGCGCGGCCGTTGGCGAGTCAGATCGAGCAGAGCTTCCTGAGGCGCATCGGATCGCTTCCGGGTGCGACGCAACGGCTGCTGCTGGCGGCGGCCGCCGAGCCCGTGGGGGACGTGTCGTTGTTGAGGCGCGCGGCCGAGCGGCTCGACATCGGGGTGGACGCGGCGGCCGCGGCCGAGGCGGCAGGTCTGATCGAGTTCGGTGCGCGGGTGCGGTTCCGCCATCCCCTGGTGCGCTCGGCGGCTTATCGCGCGGCGGACCCCGGAGAACGCCGGGACGTGCACCGCGCGCTGGCCGCGGCGACCGATCCCGAGTCCGACCCGGATCGCCGGGCCTGGCACCGCGCACACGCGGCGGTCGAACCGGACGAGGCAGTGGCGGGCGAGCTGGAGCGCTCAGCCGCCCGGGCCCAGGCCAGGGGTGGTATCGCGGCGGCCGCCGCGTTCCTGCGGCGCGCGACCGGGCTGACGCCTGATCCGGCCAGGCGCGGTGCGAGGGCGGTGGCCGCGGCGCAGGCCGCCTTCGACGCCGGGGACCCCGATGCGGCGCTCGAACTCCTCGCCGCCGCGGAGCTGGGCCCGTTGGACGAGCTCCGGCGCGGGCGGCTGGCCCGGATCCGCGGCCAGGTCGTCTTCGCGCGCAGGCGCGGCGGTGACGCCCTGCCGTTGCTGCTCGACGCGGCCGGCCGATTGGAACTCCTCGACGGCGGACAGGCGCGTGAGGCGTACCTGGAAGCCGTCGGAGCCGCGGTCTTCGCCGGCCGCCTCGGCGGACGCGGTGGCGTGCCGGAGGTGGCCGAGGCCGCCCGTGCCGCACCGCGGGGACCTCATCCGCCCCGGGCGGTGGACGCGTTGTTCGACGGCCTGGCGACGCGGTTCGCCGAGGGGTACGTCGGGGGCGCGCAGCTGATGAAGCACGCCCTGCGGGAGTTCCGCCGCGACGCCGGGCGCGACGGGGACGACGTCATGCGCTGGCTCTGGCTGGTGTGGCCGGCCGCCGGCGACCTGTGGGACGACGAGACGTGGCACGAACTGGCCACGCACGCCGTCCGGACGGCCCGTGAGACCGGCGCGCTCAACTTCCTGCCCCTGGCCCTCGCCTACCGCGCCGCCGTGCACGTGCACGCCGGGGAGTTCGACCAGGCCGCGGCGTTGATCCAGGAGTCGGACGCGATCACCGCGGCGACCGGCAACTCGCCCCTCGAATACGCCTCGCTGCTGCTCGTCGCCTGGCGCGGCGAGGACGCCCGGGCGGCGGCGTTGATCCAGGACAGGGCCCGATGGGCGAGCACCTGGGGCGAGGGGCGGGCGATCGGTCTGGGCGACCTCCTGAGCGCGGTGCTGCACAACGGCTTCGGCCAGTACCAGGCCGCCCTGGCACGTGCGGAACTGGCGTGCGAGCACGAGGACCTGGGTGTCTTCGGCTTCGCCCTGGTCGAGCTGGTCGAGGCCGGCGCCCGCGGCGGCGCCCCCGATGCGGCCGCGGCCACCCTGCGGAGGCTCGAGGAACGAGCCACCGCGAGCGGCACGGAGTGGGCGCTCGGCCTGCTCGCCCGGTCGAGGGCGCTGCTCAGCGAAGGCCCCGCCGCCGACCTGCTCTACCGCGAGGCCATCGAGCGCCTGGGCCGCACCCGGATCGCCGTCCACCTCGCGCGCGCCCACCTGGTGTACGGCGAGTGGCTTCGTCGCGAGGACCGACGCCTCGACGCGCGTGAGCAACTGCGAACCGCCCACGAGATGCTGCACCGCTTCGGCGCCGACGCCTTCGCCGAGCGTGCCCGTCGCGAACTCCTGGCCACCGGCGAGTCGGTGCGGCGACTCACGGTCGAGGCTCGCGAGGTCCTCACCGCGCAGGAAGCCCAGATCGCCCGTCTCGCCGGCGATGGCAGGACGAACCCCGAGATCGGCGCCGAGCTGTTCATCAGCCCGCGCACGGTCGAATGGCACCTGCGCAAGGTGTTCACCAAGCTCGGCGTCAACTCGCGCAACGAGCTCCGCGGAGCGCTGCCCGACAACTGAGGGTGTCACGAAGCGGCGCTCGGCCCGGTCCTGGTTGTCGCACGCGCCCGCCTGGCGGTGGGTCGCGAACCTGTGACAGGAGCCCGAGATGGGAACAGCACGAGAGAGCAGCCTGCCGGTCGTCGTGGGCGTCGACGGGTCGTCGTCGGCGCTCGACGCCGTCCGATGGGCAGCCCGCGAAGCCGCGCGCCGCCGGACCGCGGTGCAGTTGATCAGCGCCTTCGGCTGGTTCGACGCGAAGCACGTCGGGGACCTCGGACTCGGCGGCGGCTACCGCGCGGCGATGGTGAGGAGCACCCGGGACGCGGTCTCGGCCGCCGCCGAGGCAGCCGCGGAGGCCGCGCCGGGCGTCGTGATCACCGAGCACGTCCTCGACGGCTTCCCGGTGCCGCGGCTGGTTGAGGCGTCGCGTCACGCGGGACTGGTCGTCATCGGTGATCGCGGTCTCGGCGGGTTCACCTCCCTGCTCGTCGGTTCGGTCGCGATAGGACTGACCACCCGGGCGGAATGCCCGGTCGTCGTCGTGCGCGGTGACCGATCGTCGGACGCCGGTCCGGTCGTGGTCGGCGTCGACGGTTCGCAGATCAGCGAGGGGGCACTGGCGTTCGCCTTCGAGGCGGCGGATACGCGCTCGGTGCCCCTGATCGCGGTGCACGCCTGGACCGACAGCGTGATCGAGGCTGCCATGGTGCCGCTGGTGGACTGGGACGCGGTCGAGACCGACGAGCGTTCGCTGCTCGCCGAGCGGCTGGCGGGGTGGGGCGAGAAGTATCCCGACGTCGTGGTGCGGCGCGTGGTCGTGCGTGACCGGCCCGCGCACGCGTTGATCGAGCAGGCGATCGGCACCGCGGCCCAACTCGTGGTCGTCGGGTCGCACGGCCGGGGCAGCGCGGCCGGTCTCGTGCTCGGCTCCGCCGGTCACGCGGTGCTGCACCACTCACCGTGCCCGGTCGCCGTAGTCCGGCTCAACCCGAGCCCGCTGGGACTGTGACCTCCGCCAAGTCCGGCGAACGTCACCGATCCGGGCGCTGTCCGGTCTTTCGGGCAGCGGGCCGCTCGCCCGCGTACTTCCGAGGAGGGACGACCATGACCGGCATCACCACGATCGAGGAGCTCCGCACGCACTTGCAGTGGGCGATCGAGCTGGAGCACGCCACCCTGCCGCCGTACCTCTGCGCCCTGTACTCCCTCGATCCCGAACGGAACGCCGAGGCCGCCGAGGTCGTCGGCACCGTCTTCGCCGAGGAGATGCTGCACCTGCTGCTGGCCGCGAACCTGCTCAACGCCGTCGGTGGCGACCCGGTCCTCGACGCGCCGCAGCTGCTGCCGCCCTACCCCCACCCGCTGCCGCACGGCGACGGGTCCGTGCTGGTCGGGCTCGCACCGTTCGGTCCGGAGGCGCTGGAGGTGTTCCTGCGCATCGAGCAGCCCGCCCGGGTCGACGCGCCGGCCCAGGCCGACGGCTACGCCACGATCGGCCAGTTCTACGCGGCGATCGAGGACGGTCTGCGCGCCCTGTGCGCCTCGCTCGGCGAGGAGGCCGTGTTCAGCGGCGACCTCGACCGGCAGGTCGCCGACTTCCACCTGCACCGGGGTGGCGGCAAGGCGATCGGCGTGATGGACCTCGCGTCGGCGCTCGAAGCGCTCGGCGAGATCGTCGAGCAGGGCGAGGGCGCGGCCCGCACGGAGATCTGGGACGGCGACCGGGACGTGTTCCACCCGGACCGCGAGGAGGTCGCGCACTACTACCGGTTCGTGGAGCTGAAGGAGGGCAGGCGGTTCCAGGCGGGGGACACGCCGCAGTCCGGCCCCACCGGCGAGGCACTGGACGTGGACCTCGGCGGTGTGGCGCCGATGCGGCCGAACCCGCGCACGGCCGACCACGCGCCCGGCAGCCCCGTCCGGCTCGCGCAGGAGGAGTTCAACGACACCTACTGCGAGCTGCTGAGCGTGCTGGAGGAGGCGTTCACCGGCAACCCGGCGCGGCTCGGGGCCTCCGTCGGGACGATGTACGCGCTGCGCGAGCAGGCGCGTGCGCTGATGCGGATGCCCAGCGGCGACGGACGGACGACCGCGGGCCCGACCTTCGAGTACGTGCCGAAGGAACAGCGGCGTCACCGCACCGGATGACGTCGACCGGCCGCGCTCACCAGCCTGCCGGGCGGCCGTCGCGATCCGCGTCCGCCCGGTACCCCGCCCGCCGCCGGCAACACCCCCTGCCGGCGGCGGGCCCGCGTACGCCCCGACGGGCCGGCTACCAGGTCTGCTCGCCCGCGCGAACCACCAACTCGTTGACGGCCACCCGCCGTTCCCGCGTGACGACGTAGGCGATCGCGTCCGCGACGTCCTCCGGCCGCAGCGCCTCGATCCCACCGACGTGCGCGCGGGCCGCGTCCCGGACGGCCGCACCGAGGTGGCCCACCAGCGCGGCGTCCACGACGCCGGGCCCCACCACACCGGGCTCCACCACGCTGACGCGCACGCGTTCGGGAAGCAGTTCCTGGCGGAGGGACTCGGTGAACCCGTTGAGGCCGAACTTGGTCAGGTGGTAGGCGCTGCCGCCCGGCCGGGCCACCCGCCCGGCCGTCGAGCTGACGTTCACCAGATCCGCCACCTGCCGCGACGACGTCGCGGCCGCGTCGATCAGGTACGGGATCGCGACGTGCGTGACGTGCAGGAGCGCCGACACGTTGAGCGAGATCATCCGGTCCCACTCCTCGACCGGCGTGTGCAGCGCCGAATCGAGCCGCACGATGCCGGCGTTGTTGACCAGGACGTCCAGGCGTCCGAGCCGGTCGTGCGCCTCCTCCACCGCCTGGCAGGCGAGCGCGGGCTCGGTGATGTCGGCCGCCACCGCGATCGCCCGACCTCCCAGGTCGGTGATGGCGTCCACGACCTGCTCCAAGCGGTTGCGGTGGCGCGCGACCAGGGCGACCGCCGCACCCTCGCGGGCGAGGCGGCGCGCGGTCGCGGCGCCGATACCGCTGCCGGCGCCGGTGATGAGCGCGACGGCTCCGTGCAGCGGCTGATCGGACATGACTGCCTCACTTCCCCGGGGTCGAGGACGGCACGGGGTGCCGACGTGTCCAGGCTCGCGCGTCGGGCCGCCGAGTGGCCCCAGGGACTGTCCCTGGTCCACGGGGACCAGGGACGCGCCACGGGTTCAGGCGTTGCGCGGCAAGACCTCGCGGAGCTGCCGCCGGGAGGTGATCGAGAGCTTGGTGAAGATCTTCCGGAGGTGCCACTCGACCGTCCGCGGGCTGAGGAAGAGCCGCGCGCCCACCTCCGGGTTGGACAGGCCTTCCCGGACGAGCAACGCGATCTGCCTCTCCTGCGGCGTCAGCTCGTCGCTCGACGACGCTTCGACGGTGCGCTTCCGGACCTTCTCCCCGCAGGCGAGCAGCTCACGGCGGGCACGCTCGGCGAACGCCGCCATGCCGATCGAGACGAACATGTCGTACGCGGTGCGCAACTGGTGGCGTGCGTCGACGCGCCGCGACTGCCGGCGCAGCCACTCGCCGTACAGCAGGTGGGCACGTGCCAGGTCCGGGCGCAACAACGTCCGGCCCAACCGCTCGATCGCCTCGCGGTACAGGTCGTCCGCCGCGATCGGGTCGCTCAGCAGGGCCCGGCACCGGGCCAGGATCCCCTGAGCCCAGTCCGTGTCGCACGCCTCCGCCTCGTCCGCCAGGCGTTCGAGCCCGTCGTGAGCGGTCTTGTCCTCGCCCACGCGCACGGCCGCTTCGACGAGCTCGGGCAGCACCCACACCGAGACGATCAGCTGGGCGATCCGGGTGCTGGCCCGGGCCGCCGACAGTGCTTCCTCGTACCGCGCGAGCCCGTTGTACAGGACCGCGGCCGCCCAGTTGGCGGTCGTGACGCCGGTCAACTGGCCGTCCGTGCCGGTCCGCTCGATCGTGGCGGTGATCACCGCTGACGCCTCGGCCTCCTTGCCCTGCATCGCGGTCAGGATGAGCGTGGTGTACGGCGCGAGCGGGACACCGGTGGCGGCGGCGACCGCGTCGGCTTCGGAGACGATCCCGGCCGCGGCGGCGAAGTCGCCGATCAACGAGGTCGCCGCACCCAACGAGGCGAGGTAGAGGGGGAGCTCGGTCAGGATCCCGGCCGTGCGCACCAGCTCGGCCGCCCTGGCGTACGTCTCGTACATGACCTGCTCGTCCCAGACGGCCGGGCTCACGCCACAAGCCGCCCAGCCCCACTTCAGCAGGTCCGGAACGGGGAGGTCCACGAGCGCGGTCATCGCCCGGCGCAGCGCGGTGACCGCGGCGCCACCGCCTTCGGTGACGAGCAGCGCACAGCCCGCGAGCACCAAGTCGATGGGGCGCGGACCACCCTCGCGCGCGGGCAGCCTCCCGATCGCCCGGGAGATCGCCACGAGGCTCTCGCCGTCCGCGGAACCCCACGCCGCGGCACCCCAGGCGATCAGGTAGGTCTCCCGCGCGAGATCGGGGTCGAAGGGCTCCAGCCGCCGCGCCGCCGCGAGCAACACGGGCGGCGCCTCGTTGTTGAACCCCGCCGCGAACGCGATGCGGCCCCGTACCAGGTGGGCTCGCGCGCGGAGGAACTCGCTCGGCGCGTCGAGCTCCGCGATGTCGACGAGCCTCCGCGCGGCCGCCAGGTCACCCGCCCGGACGCTGGCGTCGGCCGCCGCCACGGCACGTTCGGCGCGCCGCGAGGTGTCGGTGGTCAGCGCCACGGACCGTTGCAGGAAGGCGGCCGCGGCGGCCAGCCCACCACGTGCCTGCGCGCGGTCGGCGGACCGCTCGAGTTCCGCGGCGACGGTCTCGTCCGGGCCGGCGGCGGCGGACGCGAGGTGCCAGGCACGGCGGTCCGGGTCGACCCGCGGGTCGGTGACCTCCGCCAACGCGAGGTGCACCGCGCGGCGGTCCTCCTCAGTGGCCGACCGGTACACGGCCGACCGCACGAGCGGGTGGCGGAAGACCACGCGCACGTCGAACGACAGCAGGCCGTCCGTCCCGGCGTCCAGGGCCGTCGCGGGCGTGATGCCGAGCCGTTCGGCGGCCCGCCGAACCAGGGTGGGATCGCCGACCGGCTCGGCGGCGGCGACCAGCAGGAGCAGCCGGCTCGGCCCGGACAATCCCTGGATCCGCGCCAGGAAGCTCTGCTCGATCCGGCTCGGCAGCGCGTCGGCGTGCAGCAGGCCGAGCCCGCCCGCCAGCTGCGTGACGGTCAGCGCGCGCGGCAGCTCCAGCAGGGCGAGCGGGTTGCCCCTGGCCTCGGCCACGATCCGATCGCGGATGTGCTGGTCCAGGCCGGTGGGGGTGGCCGAGTTCAGCAGGGCGTGGGCGTCGGCGTTGCGCAGGCCGGAGACCTCCAGCTCCGGCAGTCCGAGCAGGTCCTGGCCCCGGACGCGGGTCGCGAGGACGAGGGCGACCGACTCCGCCAGCAGCCGGCGGGCCACGAAGCCGAGGACCTGCGCCGACGCCCGGTCCATCCACTGCGCGTCGTCGACCACGCACAGCACGGGGCTCTCCTCGGAGGCGTCCGACAGCAGGCTCAGCACCGCCAGCCCGACCAGGAAGCGTTCCGGCGGGGTGCCCGCCCGCATCCCGAACACCGTTTCGAGGGCGTCGCGCTGGAGTGCGGGGAGGTTCTTCAGCCGATCGAGCAGCGGCGCGCACAACTGGTGCAAGGTGGCGAACGCCAACTCCATCTCGGACTCGACACCGACCGCCCGCAGCACCCGCGTGCCCGTCGCCGAGCGCTCCACGTGCCCGAGCAGAGCCGACTTCCCGACCCCGGGCGCGCCGTGCACCACGAGCACGCGGCTCTCACCCGTGCGGACGGCCGCCACGGTCTGATCGAGGAGAGCGCATTCCGATTCCCGCCCGACCAGCCCGACATGCCCTCGAAACGCCACTGTTGCCTCGCTGCGGTAGACCTGAACCGGTCGGACGGGATTCACGACCGGAGCCATCCTGGTCCGAAACGCTTCCGGTGGGAAGTCCGTCGGGGTCCATCGTGGATCTCGGTTCGCCAGGGCGGCCCGGTTGCCGCGAGGCCCCCGGCGGCGCTGCCGGGGACCTCACCCGTGTGACGGCGTGTCAGCGGTTCACTCGACGAGCTTGCCGACAGTGGACACCTCGCGCATGAGAGAGGCGATCTCGTCCGCGATCGGTGGCAGCCCTTCGCGTTCGATCCGCCCCGGCCCCGACCAGACCAGGTTCACCCGGAGCGACTCGTCGAGTTCCGGGTGATCGGAACGGTTGTGGCAGCCGCGCGTCTCACGGCGTTCGAGTGCCGATTCGAGGGTGGCGCGTGCGGCCACGACCGCGGCCTTGAGGTCGAACGCGTGCGCGAGGTCGTGGAAACCGGCGAGGTCGGGGTGCACGCCCACGTCCGCCACGCGGTGCTCGAGGTCGTCGAGTTCGGCCAGTCCTTTCCGCAAGCCGGTCTCGTCACGCACCACGCCGGCGTGTTCGGTCATGGTGTTGCGCAACGTGCGCTGCAGCGCGCGCACGTTCTCCGGACCGTCGGCGGCCAGCAGCTCGTCGACCTCGGTGCTCGCCTCCGCCGTCGCCGCCGACGACCGCCGCTGCGCTCCCAGCCCGTGCGAGTAGCGCGCGGCGGCCTCACCGACGATGCGGCCGTAGACCAGAAGCTCGATCAACGAGTTCCCGCCGAGCCGGTTCGCGCCGTGCAGGCCGCTCGCCGCCTCGCCGACGGCGTACAGGCCCTCGACACCGGTGCTGTGGTCCTCCGACCGCACCCAGACACCGCCCATCGAGTAGTGCGCCGTGGGCGCGATCTCGATCGGTTCCCGGGTGATGTCGAGCATCTGGAGCTCGAGCAGGGTCTGGTAGACCCGGGGGAGCCGGCGCATGATCGTGTCCCTGGGCAGGTGCGAGACGTCGAGCCACACGCCGCCGGCGGGCGTGCCCCGCCCTTCTTTGATCTCGGTGTACGCCGCCAGCGCCACCCGGTCGCGAGTGGACAGCTCCATCCGTTCGGGGTCGTACCGGGACATGAACCGCTCGCCCGACGCGTTGCGCAGCACCCCGCCTTCTCCACGTGCCGCCTCGGACACGAGCGTGCCCGACGCGTTCTCCGGCGCGATGAGACCCGACGGGTGGAACTGGACGAGTTCGGCGTCCCGGATGCGGCCACCGGCCAGCACCGCGAGCCGGAAGGAGTCGCCGGTGTTCTCGTCCCGCCGGGACGACGTGCGGCGCCAGATGCGGGTGTGCCCACCTGCCGCGAGGATCACCGCGTCGGCGTGGATCACGTACCGCTTGCCGTCTTCGAGGTCGAACCCGTAAGCACCGAAGACGACGTTGTCGCGCACCAGGATCCGCGTGATGTAGACCGTGTCGAGGATCGGGATGTCGAGCTGTGCCGCCCGGTTGACCAGTGTGCGTTGGATCTCCAGTCCGGTGTAGTCGCCGGCGAACGCGGTGCGGCGGTGGGTGTGGGCGCCGAAGAACCGCTGCGAGATCTTCCCGTCGGCCTCGCGCGCGAAGGGCATCCCGTAGCGCTCGAGGTCTTCGATGCCCCGGGCGGCGTTCTCGGTCACGATCCGCACGGTCTCGGGGTCGGCCAGCAGGTAGCTCTCCCTGAGGGTGTCCGCCGCGTGCTGCTGCCACGAGTCTTCCGGGTCCATCGTCGCCAGCGCCGCGTTGATGCCACCGGCGGCGAGCGTGGTGTGCGCGTCCGACTTCGGTCGTTTGCCGACCGCGAGCACGTCGACACCGCGCTCCGCGAGTTCGATGGCGGCGCGCAGCCCCGCCCCGCCCGTGCCGATGACGAGGACGGACGTCGCGATCTGGTGCTCGGTGTGGTTCACGAGTCGCCTACTTCGCCGGCGGCGGGTTCAGCGGCAGCCACTCCTCGAACCGGGTGGTCGACAGCCGCGCGTCGGGGCCCGGCAGCAGGGTGCCCTTCTCCAACAGGGCACCGAAGTAGCGTGCGTCCGGGTCGGTCACCACCTCGCGCGGGTCACCCTGGAACGCGAGCCCCTTGCGGATCAGCTCGTCGAGGCCGAACTGCTCGGGGCCCGCCACCTCGATCATGCCGTTGAGCGGTGCCCCCACGGCGGTGCGACCGAGGGCGCTCGCCACGTCGTCGCCCGCCATCGGCTGGATCAGGGCGTCGGACAGGCGCACGGTGTTCCCGTCCGTGGCCGCCTGGGCGATGCTCCGCACGAACTCGAAGAACTGGGTCGCGTGCACGAGCGAGTACGGCAGTCCCGAGTCCTTGATCAACTGCTCCTGCACGACCTTCGCCCGCATGTAACCGCTGTCGGCGAGCCGTTCGGTGCCCACCACCGACAGCGCCACGTGGTGACCCACACCCGCCTTCTCCTCGGCGGCGAGCAGGTTTCCGGTCGAGGTGCGGAAGAAGTTCATCACGGCCTCGTCGGCGAACGACGGCGAGTTGGAGACGTCGACCACGACCTGGGCGCCTGCCAGCACCTCGTCCAAGCCCTCCCCGGTCAGCGCGTCCACCCCGGAATCAGGCGACGCGGGAACCGCCTCGTGCCCGTGTTCGCCCAGCTTGCGCACGAGTTTGGAGCCGATCAGACCGGAACCACCGATGACGACGATCTTCATGACGAGCCTTTCGGGCTGCGGTACCCGGCCGGCCCGGGAACCTCGGTCACAGCTGAGACCGGACAGCCCTTCCCGTTGTGACACCGCGCGACGCGCGTCACAAACCGACGCACCGGTCCATCGGGTTCCGCGGAGGAGCACTACGCCCTCAGCTCCACATCCCTCCGCCGATGGGATACGACGGTCGACGCGGTGACGACGACGCACACCGCCGCGATCAGGGCCACGGTGCCGGCCAACCCCACGGCCGGCGCCGCCGTCGGCGAGAGCACGACGGCCGCGGCGCCGACCAGCGGACCGGTGTGCCGGACGACCGACCGCCGGACGAACGGCGCGTGCACCACCCACAGCAGCACCAGGAACCCGGCGGCCGGCACCGCCACCGCGTGACCCGCTGTGACCGGCGAGATCGCGGCGTGGTGCCCGGCGTGCGCCACGGCGACCTCCAGCCCGGCGCCGAGGGCGGCGAGCGCCGCGAACAGCCCGAAGTGGCCGTAGCCCCACAGGTACGACCGGTGCCGCAGCGTGGCCAGCGCCTCGCCGCCCGGCTCCAGCGAGTACAGCCACCACAGCGCGAACATCAGCACCAGCGCCGATCCGGCGACCACGGTCAGCGACCACGTCCACCCCTCCCGCACCGCGACGTCGACACCGGTCGACGCGGCGAACACGCTCTCGCCGAAGAGGATGATCGTGAACAGGCCGTACCGCTCGGCGATGTGGTGCGGGTGCCAGGTCGTCGGCCCCCCGCGCTCCGCCCACGGCGGCACCACCAGCTCGACCAGCACGAGCGCGGCGAAGGCGGGCAGCAGCCAGCCGCCGGTGAGCACACCGGACTCCACCAGCACGAGCCGCACCAGCCAGCCGGCCTGCGCGACGGCGATGCCCACCGCGTAACGCAGCGCCGTGCGCCTGCTCGCCGGGTCCTCGATCGCCACTCGCACCCACTGCGCGACGAGCGCCATCCGCATGAGGAGGTAACCCAGCGTCACCGTCCGGAGATCGCCTTCGGTGGCCGAGGGCACCCCGGCGGCGAGGACGAGCACACCGGCCATCTGGAGCATGGCCATCAACCGGAAGACCACGTCGTCGGTGTCGTAGGCCGAGGCGAACCACGTGAAGTTCATCCACGCCCACCAGATCGCGAAGAAGACCTGGAGGAAGGGCATCACGCCCGACGACGCGTGACCGGCCTCGATCGCGTGCGCCAACTGGCTGACGGCACTCGCCACCGCGACGACGAACATCAGGTCGAACAACAACTCCAGCCGGGTGGCGACGCGGTTGGGCTCCTCGATCGAGCGCGCGCTCATCCGGACGCGGATGTCGACGGTCCTCATGCTGTCCCCTCTTCTCTCGGTCACCCCGTGAGACCGGACGGGCCACCCGGTTGTGACGAAGATCGGACCTGGGCCGACGGCCGGTCACGAGGCGGAGGGGTACGTTCGGGAACCGCGGGAACCAGCACGAACGGCCACGGAGGCGACGGTTGACGGATTCCGGTGTGACCCCCGAGCCGGCGGGAACGGACGACCTGGAGCAGGCCGCGGCGACCTTCACCGACGTCCGGCCACGCCTGTTCGGGATCGCCTACCGCATGCTCAGCAGCGTCACCGAGGCCGAGGACCTGGTGCAGGACGTCTGGGTGCGGTGGCAGACGTGCGACCGCACGCAGGTGGTCAACCCGAGTGCGTTCCTGGCCACGACCACGACCAGGCTCGCGATCAACGCACTCCAGTCGGCGAGGGTGCGGCGCGAGACGTACGTCGGGCCGTGGCTGCCCGAACCCGTCGACACGAGCGCGGACCCGTACCTGGGCGCCGAACGCGGCGAGGCCCTGGAGTTCGCGGCCCTGATGCTGATGGAGAAGCTCACCCCCAACGAACGCGCCGCGTACGTGCTGCGCGAGGCCTTCGACTACCCGTACGCGCAGGTCGCCGACATCCTCCAGTCGACCCAGCCCGCGGTGCGCCAGCTGGTCAGCCGGGCGCGCAGGCACATGACGGGCGAACGGCGCACGCCGGCGACCCCCGACGCGCAGCGGGAGCTGCTGACCACGTTCATCGCCGCCGCCCGCACCGGCGACATGGCCGCGCTGGAGCGGCTCTTCTCGCCGGACGTGACCAGCGTGTCCGACGGCAACGGGAGGATGGGCGTCGCCCGGAAGACGATCGTGGGCCGGCCCGCCGTGGCGCAGTTCCTGGGCGCGTTCTCCACCTGGTTCTGGGACGACGTCGACACGCGGTGGGCGAGCGCTAACGGGCAGGTCTCCGCCGTGCTGGTGCGCGACGGGGTCGAGTTCGGCGTGGTCGCGGTCAGCACCACGGCCGAAGGCATCGACCAGGTGCTGTGGATGCTCAACCCCGAGAAGCTCACGGCGGTGTCCGACGCGGTCCCCTCGTCCGAAGTGACGGTCACCGGGGTGCCCGGTCGCCGCCGGCGACTGCGGATGGGCTGAGCGTGGTCGACGGCGTCGTGCGCGGGTTCGCCGAGGCGTGCCTGCGGGGCGACGCCGACGCCGTCCGGGCCGCCTTGGGCGCCGACGCCGTCGCCGTGTGCGACAGCGGTGGCCGGGTGCCCGCGCCGAGGGGGCCGTCCACGGCGCGGACGACGTGTCCCGCTGGTCACGGCCGTGCTGTGCGGGCGACCGGACACCGAGCTGACCATCGAGTCGGTCAACGGCCGCGCCGGGCCGGCACTGCGCCACGCGGGCCGTGCCGTCGCGGTGGTCGCCGTCCGGGAGACCGACGCCGAGGTCGGCGACCTGTGGATCGTGCTCGACCCGGCCAAGCTGGGTGGCCGGCACCGCCGTTGACGCCGGCCCGCACGACCACTGCCGTGCGGGCCCGGTCCCGTCAGCGCGCGAGCCAGTCCCGATAGGTGGTCCCGGCGACGACGGCGTCGTCCTTGGCGACGAGGACGTCGCCCGGGACGGCGGCGAACATGCCGGCGCCGTCGTCGGTGACGACGGCGCGCTGGTCACCGCGGGCGGCGAGGGTGATCCGGCCCAACTCGTCGAGCGTGAAGACCTCGGGACCGGCGACCTCGCGGACGCCCCGCAGCGGCGCGCCCGCACTGACGTCCGCCACCGCCCGGGCGACATCGGCCGCGGCGATGGGCTGGACGGGCGTGGCGGGCAGGCGGACGGTGTTCTCGTCGGAGGTCCAGGACAGCACGGCGTCGATGAACTCGAAGAACTGCGTGGCGCGCACGATCGAGTACGGCACGGGGCCGGCCTTGAGGATGTCCTCCTGGAGCACCTTGGCGCGGTAGTAGGCCAGGTCCGGCACCTGGTCGACGCCCACGATCGAGAGGATGACCGCGTGGCCGACGCCGGCGGCCTCGGCGGCCGCGAGCAGGGTGTCCATGGTCTTCTGGAAGAACGCGGGCGAGGCGTCGTCGAAGGTCGGCGAGTTCGTCAGGTTGACGACGACGTCGGCCCCTTCGAGGGCCTGGGGCAGACCCTGCCCGCTGAGCAGGTCCAGACCGGTGGACGGCGAGTGCGGCACCGCCTCGTGCCCGCTCGCGTTCAGGATCTCGACCACCTGCGATCCGATGAGCCCGGTCCCGCCGATGACAGCGATCTTCATTTCTTCGACCTTCCTTCTCGGTTCGTGCGCGGGGCCCGGCGGTCCTTGCGCCGGTCGAGTTCTTCGGCGTTCACGAGGTCGACCATGGGCTTGCCCGGTTCGCAGAGCATGGTGACGGTGAAGCGCACCGGGATGTCGTCACGGTTGTTGCCGTCCTGGTAGTGGATGACATCGCCACCCGGCTCCCAGAACGCCTCGCCGGCCCGCACGACACGTGCCGGCTCACCTTCGAGCTCGAACACCATCTCGCCCTCCAGCACGTAGCCGAAGGCCGGTCCGGGGTGCCGGTGCGGCGGGGTGCCGGGGTCTCCCGGCGGGTACTCGACGACCACGGTCATCGCGTGCGCACCCGCCGGGATGAAGGGCGGCTCCGCCTCCTGTACGACGGTGAACGACATTGGGAGAACTCCTTGAGGATGGGTTGGCTCGGGATCCGTCGGCTAAGACCGGACACCCCCGCTGGTTGTGACTCGAGAGATTTCGCGCGGGCTTGTCACGGATCGCGGGCCTGTCCTGTCTCAGCTGACGCCGGGACCGCGACGGGTGGCCCGGCGGACAGGAGGTCGTCGTGGAGATCGTCGTGACCGGCAGGATCGCCAGGGGGCACGAGTGAGCACCCCGACCGGCGACAACGCCTTCCTGCACGACCTGGAGCTCACCGTCAGGGTAGAGCTCGCGGAGGCCGAGGCCGGCCGGCCGGAAGAGGGGGCCGTCGGCGTGCCGGTGGAGGAGTGGCTGTCCGATCCGGCGGAGGCCCAGCGCTACGAAGTCGGCCTCCGCGGCCTTCTCGGCGCGGTCGAAGCCGTGGAAGAGGGCTCCTGACCCCGCGACCGGTGACTCGGCCGGGTGCCCGCCCCGGACCGATGCGTGAGGGGTGGCACGTTCCCCGGACGCGTCCGACCGCGGCGGTCCTCAGTGGTGGGCCGCCGCGCCGTCGGGCTCGGTCCGGGTCAGGGCTGGGGCCGCGTGCAGCCTGGCCCGCACCGGACCTGCGTCCGGGTGCGCCAGGTCGTCGAGGATGGCGGCGGCCAGCAACCACGTCGATCGCGCGCTCGCGGTGTCACCCACGGCCTCCTGCGAATCACCGAGGTGCGTCAACGTCGTCGCCTCGAAGAAGCGCTCACCCGCGTCCCGCCACAACGCCAGTGCCCGGCCGAAGCAGCCGATCGCCTCCCGGTGGTGGTGGAGGTGGTGATGGGCGGAGCCCAGGCTGTCCCAGGCGTGCGCCTGCCAGTAGGTGTTGCCGATCTCCTCGTGCAGGACGAGCGCCCGCCCGCAGTGGTCGAGGGCGCTCTCGTAGTCGCCGAGCTGGATCTGGTACCAGCCGATGTTGTTGAGCGCATTGGCCTGGCCGTGCGTGTGACCGGCCAGCGCGAAGCGGTCGAACGCCCGCCGCGCGTGGTCGAGCGCGGCCGGGAAGTCGGACCGCTGCTCGGCGAGGATGCCGAGGTTCAGCACCGTCCTGGCGGCGCCGACGTGATCACCGAGCTCGTCGTAGAGGCCGAGCGCGAGGCGCAGGTGCTCGTCCGCTTCGGCGTAGTGCTTGCGACGCAGGCACGCCACCGCCCAGTTGCGTCGTGCGCGGGCCTGCGCGTCGAGGTCCCCCTGCCTGGCGCCCGCGGCCACCGCGATCCGCTGGACCCTGCTCTGCTCGGCCCAGGCGCCGATCCGGTCGAGGTAGGTGCTCATCGACCACGCGAGTTGCCACGCCAGGGTGTCGAAGCCGTCGGCGGCGAGCTCGATCGCGTTGAGCAGCACCTGGTACTCGGCGGTGAGCCACGCCCAGGCCTGCTCGCGTCCCGCGAACGTCGGCACGGTCACCCCGGCGGGGAGCGGCGGCACCGTGATCGCGTCACGGTGCGGGTTCAGCAGCAGGTCCGCGGCGTGGGCGGCGTGGAGGTAGTGGTCGAGCAACCGGCCGATCGCCCGCCGTCTGCCCGGCGCCCCGTCGACTTCCTCGGCCTGCTCGGCGGCGTACGCCCGGAGCAGGTCGTGCATGGCGTAGCGCCCTGGCGACGGTTCGGACACCAGGTTGGCGTGGGCCAGCACCGCCAATCGGCGGCGGGTGTCCGCGAGCGGCTGCCCGGCCAGGCTCGCCGCCGCGTCCGGCCCGAACCCGCCGCCCGGGTGCAGCCCGAGCAGCCGGAACAGCCGGGCGGTCGGCGCGTCGAGCTGCTTGCCGGACCAGGAGAAGACGAACCGGATGTCCATCGAGGGCTCGGCACTGGCGAACCCGTCCAACCGCGCCGCGTCCAGCTCGTCGGCGAGGCGGGAGAGGGAGAAGTCGGGGAAGGTCTGGGCGCGGGCCGCCACGACCGCGAGCGCGAGCGGCAGCCCGGCCGAGGAGCTGACGATGCGGCGCACCGCCTCCGGCTCCGCCGCGATCCGCCCCGCGCCGAGCCGCAGCGCGAGCACGTCCACCGCCTCGGCGTCGGACAGCAGGTCCAACACGATCGGGTGAGCGCCCTCCGCCGCGACCAGCCCGGTCATCTGCTGCCGGCTGGTGATCAGCACGAGACAGCCCGGCGATCCGGGCAACAGCGGTCGAACCTGCTCGGCGTCACGGGCGTTGTCGAGCACGATCAGCACCCGGCGGCCGATCAACATGCTCCGGTACAGCCCGGTCTGCGCGTCGCGGTCGGTCGGGACGCGCTCGACGGGCGCACCCAACGCGTGCAGGAATCCCCTGAGCGCCACGGCGGGGTCCACCCGTGACGACTCCGCGTCGAAACCGCGCAGGTTCACGTACAGCTGGCCGTCGGGGAAGCGATCGGCCACCTGGTTGGCCCAGTGCACCGCGAGCGTGGTCTTGCCGACGCCCGCGGTGCCGCCGATCGCCGTGATCACCATCGCCGGGGCCGGCCGGGGCGCGGCGAGCAGCCCCGTCAACCGCGCCAGGTGCCCGGCCCGGCCGGCGAAGTGGGGAACCGGGGCGGGCAACTGCCGCGGCACCACCCACGCGTCGGTCTCCGGCTCCGGCGAACGGGTGCGCGCCTGGCGACGGCGCACCTCGTTCTGCGCGGCGACGGCGAGCCGACCGGTCGAGCGGTGACCGTCGATCGAGCCGAGCAGTTCCCAGTGCGCGGCATCCCACCGCCGCAGGTCGGCCAGTTCCTCCGGCACCCGCACGTCGGCCTGGTCGGCGTGCGCCAGGCAGGCGCGGACGAAGCCGACGACGAAGTCCCACTCGGGCAACGACTTCGCGTTCAGCTTGTCGCTCACGGTCGACCGGGCGAGCGGGTGGCCGATCGCGGTCGAGGACGACGCGATCTGGCTCAACGACGGCGCCCCCGCGCACTGCCGCAACCGGTTGAGCTCACCGACGAACGCGTCCAACGCCTGCCTGGAGTGCTGCGCCATGATCCCACCCGAGTCGCTGACCGTCACACCACCACATCTCACCGCAGCCGTCCGCGTTCCGGAAACCGCCGGACAGCGCCCGGTGTTCCTAGCTTGGCCTCATGATTCCCACCACCACCGCGTCCGGGGGACCGACCCGGCGCGACTTGCTGCGAGCCGCGGTCCTGGGCGGTGTGGCCACGGCGTTGCCCGTCGGCCTCACCGGACCCGCCTCGGCCGCCCCGTCGGCCATGGCGCCCTCGCCCGCCGGCTTCTACATCGGGAGCGACGGCCGGCTCTGCACCGCCGGCCTCGGCTCCACCGGCCCCGTCGGCTCGACCGCGGTAGGTCCGGCCGGCGGCAACGTCAGCACGGTCCGGCGGGCGGACGGCAGCGTCGCCGTGTTCACCATCGGCAGCCACGGTGGCCTGATCGCCGGGTTCACCAGTGCCGCCGGGTCCGGCCTGAACTTCGTCCGCCACCCCCAAGGCGGCCTGGCCCCGCCCGGCGGCCGCATCGCGGCGGTGGAGGGGCCGACCGGGACCCACGTCCACTTCACCGGCTCCAACGGCGCGATCTACCACACCATGTACTCGAGGTCCGGTGTCCCGGCCATCCCGTTGGCGCCCCTGGCCCAGCCCGGCTCGGTGTCGCCGTCCACCCCACTGGCCGCGTTCCCGGTGTACGACCGGACCGGTGTGGCGTTCGTCGGCGCCAACGGGGGCATCCGCACCGCGGTGGCCCAGGTCGGCACGGGACCCTCCGGCCCGATCGCCGTGTGGACGACCACCGCGGCCACCCCGGCCAACGTGGCCGCGCCCGGCACACCCGTCACCGCGGCCTCCAGGACGAACGGCCCCGCCGCGGCGTTCTTCACCGGCACGGACGGACGGCTCTGGCGCATTCCGTTCTCCGGCCTCACCCCGCAACCGATGGTTCCGCTCTCCGAGGTCGGTGCGGTGCCGGTCGGCGCGCACCTGACCGCGACCATGGCCCCGACCGGCGAGTCCGTCGTCACCTACGCCGGGGCGGACGGCGCGATCCGAGCGGCCACCGATGCGTGGGGCTCCCATCCGCAGCCGTGGGTCATCGCCGGTCCCGCGTCTCACGTTCCCGGCGGGCCCGTTTCCGCGGTCTACGGCGGGGACGACTACCTCTACGTCGGTTGGTGCGGTCTCGACCGGTGGTGGTGGCTCATCTGGTGGTGGCTGCGCCGGCCGATCCCGATCCCCCCACCGCCACCCGACCCCTACCACGAGCTGATCCGGATCAACTCGGTGCTTCCGATGCGATCGAACTTCAACGTGAGCGTCACGATGCCGGGGTTGGCCGTGCGCTGAACGACCCGATCCGTTGCCGCGTCGAGGTCCTGCCGCCGTGCCTGGGGGTCACGGCGGCCAGGGGCGATCCGGCTCCCGTCAGCTCGAACTTCCCGGCGTGGTCGTGGGGGTGGGGGTGGTGGTCGGCAGGAGGTACGGCTCGGGGGTGCACCGCAGCCACGGTCCGCCGACCCGCTGGGTGTACCGGCCGTGGAAGCCGATGGTCACCGATGCGCCGGGCGTCAGGACGCGCTGTCCCGGTAGTGCGGCGAAGGCCGCGCCGCGACCGTACTGGCCCCACTCGCCGGGCCACGAGCCGACCACCTGCTCGTCGCCGTCGAACAGCGCGGACACGGTCCAGTCGGTGATCGGTGCCGTGCCGGTGTTGGTCACGGTGGCGGTGGTCGCGAAGCCTCCGGGCCACGAGTGGGTGGAGTGGGTGATCCGGCAGCTCTGGTTCACGTTGGGCGGCAACGGGATCGTGCTGGAGTACACCTGGATCACGCCGTCGGCCACGCCCGGCCCCGTCACGCGGAACGCCGCCGTGCCGAAGTCGCGCAAGGAGATGATCCTGACGGGCTGGGGCACGTTCCAGTCGGCCGGTGTGAACGTCAGCGTGCGGCGCGAGCTCACGAACACCGGTCCGGACGCGCCGGTGCCGGCCAACGCGATGGTCACGCTCGTCGCGGCCGCCGGTGGGCCGGACAGCGACAGCCGGACGACCGCGCTCCCCGAACCGGGCATGACCGCGTAACTCGTGCCACCGTGGTCGACCACGACGGTGGGCGACTCGGCTCGGGCGTGCCCCACCGAGAAGCCGGACAGGACCACCACCACCGCGGCGATGAGAGCCGGCAACGTCAACCGCGTGCGCACTTCCCGGCGTACGGCCATGTTTCCACACGATGGGACCGCGTCCGGTGCGTGTCAAGGGAAACCCCGAACCCGTCGTCTCGCAACGTCTATGCAACCAGCGGAAACACGCATGGTCGCCAGGTGCGGCCGGAGTCTACGCTCTGAGCCCGTGCGGATCCTCTTCTCCAGCCTCGGCTTGTACGGGCACACCTTCCCCTTGCTGCCGCTCGCCGTCGCCGCGCGGGAGCTCGGCCACGACGTCGACTACTTCACGGGCAAGGACTTCGCGGACGTCCTGGCGTCACACGGCATCGAGCACGTCGAAGGCGGCATGTCGCCGCGCAAGGCGTTCGAGTTCGCGATCGCGGGGGCCAGGCCCGAGACGCCGACCGACGTCGACGTCGAGCGGGTCGCGTTCACGTTCGCCTCGGTGCTGCCGCGCAGCTTCGCCACCGGGCTGGCGCCGGTCCTCGCCGAACGCAAGCCCGACCTGGTCGTGCACGAGTTCGGCAACCCCGGCGCGGGCCTGGCCGCGAAGGTCGCGGGCGTGCCCGCGCTGTGCCACTCGTACGGTCGGATGTGGCAGGAGCCCGCCTTCGCCGAGCCCGCGCGCGACTACCTCATCGCCCTCGGCGCGGAGCTCGGCGTCGAGGTGCCCACGACCGACTCCATGACGCTGGGCCACCCGTACCTCGACATCTGCCCGCCTTCGGTGCAGAACCCGGCGTTCCTGGCCTCATCGGTGCACCGGATCCCGTTGCGGCCGGTGGCGTTCGCCGCGGCGGGGGAGTTGCCGTCGTGGGTCGGGGAGCACCGGGAGCCCTTGGTGTACCTGACGTTGGGCACGGCGTTCAGCCAGGCGGCGTCGTTGCGCACCGCCATCGACGGATTGGCGGTGGTGGGCGCGAGGGTGCTCGTGGCCGCCGGGCCGAAGGTCGATCCGGGGGCGTTGGGCGAACTGCCGGGCAACGTCGTGGTGCTGCCGTGGGTGCCCCAAGCCGACTTGCTGCCGCACGCGGACCTCGTGGTCCACCACGGCGGCGCGGGTACAACGATGGGCACGTTCGGCGCGGGCGTGCCGCAGCTCGTCCTGCCTCAGGCGGCCGACCAGTTCAACAACGCCGAGGTGGTGACCGGGGCCGGGCTGGGCGACCACCTGCTGCCCGAGGACGTGACCGCCGAGGCGATCACGACCAAGGCGCGGCGGCTGCTCACCGACGAGGCCGTGCGCGACGCGGCCCGCGCGATGGCCGCCGAGGTGGCCTCGATGCCGTCACCCCACGACGTGGCCCGCACGCTACCCGACCACGCCTGAACCGCGGACAGCTCGCCGTCGGTGTCGAGTCCGGGCTGACGGCCGCGCGCATACGGCCGATCGAACCAACGACAGCCGCGCTGGGCGAGGAGGTGACGGCCCATGCGAGAGAGCGCGAGCACGTGGGCGTTGGTGGTCGGCATCAACCACTACGCCTCCGACGACGTGTGCGCCAACCCGGGGCCGTGGTCGGTCACAGCCTCGGCGGCATCGCGGTGGTCGACTTGCTCCCGCTGCCCAACCCGCCCACCGTCGTGCTGCTGGTGACAGTGGGTTCGCAGTCACCGGTGCTCTACGGCGTGCAGGGGATCAAGGACGAGGAGGCCGACGCGAGAGTCCCGTTCCCGGAGTCCCACAGCGCCTACTGGGAAGTGCCGCGCACGTTCGAACTGATCGGTGAGCACTGGCTGAAGAGCTCACCGGACGGTGTCGGCGCCGGTGACGTGGCCGGCCGGTGAGAGGGTGATCCGGCGCCGGACCGGGTCGACGTCCACGATCTTGGCCAGGAGGGTGTGACCGACCTGGATGCCGCGCTGAGGGTTGTCCGAGGGCCCGTCGGCCAGTTCGGAGTCGGGTACCAACCCCTCGAACCCGTTCTCGACCTCTTCGATGCGCACGAACACGCCGAACGGCACGAGTTTGGTGACGCGACCGACGATGGTCCGGCCGATCTGCCCGACCAGCAGCGGCATTGGATCTTCTTGCAACGCCTTGAGGGACAGTGATACGCGATCGCGGATCGGGTCGACGTCGAGAACCTCGGCGTCGACCTCCTGACCGACGGTGACGACGTCGGAGGGGTGGTTGACGGGGCGCCATGACAGCTCCGGGATGTTGATCATCGCTTCGAAGCCGCCGATGTCCACGAAGGTGACGCCGAAGCTCGCGATCCGGGTCACCGTGCCGGTGACGACCCGACCTCGGTGCAGGGTCTTGAGGAAGGCCCAGCTCCGGTCGCTCGACGTCGGCTCGGTTCGCCACCGGGCGCGTACCACTCCGTCGCGATCAGGCATGACAGCGGTGAACAGGGGCGCCCGGTCATCGGCGGACACGGGCAGGACCGCGGCGGCGTCGGCACCGGCCATCCGGGCGGCCAACTCCGGGAACTCGATGTCGTCGGCGATAGCGCTGTGGATCCGGCCGTCCTCGTCCTGCCAGACGCCTTCGACGAGCCCGTCGGCTGGGATGGTCCGAAGGACGGCGTCGACGTCGGGGGACAGGGGCGGCCACACGGCCAGACGGGCGCGGGGAGCGAGCCCGGCGCGAACCACGTCGATCGTGCCGCGGGTGAGGTGGTGCCATCGCGAGGCGCCCAGGAGGTAGGTCTCCTCCAGGATTCCGGCGCGGCCGGTGGCGACTGCCCAGCGCACACCGGCCCAGAAGTCGTCGTCGCCCGGCCGCTGGACGTCCTCCGCGTCGGTCTCCACGTCGTACGGGGAGGCGTCCAGGCGTTCCGGGAACAACCCGAGCGCGCGGGTCCGCGTCAGCGCCTCCTCGCACGACCGGTCACTGCCGATGTAGAGGTACTGGTCCCATCCCACGTGCACGGCGAACACACCCTCCACCTCCAGCCGGCACCAGGCGCCGCGGTCACGCAGCATGACCCGCACCAGCTCCAGGCCGATGTCGAGCGGCACCTCGGCTCCGTCGTGGAAGCCCGCCGGGCCGGTCGGAAAGAGCCCGTCCAGCCCGAAGGCGTCCAAGGGCGGCGTGACGCCGAGGTGCGCGAGGGAGGGGATCTGCGGCTCGCGCACGGACAAGCGGTCGACGCCGACGTTCGCCGCGAACGCCTCGACCGCCCGCAGGTAGGCCGTCTCGACCACGCCGTGATCGCTGACGGCGTCCTCGGGACCGGTGTAGTGGCCGTGTTCGTCACGGTCGGCCGGGTCGTACTTGGTGACGCGGTAGACGTAGGGCAGCACATCCCCAATCTTCCTGCACGGGCCTCGGTGAGGACCTGGACGCGTGGTCATCGCAGTCGGGGATTATCGCTTTTCTATTTGCGACTGGCTTGCTGAGGGCTGTCCGACCTGGTCGGACGGTCGCTTTTTCCTCTACGATGACAGGGTGGTTGCGATTCTGGTGACCGGCATGTCCGGGGTGGGTAAGTCGACGGTCCTGAACCACCTCGAACAACGCGGTTACCGGGTGGTGGACACCGACTTCGGGGGGTGGGTCGAGGAAATCCCGACATCGGACGGGACCGGGGTCGAGCGGCAGTGGCGCGAGGGCCGGATCGACGGTCTGCTCACCGAGCACGAGCGTTCCGGGGAACCCCTGTTCATCTTCGGCACGGTGTGGAACCAAAGCCGGTTCTACTCCCGTTTCGCCCACGTCGTGCTGCTCAGCGCGCCGCTCGAGGTGATGTTCGAGCGCATCGCCGGACGTTCGGACAACCCGTTCGGGAAGACCGACGACCAGCGCGCCCGCATCGCCGCGGACACGGCCGAGGTGGAACCGCTGCTCAGGGCGACGGCCACGGTGGAGATCGACACCCGGAAGCCGATCGTCGAAGTGGTGGACCAGTTGGCCGCGCTCTGCGGCCCGCCCCCGTCCCGCTGAACCCGGCGGCATCCGCTCCACCGCAATTCAGGTTGAAGGGCGAACTTCACTCGAGCAAGGGAGGGCGGCGCACAGCGGAGACCGCCGCAGTCGAAATCGAAACCGTCGACGACCTGGTCAGCCCGGTCAGCACCCACAACGAGTGGGATCCGCTCGAAGAAATCATCGTCGGGACGCCGTACCACCTCGACTACCACGGCGACCGTTCGTTCCGGATCTTCTCCCGCCTGACCCCTTCTGGAAGGCCCCGATGGGGCACGCGCCGATGAGCCGGGACCCGCAGGCGTCACCGAGTTCGTGACCGACAACGGCTCGTCCCGAACCCGGGCTCACTCGTCGGTGTGCTCGTGCGGGCGGTCCGGGTTTGCGGCGGTTAGCGTCGGCATTCGTGGAGAAGGGACCCCAGCACCGCCCGTGGTACACCGTGTCCTCGCGCAACCTGCAACCAGTCTTCAGCATTCAGGGCCAAGCCCTGCTGACCTGCGTCAACACCGCGACAGCGGGGAGCCGGGCCATCGGCGCCGGCGTGGTCATCACGCCCCCGGCCGGGATGTCCGAAGCGCACAAGCACGCCGAGCACGAACTCGTCGTCATCGTCGACGGCTGGGCCGCGACCTTCCTGGGCGAGCAACTGGAGGACGTCAGCCTCCGCGGTCCCGGCGACTTCATGTACATCGCGGCCGGCACACCGCACATGGCGGTCAACCTCTCCACGGAAACGCGCGTGCTGGCGGCGGAGGCGCGGACCGATCCCGAATTCAACGGCGACGTGGTCCCCATGCCCGAACTCGACGAACTGATCTCCGGTCGCGTCACAGCTCTGCGCGAGGACTTCGCCTCCGGCCGCCTGCCACCCTGGCCCAGCACCGGCCTGGCCGGCGTCCCTGACCGGTAGGCGGTTCGTCCGCCCCGACCGGTGCGAACGACGTCGAGGCCGGGGATCACTGACGGGGCGGCCAGGCCGGCTTCGTGATGACGGCGGCGTGGTCGGAGGTCCACTCGTTGTCGACGTGGTACTTCTTCCCTTTGATGTAGTGCCGCGGGGTGCCCTTCACGTAGGTGGCGGAGTCCACGACGATCACCCGTCCCGCCACGTGGATGAAGTCGATGCGGTCCTGTGGCTCCTCCTTGCCCGGGTCGTCCTCGTTCCTCTTCTTGACCGGGGACCAGGTGAGGCCGGGGTCGGCGGCCGGGCCCCGATCGCCATCGGCCGGTCCGGCTCCGACTTCTCCCCGGCGCACACCCGGTACTCCTCGACGACGGGGTACCTGCTGACGATCCCGAGGTCGTAGGAGGTCTGCACGTAGTGCCAGCCGAGGGCCTGCGCGAGTCGGATCGCGCCGTCGCCGTACGACTCCTGGATGCCGACGACATCCGCGTCGGATTCCAGGAGGAACCGCAGCTCCTTGGTGTGGTGGCCGTTGACCTCCCGACCTCCGTACCACTGGTTCCAGGTCGCGACCACCAACTCGCCGACGAGGGGCGCTCCGCGTGCGCTCACGGTGATCGACACCTCGGCGGTGGCCGTGCCCTTCCCGTCGGAGGCCGTCACGCTCAGCCGGTCGGCGCCGACGTGCTCGTCCCCGGGACACCCGGTGATCTCGCCGACGGCGGACAGCACGACCCATTCCGGGCCCTCGGCCGGCGTGTAGGTGATCCGGGTCGGGTACGGGGTGGTGGCAGTGGCCGACACGGTGGCCGAGTAGTCCACCCCGACCTGCGCGTTGCGGAGCGAGAACCGGGGCGCGAGGAACTCCACCCCGGGTGTCGCGATCGCGCCGACGGTGAACGGGACGGGCGGCGCCAGCCAGGCGTAGCCGTTGTCGTGCAGGAAGTACGCGAGGTACCTCCCCTCGGTGAGCACGTCGAAATCCCAGAACTCGACCACGCCGCTGCTCCCCGGCGCGGCCTTCCACAACGGCGTGGACGGGCACTGGCCCTGGTCGACCGGCCCCTGGTCGGGGAGCCGGAACAGCGCCACCCGGTTCTCGTCGGTCGGGAACGTCGTCGAGCACGTCAGCTCCACCGCCTCACCGACGGCGTACGTCGCCTTGATCGAGGTCAGCTCTCCCCGCAACGGGGGACCGGCTTGGTCGCGGGCTGGCCTGGCCGGGGTTTCGCCCTCCAGCAACGTAGAACGTCCGGATCACATCCGCTTCCGGGCGGCACTTTCGAGAGAGCGCTTCACCGCCGCAGGTGGACCAGGCGGGCGCGGTGGGGTGTCACAGGGGAGCCGCGGTTCTTGTTTATCGGTCGTGCCCGCCCGCGGGTCTACCCACCTGAGCTGGGCCGCGGACCGTCCCGGTGACGAGACTTCGGATTTCGTGCTCGAACACGCGCGACCGCTGGTCGTGGATCTTGCCCCCGAAGTACCTTCGAGTCGACCGTCTCGGCGTAGCTCTTCCCCCTTCCCACTCAGGAGACGCCACCATGAGCCAACGCGCGGACCTGATCGTCACGAACGGGGCCGTCTACACCTGCGACCCCTCCCGGGAGTGGGCCGAGGCGTTCGCCGTCGCCGGCGGCGAGGTCATCGCCGTCGGCAGCACGGAAGAGATCGCCGCACTGTCCACAGCGGACACCGAGGTTCTCGACGCCGGCGGGCGCATGGTGATGCCCGGGCTGTGCGACGTGCACACCCACATCGGGCCGGGCGGCACGCAGGCCGCCTGGGAGCTGGCACTCCCGCCCACCGACACCGTCGACGAGATCCTGGCGAAGGTGGGGGAGCGTGCCGCCACGCTCGCGCCGGACGAGTGGCTCGTGGGCGGGATCGTCGGCAGCACCGTTCTCGACACCGTGGCCAAGGGCGGTTACCTGCACGCTCTGGACGAGGCCGGTGCCGGCCGACCGGTGATCCTCCGTGACGACTCCATGCACAACCGGTGGGTCAACTCGCGTGCGCTCGAGCTGATGGGGGTCGGCGAGCACACGCCGGACCCCGAGGGCGGCGCCTACGTGCGCGACGTCGACGGCAAGCTGACCGGCGTGCTCCACGAGATGGCGTCCAAAGTGGCAGAGGACACCGCGATCGCCTCCATCCCGGACCTGGCGGACCGGCACGCGGTCTCGTTCAAGACCGCGCTGGGTATCCTGAACTCGTTCGGCATCACCGCCGCCCAGGACGCCGGCACCCTGGAGTACGGGCTGCGGGCGCTGGCCGATCTCGACGACAGGGGCGAGCTGAGCGCCTGGGTCGTGGCCTCCCTCCCGGCTCGGCCGTTCTTCGAGGAGGGCCTGGTCGGGGAGGACCTCTACGCCGTCGCGGGCACCTACCGACGGACGCACGTCCGGCCCGACTTCGTCAAGCTGTTCCTCGACGGCGTTCCCATGACCCGGACGACGGCCATGCTGACGCCGTACCTGTGCCACGGGGACCACGAGGACCCCACCTACAAGGGCGAGTCGTACTGGACGCACGAGGACCTGGTGCGGACCCTCGAACGGTGCTGTGAACTCGGACTCGGCGCCAAGCTGCACGCGACCGGGGACGCCTCGGTGCGGCTCGCGCTCGATGCGATCGAAACAGTCCGAGCGGCACGGGGCGACGGCCCGGTCTTCCAGATCGCGCACGTGGAGTACGTCGATCCCGCCGACCTCCCTCGCTTCGCCCGACTCGGCGTCATCCCCGACGCCTCGCCCTACATCTGGTACCCGAACGTCTTCCAGGAGAGCATCGCCAACCAGATCCCGCCGGAACCGTTCAGCCGCAGCTGGCCCTGCAAGGACTTCGTGGACAGCGGCGCGCTGCTGTCGGCCGGTTCCGACTGGCCGGTCGTGCCGCTGCCCAACCCGTGGATCGGCCTGGAAACGCTCGTCACGCGCGCCAACCCCGACCCGGCGGTCCCCGGCGAGCTCAATCCCGCGCAGCGGCTGTCGTTGCCCGACGCCATCGCGGCGTTCACCCGCAACTCCGCCAAGGCCATGGGGCTCGGGGACGTCGTCGGAACCATCCGCCCCGGTTTCTCCGCGGACTTCGTCGTGCTGAACCACAACCTGTTCGACATCACGCCCGACCGGATCCACACCACCCAGGTCGAGCGGACCTTCTTCCAGGGCAAGGCCGTCTACGGCAGGTCCGCCGGCTGACCGGCGTTCGAGGCCAAGCGACGTGTGACGTCCGGTCCCGCGGCCGCACCGCCGCGGGACCGGACGGTCCCGTTACCTGACGCCCGCCGGTTCGGCCACGACCAGCTCGTCGGCGTTGGTGACGGAGATGCCGGCACCGGTGAACGTGTCGGCCACGTGGTACGTGCCGGGCGCACGCACCAACAACGACATCCGCCACGTGTGCTCCGAGCCGGCGGCCACCGCCGCGTCGGCCGTGACCACGCCGGTCAGGGCGCCGCCATCACGGGTCAGCGCCACGCGTTGCCACGTCGTCCCGACCCTGATCCGCAGCACGACGTCGCTCGGCGCCAGGCTCCGCTCGGCCGCGACGCGCACCGTCCAGGACATGGGCCCGGAGCCGGCGGTGCCGCTGTTGACCACCCGCACGTCGTACTGCGTGTGCACACCCGGCACGAACGTGGCGCGCGTGTCCGTCACCGACACCACGGCCACCGGTTCCGGCCCGACCCGCAGTCGGGACTCACCGGTGAGGTCACCGGAATAGCCACCGGTGTCCACGTCCAGGGCCAACCGGTACGCCCCGTCAGGGGTCCCCGGTGCGAGCGTGAACGTGTAGGGCCGGGCGTTCCAGCTGATCGAACCGGCCCGGACGGGCGTGCCGTCCGGCGCGAACAGGCGCAGGACCGGTTTGAGCTCGTTCGGCGCCGCCGCCCGGACCAGGCCCTCGACGTCTTCGAGCGCCGCGCGTTCCGGCAGGTCCAGGAACGGCCGCACGGCGGAGGCCATCACCGTCGCGAACGGCACGCCGTGCGCGTCGGTCACCGACCAGTCCGCGGTGGCCTTGCCGTCGGCGCCGACCACGACGTCGCCGAGCGTGACCTTCGCCGCGCCGCCGAAGGCGAACGAGACGTCGTACGGGGTGGTCCAGTCGAGCCCGGAGACCTTCGTGCTCGGCAGGAACCAGTCCTGTTCGAGGTGCCGCACCGAGTGCACGGTGACCGCCTCGTACCGGTCCAGCGTCGCTACCAAGGTGCCCGGTTCGTAGCGGTACCCGTGAGGTGCGGTGGCCGACGGGCGCACGAACACCGAACCGGTGTGCCGCCCGTCGGCGGCGTCGAGCGCGATGTCCGCCCGCACGGCGAAGTTCTCACCGATGGACGACGTCCGTGCGCCACCCGCGAGCACCCGTGGCGCGAACGAGATCGCGTCGTCGTCGATCACGGTGATCTCGCGGTGCAGCAGGTAGGCGTCGCCGCCACCCTCGGGCGTCGGCTTGCGCACGACGAGCGTGTACCTGCCGACCGGGTCCGGGATCTCGAACGAGAGCTTGCCCGCGCCGTCGGTCTTGCCGAGCCCGCGGACCTGGCCGGCGGCGATCAGCTCGACCACCGCGCCCGCCAGGGGACCGACCGCGGCCGCGCCCGGCGCGTCCACTGTGGACACCGCGAGGTCGACGCGCGGCGCGCGCACCCGGAAGGAGCCGGTCAGGTGACCGACCTTCACCGCGAACGTGCCCAGCCGGTCGGGGTCGACCGTCCACGTGACGGTCTTGGACTGGCCGGCCGCCAGCTGCACCGGCGTGGTCGCCTCGACCACGCCGCCGACCTCGAGCGCCGCGCGGTAGGTGCCCGCCGCCGATCCGACGTTCTTGACCTGGACCGTCACCGTGACGTTCTCACTGGCCTTCAGCACACCCGGCGACACCTTCAGGTCGTGCAAGGCGTAGTAGGGCTGATCCGGGTCCGGCGCGGGTGAGGCCCAGTCGATCGCGTTCAGGAACACGTCGGTCGCCTCGGGCGACCAGTCGACCGGTCCGCGGGTGGCCGACACGCCGTGCAGCGACAGCAGCACGTGCCGGTTGGAGGCCCGCTGGTCGACACCGATGCCGCCGCCCATCACGCCCTCCACCGTCCGGCCGAGGCTCGCGATGGTCTGCCTGCCCTCGCCGGAGTACCCGTCGAACCACGCCACCCACTTGGCCTGGGTGCTGTCGTCGAGCGGGATGCGGTCGCCCACGGCGTACCCGTCGAAGATCGGGTGCGCCGCGGTCACCTCGTAGTACGACACCGCGGACGTGCCGCCACCGGTGTTGGAGCCGGTGGACACCGGTTGCCCGGTGTGCTTCGACAGCTGGCGGATGCCGTTGCCCGTCGTGTAGGCGTGGTCGGTGAAGATCACACCGGTGCCGTTGGCGTCCGTCGCGTCCAGGAACGCCTGGAACGCCGCCGCGTCGTAGTCCGCCGTCAGGGTCCCGTAGCCGAGCACGACGGTCGCGTGCCGCGCCGCCTCGTCCAGCTCGTCCCAGCTGTAGTAGGCGGTCTCCACACCACGGGGCGCGAACACGACGTCGCGGTACTGGTTCGCCCTCGACTCCGAGCTGTCCACGATCGCCACCGTGCGGGGCGGCACGCCGAAGGCGAAGTCGGCGGTGCTCGCCTCGCCGGCGACGACGGTCACCTCGACCTCGCCCGGCGCCCGGAACGCCGGGTACGAGGCGGCGACCCGGTAGGTGCCGGCGGGCACGCCGTCGATCGTGTACCTGCCGTCCGCGCCGGTCACCGCGGACAGGTCGGTGGGCACGCCGGTCACCTCGACCGTGACGCCGGGTATCCCGGACCCGGAGGCCTCGAGCTTGGCGACCCCGGTCACCCGGCCGAAGGGCGCCGGGGTGAGCACGACGTCGACCGCGGCGAAGGAGTCGGGGGCGACCGTCGCGGCGGCCGTGGCCTTGCCGAACCCGAACGCCTCGACGGTGACGGTGTAGTCGCCCGGTGCGAGCCTGGTGGTGAAGGAGCCGTCCGCGAGGGTGGCGAGGGTGCGGCCGCCCGGTTCGACCGTGATGGTGGCGCCGGCGACCGGCGAGCCGGAGGCGGCGTTGGTGACGGTGCCCCGGACGCCCGAGTCCAGCGCGACGAAGCGGGTCGCCTCGTAGGCGTCGATGCGGCCCCTGCCGAACCGCGTGTCGGGCGGCGCGCCGGCGTACCGGTCGTCCCAGAACCCGGTGTCCGCCAGGACGTCCACCACTTCGGACACGGGCAGGTCGCCGGCGGCCGACAGCATCAGCGCGACGGTGCCCGCGGTGTGCGGGGTGGCCATCGAGGTCCCGGACAGGGTCCGGTAGCCGCCGCCCGGCGAGGCCGAGTACACGTCGACGCCCGGTGCGGAGATGTCCGGCTTCACCCAGCTGCCCGGCCAGTCGGCGGGCGGGTTGGTCCACTGGTCCTTGCGCACCACGGCGCCGCAGGAGAACGACGCGACGCTGTCGGAGCTGTCGGTGGCGCCGACGCCCACGGCTTCGAACACGTTGCCGGGGCTGGCCGTGCCGATCGTGCCGCAGTTGTTGCCGATCGCGAAGGCCGGGAACGAGCCGAGCGCGCGGATGGCGCGCGTCGGTTGGACCATCGCGGCCTGGAAGCCGTTGCCGCCCAGCGACATGCTGACGACGTCCGCGGGCCGCCCCGCGGGGTTGCCCGCCGAGTCGACCGGTGCGACGGCCCACTGCATACCGGCGGCGACCTGCGCGAACGAACCGCTGCCACCCGGGATCACCAAGCCGTGCATCATCTCGGCGGCGGGCGCGACGCCGATCGCGGTGCCGGAGGTGGCGCCGCCGTGGATGGTGCCCGCCACGTGGGTGCCGTGGTAGGCGGAGTCGCGAGGCGCCGAGGCGACCCGGTTGCCCGAGGAGTCGAACTCCATCCAGCCACCGGGGTGCTTGGCGTCGGCGGGGTTGTCGGTCACCATCTTCCCGGCGAGGTCCGGGTGGGTGATGTCCACACCGGTGTCCAGCGTGGCGATGCGCACGCCACTGCCCTTGACGCCGAGCTCGTCCCAGACCCGCGCCGCGCCGATCTTCTGCAGGCCCCAGGTGAGCTCGGCGGCCGGGGCGACGTCGGAGGTGCTCGTGACGGGCTCGGGTGCGAGCACCTCGAAGTTCGGGACGAGCTGCGTCACGCCGGGCACGGCGGCGAGCGAGTCGAGGGTGCCGGTGTCCGCGGGGAACTCGACCAGCAGCATGTTCGTGAGCCAGAACCGGTTGACCACGGTGGCGGTCTCGCCGATCGCCGCGGCGACCTCTGCCTGCGTGTCGGCCGCGTGGTCGCGGAGGGTGCCGAGGAGTTCGTCGCGGTCGCCGGACAGCACGGCGTTCGGGAGCATCAGCAGCGCCTGCACGGGCTCACCCGGCGTGGCCGCCCGGACCTCCGCGACGAGTTCGGGTGCGACGGCCGCGGGGGAGGCCTCCGGCGGTGGGGAGGACGGGGACAAGGCGGCGAACAGACCGACGGCGGTCGCGACGGCCAGCCACGGTCTGGCGGAACGTCCGGGAGGGCGTCTGAGCTTCGGCAGGGACGAGTGGGGCATCCGGCGTCTCCTTGGTAAGATGTTTTTGCCCCTCTGACCCTGGTTGAAATTCACCGTCCGTCAAGGGATCGGTTGGCTCCACGGGCGGAGCCGAATGCCGCACGTGGCCGACCCGACCCGCTCTGCCTGGCGCGTGAAGGGCGGCTGACCCGGTTCTTTCGTCCTGGTGACGATATGGCGGGAGCAAACGCCCGCGGTCGCGCGTCCTCTCCGGAGTTCGGGTAGTCGAAGTCGCCGGGCGTGAGGTCCGTCAGCGGCTCGGACTGGAGCGGGGAAGCCGGTGTCGTCGACCGTCGACGCGTCCCGGACTGCTGCAAGTGCGCTAACGGGCGATCATGCCGAAGCGACAGGGGTGGTGTGGAGTTCGACTACGGCATCGAGGGCTACGAGCCGCGGTGGTTGCGCGGGTGCCGGGTTGTGCGGACCGAGCACGGTGAGCGGCTGCGTGGGCTGGTCGGTCGCGTGCTCACCCGCGGTTGGGTGACGGTGGACCCGGCAACGGACATGTGGTCCACCCAGTGCCCGGTGCTGCTGGACGTCGAAGGCGAGCAGGTCGAGATCAACCACAAAGGGGCCTTCGACATGTCCATCACCTGGAACACCATCGATCCGACCCGACCGGTGGTCCGGCACAACCTCCGGTGGAGTTGGCGCGATGACATCGCGTCCGAACTGGTGCTCTTGCGGGGCCGGCCCGTACGCGCTGTCGATCTGCTCGAGTGGTTCGTCCACGACGACAACGAGGACGACGAGATCCGCGACATCGCGGTCGCCCTCACCATCGGAAACACCGAGCTTGTGATCTACAACGAAGCCGACGACACCCGACTGCGAACCGGCCCGCCGACCCCATGGCACCGCCGCCACCACATCGGCTGACCGACCATCCACTCCCCGCCTTTCGCCGAAGGAGGAGAAGCGCCGCACCTGACCGAAGGTCAGGCTCAAAGACGCAATCCGGATGATCGCGTCGTGAACTGGGCGTCTCCTTGCGCTGCTTCCATAACCCCTGGGAACTCGCGGGCCGGACGTTGACTTTTTCGGCGCCTGATTCGGAATGCTCACATCGTGTGTGTCACCGGCGCACGTTCTGGGTGATGACACCTTCGAGTCGTCAACCGCGCCGTTGCCCCGGGAATCCGCCGTGTCGACGTGCCGCAGTGGTGCCTCGCGCGTTGCCCCCGGCGGCGGAGCAGAAGCCTCCGGCGTGGTTCGCAGCGCCCGTCGTAGAGCCGGCCGTAGAGGGTCACGTACACCGACGATGCCGCCGCAACGGCCAGGACTGCATCGAGCAGGTCTCCGAACCGCCCGGATCGTCGCGACCAGGAGCACGAACGGGCGTGGATTGGCTGCGCGGACAAGGGCACGAGGTTCACACGCGTACGGGGGTCCATTCGGGTGCGTCCCCCTGACCTTGTTGCACCGTCTGGAACGCCGGCGGCTGCCAAAGGGGGAACATCCGCCACGGACAGGTGAATCCGCCGGTTCGTGATGTGGATCGTCTGTGAGCCGGTGGCACGCTCCGACCCACACGACGGCGGACCGGTGCGGGTGGTCCGCCGGGTCGAGAAGGGACGCCATGAGCGGGCACTCCACCGAGCGGCAGCACCCCGATTTCCCCTACGGGCCGAACGACACCGCGTGGTCCTCGTTGTTGACCTCGGCAGGCTTGGACGACGGGCGCGCGTCGGTCATCGCCGGGCCCGCTCGCGACCCGAGGGAGGCATACCCGAGCGACCCGGAGTTGGAGATCGGGGAGTTCGAGATCCCCGCCGAGGGGTTGAACGCCCAGCAGCGGAAACGGGCCCTCAACCGGTTGGAGACCTACCTGGTCGGCAAGCACGAGACCATGGTGGGGTTCCAGGGCAACCAGGACATGGGCCACTGCCAGCAGGACCTGGCGCGGTTCCTGGAGTTCCACCTCAACAACATCGGCGACCCGTTCCAGCAGGGCAACTACAAGCTCAACACCAAGATCGTGGAACGCGCGGTGCTCGACCACTACGCGTCGCTCTGGCGGGCGTCGTGGCCCTACGACGCCGACAACCCCGACAGCTACTGGGGCTACGTGCTGACGATGGGCTCCACCGAGGGCAACCTCTACGCCCTCGCCGCCGCCCGCGACTACCTGTCGGGCAAGAAGCTGATCACCGAACCCGGCGGCGGTGGTGAGCAGCAGGAGTCACAGATGATGTACGTGCAGGCCGCGCCGCCGACGCCGGCAGCCGGCAGAGGTGGCACGGGTCCGGAGAACCCGAACAACGCCTACCGACCGGTGGCGTTCTACTCCGAGGACACCCACTACTCGGTGATCAAGGCCGTCCGGACGCTGGCGATCGACACCTTCGCCGCGATCGGCAGGCAGGAGTACCCCGGGCAGTGCCCCGTCGCCGACGAGTGGCCGATGGAAGTCCCGTCCAAGGGAGGCGCGGACGGCAGCGGCGAGATCGACGTGGACAAGCTGGAGCGACTGGTCCGGTTCTTCGCCGAGCGCGGGCACCCGATCCTCCTGCTGCTCAACTTCGGCACCACCTTCAAGGGCGCCTACGACAACGTCGAGAAGATCGCCGTCCGGCTCATCCCGATCCTCGCGGAGAACGGCCTGCTGGAGCGCGACATCGAATTCGAGCCCGGACGCACCGATCGGCGCCGGGGTTTCTGGGTCCACGTCGACGGCGCGTTGGGCGCGGGGTTCATGCCGTTCCTGCGGATCGCGGCGGCCGAGGAGCACAGCAGCGAACTGGCCATCCAGCTGCGCCGGGAGATCAAGGGCAAGATCCCCGAGTTCGACTTCGGCTTGGAGGTCCAGGGCGTCGACGTGGTCAGTTCCCTGGTGATGAGCGGGCACAAGTGGCCCGGTGCGCCCTGGCCGTGCGGGGTGTTCATGACCAAGAACAAGTTCCGCGTCGAACCATCGGCCAAACCGGCCTACACCGGTTCCCCCGACACCACGTTCGCCGGCTCGCGCAACGGACTGTCACCCCTGGTGCTGTGGAACCACCTGGCGTCCAAGTCCATCCGCGAGCACGCGGCCTCGGCGGTGCGCGCGCTGCGCGTCACCCGCTACCTGGAAAGCTCGCTGCGCGAACTGGAGGACCGGCTCGACCGGGAGGACAGGCTCCCCGAGGGCGGCCTGTACGTCGACCGCAGCGCGATGGCCCTGACGGTGCGCTTCCGCCAACCCATCGAGGCGATCATCGAGAAGTGGTCGCTGTCCTGCCAACCGATGCGCATGAACTCCGGCGAACTGCGCCAGTACGCCCACGTCTTCGCCATGCCGTCGGTCACCGAGGAGAAGATCGACGTGTTCATCGAGGACCTCTTCGCGGAAGGCGCCTTCGACCGGCCCGAACCACAACCGCGGCCCGAACGACCGGCCGGCGCGTCGACCTTCGCCACCGACGTGCAGCCCCTGGCCCTGGTGCCCGTCATCGGCCGAGGTTTCCAGTGACCGGACAGCGCCGTCGACATCTGGCTACGCCGCATCTGAAACAGGACTGACCGGCATGTCTCGAACGGCCCGCCGGCGGTCGGGGTCGGCCGCGATGCGCGGTTCCAGGGCGAGCGTGGCGTCCTGCACGGCGCAACTGTCATCTCAAGGTCGAGTGTCGAGTGTCGAGTGTCGTTAAGCCTGTCGGGTGAAGTCGGACATGCGGCATACATGCGCATGACCTAATGTGTTGTTGCGCTCGGTCACCAGTGTTGGGACATCCGGGTGAGATGGAGTCCAGGACATCGAAAGGCGGGTCGCTCATGACCACCGCACACCTCGAACACGCCGACCACACCCACGCCCACCGCGAAGGCTGTGGGCACGTGGCGGTCCCGCACGGCGACCACGTGGACTACGTGCACGACGGCCACCTCCACCGGGTGCACGACGGGCACTTCGACGAGTGCGAGCCCGGCGACCACGGCGCCCACGACGACCACGGCCACGCGCACGGCGAAGGCTGCGGGCACGTGGCGGTCCCGCACGGCGACCACGTGGACTACGTGCACGACGGCCACCGCCACGCCGTGCACGGCGAGCACTACGACGAGCATTGATCTCACTTCGGACCGCGCCTCGGCGGTCATGGCGCCCGCCACGGGGCCGGACGCGCTGGTGAACGTCCCGGACGTCCCGTGCGGGCTCGGACGACGCTCGCCCGAGCCCGCACCGCGCTCAAAGCTCCAGCAGATGCCTCGGGAGTGGGGCGACGTGCGCGTGGTCGTGGGCCTCCAGGTCGTCCCATGCGGGCAACGGGTCGTCGAACTGCCGCCACGCGGCGGGGCCTGCCGCCAGTTCGGTGTCGGTCAGCAGGGCGGGGTCGAGCCTGCGGCGGGGTTCATCGAGGTCGAGGTCGACGCCGATGAACACCAGTTCCTGGCGGGCGGTGTGGCCGTCGAGCAGTTCACCCGGTTCGATGGTCATGTTCGGCCCGGCCTGCGACCAGACGGCGAGGGTGTGCGGGCGGCTGGCGATGTGGCAGAAGCCCTTGCTGCGCACGACGGCGTGCCAGTCTTCCAGGGCGGCGGCCAGCCGTGAGGGGTGGAAGGGGCGGTCGGCGCGGTAGGTGACCGAGCGGATGCCGTACTCCTCGGTCTCCGGGGTGTGGGAGCCCGCCAGCTCCTCGGCCCAGCCCGGTGACGTGGCGGCGGTGACGGGGTCGTACCGGCCGGTGTCGAGCACCTCGGACAGGTCGACCACGCCGCGGTGGGATCGGATCAGGCGGGCGTTCGGGTTGAGCTTGCGCAGCAAGCCTTCGACCACGGCGAGCCGGTCCGGTGTGGCGAGGTCGGTCTTGTTGAGCACCAGCACGTCGGCGAACTCGACCTGGTCGACCAGCAGGTCGGAGATGCCGCGCTCGTCACCCTCGGCGGCCTCGATCCCGCGCTCGTCGAGCCGGTCGCCGCGTTCGAGCTCCACCAGGAACGTCGATGCGTCGACCACGGTGACCATGGTGTCGAGGCGGGCGTGGTCGGACAGGCTCGTGCCGTCCTCGAACGTCCACTCGAACGTCGCCGCCACCGGCATCGGCTCGGAGATGCCGGTGGACTCGATCAGGATGGTGCCGAAGCGGCCTTCCCTGGCCAGCGCGCCTACGCTCTCCAGGAGGTCTTCGCGCAGCGTGCAGCAGATGCAACCGTTGGTCAGCTCCACCAGCCGTTCGCCGCCGCGCCCGGAGACGAGGGCGGCGTCGATGTTGACCTCGCTCATGTCGTTGACCACCACCGCCACGCGGCGCCCCTCGCGGTTGGCCAGCACGTGGTTGAGGAGGGTGGTCTTGCCCGCGCCGAGGAAGCCGGACAGCACCGTGACGGGAACGCGCGAATCGGTGGTCATGGGGTTCTTTCCGGGTGATGGCGGTGCGCCTCGCGGTCACGGCGTGGAGCACCCGCTGGTCAACGTCCTTGGCGGGGTATGTCGGCAGGATGATCTCCCCGCGACCGCACGCTACCTCCAGTAGGAAACGACAATCGTTTCCGTTAGACTAGCCCACGTGGGACCCCGGGTCCTACTGGTGGCCGGTCTCGCGCCGCACGACACGTGGCCGAGGCGGTGGCCGCGGTCCATGCCCTGCCAGGTCGACCTCGGAACAGTCGAATGTTGTTGTGAGAGAACGCGAGGACCCTAGAACGCGTGAAGATCGTCGCTTCTGCGGTCGTCCTGGACGAAGTGCGTGCCCCACGCAGGCCCTGCATAGCTGACCCGGTAGCGGTTGGCGGCCGCGTGCGCCCGCGCTTGAGCGGCGAAGGTTCCGTCATCGGGCGGCTCGCCCGGCCCGGGCGTCGAGAACGGGACGCAGTCGACGTCGAGCCGTTCTGCTCGAGGAGCAGCTCCGCGAAGTGGACCTCCATCCCGAGCAGGAGCCCGAACCGCAGGCCGCCGACGGTGAACGTCTTCGGGGTCGATCAGGGCGTGTACATGTAACTGATCTTGGTGTTCGACAACATGCGCTCGTCGTACCGCGTGACGAGCCTCCCGCGGTCGGAGATCACGTACCGGCTGTTGTGCGGGCGGTTGGGCGCTGTCAGGCGATGGGATGAGCCGAGAACGGTCCAGAGCCCCGGTTCCCCTGCCAGTTCGGCGATCGCCGTCAACTCCTGCCGCAGTGCGCCCCAGGCGAACAACTCCCAGTTCGCCGGCCCGGCCTCGGCCGGGTCGCCCCGGACAGGATGTGCTTGTCGGGAACGCAGATCGCGCTCTCGGGGAAGTGCACCAGCGTTGCGCCCGCCTCGCGGGCCTCCCTCATCGCCTGACGTATTTCCCGTCCGCTGACGTGGAATTCGGCGCTGTCGCGGGGGTCGCTGCGCATGGCGGTCTGCGCCACGGCCAGTCGCACGGGTTCGGTTTCCTCGGAGTCCGGCATGACTTCTCCTGGCGGAGTCGACCGGAAGTGCCCCAGGCGGAAGGCCGCAGGGCAGCGGGGTACCGAGGCGGACGGACTACGGCAGCGACCCGAGACGAGAAGTCCCTTTGCCTCCGGCCAGGACTGCGCTGGGGACAGTCGATGGAGGTTGGGCGCGGGCCACGCCGGGCCCGACCCTAGCGATACGACCTGGTCGGGTCAACAACATCGCGTGTCCGGTCCTGCCGGTGCGCGGCGTCACGGCCTGATCGTCGTGCACCGGGCCGCGATGTGCGGGGGTTGCGCCTCGATTGGACGTGGCGGTCGCAGGTGTACCTGTGCTAAAACGATAATCGTTGTCGCGGTCGCTGGTGCGCACAGACGGCCATCGAGACGTCGTCACGCTCCTTTGGAAAGGATCTCTCGCTGATGCGATACCCCATGCGGCGCACCGGGCTGGTGCTGGCGTCCGTGGTCGCTCTGACGGCCTCTGCTTGCGGTAGTGCGGATCAGGGGACGCGGACCGCCGCCGAGGGTTACCCGATGACGGTGCGGAACTGCGGTCGGGACGTGACCATCGAGAAGCGGCCGGAGAAGTTGTACGTCATCGGCGGTGAAGCGGGCACCCTGGTGCACGCCGCGGGCGGCACCGATCGGATCGGCACTTTCTCCCCCCTCGCGGGCGAGCCCTTGGGCGATGCGGAGGAAGCGCTCAAGCAGCGGACGCAGGCTCCCATCAAGAGCTCGAAGGACATCTCACGCGAGGCGATCATCGCCGCGAGCCCCGACCTGGTCGTCACCTACGGCCTCAACGAGTTCGGTCCCGAGGACCTGGCCGAGGCCGGGATCCCGACCCTGGTGATCAGCGGCTACTGCGGCGGGTTCGGCGCGGGTCAGTCGGATGTCACCGACCCGCTGGGGGAGCTGTTCTCCGACGTCGAGACCCTGGGCAAGGTGCTCGGCACCGGCGAGCAGGCCACTCGCGCCGCCGCCGGGCTGCGCGACCGGGTCGAAGCCGTCCGGGAGAAGGCACGACAGACGCCGCCCGCGAACCGCGAGACCGCCGCGGTCTTCGTCGCCACCTCGGACAGCCCACTGGGCGCCTATGGTCGTCGCAGCATGGTTCACCAGCAGTTGGAGGGCGTCGGGCTGTCGAACGTCTTCGAGGGGACCGACGAGCGCTACTTCGAGCCGAACACCGAAAGCCTCGTGTCGTCCGCGCCCAAGCGCTTGATCGCCTTGTACGAGCCCGGTGACATCGACGAGAAGTCGGTGCGCGAGGCGCTGACCGGTCGTTCCGAGTTGGCGACGATCCCGGCCATCGCCGAAGGCCGGGTCCTGGTGCTGGACTTCTACTACTCGGGTCACGGCACTCTGGCCGTGGACGGCATCGAGCGGTTGGCCGAGCAGCTCGGCGGCTGAGGCGCTCGGCCCCGGCCGACCGGTCCTCGACCCAGGTCCTCCGACCGGGCAGTCGAACCACGAGACCACCGAAAGGCGGCAGGATGGCAACGGTCACCGGGACCGTCCGGGACGGGGACGGCACCACCCCGGACGACCTGGATCGCAGGTCCCGCTCCAAGCGGACGATCCTGTGGGTGACCGGTCTGTCCCTCGTCCTGCTGACGAGCGTGCCCGTTGCGATCGGGCTCGGACCGGTGTCGATACCCCCTGGCACCGTGGCGGGAATCCTCGGTCACCACCTCTTCGGCGTCCCGGACGTGACGTGGACCCCGGCCGAGGACAACGTCGTGTGGCTGGTCCGCGCTCCCCGCGTGCTGCTCGCCGTCGTGGTGGGGGCGGCGCTGGCGATCTCCGGTGTGGCCCTCCAAGCGCTGGTGCGCAACGTGTTGGCCGAGCCGTACCTGCTCGGGATCAGCGCGGGCGCGTCCACGGGGGCGGCCCTGACCCTGCTGTTCGGCGTGGGCGCCGCCCTCGGCGCCGGCTCGTTGGCCGGCAGCGCGTTCATCGGTGCGGTCGCGGCCACCGCGGTGGTCTTCGCGTTGGCGCGGGGCAGCGGCCGGATCACCGCGGTTCGGCTGCTGCTGGCCGGGGTCGCGGTCGGGTACGTCCTCAACGCCGCCACCAGCTTCCTGATCTTCGCCTCCGACACCCCGGAAGGCGCGCGAGCCGTGCTGTTCTGGCTGCTCGGCTCGCTGACCAGGGCGCAGTGGTCCGGTGTGCTGATCGCCGGCGCGTTGACGCTGCTCGCCTTCGTGGTGCTGGTGATGTGGTCGCGGCGGCTCGACGCGCTGAACTTCGGCGACGACACCGCTCACGCGCTCGGCAGCCCGCCCGCCAGGGTGCGGGCACAGGCGCTCGTGGTCGTGGCGGTCTGCGTCGCCGCCGCGGTGGCGGTGTCCGGCGGGATCGGGTTCGTCGGCCTGATCGTGCCGCACGTCGCCCGGTTGTGCGTGGGCGGCGTGCACCGCCGGCTGCTGCCCGTCGCCGCCCTGATCGGCGCGTCGTTCCTGGTGTGGGCGGACGTCGTCGCCAGGCTGGCGTTCGCCCCGCGTGAGTTGCCGCTGGGCATCGTCACCGCGGTCGTCGGTGCGCCGTTCCTGGCGATCCTGGTGCGCCGCCTGCCCTAGACCGGACGGTAACGGACCCCGTGCCCGGGAACACCCTGGAAGGTGCCACGTGATCAGCGCATCCGACGTGACGTTCGCCTACGACGACACCCCGGTGCTCGCCGGGGTCACGCTGAAGGCGGGTGCCGGTGACGTCGTCGGGCTCATCGGGCCCAACGGGAGCGGCAAGACGACCCTGCTGCGCGTCCTCTACTCGGCGCTGGTGCCGCGGGGTGGCGTCGTCCTGGTCGACGACGAACCGGTCGCGGCGCTGCGTGGGCGGGAACGGGCCCGGCGGATCGCCGTGGTCGCCCAGGAAACCCCGTCCGACATGCCGGTCACGGTGGCCGACATGGTGCTCCTGGGCCGTGCGCCGCACCGGTCGGCCCTGCAGTCCTACACCGTCGAGGACCACCAGTTCGCCGCCGCGGCGTTGAGCCGGGTCGGGATGCGCGGGCTGGCCGACCGCTCGTTCACCGCGCTGTCCGGTGGTGAGCGGCAGCGCACGCTCATCGCGCGGGCCATCGCCCAGCAGGCCGGTCACCTGCTGCTGGACGAGCCCACCAACCACCTGGACATCCGGTACCAGCACGAGGTCATGGGACTGGTGCGGACGATCGGCATCACCACGGTCGTCGTCCTGCACGACCTCAACCTGGCCGCGCGCTACTGCGACCAGGTGGTCCTGCTGAACGGTGGTCACGTCGTCTCGGCGGGCCCGCCGGTCGAGGTGCTGGCGCCGGAGGTCCTCGAACCGGTCTACGGGGTGGGCGTGCGGGTGCTCCACGAGGAGCACTGCGTCCAACTGGTGTTCAGCCCCGGGCTGCGGACACCTGCTGAGCGATAGGCGGGCGCGGAACGGCTCGTCCCGGCGAGGTCCGGCCGACGGGCGACCTCCGCGCGCAACGCGATACCAGAAGCCGTTGGCACTGGTCCAGGGCCGGGAGAAGGACAGGCTTCGGAACACCGATGCCGTGGCGGGTTCTTGTTGTGCCGCATGCCCACCTCAGGGGTTTTCCGCTCCCTGAGCCTTGCATTGGTAATGATTATCGTTCAAGGTAAGGGTGGCCGGTCTAGCCGTGGAGGGCAGATGTCACGTCCTGGTCTGACGACCACGTCGCTCGTCCGCGGGATCCCGTGCGGAAACCGTTGTGCTGCAACGACCGCTCACGTTCGCCAGGCGTTTCTGCGACCAACCGTCGTCCATGACGGGCAGCTCGGCGCGACGGCTCCGCACTGACGCGCTCTGGCGAGCGGATCGCGTCGGCCGGACCGGCCCACTACGCACCCATACACCGTGACGCGCCGCACCGGCACGTCGCGAACGGCCGTGCGCCGCCACGACAGGAGGAACGAGGATGGACGTCGTCGTCGAGGAACTGCCACCGATCCTTCCCGCCGAGCACATCATCGCCATCAACAAACCCAAGCGCGACTTGCACACCGAGCGCGACTACAGCTGGAACGGCCTGGAATTCCGCTTGCCGCCCGGGGTGTTCCACCCCGGTGAGACCAGTCGCATGCTGCACAAGTGGCTGCTGGACGGCGAGATCGAGACCAAGGGCCGGGTCTACGCCGCGATGGGCGCCGGCGCCGGTGTCGAAGCCGTCGCGGCGGGACTGAGAGGGGCGCGGGAGATCTACGCGCTCGACATCCACCCCGAGAGCGTCGCCGTGACCGCGCAGCACTACACCGAGCACGTCGGACCGCGTCCGGGGACCGACTTCCACCCCCTGGTGTCGGACTTGTTCGACGCCGTGCCGGACGGCACCCGGTTCGACGTCGTCACGTTCAACCCGCCCGCGGTCAGCCAGACCGTGAGCGACGACCCCGACGTGATCCGCAACGTGTGCGTCGGCGCGTCGCTGGTCACCCGCTTCTTCGACGAGCTGGTCGACCGCGACCTGCTCGCGGAGGACGGCGAGGTGCTCATCATCGTGTCCAACACGGCGGACCTGCGCACGGTGGTCGGTCACGCCGTGGAGCGCGGCCTGGTCGCGCGCGTTCGCTACCGGCACGACTGGGACGACGGCGTGATCACCTTCCTGTTCGGCCTGACCCGGAAGGCGGCGTGATGGGACCGACCACGGTCGACGAACTGCTCGCGGCGGTGAGCGAGGGCGGCTACGGCCCGGACCCGACCACCACCGTGGCCACCAGTGTCTTCTGGGCGCACCACGGAACCCGCTTGGCGGGCGGTGACACCACCTATCGCAACCAGTACGTGTTGGTGCGGGTCGGCACCGCCATCGGCGGATGCGCCTTCGCCGAGGGTGAGGTGGACCCGGCGATCTGCGCCGAAGCGTCCGGGGCCACGCTGGCGGACCTGCTCGCCGACGCGCCGACCGCGGTGCGCGTCGCCGCACTGGACGCCTACCTCGCCCACGTGAGTCCACACAGGACCGGCGGCGCCGAGCAGGTGGTCCTGCCCGCCGGCACCCCTGAAGCACGGGCCAAGGCGCGCGACGCCGCCGTGGCCGGTCTGCTCGATCCCCGGCCCGGGTCCAAGGTCGCGTTGATCGGGGTGGTCAACCCTTTGGTCGCCGCGATCCGCGACCGTGGCGCCGAATGCCTGCCGTGCGACCTGGTGCTGCGGACCACGCAGTGGGGTGACCCGGTCGCCACCGACATGCGCGAGGTGCTCGACGTCGCCGACGCGGTGGTCGCCACCGGCATGACCATCGGCAACGGCACCTTCGACGAGATCCTGACGACCTGTCGGGAACGGGACGTCCCCCTCGTGGTGTACGCCCAGAGCGCCAGTGCGGTGGCGCGGCACTTCCTCGGCGCTGGCGTGACCGCGCTGTCCGCGGAGCCGTTCCCCTTCTCCCAGTTCAGCGCCGAGGAAACGGTCCTGTACCGCTACCGCGCCCACTCCTGACCGGACCGAGGACGAAGTGGACCACCACATCAGCGACGCACTCGGCCGCCCGGCACTCGTGCGCCTGGACGACCGCACCGCTTGCCTGCGCTTCGAGACCATGAAGGTCGCCTCGGCGCTGGCGGCGGTACGCCACCTGTTGGACGACGGCACGATCGGCCCCGGCGACACCCTCGTCGACAGCTCCAGCGGCATCTACGCGCACGCCCTGGCGCTGGCGTGCCACCGGTACGGCCTGAAGTGCCACATCGTGGCCTCCACCACGGTGGACAAGACCTTGCGCATCCAACTGGAGATCCTGGGTGCGACGGTGGAACCGATGCCCCCGACGGTCAACCTCAAACTGGACCAGAACCGCAGGGTTTCGCGGGTGCGCGAGATCCTGCGGGACAACCCGGGGCACTACTGGATGCAGCAGTACCACGACGACATCCACTACCTCGGCTACCAGCCGATCGCCGAGATGCTGCGCCGCGAGCTGGGCGGCGAGCCGATCACGCTCGTGGGGGCGGTCGGCACCGGGTCCTCGACCGGCGCGCTCGCGCGCTACCTGCGCGAGAGCCGGCCCGACACCCGCCTCATCGGTGTCCAGCCCTTCGACAGCATCACGTTCGGCAGCGAGCACGTGCGCGACCCGGAGATCATCATCGCGGGCATCGGCAGCTCGATCCCGTTCGCCAACGTGGTGCACGACCTCTACGACGTCGTGCACTGGGTGGGCTTCGACGCGGCTCTGGCGGGCAGCGTGGCACTGCTCCGGGAGCACGCCGTCTTCGCCGGCTTGTCGACGGGCGCGGCGTACCTAGCGGCGCGTTGGGAAGACCGATCGACCTCTGACGGGCACATCGTGTTCATCGCACCCGACACCGGCCACCGCTACGTCGACAGCGCCTTCGCGAGACACCGCCAGGCGCCTGCCGCGGACGAACTGCGTCCGCGCGAGATCGACGCCCTCGACGACATGGCGCTTCCCTGGTCGCGGATGGACTGGAACCGGGCTCCCGCGCCTCCTGCCGCGGTCGCCGCCGCCCTGTCGCCGTCCCGCGGCAGCTCCGCGCCGCAGCCCCGGAGCGGCGTGTTGGCCGAGGAGGTCCGTTCCTCCGCCTACCTTCCCCGCTTCTCGTCCTCGACCTGACCGGGGGCGGGCAGGCCGGCCGGCGCAGCGGCTCGCACGTGCACGCGGTCGATCGAGTGTGGGGAGCGGGAGTGGGCGGGGAGGCCGATGACAGCGTCGGTGGAGTGCGGAGGACGTCGCAACGTCGAGCGGTGTTGCGCGTGCTGCACGCCTCGTCGGGGCCCGTGACGGCGCAGGAGATCCACGAACGCGCGCGGATGGCGGGCGAGCGGATCGGTCTGGCCACCGTCTACCGGCACTTGGACGCGCTGACCCGAGCAGGAGTCACCTGCACGACGCAGAACCGGAGCGGGACCCACCTGTACCACCTGAGGTACGACGACGAGGACGACCACCACCTCACCTGTGTGAAGTGTGGTCGCACCGTCCGGGTGAACGCCTCGGCCGTGGTGCGGTGGGCCGTTCGAACCGCAGGTGTCCACGGCTTCTCGGACATCCGGTTGTCGATCGACCTGACCGTTCTGTGCCTCCAGTGCGGGGGTGATCAGGTGGCACAACCGGAAGGGCTCGGCCGTTCGAGTCGCAACCCGCCCGACCGCACTTGAGGTGCGGGGGGGGGGGGGGGGGGGGGGGGGGGGCGGCGCCCCCCCCCCCCGCCCCCCCCCCCCCCCCCCCCACGCCCGCGGGATCACCCGTCGACCTCCGCCTCCCGGGTGGGACGACGCGCCGACCGGGGGTCGGCGAACTTCCGCGTGCCCGGCACGGCAAGCGCGCCGAGCGCCGAAACCACGGTCAACACCCCGCACACGACCAGCACCGGGGTCTGCCCGACGGAGGTCAACGCGTACGGCAGCACGATCAACCCGAGCGGCGCCACGCCGTGCGAGACCATGAAGTCGAGGGAGAACAGCCGCCCCATCCGCTCCGGCGGCACCTCACGCTGGATGGCGCTGAACCAAGGGATGTTGAACGCCTCGATGCCCGCGCCGCCCAGGAAGTACGCGACCAGCACCAGCGCCGCCCCGAGGTACGGCGACACGCCCGGCACGGTGAGCGCGAGCGGAACCAGGCCGTAGAGGCTCAACCCGACGAAGGCGACCAAGCCCGGCCGACGCGGCGTCCAGCGGCCCATCACGACGGCGGCGGCGACCGCCCCGGCCGAGTAGGTTCCCAGCGCGATCCCGATGAACGTGTCACCGCCCAACTCGGTGCGGCTCACCAGGGGCAGGGTGAGCTGCTGCACGGCCCACCCCAGCGCCAACCAGATCACCAGCGCGCCCAGACCGGCCACGAACCAGCGGTGCCGACCGGCCTCGCGCAGCACCTCGGCGAAGTCGGCGAACGGGCGGCGGCGGGCGTCGTCGGACGGCGGCGGTTCGCTGCGCGGCAGGCGCAGCGCCAGCCCGGCCGAGCCCATCCACAGCACCCCCGTGGCCACCAGCGTCGCCGCGCCGCCGATCGCCACGTACAGCAGGGTCGCCGCCGTCGGGCCGGCGATCAGCAGCAGCCTGCTGCTCAGCGTGGACAGCGCGTTGGCCCGTTGCAGGTCGTCATCGGGCACGACCTCGCCGATCAGCGCCTGGTAAGCGCCGCGGAACAGGCCCTCACCCACCCCGGCCATCAGGATCGCGACGCAGATCGCCAACACCGACACGGTGAACGCGGGCACCACGGCCAGGATCGCCACGCCGCGGACGGCGCTGGCCAGCGTCAGGACCGTGCGACGGGCGTAGCCGTCGGTGAACACCCCGCTGAGGACCGCGCCGAGCACGAAGCCCGCGGTGCGACAGCCGAGGACCAACCCCAGCACGGTGATGCCGCCCCGGGTGTCGAGCAGGTAGAGGGTGAGCGCGACCGGCATGACGGAGGTCGCCGCACCGGAGGCGGTGGAGCTCAGCCAGGCGAGCCGGAAACGGGAGTTGCGCAGGATTCCCAGCATCGCCGGCTCAGTAGGTGGCCGACGGACGCCAGTTGCGGCGCGCGTCCTCGAAGTCGCGGCCCGCCGCGACCAGGAAGGAGGCGAGCTGGGTCAGCGGGACCGGGTCCCCGCCCAGGGCGTGCAAGGCCTCGGCGCAGGTGGGACAGGTGTTGACCTCGTAGACGACGAGTTCTCCGGTCTCCTCGTTGCGCGCGACGTCCACGCCGGCCCAGAGCGCGTCCATCGTCTCGGCGGCGCGCTCGCCGATCTCCACGATGTCCGGGGTGAGTTCGAGCCGACGTCGGGTGAAGCCGTCGGCGGTGCTGATCCAGGAGTCGTCCGGCGCGGTCCGCTCGATCGCGGCCACCGCCTTGTAGTTCACGCACAGCACGCGGATGTCCTGGTGCCGCGCCGGAACGTAGGGCTGGACGTAGTAGGTGTCCGGCCCGGGGTCCAGCTCGCGCACGTGGGCACGCACTGCCGCCTCGTCCTCCAGCAGTTGCAGGCCCCGGCCGCAGGAGAGCATCAGCGGCTTGGTCACCAGCGGGTAGCCGCGCTCGTTGGTCCACGAGGCCAGCGTGTTCTCGTCACGACCCCACAGCACCGGCAGGTGAGGCACCTTGGCGCCGTTGAGCAGCGCCGAGTTCAGGTACTTCGACTGGCCGCGCATCAGCGTCATCGCCGAGTTCACCACGGGTACCCCGGCGAGCCGGGCGGTTTCCAGCTGGTTCATGCCCAGGATCAGGTAATCCTCGTACACCCAGCCCATCATGAGGTCGATCGCCAACTCCTCACCGCCGACGAAGAACCGGGTGGACGCCGGGGTCACCTCGATCACCAGCTCGTCGGGGTGCACCCGTAAGGGGCGCCCGCCCAAGCGTTCGATCTCGGAGAACACGATGCGGTGGTCGCTGTCGTCATCGTCGTTGCCGAGCAAGACGATCAACGGGGTCTCGGTCATGGGAACTCCTCGCCGGGTAGTGGGGTCGGGTGGCCGGTCGGCAGAGGCAAGAGTGCAAACGATTTTCATTACTAACATATCCGTGTGAGTGTCGCCACCGTCGAATGGGGCACTTGTCCGTCGCAGGCCCGGCGTGCGCTTCGGCACTCCGCAGGTCGCGGCCGGTGGGGGATCGGTGGAGGTTCGGTGAGCGCGGTCGTCGGTGAAGGGTCGCCCGGGTGTCGACCCCGATGATCGACCTGCTATTGGTAACCGTAACCATTGCAAGTACCGTAGCTGCACACCGTTTGCAGTTGCCATGACGTGGCGAAAAGTGGATGCGCCCGTCAGAATCGATACAGGGGGTTGCCGGGTGGCTACGTCGTCGATGTCGATGGAGGCAGGGGAGACCCGTCGGTCGCCGTCGATCCTGCGTGAGCCGGACTTCGTGCGGCTGTGGACGGGGATGACGGCATCGGGCCTGGCTACCTGGGCGCTTCCCTTCGTGCTCGGGTTGGGCGTGCTGGAGCGGGAGTTGAGCGCGGCGGGGCTCGGCGTCGTGCTGGCCGCGCGAACGGCCGGATTCCTGGTTGCCCTGCCGGTCGCCGGGGTGCTGGCGGACCGGTACTCCCGTCGTGGGGTGGTGCTGTGGGCGGGACTCGCGGCGGCGGCGGGCGCGCCGGTGATCGCGCTGGGGCTCGGCTGGTCGGTGCCGCTGATGGCGGTCGCGGCGGTCGTGGTGGGTGTCGGGCAGGGCGCCTGCCGGCCGGCGTTCCAGGCGCTGGTCGCGGACGTCGTCGACGCCGAGCGGCGGCAGGCGGCCAACGCGGCGTTGGCGCTGGCCGTGCGCATCACCACGCTGACCGCGCCCGGCCTGACCGCCCTCCTCGCGACCCTGCTGGACACCCGTGCGCTGCTCGTGGGTACCGGCGTCGTCTGGTTGTGCGCCGCACTGGTTCCGCCGAAGGGGCGGCCGGCGGCGACCACCGGCCCGAACGCCCGCGGTGCCCGGGTTCGGTTCCTGGCCGAGTTCGCCGAGGGGGTGCGTGAGGCGCGGCGGCATCCCTGGTTCCTGGCCGGGCTGGCCGCGCTCACCGCGGTGATCGCCACCGGCTACTCCGCAACCAGCGTCGCCCTGCCACTCATCAGCCGCGACCGCTACGACACGGAGGTGGTGCTCGCCGCATCGGTGACCGCCTACACCGTGGGTGGGCTGCTCGGCGCGCTGCTGGTCACCCGTTGGCGGCCGCGCGCCCAGGGCTGGGCCGCGCTCACCGCACTGGCTTGTTACGGCTTCGCGCCGCTCGCACTGCTGTTGCCGGTGCACTGGGTGGTCATCGTGGCCGCGTACGTGATCGCGGGTCTGGGCATCGAGTTGTTCAACGTCCCGTGGTTCACCGCCACCCAGCGCGAGGTCGAACCGGACAAGCTGGCCCGTGTGTCCTCTTTGGACTTCCTGCTGTCGTACGGCCTCGCTCCGATCGGGCTCGCGCTCATCGCGCCTGCCATCGACGCGTTCGGCGTGACCACCGTGCTCGGCGTGTGCGCGGCCCTCTGCTTCCTCGCCCCGGCCGCAGCCGCCCTCGTCCCCAGCGCCCGGGACTTCGCCCGGCGCCCCACCGCGGCCCGTCGATGACCGTTCGTTCGGCACCACCTTGGTGGGGAGCGAGCCCGGCCTCTGGTGCATCGCACTTGCAGTTGCCATCGTGTTGTAATTGCGCGGTCGACAACCGGATCGGATACGGGGGGAGTTCCAGGTGACCACGTCGTCGCCGGGCGCCTGCGCGGCCGTGTGCTTCACGGCCCCGGCCGCCGCGGTGCTGGTGCCCGGCGCGTGGGGTCCCGCCACTGCCGGAGCCGGCCGGTGAACGGTCGGGAACTCGGTGTCGTGCCCGCCCGCGTGGACGCCGACGACGCCGACAAGGCCCGCGATGCGCTCGCCGGGACAGGCTCGGTGATCCTCACCGGCCTATCGGTCACCCCGGACGCTCTGGTGGTGGCCGCCGCGCACCTGTACGGGCAGCACCTGCGGCAGTTGTTCCCGATTCGCGAACGGGCGTCGCGCGAGGGCGGTCCGGTGCACCTGCACGCCGACAGCTTCGACCAGGTGGTCGACATCGGCGGGGTGCCGTCCCGGCGGCGCGACCCCGACGAGGACGCCGTGCTCGTCCAGTGCGTCCGCCCCGCGCCCACCGGCGGCGACTCGTTCCTCCTGGACGCCTACCGCTACCTCGACACGTGCCCCGATCAGGAGCTGGTCGACTTCCTCACGGACGTGGACGTCGACCTCTACGGCGAGTGGGCCGGGCTGCGTGGACTGCCCGCGGCCCCGCGCGTGGGCCGCCACGTCGAGTACACCCGGACCGGTCGGCGCATCGCCCGCCGCACCGACGGGGCCGTGCCCCTGCACCGCGACCCCGACGCCGAGCACATCACCGCGATGGTCGACCGGTTCCAGCGCACCGTGCACGCGCTGGAGGCGGACCTGCCCCGCGTCCGCCTGGAGGAAGGCGACATCCTGGCGGTCGACAACTACCGCTGCTGGCACGGCCGCGACCCGCACACCGGCGACCGGGCGGTGCGGATCCTGACGCTGCGCACCGACGCGGCCCGGTAGCACCCGCGTTGAGCGCGGCCTGGTCGGTTCGAGTCAGGGGAGAGGCAGGTCGGGCGGGATCTGGAGGGCGACGGTGATGAGGGAGTGGACGCGGGTGGCTACCGCGGCCAATAGGCCGTGGACTTCCGGCGAGGCTGCCTCCGCCGCTGCTTGGAGGGTGCGCAGGTCTTCGTCGATGCGGTCGAGGATCGCGCCGACGTCCGCGTGCTGGTTCTGCAGCGCGGTGGCGATCTCCTCCAGGGGAACACCCTGGACCTCGAGACGTTGTACGAGGTGGATGCGCTCGACGTCGGCGGGGTCGTAGAGGCGGTAGTTGCTCGCGGTGCGCTTGGCCGGCGTGAGCAGGCCGAGGCTGGTGTAGTAGTCGACGGTGCGCGGGCTGACCTGGGCTCGGGCGGCGAGTTCGCCGATCTTGAGCAAGACGACAGTCACTGCCGGCCTCACCTCCGTGTACTCACCGTGAACCGTACAGTTGCACGTGCTACCGTGCATTATGCCCGATAGCGCTGACACAGACGGTTGTAGTAGTGGGCCGGGTGGGACCCGGCTGATCATGGATTCTCCGCTCGTGGCGGGTGCGCCGTGTTGATCTTCACCGGCTTGCTCGCGATCGTGGCCCTCACCGTGGCCACGGGGTACTTCGTGGCCCAGGAGTTCGCCTACATGGCGGTGGACCGGGGCCGGCTCCACCAGATGGCCGAGGCCGGCGACAAGGCCGCCGAGCGGGCCCTGAGGGTCACGCAGAAGTTGTCGTTCATGCTCTCAGGCGCCCAGTTCGGGATCACGGTGACGGCGCTGCTCGCCGGTTACGTGGCCGAGCCCCTCCTGGGCACGGGTCTGGCCGACCTGCTCGGGCTGACGGGCCTGTCCACGGCCGTGGCGGTGTCGCTGTCGATGGTGGTGGCACTGGTGTTCGCCACGGTGGTGCAGATGGTGCTGGGCGAGCTGTTGCCCAAGAACTTCGCCATCGCGCGGCCGGAGCCGTTGGCCAAGGCCTTGAGCGCCTCCACCCTGGTCTACCTCAAGGTCGCCGGTCCGGTGATCCGCCTGTTCGACGCCGCGGCCAACCGCCTGCTCCGCGCGGTCGGCATCGAGCCGGTGGAGGAGCTGCCGCAGGGGGCGACCCCGGATGACCTGCGCCAGATCGTCAACGACGCCGGTGCCGAAGGTCATCTGGACGCTGAGCTGTCCCGACTGCTGGATCGCGGCCTCGGCTTCCGCGACCTGGTCGCCGAGCAGGCCATGACCCCCAGGGTGGTGGTGCACAGCGTCCGCGCTGACGAGCCCGTCGTCCGCGTGGTGGAGTTGCTGGACACCGGTCATTCCCGCTTCCCCGTCTTCGGCGAGGACTTGGACGACCTGCGCGGCGTGGTCGGGTTGGCCGAGGTGTTGACCGTGGACGCCGAGCGGCGTGCGGACGCGCTGATCGGTGACATCGCCTCGCCCGCTCTCGTGGTGCCCTCCTCGCTGCCGCTCCCGGCGGTGTTGGAGCGGCTGCGGGCCGAGCGCCGGCAGTTGGCGTGCGTGGTGGACGAATTCGGCGGCTTCGCCGGGGTCGTCTCGCTGGAGGACCTGGCAGAGGAGCTGGTCGGTGAGATCCACGACGAGGACGACCTCGTCGAAGAGGTCATCGAGCCGGTCGGCGAGGGGGTGTGGCGGGTGCCCGGCCGGATGCGGGTGGACGAGATCGCCGACGCCACCGGCGTGGAGCTGCCCGAGCACGACAGCTACGACACCGTCTCGGGCCTGGTGCTGAGCCGGCTCGGCCGCACGGCCCGGGTGGGCGACGAGGTGGAGCTCGACGGCGCGTCGGTGCGGGTGACCGCGGTCGCGCGCAACGTGCCCGACAGCATCCTGCTCGCCGCCCGCACCCCGGATCGGGAGGACGCCCGATGAGCACCACGTGGTCGTTGCTGATCTCACTGGTGTTGTTGGTGGCCAACGCGTTCTTCGTGGCCGCCGAGTTCGCGCTCATCGCCGCCAAGCGGCACCGCCTGGAGCAGGAGGCCGAGACCAGTCGCGCCGCCCGTGCGGCCGTGGCGGGTGTGCGCGAGCTGTCGTTGATGCTCGCCGGCGCGCAGCTGGGCATCACGCTGTGCACGCTGGGGTTGGGCGCGCTGGCCAAGCCCGCGGTGGCCGACCTGGTCGACCCGCTGCTGCTGGCGACCGGCCTGCCGTCGGGGGTGTCGTACGGCATCGCGTTCACGCTGAGCCTGGTGCTGGTGGTGTTCTTGCACATGGTGGTCGGCGAGATGGCCCCGAAGTCGTGGGCGATCTCCCACCCCGAGCGCTCGGCGCTGCTGCTGGCGCTGCCGTTCCGCGCGTTCGCCCACTCGGTCCGATGGGTCCTCAGTGGACTCAATGGTGTGACGAACGCGTTGCTGCGGTCGATGAAGGTCGAGCCGCAGGCCGAGTTGGCGCAGGCACACCGGCCGGAGGACCTGCGGATGCTGGTGCGGCAGTCCGGTGAGCACGGTCTGATCCCCGAGGGGCAGCAGCGGTTGCTGACCCGGATGCTGCAACTGCAGAGCACGACCTTGGCCCAGGTCATGGTGCCGATCGAGGACGCGCTGAGCGTGTCCGTGCACAGCAGCGCACGAGCGGTCGAACGCCGCAGCCGTGAGTCGGGGCGTTCCCGGTTCCCGGTGATGGACGTGCACGGCAACTACGTCGGCCTGGTGCACATCCGCGAGGCCGTGCGCGCCGTGGCCGCCGGCCATCGCAGGACCGCCCGCGAGATGATGGCTCCGGCGCTGGCCCTTCCCGCCACCATGCCGGTCGCGAGCGCGGTCACCGCGATGCGCGCGGACCGCGCCCAGCTGGCGCTGGTGTCCGACGCCGACGGCGGCGTGATCGGCATCGCCGCGTTGGAAGACCTCCTCGAAGAGCTGATCGGCGACTTCGAGGACGAGACCGACACCCTGCTCCGCACCACCTGAACACCCACCCCTCCCGGAGGAAGAACCTGATGTTCAAACGGATGCTCAGCGCCTTCGGCGTCGGCGGACCGTCCGTCGACACCGTCCTGGACACCCCGCACGCCACCCCCGGCCAGGTGATCACCGGCCAGGTCCGCATCCAGGGCGGCAGCAACGACGCCAACATCGACCAGATCGTGCTGTCGCTCGTCACGCGCGTCGAGGTCGAGCACGGCGACCACGAGTTCGGCGGCGTGTCGGAGTTCCTGCGCGTGTCCGTCGCGCAAGGCGTGCGCGTGCCGGCCGGTCAGCCGATGGCGGTGCCGTTCCAGCTCCCGATCCCCTGGGAGACCCCGATCACCGCCGTCGGTGGGCAGCCACTGCCCGGCATGACCGTCGGCGTGCGCACCGAGCTGGTCATCTCCGGTGCCCCCGACAAGGGCGACCTCGACCCGCTCCTGGTCGGGCCGTTGCCGTCGCAGGACCGGGTCCTGGAGGCGTTCGGCCAGCTCGGCTTCCAGTTCCGCAGCGCCGACGTCGAAGCCGGCCGCATCCACGGCGTCCAGCAGGAACTCGGCTTCTACCAGGAGATCGAGTTCTTCCCGCCCGGCCAGTTCGCCGGCCGGATCAACCAGGTCGAGCTGACCTTCGTCACCAACCCCCACGAGCTGGTCGTGGTGTTGGAAGCCGACAAGCGCGGCGGCATGTTCTCCTCCGGCTCCGACGCCTTCGGTCGTTTCCACGTGTCGCACCAGGACGCGATGAACACCGACTGGGCCGGCGCGATCAACCAGTGGATGGTGCAGATCGCCGAACGCGGCGGCCACTCCGCCTTCGGCGGCCACGCCCCTGCTTACGGCCAGCCCGGTTACGGGCACCACGGCGGCCACCACGGCCACTACGACGACGACCACCACGGCCGCCACCGCGGTCCCGGCATGGGCGCGGTCGTCGGCGGCGTTGCCGCCGGTGTGGTCGGCGGGATGGTCCTCGGCGAGGTCGTCGAAGAGGTCTTCGAGGACGGCGGCGAGGACCTGGGCTTCGAGGAGTGACACTCCGCTGATCGCCTGATCATCACGAGGCCGTGGCACGGTGAAGTGCCACGGCCTTCGTGCGTCCCGTGGTCAGCTGTCGCGGGCGCACCTGCCGGGTGGCCTCAGCGACATATCCGGCACGGCGTCGGGCCCGGGTTCCCGGCCTGCGGCGCATCGTGGTGGGCCTCGCGCGCGTCACGGATAGTGAACCGGGTCGTCCGCCGCTCGGCACGGCCCTGGGCTGCGCTGTCCGCGTTCGCCGAGAGTCGCCGCCCAGCGAGCTCACGCAGTGTCCGGCGTGTCCCACGAGGAGGGTATCTCCGGCACCACGGGCGGTCCTGCGGTAGACGGCGTCAGTTGACGCACGTGGGCGCGCGCCGCACGAGGCCCACTGGCACCACCGTTCCCGAAGAGCGCTCCGCCCCGGCGGCCGTCGCCGAAGTCGTCGGCGCGCCACCGGCCAGCCCGCCGACGAACGCGCGCAGCTCGACCGGGTCGGCGCTGGTCGTCCCGTCCGGGGTAACGGTCACCGGCGCGGTGAGGAACTCGACGTTGCCCGCCGCCAACTCCCGCATCCGCCGGGCGAAGTCGAGGATGTCCCAGTCCGCGTCGATGACCACCGTGCGCCGCAGCGTGTCGGTGAGCCGGGTGACGGTCGCCGGGTCGGTCAGGGTCTCGCTGGACAGCACCTTGTCCACCAGCCCCTCCATGAACGCCTGCTGCCGGGCGATGCGGTCGAGTTCGCCGCGCGGCAACCCTCCCCGCTGGCGGACGAACGACAGCGCGTCGCCACCGGAGACCGACTGCGGCCCCGCCTTGAAGTCCGCGCCCGAGCCCGGGTCGACGACGTCCGCCTTCAGGCACACGTCCACGCCCCCGATCACCTCGCTGATCAGGTAGAAGCCGTAGAGGTTGAGTTCGGCGTACCGGTCGACCCTGACCCCGGTCAACTGCTGCACGACCTGCACGAGCAGCTTGCGCCCGGCGTCGTCGGACTCACGGGCCAGCCGCCGCTCGTCGGTGACGCCCTCGCCGCGCAACGCGGTTTCCGCCCGCTGCCTGGCCACGCCGTACGCGCTGTTGACCGGCCCGTCCGGGGCGTCCGGGATCGGCACGCGGATGTCACGAGGCAGGGACACCGCGGCCGCCCTCCCGCCCCCGTCCGGCACGCGGATCAGCACGATGGTGTCCGTGGAGACGCCGGACTTCTGCTCGGTGCGCAGCTGCTTGAGCACGTCATCCGGCAGCGGTCGGCCTTCGGCGTCGGTGCGGCTGTCGTTGCCGACCAGCAGGATGTCGGTGGCGCCGTCGGTGGCGTCCGGACTGCCCGGCACGTCGAGCACGTGGCCCCCCTTCACGTCGTCGCCGATGCCGGTCAACACCACCCACGTGATGCCGGCGGCCACCAGCACCACGACCGCGACCAGGGCGATCGCGCCACGCCCGGCGTTGCCCGCCAGCCGTCGGACCCGTCGACCGCGCGTGTCGGCGGGCACCTCCACCGGCTCCGGGTGGACGTGCGTGGTCGCCTCTTCGGCGGGATCGGCGTCCGCGGGGTCGGGTGCGACGACCCGGCCCAGGGTGAGGGCTTCATCGCGCTTGGGCCCGAACCCGAACGACCTCGTCGGGCCGGCCGGCGCTTCCCGGGGGACCGCCTCGGTCGCGGTGTCGGGCGTCGGTCCGGTGACGGTGGCGGGTTCCGGGTCCGTGCCGTCCTCGGCGATCTCGGTCGCGGGAGTCTCGTCCTCGGCCACGCCGTCGTCACCGGTGTCGTCCTCGGTGCCAGGCGGGACAGCGGCAGGCGGAACGGTGGCGGCGGCCGGTGGTGGTTCGGCGGACACGACCGGCGGGGTGGGCACGAGGTCCACGGCGGACAGCGCGTCGCGGAACTCCGTCGCCGAGCCGTAGCGGTGCGCCGGATCGGCCGCCAGCGCCTTGGCCAGCACCGCCATCACCTCGTCCGGGACACCGCTGATGCCGGGCAGCGGCTGGTCGTGCATCCGGATGATCTCGGCCAGGTTCGGCTCGCCCAACCGCGGGAACCGGGGCGGCCGGCCGGATAACAGCGCGTAGAGCGTGGCGCCCAGCGCGTAGATGTCGGCCCGCTCGGTGGGCGTTTCCTGCCGGAACGCCTCCGGCGCCGCGTAAGCCGGGGTCAACGCGGTCAGGCTCGCCGAGGACTCCCGTCCCGGCTCGGCCAGCGCGGCGAGCCCGAAGTCGGCCAGCCCGCACACCCCGTACCGGTTGACCAGGATGTTGGCCGGTTTGATGTCCCGGTGCAGCACGCCCGCGTCGTGGGCGGCGGCCAGCGCGTCGGCGATCTTCACCGCCAACCCGCACGCCTCGTCCGCCGGCAGCGCGCCCCCGGTGCGCAGCCGGTCGAGCAACGACCCGCCGGTGCACAGCTCCATCACCAGGTAGGGCCGCCCGTCGGCGAGCACGCCCGCGTCGTAGAGATCCACCACGTTCGGGTGCCCGGACAGCCGTCCGGCCGCTCTCGCCTCGCGGAGGAACCGGCGGCGGTCGTTCTCGTCGAGCACCATCCGGCTGTCGATCTTGATCGCGACCTCGCGGTCCACGCTCACCTGCACGGCCCGGTACACGACGGCGAACCCGCCGCGGCCCACCAGGTCGACCACCCTGTACCCGGGCACCTGCGACTGGGGCATCACGATGATCAACCCTAGTGCGACCCCCACGCCGGGCCGCCGCAACTTGGCGCTTTCTCGACGAAATCGTGCGCGACGCGCAAGGTGGATCCGCCGAACCGACGTCGAACCACACCCGTTCGGGGGCCTGACCGGCGAGGGGCGTGCGCTCGTGCGCGAGACTCCCCGGCAGGGTGCCGGCTCCGCTACTCGAACACCCCGTAGCCCGCGACGGCGTGTGCCCGGACGCCGTCCATGTCGAGCTCCACGCCGATGCCGGGAGTGTCGGGAAGCGTGATGTAGCCGTCCTTGACGATCGAGCCACTCCCGTCAGGGGCGTGGACGTAGCCGTCCCACACCGCGCGCTCCTCCAAGGCGTGCCACTCCTGGACGAAGAAGTTGGGGATCGCTCCGCACAGGTGCGACGTGGCCATCGTGCCCAGCGGCGTCGACACCAGGTGCGGCGCGAAGGGGATGTAGTGCAGCTCCGCGAGGTTGGCGATCTTCTTGGCCTCGGCGAGGCCGCCGCACTTCGGCACGTCCGGCTCGATGACGTCCACGGCGCCGCGGTCGAGCAGCTCGCGGAATCCCCACCGCAGGTAGAGGTTCTCGCCCGCGCAGATCGGCGTGCGGGTCTGGGCGCGCACCCGCGCCAGCGCGTCGACGTTCTCCGCCGGCAGCGGCTCCTCGAGCCACATCAGGCGGAACGGCTCGAGCTCCCACGAGATCCGGCACGCGCTCGGCACGTCGTAGCGGGCGTGCAGGTCGATGGCCAGGTCGACGTCCGGTCCGATCGCTTCCCGGACGGCCGCTACGCGCTCGACCATCGATCGCAGCTCGGCGGCGTTGATCGTGTGGTTGAAGGCGTCGAACTTCACCGGGTGGTGCAGGTCGTCGATGTCGAACTTGATGGCGGTGAAGCCTTCGGCGACCACCCGTTGGGCCCGGTCGACGCACCCGGCGATCGAACCCGCCGGGTCGTCGCCATCGCCGCAGTCGGCGTAGAGGCGGATCCGGTCGCGGAACTTCCCGCCGAGCATCCGGTAGACCGGCTGGCCCGCGGCCTTGCCCGCGATGTCCCACAGCGCGAGTTCGATCCCGGACAGGGCGATCACGAACACGCCGCCCTGAGGGCCCGCGAAGACCCTGCCGCGGCGCAGCTTCTCCCAGCACCGCTCGACGTTGCGCGGGTCCTCGCCGATCAGGAGGGGCGTCAGGAACTCGATCATCCCGACGACGGCGGCCGCGCCGGCATCGGGATTGGCCTCGCCGAACCCGCTGAGGCCCTCGTCGGTGTCGATCCGCACCAGCGTGGCCTGACCGTGGTAGGCCACCACCGCCGTCGTGACGTTCACGATCCGCATTGCTCTCCCGCCGCCGGGTCGTGCCTCAACGGACTGTCGTGGTACCCAACTTGTCCTATAAGCTGATGACATGCAAAGGGGACAGGAGTCTCCGGACGCTGTCAAAGTCCGCACTCTCCCGGTGCAGGTGGCGGCACACCTGACCCGGCGCATCGTCAGCGGTGGGATCGAGGACGGTCGGGCCCCGTCGGAGCTCGACATCTCCCGGGAGTTCGGGGTGTCGCGCGTGGTGGCGCGGGAGACGCTCAAGATCCTCGCCTCGCTCGACATCGTCGACGTCGCCCAGGGCCGCCGCGTCGTCGTGCGGCCCCGCGCGGAGTGGGACTACCTGAGCCCGTTGCTGGTCGAGTGGCTGCCTTCGGAGATCGTCGGCGAGCTGCTGCGGGAGCTGCACCAGCTGCGCGCGCTGCTCGAACCCGAACTCGCCGCGATGGCCGTGGCCACCGCCACCGACGAGACGCTGGACCGGCTCAAGGGCTTGATCGACCGCATGACGGAGCTGGAGGCGGACCCCGACGCCTACCTCGAGGTCGACCACGAGTTCCACATGGAGATCTGCCGGGCGGCCGACAACCGCATCCTCGACCGGATCATGTACTCCGCCCGCTGGCTCGGCACGGCCAGCCGACGCGTCACCAACGGGGCACCGGCCGCGCTGCGCAGCGCCACCGCCGATCACACGGCGATCTACGAGGCGATCGTGGCGCGCGACCCGGCAGGTGCCCGTGCGGCGATGCGCACGCACTTGACCAACAACTCCATGCTCCTCGCGGAGATGGAGCAGCAGACCAAGCGGGCCGCCCGGCGGCGCTAGCGCACTGCACGACCGAGATCCGGACCGATGACAAGGGCGGACGAGGCATGGCAGCACCGATGATCCCGCCGATCCGGCCGGGTCTGATCGGCACCCGGTTCGCCGTGCCGTGCCGCAGCAGTTCGACGCCGTTCGCCGCAGGAACGAACCAGCAGCGCGGCATTCGCCTCGCTGTCCCGCCGGTCGCAACGTCGCCCCGTCGGTGAGCGTCCGCTCGATCGGGCGCGAGAGGAGTTGTCATGGAAGAGAAAACGGACTTATCGAGGCGCACGTTCCTCGGGATGAGCGCGCTGGGCGTGCTCGGTCTCGCCGGGTGCGGGGGAGGCCCCGCCGTGCCGCAGGTCGACGTCCAGGTCCCCCAGGCCCTGCTCGACCAGGCGGCCGCGCTCCGCGGCGGGTCGGTGGGGATGCTCTCGCAGAAGCTGTACTCGGAGACCGCCAACCAGGCGCTGGACAAGTCGCTGCAGGCGTTCGCGCAGGCCACCGGCACCACGGTCCACAACGACCTGGTCTCCGGCGACGCCGGCGACATGGTCGCGAAGATGGACACCGAGGTGAAGGCGGGCACCGCCCGCGACCTGGCCTTCCTGAGCGACCGGCGGTTCGTCGGCCAGCTCCACAACCTCGGCGCCCTCACCGACGTCACCGACGTGGTCGAGGAGATGCGCGCGCTCTACGGTGAGCCCGCGACGGAGGCGACCAACTTCTGCGTGTTCGACGGGCGCTGGTTCGCGATCCCGTACCACTTCATCGCGACCGCGATGTACCTGCGCAAGGACTGGTACGAGGAGAAGGGTCTCCCGCTCAAGCCCCACTACACGTGGGAGGAGCTGCGCGACAACGCGTTGGAGGTCTCCGACCCGGCGAAGCGGCGCTTCGGCTGGGGTATCACGGTGAACCGCTCCGGCGACGCCAACGGCTTCATCACCAACGTCATCAACTGCTACGGCGGGGCGATCGCGGACAACACCGGCGAGAAGGTGGTGTTCAACTCGCCGGAGACCGTCGCCGCCGTCACGTTCATCGGCGACATCTACACGAACCCGAAGTACGCGCCGATGCTGCCACCCGGGATCGGGAGCTGGACCGACTCGAGCAACAACGAGAACTGGCTGGCCCAGATCCTGGGGCTCACGCTCAACCAGTTCAGCGTCTACGCCGACTCGAAGACCAAGAACAACCCGGTCTACGCCAACACGCACCCGTTCAACGGCGCCACCGGACCGGCGATCGACCGGCCGCTCGCGTTCGGCGAGTCCAACTCGTTCGTCGTGTTCAAGGGGGCGAAGAACCCCGACCTCGCCAAGCTGGTGGCGAAGTTCATGGTCAGCGGGAGCGCGCTGCTCGGTGTCGCGAAGGGAGCACCGTGCCTGGTCAACCCCGCGTGGGACAAGGTGTGGGACTCCGACCCGTACTACACCAGCGGTGACCCGGCCTTCCCCGCGCTGCGGGAGCAGACCCGCGTGCCGCTCCCGCTGACCACCAAGACCGGCTACGCGTTCCCCCAGGCGCCGAGCCCCGGCGAGCAAGCCGCCACCGCCGCCTACCTGCTGACCGACATGATGCAGGCGGTCATCCAGGGCACCCGGCCGGCCGACGCCGTCGCCTCGACCCACGCCAGGATCGTCCAGGTCTTCGAGCAGCAGGGCTACAAGCAGTGACCGTCCTGCGTCCGCGTCCGGCGCCGGCCCGTCCGGCGCCGGGCACGTCGTCCTCGCTCACCACGTCGCAGCGGTTGCTCGGGCGCGACTGGCGCCTCGCCGCGGTGTTCATCGGGCCGACGCTGGTGCTGGTCGCAGGCCTGATCCTGTTCCCGATCGTCAGCTCGATCGTCACCAGCGCCACGGAACGCCACGGTGCGGAGACCGTCTGGGTCGGGCTGGACAACTACACCGCCCTCATCGACGACACCGTGTTCCACAAGGGCGTGCTCAACTCGTTCGTCTTCACCGCGTACGCCGAGATCTTCAAGGTGACCCTCGGTCTCATCGCGGCGTTGATGCTGCACCACATGCGCCGCGGCCGCGCGATCGTCGCGGGGGTGATCCTGCTGCCGTGGGTGGTGCCGACCGTCGTCACGGCCTTCACCTGGCGGTCGTTGTTCGACCCGATCTTCGGCAGCATCAACGTCCTGCTCACCGACTCCGGGATCGGGCCCGCCCTCGCCACGATCGGGCTCGTCGACTCCTGGCCCGCGGAGTGGCTGTCCGATCCCGCGCTGGCGATGCCGGCGGTCATCCTGGTCAACGTCTGGAAGGGCATCCCGTTCTTCGCGGTGACGTTCCTCGCCGGGCTCAAGGCCATCGACAGCGGTCTCTACGAGGCGGCGATGGTGGACGGCGCCTCGCCGTGGCAGCGCTTCGTGCACATCACGCTGCCAGGGCTGCGCAACATCATGATCGTGACGGTGCTGCTGTCGTCGATCTGGACGTTCAACAACTTCGACCTGATCTGGCTGATGACGCAGGGCGGACCGGGGGACGCCACCGCCCCGTACGTGATGGTGGCCTACTCGAAGGCCATCCAGCAGCTGCAACTGGGCGCGGGCGCCGCGGTCACGCTGGTGATGCTGCCGATCATCGGCATCCTCGTGGTGATCCTCGTGCGGATGATGCGACGCGGCGACCAGCCAGGCGCACGCGACATGGGGCGCAGGCGGCTGACCCCCGCCCAGCGCCGGGCGTTGCCGTGGGCGGTCGTCGTGGGTTCGGTCCTCGTGCTGGTCTGGGCGTCGCCGCAGATCGTGTGGAAGGCCGCGCTCGTGCTGGGCGTGTTCGTGGTGCTCGCCGCCGCCGTCGGACGGATCGTCTCCGCGCTCGCCGCGCGCGGTAACCGACTGGCCGCACGCCTGGTCGGCGGCACCGGCACGGGGATCGCCCTCGTGGGTCTGCTGGGCTTCGTCCTCGCCCCGCTTTACTGGATGACGGTCACGGCCTTCAAGTCCGACAACCAGATCGTCGCGCGCACCGACGACCTCTGGCCGACCCCGTGGAGCACCGAGCAGTTCACCAACCTGTTCACGGGCAGGGCGTTCGGCACCTGGTACGTCAACACGATCCTGGTGTCGGTGGCGTCCACCGTGATCGCCCTGGTCTGCGCGGCGCTGGCCGGCTACGCGCTGGCGCGGCTGAAGTTCCGGGGTTCGGAGAGCTTCACGGTGACGATCCTGCTCACCTACGTGATGCCGGGCGCGCTGCTGTTCATCCCGCTGTACCAGATGATGAGCGGGATCGGGCTCAACGACTCGTTGTGGTCGCTCGTGCTCGCCTACCCCACGTTCACCCTGCCGTTCGCGACGTGGCTGCTCGTCGGCTACTTCAAGTCGATCCCGGCCGACCTCGAGGAGGCCGCGCTGGTCGATGGCTGCACGCGGTTCGGTGCGTTCATCCGGATCGTGCTGCCGCTGGCCAAGCCGGGTCTGCTCGCGGTCGCGCTGTTCACGCTCACCAACGCGTGGAACGAGTTCCTGTTCGCCTTCGTGTTCATCACCAAGGACGGCTACAAGACGCTGCCCGTCGGCATGCAGTCGATGATCTTCGGTGACGTCGTGCCGCAGGGGCAGCTGGCCGCCGCCTCCCTGCTGATCAGCATCCCGGTCGCGATCATGTACGGGTTCGGGCAGCGGTTCCTGACCGAGGGCCTCACCGCGGGGGCCGTGAAGGGATGAACTCGTGGAAGCGTCGCTCGAAGAGCCATCGCCGCGGTGGTCAGGCGCGGGCGTAGCGTTCCGCGAGGGTGCGCAGCAGTGGCCTGAGCTCGGTGGGTGACTCGACGGTGAAGTCCATGCCCAGCATGCCGATGTAGGCGGCGATCGTGTCCAGCGAGTCGGCGCCGGTGACGAGGACCGAGGTGGTGTCGGTGACCGTCTCGACCACACCGACGGCCGGGTGGATCCGGTCCAGGACGGCCTGGGCCGGTGCGTCGACCCGCAGGCGTGCGTGCACCTGCCAGCCGCTGAACGCGACGCGGCGCATGGTGAAGCTCGTGTAGTCCTCGTCGGGCAGCGCGGTGGGGGCGAACCGGCGGTGGGTGCGCATGCGTGGCGTGATCCAGTCCGCCCGGTAGACGTCCCACTCGCCACTGGACGGGTCACGGGCCACGAGGTACCAGCGGCGCTTCCAGGCGAGCAGGCGGTAGGGCTCGACCAGCAGCGAGGTGTCGCGGTAGTCGAAGCGGAACCACTCGACGTCGTGGATCGCGGTCGCGATGGTGCGCAGCACGACGGGGTCGACCTCGGGGTCCGGGGCGTCGGTGTCGGTGTTCTCCGGCGCGTGGTCGACGACCGAGGCCAGCGCCTCCACCGTCGGCCGCAGGCGTGGCGGCAGGACCTGTTCGAGCTTGGCCAGCGCGCGGGCGCTGGAGGCCTCGAGCCCGGTGATGCCGCGGCCTGCGCGCAACCCGATCGCCACGGCCACCGCCTCCTCGTCGTCCAGGAGCAGCGGGGGGAGCTTGCCGCCCGCTCCGAGACGGTAGCCGCCCGTCGCGCCGCGGGTGGCTTCGACGGGGTAGTCGAGCACGCGGAGGCGCTCCACGTCGTTGCGGATGGTGCGGGTCGTGACGCCCAGCCGGTCGGCGAGTTCGGTCCCGCTCCACGACGGGCGCGACTGCAACAGCGCCAAGAGCGCGAGGAGCCGCGCCGATGTGTCCGCGGTCACTGCGACGACCTCCGTCTTATAGGAACAAAACTTTCCTATATGCACTCTAGCGTCTGTGCCATGACGAACACGGAGATCCGCCCCTTCCGCATCGAGGTCACGCAGGCCGAGCTGGACGACCTGACCGGTCGCCTCGACCGCACCCGCCTGCCGCAGCCGGCACCGGGCGACACCTGGGAGCACGGCACCCCCAACCACTACCTGCGTGAGGCCGTGACGGCGTGGCGCGCGTTCGACTGGCGCGCCGCCGAGGAGCGCATCAACGCCCACCCGCACTTCATCACCGAGATCGACAACCAGCCGATCCACTTCATCCACGTCGAGTCGCCGCACGAGGGCGCGACGCCGCTGCTGCTCGCCCACACCTACCCCGGCTCCTCGGTCGACTACCTCGACATGATCGACAGGCTCACCGACCCCGTCGCCCACGGCGGGCGCGCCGAGGACGCGTTCCACGTCGTCGTGCCGGACGCACCCGGCTTCGGCTTCTCCAACCCGGTCACCGAACCGGGCTGGACCACCGCCCGCGTGGCCCGCGCCTACGACACCCTCATGCGCAGGCTCGGCTACCGGCGCTACGGCGTCCACGGCTCCGACCACGGCGCGATGGTCGCCCGCGAACTCGGCCTCCTCGCCCCGGAGGGTTTCCTCGGGTTGCACGTGCTGCAACTGTTCTCCTTCCCGTCGGGCGACCCCGCGGAGTTCGAACGACTCGAGCCGCAGGACTACGCCGGCCTGGAGCACATGCAGTGGTTCCAGAAGGTCGGCGGCTACAACACCATGAACGCCAGCAGGCCGCAGACGGTCGCGGCCGGGCTCAGCGACTCACCGATCGGGATGCTCGCCTACAGCGAGCTGTTCAACTCCTTCGGCAACGGCACCTCCCTGGTGCCGCTGGAGACCATCCTCACCGAGGTGTCCGTCAACTGGTTCGCGAACGCCGCCGCCGGCATGGCCCGCTCCTACTTCGACAACGCGGCCGCCCCCGCCGACGAGCCCACCCCGGTGAACGCCGCCCCGACCGGCGTGGCCGTGTTCGCCGACGACTTCCAGACCATCAAGGTGTTCGCGGAACGGGACAACTCCAACATCGTGCACTGGAGCCGTTTCGAGAAGGGCGGCCACTTCGCCGCACTCGAGGTCCCCGAGATCGTGGTGGACGACATCCGGACCTTCTTCGCCGCACTGCGGTGACCTCCCGGCGACGGCCTCCCGACCCCTCGCTCCACGACAGGCGGAGCGGGGGTCGGGTTTCGTGCCCCGGTCGGCGGCGCACCCGGACCTGCGAATGCCGGCGAGACCGCTCACGACCGGCGTCCGGCACGAAGCCGGTCAGCGTGCCGCCGCGTCGCACACCGCGCCGACCCCACCCCGGCGGTGACGCGGTGTTCCGGCAGGCGCAGGGGGTGTGGTGGGCCTGGACGAACCCGCGCATCACGGGCTTGCCGTGCACGCCGACGTTCGCGACCCGGCCACCGGGGCGGATCAGCCGCGCGCAGCTCGAAGGTCTCCGGCACGCCCGCCGCCTCGACCGCGAGTTCCGCGCCCATCCCGCCGGTCACGCCGGCCACCAGGCGCTCGACGTCGTCGGCGGCGTTCACCGTCACGTCCGCGCCGAACCGCTTGGCCGCCTCCCGCCGTGACTCGGCCGGATCCACCGCCACAACGTGGTTGGGGCTCTACAGGCGCGCGGTCTCGATCGCGTCGGTCGGGTCGACCACCTCGGGGTCCGGCACGTCCTCCCAGGCCCTGTGGCCGGGATCCTGGTAGACGAGCGCCTTCATGGCTTCCTCCTCGGAATCCGTCCACTTCGAGCGTCCACCGGGGCCGGTCCGCGGGGGAGAGTCCGAGGTCTCGGGTGGGCAGGGATGTTGGCCGGTCCGTCGGGCAGGATGAGCGCAAGACCCCGGTCGGGACACCGGAGGAGCAGGTCTCGGCACCGGATCACCTGCGCCGGGCGGACGTCACTCCTGCGGCACGCGGATGACGTCGCCAGGGTGGATGGCGTCCGGATCGGTGATGGTCGCCGGGTTCGCGGCGACCAGGCGCTCGTAGAGGTTGCCCGCGCCGTAGTAGCGGGTGGACAGCGCCCACAGCGTCTCGCCCGCCACGACCACGTGCTCCAAATAGGTCCGGTAGCCCGGGATGATCTTCGGGCCGAGCACGACGGGCACGACGACCTTGTCCAGTTCCTCGCCGTCCTTCGGCGAGAGGTGGAAGACCTCGACGAACAGCCGGGAGAGCGTGAAGCCCGCACCGGACACGTCCACGCTGAGCTGGAACTGGCTGTGCCCGCCGACACCGTCACCGGCCATGAAGAAGCCGGTCACCTCGTCGTGGCCCTCGTGGACCCGGTAGTTGAAGCCCGCCTCGAACGCCCCACCGGCCGTCCCGCCGATCAGGATGTCGTTGCCCACCAGGTCGAAGGCCTTCGGTTGCTGCACGTCGATCGACATGTCCGCGCCTCCCGTCGTCGGTGTCGGCAGCCTATGCCGGAGACCCGCGGCTGTCCCTCGACCGCCGGCACGTCACCCGTATTGGTGACACGCCGGCACAGGGGTCCTGCGAAAGAGGCGCGCCCGGCCGGTCACCGGAGTGATCGGCCGGGCGCGCCGGTGGAGCAGGGTCAGACGAGGCCCCGCGCGGGCGCCGCGCCGGCCCGGGGCCGGCCCCCCCCCCCGCGCCGGTGGAGCAGGGTCAGACGAGGTCGAACCGGTCGAGTTCCATGACCTTGGTCCAGGCCGCGACGAAGTCCGCGACGAACTTCTCGCGGGCGTCCTCGCTGGCGTAGACCTCCGACAGGGCCCGCAGCTGGGAGTTGGAGCCGAAGACGAGGTCGACCGCCGTGGCGGTCCACTTCAGCTCGTCGGTCGCCGCGTCCCGGATCTCGTACACGTGCTCCTCGGACTCCGACGCCTTCCATCGGGTGCCCGGCGACAGCAGGTTGGCGAAGAAGTCGTTGGTGAGCACGCCGGGCCGGTCGGTGAGGACGCCGTGCCGGGTGCCGTTGACATTCGTCCCGAGGGAACGCAGGCCGCCGACGAGCACGGTCATCTCCGGCGCCGTCAGGTCGAGCATGTAGGCGCGCTCGACGAGCAGCACCTCCGGCTGGAGCTTCTCACCGGAACGCACGTAGTTGCGGAACCCGTCGGCGCGCGGCTCCAGGAACTGGAACGACTCGACGTCGGTCTGCTCCTGGTCGGCGTCGGTGCGGCCCGGGTGGAACGGCACGGTCACGTCGAAGCCGGCCTCGCGCGCCGCCCTCTCGACCGCGGCCGAGCCGGCCAGCACGATCAGGTCGGCGAGGGAGATCTTCGCGCCGCCCGCCTCGTTGAACTCCCGCTGGACGCCCTCCAGGACCTCCAGCACCTTCTCGAGCTGCCCGGGCTGGTTGACCTCCCAGTTGCGCTGGGGCTCCAGGCGGATGCGTGCGCCGTTCGCGCCGCCGCGCTTGTCCGTGGCGCGGAAGGTCGCGGCGGAGGCCCAGGCGGTGGTGACCAGCTCGGCGGTCGTGAGGCCGGAGTCGATGACCTTGGCCTTGAGGGCGGCGATGTCCGCCTCGCCGACGAGCTCGTCGGCGACGGCCGGCACCGGGTCCTGCCACAGCTGCGCCTCGGGGACCCACGGACCCAGGAAGCGGCTGACCGGACCCATGTCGCGGTGCAGCAGCTTGTACCAGGCCTTGGCGAACGCCAGGGCGAACTCGTCGGGGTTCTCCAGGAAGCGGCGGGAGATCTTCTCGTACGCCGGGTCCACGCGCAGCGACAGGTCCGTCGTGAGCATGGTCGGCTTGTGCTTCTTCGCCGGGTCGTGAGCGTCGGGGATGATCGCCTCGGCGTCCTTGGCGACCCACTGCTTGGCGCCGCCGGGGCTCGTGGTGAGCTCCCACTCGTAGCCGAAGAGGATCTCGAAGAAGCGGTTGCTCCACTGCGTGGGCTTGTCGGTCCACGTCACCTCGAGACCGCTGGTGATCGTCTCGGCGCCCTTGCCGCTGCCGTAGGTGCTCAGCCAGCCGAGGCCCTGCGCCTCCAGCGGCGCGCCCTCGGGCTCCGGACCCACGTGGTCGTCGGCCACGCCGGCGCCGTGGGTCTTGCCGAACGTGTGACCGCCGGCGATGAGGGCGACGGTCTCCTCGTCGTTCATCGCCATCCGGCCGAAGGTCTCCCGGATGAAGTGCGCCGCCGCCAAGGGGTCCGCGTTGCCGCGAGGGCCTTCGGGGTTGACGTAGATGAGACCCATCTCGGTCGCGCCGACCTCGGGCGCCATCTCGGTCTCGCTGACGTAGCGCTCGTCACCCAGCCAGCTGTCCTCCGGGCCCCAGAAGATCTCCTCCGGCTCCCAGACGTCCTCGCGGCCGAAGCCGAAGCCGAAGGTCTTGAAGCCCATCGACTCCAGGGCGACGTTGCCGGCGAGGACGAGCAGGTCTGCCCAGGAGATCTTCTGGCCGTACTTCTGCTTGACCGGCCACAGCAGACGCCGCGCCTTGTCCAGGTTGGCGTTGTCGGGCCAGCTGTTCAGCGGCGCGAAGCGCTGCCCGCCGTCACCCGCGCCACCGCGGCCGTCGTGGGTGCGGTAGGTGCCGGCGGCGTGCCAGCTCAGCCGGATCATCAGACCGCCGTAGTGGCCGAAGTCGGCGGGCCACCAGCTCTGCGAGGTGGTGAGGACCTCGACGATGTCGCGCTTGAGGGCCTCGACGTCGAGCTTGGCGAACTCCTGGGCGTAGTTGAAGTCCACGCCCAGCGGGTTGCCCTTGGACGAGTGCGCGTGCAGCACCGAGAGGTCCAGCTGGTTGGGCCACCAGTCGCGGTTCGCGCGCGGACGACCGCCGGTCTTCGCGGTCGGTGAGTCGATCGCGGGGTTCTCGCTTTCGCTCCCGTGCGCGGTCACGGAGTCGTGTGCGACCGGGCAGCCGACCGCGGCCTTCTGGTCCACGCCCTGTGCGCTTGAGGGTGGCGTCTTCCCGGGGTCGCTCAATTTACTTCCTTCCAGCGGGCGGATCATCGGCGGTGTTCTGGGTCGCGCAGTCGGGGCAGGTGCCCCAGAAGACGACCTCGGCCTCGTCGACGACGTAGCCGCCGTCGTCCGAGGCGGTGAGACAGGGGCTGTGGCCGACGGCGCAGTCGACGTCCGCGATCGCGCCACAGGAACGGCACACGACGTGGTGGTGGTTGTCGCCCACCCGGGACTCGTAGCGGGCCGTCGCGCCGGCGGGCTGGATGCGCCGCACCAGGCCGGTGTCGGTCAACGCCCGCAGCACGTCGTAAACGGCCTGGTGGGAGACCGTCGGCAGGTCAGCCCGGACCAACGTGATCACCGTCTCGGTGTCGACGTGCGGGTGGTCGTGCAGCGCGGCGAGCACGGCCAACCGGGGCCGGGTCACCCGCAGCGAGACCGCCCGCAACTGCGTCTCGAAGTCGGATGTCACGCGTCGACCCTATGTGGTTTGTCTGGAATGAATCAAAATAGCCTTCGTCACACCGCAGTCGGCGCACTCCGCGTAACTCCTTGGCTACGCGCCAAGTCGTGCGCGAAGCGTCATCCACAAAGCACGGAAGGTGTGGGTGATGTCACGAGCGCTGGGCGCGAACGGTCACGGTGTCTCGACGGCGCCGGTCGTGCTCCGTCCTCGGGGCGGCCGTGGCCGAGGATCAGTTCGCTCTGCAGGACGAGGACGGCCCCGCCGATCGCGGCGGCGTCCGACCCGTTCACCGACGGCACCACCCGGACCGGGTGCGCCTCGCGGGCGAACAACCGGCGGTCCAGCTTATGTTGGATCACCGCCTGGTAGGTCGAGCCCGAGACCGCGAAGCTCTGTCCGGCCAGGACGATCGTGTCCAGGTCGAACAGGACCGCCACGGTGACCGCGGCGTGACCGAGGTAGCGCGCCGACCGCTCGACGAGCTCACGGGCCTCGGGGTCGCCGGCGTTCGCGGCCGGTACCCGACGTTGCCGCACGGGCACTCGGCGCCGTTGACGTCGATCGAGATGTGGCCGATCTCCGCGGTGTCGGACGTGCTGCCCCGGTACACCTCGCCGGCGACCACCACCCCCGCCGCCGATCCCGGCGATCAGCCGGCGGCGGCAACTACGGCAACCTCGTCACCCAGAACGGCCTCAGGGCCGCCGACTACGGAGTCGCCGCCCCGCCCTTGGCGGACAAGACGGAGGCGGGCGTGCTCGGCGGCGGCACGCCGGTCGTGGTGAGCCCGAAGATCGGCGAGCGCGGCGAGGAAGCCGCCGTGAAGTGGATCGACTTCTACTACACGGGCAAGCTGACCGACCAGGACGCCGCCGTCTGGTGGCGGATCGGCAGATCGAGCTGACTCGGCCCGGCCGGGACCGGTCGGACGCTTGGATCAGGGGAACGTCGACGCCGAGTTCGCGCCCGGCGCCCGGCCCGGCAGGCGGATGCTTCCGACCGGCCGCCGGGCCAGGCACCGGGGCCGATCACCGTCGGCGCAGGGCGGGGTGGGTCAACGTCGGCGGCTGGTAGCCCTCGTCGCGGGACGACAGGGTCACGCCCGGCGGGACGATCTTGTCGATCCGGTCGAGCACGTCCGATGTGAGCCGGACGTCCGCCGCGCCGAGCTGGCCCTCCAACTGCTCGTACGTGCGCGGCCCGATGATCGCCGACGTCACGGCCGGGTGCTCCAGCACGAAGGCCAGCGCGAGGTGGACCAAGGGCAGACCCGCCTCGTCCGCCAGGTGGGCCAGGGACTCGACCGCCTCCAGCTTCGCCGCGTTCTCCGGCGCGGTGATGTCGAAGCGTTCCGGGAAGCGGTTCGCCCGCGACGAGGCGGGTTGGGGCGCGCCCTTGCGGTAGCGGCCGGTCAGCCAACCGCCGGCGAGCGGGCTCCACGGGATCACGCCGAGGCCGTACCGCTGCGCGATGGGCAGCACCTCGCGCTCGACCCCGCGCGCGAGCAGCGAGTACGGCGGCTGTTCGGAGACGACCCGCTGGTAGCCGCGCTTCTCCGCGATCCACTGGCCCTCGACGATCTCCGACGGCGGGAAAGTCGACGTGCCGATGTACCGGATCTTGCCCGCGCGGACCAGGTCGGTCAGCGCCCCCAGCGTCTCGTCGAAGTCGGTGTCGGGTGACGGCCGGTGCACCTGGTAGAGGTCGATCCAGTCGGTCTGGAGCCGGCGGAGGCTGTGCTCCACCTCCTGGAAGATCCACCGGCGGGAGTTGCCGCGTTGGTTGACGTCGTCGCCGAGCGCGCCGTGGAACTTGGTCGCCAGCACGACGGTGTCGCGCCTGCCCTGCAGCGCCTTGCCGACGATGGTCTCCGACTCGCCGGCCGAGTACACGTCGGCGGTGTCGATCAGGTTGATGCCCGCGTCCAGCGCGCGGTGGATGATCCGGACGCCGTCCTCGTGCGACGGGTTCCCGCGCTCGCCGAACATCATCGCGCCCAGCGCCAGCGGACTGACCCGGACTCCGGTCCGGCCCAACGGTCGGTGGCTCATGCCGTCCTCTCCTCAACGAGGTCCTCGCCCGCGAAGGCGTCCCACAGCAGGCGGTACGCCCCGCCCAGTTCCAGCAGTTCGGCGTGCGTGCCGACCTCGACCACCCGGCCGCCGTCCAGCACGGCCACCCGGTCGGCCCGGGCGGCGGTCGGCAACCGGTGCGCGACCACGACCGTCGTGCGGCGCCTCGACAGCACCTCGACGGCGCGGGTCACGGCCTGTTCGGTGGTCAGGTCGAGCGCGGCGGTCGCCTCGTCGAGCAGCAGCACGTCGGGGTCGACCAGTTCGGCCCTGGCGAGCGCGATGAGCTGCCGCTGGCCCGCGGACAGGCCGCGTCCGCGTTCGCCGATGGGGTGGTCGTAGCCCAGCGGGAGCCGCGCGACGACCTCGTGCGCGCCGACCGCCCGGGCCGCGGCCTCGACCTCGGCGTCGGTGGCGTCCGGCCGGCCGTAGGCGATGGCGTCGCGGACCGTGCCGCTGAACAGGTGCGCCTCCTGCGGCACGACGCCCAGCCGCCGCCGGTAGCCGGCGAGGTCGAGCGACCGCAGGTCGTGCCCGTCCACCAGGACCGCGCCGCCGGTCGGGTCGTAGAACCGGGCCAGCAGCTTGACCAGGGTCGACTTGCCCGCGCCGGTCCGCCCGACCAGGGCCACCGTCTCGCCGGGCGCGATCCGCAGGGACACCCCGCGCAGCGCCTCTCGCGAACCGCCCGCGTACGCGAAGTGCACGTCGTCGAACACGACCTCGCCGCGCAGCCCGGTCACCGGGACGGGTGACGGGGCGGGGGGAGTGCTGGTCGGGGTCCGCATCAAGCCGCGCAGCCGGGCCATGCCGATCGTCGCCTGCTGGTAGCCGTCGAACACCTGCGGCAGCTGCTGCGCCGGCGCGAAGAGCATGTCCACGTACAGCAGGAACGCGATGAGCGTCCCGGCGGTCAGCTCACCCGCCCGCACCTGGCCGGCACCGACCGCCAGCACGGCGGCGGACGCGGCGGCGCTCAGGAACTCCACGAACGGGAAGTACGTCGCGATGTTGCGCTGCGCCCGCAGCCGCGCCACCCGGAACTCGTCACCACGCCGGGTGAACTCGGCCGCCGCCACCCCTTCCCTCCGGAACGCCTGGTTCGCCCGCAGGGAGGCCACGGTCTCCTGGAGGTAGGCGTTGACCGCGCTGATCCGCTCCCGGGCCTCCGTGTAGGCGGGCACCGACGCGCGGCGGAACACCGCGGTCGCGACCAGCAGCACGGGCAGCACCGGCAGCACCACCACGGCCAGCGGCGCGTCGACCACGACCATCGCCACCAGGACGCCGACGATCGTCAGGGCGGTGACGACGGCGGTGGCGAGCCCGGTCTGGAGGAAGTTCGACAGGGCGTCCACGTCCGTGGTCATCCGGGTCATGACCCGGCCGCCCAGCTCGCGCTCGTAGTAGTCCAGCCCGAGCCGTTGGAGTTGGGCGAACGTCTTGACCCGCAGGGTGTAGAGCAGCTTCTCGCCGGTCCTGCCCGTCACCCGGATCTGCGCCACGCCGATGCCCCAGCCCGCGAGGACCACCGCGGCGGCCAGCAGCGACGCGACGAGCACGTGCCCGTCGACGCCCGCGCGGACCAGCACCGGCAGGGCGATCTGCGCGGCGGCGTCCAGCGCGACCAGCAGCAGTCCGCCCAGCAGCGCGGGCGTGAACGGCCGCAGCAGCCGGGCGAGGCCGAACGACAGGTCTCCTGCCCGAGCCCGTGCGGGGTCCACGTCGGGGCGCTCGGTCAGGGGCGCGAGGTCGTCCAGCCGCGCCAGCAGTTCCGGGCTCGGCGGTGCGGAGGCCAGCACGCCGCCGCCGACGGCTCCGGGGCCGGGCGCGCCCGACGCGGCCGTGGCGAAGGCCAGCGCGGTCCGGGCCGAACCGCCGGTGCGCGCCGCCGGTGCGCCGTGCCACACCGCGGTGCTCCGGCGCCGTCCGCTGACCGCGGGCGGGAGGGCCTCCAGGTCGACCCCGACGTCGTCCACGACGGACCCGTTGTCGAGCAGCACGACGCGGTCCGCGAGCGCCAGCGTCGACCGGCGGTGCGCGATGACCATCGTGGTCCGCCGCACGCGCGCCAGGTTCCGGTGGATCTCCGCCTCCACGCGCGCGTCGATCGCCGACGTGGCGTCGTCCAGCACCAGCACCCGCGGGTCGTGCAGCAGCGCACGGGCCAGGGCGATCCGCTGGCGCTGCCCGCCGGACAGGGTCAGCCCCTGCTCGCCGATCACGGTGTCGTAGCCGTCCGGCAGACCGGCGACGAACTCGTCCGCGCACGCCAGCCGGGCCGCTTCGACGACCTCCTCCAGTGACGCGGACGGCCGGCCGAAGGCGATGTTCGCGCGCACGGTGTCCGACACCAGGAAGGTGTCCTCGAACACCACCCCGACCGCGGCCCGCAGCGACGACGCCCGCACGTCCCGCACGTCCACCCCGCCCACCCGCACGGACCCGGCCGACACGTCGTAGAACCGGGGGAGCAGCAGGCCGAGCGTGGACTTCCCCGACCCGGCCGCGCCCACGACCGCGACGGTCTCGCCCGCCTCGATCCGCAGCGACGCGCCCTCCACCGTGGCCGGTGAACCGGGGTAGGCGAAGACCACGTCGGAGAACTCGACGTCGAGCGGACCGGGTGGCAGGTCCCGCGTGCCGTCCACCATCCCGGGCGTCGCGTCGATTATCTCCAGCACGCGCTCGACGCCCGCGCGCGCCTGCTGCGCCACGGTCACCAGCGTCGCCAGTTGCCGCACCGGGTTCACGAAGGCGCCCAGGTACGTGGTGAACGCCAGGAACGTGCCCAGGGTGATCGACCCGCGCAACGCCATCCACCCGCCGAGCGCCAGCACCAGCACCTGGCCCAGTGCGGGCACCGCCTGCATGGCCGGGTTGTACCGGCTGGTCAGCCGGTTGACGCGCAGCCGGGACGCGTACAGCGCTCCGGCGCGCGCCTCCAGGGCCTCCTGCTCGCGTCCTTCCTGCCCGAAGCCCTTCACGACCCGGACGCCGGTCACTGCCGCCTCGACGGCGGCGGCGACCTCGGCGGCCTCCTGCTGGGTGTGCCAGTTGGCGGGGAACAGGTCCCGGCGGCTGCGGTGCGCGATGAACCACAGCGCCGGACCGACCGCGAGCGCGATCAGCGTCAGGAGCGGTGACAGCACAGCCATCACCCCGACCGACAGCGCGAACATCAGCACGTTGCCGGAGATGTTCGGCAGGAACGCGAGCAGGGTCTGGATGAGCGTGATGTCCGAGATGGACCGGCTCACGACCTGCCCCGTCCGCAGGTCGTCCTGCGCCGCGCCGTCCAGCCGCAGCAACGACTTGAACGCGTCGTCACGCAGGTCCTGCTGCACGCCGAGCGACAGCGTGCCGGAGCGGTAGCGGCGGACGTAGCCCGCCGCGAACCGCACCGCCGCCACGGCGAGGAACACCGCGACCCAGGGTGCCACGTCGGCCACCGCGCCGGTTGCCACCTCGTCGACCACGTGGCGCAGCACCAGCGGCAGGGCCGCCGTGGTGACCGCGGCCACGACCGCGCAGCCGAAGGCGAGCAGGAGGTCGGCGCGGTGGCGCAGACAGTAGCCGAGCAGTCTCCGCGACCAGCCGACCTTCACACCGTGCTCGCTCATACGGCGGCGAGGGCACGGGTGAACTGGTTGGCCGGGCGTGGCAGGCCGTAGTGCTCCCGCAGCGTCGTGCCGGTGTACTCGGTGCGGAACAGCCCGCGTCGGCGCAGGATCGGCACCACCTCGGCGGCGAACAGCTCCAGCCCGGACGGCAGCACGGCGGGCATGATGTTGAACCCGTCGGCCGCGCCCGCGCGGAACCACTGCTCGATGGTGTCCGCGACCTGCTCGGGGGTGCCCGCGAACGTCTTGTGCCCGCGTCCGCCGCCCAGTCGCCCGATCAGCTCCCGCACGGTCAGCTTCTCCCGCCGTGCCAGTTCGACGATCAGCGTGTAGCGGGACTTGGCGCCTTCGATCTCGTCCTCGGACGGCAGGTCCGCCGGGAGCTGCCGGTCCAGGTCCAGCGACTCCGGGTCCACGCGCAGCAGCTTGGCAAGCTGGCCGCGGGCGTACTCCGCCACGATGAGCCGGTCCAGCTCGGCGTCCGCGGCCAGCGCCTCGGCCTCCGTCGAGCCGATGACCGGCACGAGGCCGGGCAGGATCTTCACGTGGTCCGGGTCGCGGCCGAACGCGGCGGCCCGCCGCTTGAGGTCGGCGTAGAACGCCCGCGCCTCCTCCAGCGTCTGCTGCGCGGTGAACACCGCCTCGGCGTGCCTGGCCGCGAACCCCTTGCCGTCCTCGGAGGACCCGGCCTGCACCAGCAGCGGGTACGCCTGGGGCGAGCGGGGCACGTTCAGCGGCCCGCGCACCCGGAAGTACTTGCCCTCGTGGTCGATCGTGCGCACCCGGTCGGCCTCGGCGTGCACGCCGCGTTCCTTGTCGGCGACGATCGCGTCGTCGTCCCACGAGTCCCACAGCTTCTTGGCCACGTGCAGGAACTCGTCGGCCCGCTCGTAGCGGTCGAAGTGCGCGGGCTGCCCGTCGAGGCCGAAGTTGCGCGCCGCGTCGTCGCCCGCCGTGGTGACGATGTTCCAGCCCGCCCGACCGCCGCTGATGTGGTCCAGGGACGCGAACCGCCGTGACAGGTTGAACGGGTCGTTGTACGTGGTGGAGGCGGTGGCGATCAGACCGATCCGCTCCGTGGCCCGCGCCAGCGCGGTCAGCAGCACGGTCGGCTCGAACTTGCCCGACGGCCGCCGCCCGACCTGACCCCACAGCACCGGGGAGTCCGCGAGGAACACCGAGTCGAACCCGGCCGCCTCGGCGGTGCGGGCCAGCCGCTCGTGGTAGTCGATGCTCAGGTGCCCGTGCGGGTCGCTCTCCGGCAGCCGCCACGACGCCTCGTGGTGCCCGGTGTCGTGCAGGAACAGGTTCAGGTGCAGCTGGGTCACGGGGTGACTCCTTCGGTGATCCCCGACGCGGTGATGCCCAGGGCGGTGAGCAGCCGGTCGCGGTGGGACTGGAACAGCGGGTCGCGGTGGGAGCGGACCCCGGGCAGCTCGACGCGGACGTCCAGTCCGATCCGGCCCTCCTCCAGCACGACGATCCGGTCGGCGAGCTCCACGGCCTCGTCCACGTCGTGCGTGACGAGCAGGACCGCGGGGCGGTGCCGCGCGCACAGCTCGCGCAGCAGGTCGTGCATCTTGATGCGGGTCAACGCGTCCAGCGAGCCGAACGGCTCGTCGGCCAGCAGCAGCGCGGGCTCGCGCACCAGGCAGCGCGCCAGTGCCACGCGCTGCTGCTCGCCACCGGAGAGCTGGTTGGGCCAGGCGCCTTCGCGGCCCTCCAGGCCGACCTCGGCCAACGCACGCCGGCCCCGCTCGCGGGCGCCACGGGCGCCGATGCCGAGCACGACGTTGTCCAGCACGCGCAGCCACGGCAGCAGCCGGGAGTCCTGGAACGCCACCGAGACCTCCCGCGGCACTTCGAGGTCGCCGCTGCCGGTGACGTCGTAGTCCAGGCCGGCGATGGCGCGCAGCAGCGTCGACTTGCCCGAGCCGCTGCGGCCGAGCAGGGCCACGAACTCGCCCGGCGCGATGTCGAGGTCCAGCGCGTCGAGCACGGCCCGGTCCCCGAAGCGCCGCACCAGGTTCCGCACCCGGACCGCGGTCAGCCGGCCAGTGTCCGTCGCCACGACAGCGCCCTCCGCTCCACCAGTCGCAACACCGAGTCGGAGAGGAACCCGAACAGCCCGTAGACCACCAGGCCGACCACGATCACGTCGCTCTGCCCGTAGTTCTGCGCCTGGAACATCAGGTAGCCGATGCCGCTGGTGGCGTTGATCTGCTCCAGCACGATCAGGAACAGCCACGAGCCGGTGACACCGAGCCGCAGGCCGACGAAGAAGCCGGGCAGCGCGCCGGGGAACACCACCTTGCGCACGAACTGCGTCCGGCTCAGCCCGACGACCTCGGCCAGTTCGACGTACCGCTTGTCGATGCCGGTCAGCGACGCGTGGGTCTGGATGTAGATCGTGACGGCCACCCCGATCGCGATCACCACGACCTTGAACGTCTCGCCGATGCCCAGCCACAGGATCAGCAGCGGGATCAGGCCCAGCGACGGGATGGCCCGCTTGACCTGCACGGTCCCGTCGATCAGCGACTCGCCCACGCGGCTCAGGCCTGCCGCGATCGCCAGCGTCGTGCCGACGACCGCGCCGAGCACGAAACCCAGTCCCGCGCGCTGCAAGGAGGTCAGCACGCTCTCGGGCAGCTTCCCGTTCTCGATCAGCGCGATCCCGGTCTCGACCACCGTCCACGGCGCGGAGAGCAGCCGCGGGTCGAGCCAGCCGCTCGCCGAGGCGACGCTCCAGATCGCGATGACCAGCAGCGGTCCGGCGGCGCGACCGTAGGGGATCGGCTTGCCCGGTCCGAGCCGGCGGGCCCGGGGCGCGGTCCTGGCGGGCGACGTGGTCTTGGTCGCGAGCACGGGTGGTGCGAGAGTCCGGGTCATGGCTTGCTCCGATACACGGCGGGGACGGACTCGGTGGCGATGCCCTCGAACCGCCGGTCGAACAGGTCGGCGGCCGTGACGGGCGGCGTGAACCCACCCTCGGCGAGGAGTTCGGCGGTTTCCTGCTCCCAGGCGACGGCCCGGTCCCAGCTCGGCGGGAAGTACGGCCGCGGGTTGGACTTCACGATCCGCTCGCCGTCGGCCGTGGACACGCCCTGGTCCTTGACGTAGTAGGCGTCGATCCACTGGTCGGGGTGTTCCCAGGCCCAGACCTGGCCCTGCGCCCAGAACGGGATGAACGCCTTGATCGCGGCGGTCTTGGCGGCGTCGTGCAGCACCGACGTCGGCGCCCACAGCACGGTCAACAGGTCGACCGCGTTCATGTCGATGGTGCGGGCGCCGTCCTTGCCGTACTGGCTGATGTACTTGGTGGTGCTGGGCTCGGCGAGGACCGCGACGTCGACCTGCTTGGACTGCAGCGCGGTGGGGAACTGCGGGCTGTTGAGCGCGATCAGCTGCACGTCGTCGTTGCGCAGCCCCAGTTCCTTGAGCGTGCGCAGCACGACCACGCCCTGCGCCTGCCCCTGGGAGAACGCGATCTTCCTGCCCTTCAGGTCCGCCGGCGACTTGATGTCGGTGCCCGGCGCGGTGGCGAACTTGTAGGTGGGCTGCTCGCGGTGGGCGACCGCGACGATCTTGGCGTCGAAGCCGATGGCGGCAGCCTGGATCGGCGGGATGCCCGCGTTGCTCGCGAGGTCCACCGACCCGGCGCGGAACGCCTGGATGACGTCGGGGCCCGCGCTGACGTTGGGCCACTCGGGCACCTGGAACGGCAGTTCGGCCAGCTTGCCCGAGGCTTCGAGCTGCTTGAGCGTGGTGCGGATGGAGATGTTCAGCTTCGTGCCGGGAGGGATCGCCGTGGGCAGCGGCCCGGCGGGCGGCGGGCTGCTCGCGCCGCCCGCCGTGGCGCACCCGACGACGCCGAGTGCCCCCACCCCCAGCAGTCCGGCCAGGAAGGAGCGCCGACCGAGCGGCGTGGATGTCTGTGTCATGACGCGTCGTCCTGGATCGTGTGGTAGCGGCCGTCGTGGTAGAGCAGGGGAGGGGTGCCGTCCCGCAGGTCGGTGGCGATGACCAGGGCGAGCACCAGGTGGTGGTCGCCCACCGGGATCAGGGTCTGGACCTCGGCCCGCAGCCAGCCGGCCGTGCCGTCGAGGACCGGGTCGCCGTTCGCGAGGCGGTGCCAGCACGTGGGCGCGGCGAACCGGTCCACGCCGCTCGTCGCGAAGCGCCGTGCCACGTCCTCCTGGTGCGCGCCCAGGAAGTTGACGACGACGCTCGCGGCTTCGCGCACGTGCGGCCAGCTGGAGGAGCCGGTGGAGATGCCGAACGAGATCAGCGGCGGTTCGGCGCACACCGAGGTCAGGGACGTCGCGGTGAACCCGACCGGACCGCGCTCGGCGTCCGCGGTGATCACCACCACGCCCGCCGGGTGGCGGCGGAACGCCCGGCGGAGGGAGCTACCCGGCAGCGTGGCGGTCATCAGTCGACCTTGACGGTGTGCTCGTCGGTGAAGGGCTTGCCCGCCACCAGCTCGGACTCGCGACCGTCCGGCCCGACCGGGGTCTCGCCGATCAGCGTGATCCGGTGCAGCCGCCGCTCGACGTCCAGGTGCTCCAGGTCGCGCGGGGCCAGGTGGGCGGTGGCGCGGTTGTCCCAGAACGCGACGCTGCCCGGCTCCCAGCGGAACCGCACCGTGTACTCCGGCCGGGTGATCTCGGCGTAGAGCAGGTCGAGGATCGCCTTGCTCTCGCGCGGCGAGACGTCGACCACGTGGCTGGTGAACCCGGGGTTGACGAAGAGGGCCTTCTCGCCGGTCTCCGGGTGCACGCGGACCACCGGGTGCACCGCCACGAGCAGGTTGTCGTTGACCCGCTTGGCGTACGAGTCGTCGCCGGCGGGTTTGTCCGCGCCGCCGTACCGGTGCTCGGCCCGCAGGCCGTCCACGAAGGACTTCACCGGCTCCGACAGGCCCTCGTACGCGGCGACCAGGTTGGTCCACGTCGTGTCGCCGCCCTGCTCGGGGACGACCTCGGCGCGCAGGATGGAGGCCGCCGGCGGGTTCACCGCCGCGGTGACGTCGGTGTGCCAGCCGGAGAAGTAGCTGTACTGGCGGCGCCGCACCCGGTCGCGGAACCCGGCGCCGTAGCGCTCCTCGTACCGCCGCGGGTCGATGGTGAAGATCTCCGGGAAGCCGTTCGGCGGCGCCTCGTCGTGCGGGTGCGCGTAGGTCAGGTCGCCGAACCGGCGGCCGAACGCGATCTGGCTCGCGTGGTCCAACTCCTGGCCCCGGAAAAAGATTACCTTATACCGGTTGAGTGCCTCCTTGATTCGGGCGACTGTTTCACCGTCCAATTGGCGAGAAATGTCGATCCCCGAGACATCTGCCCCGATGTGGCCCGCCACCGGGTGCACGGTGAGTGTGTCGAGAGTTGCGGTCATTGCTGTTCCTCCGGGCATGGGAAAATAGACCTGTGCAGGTCAGGGGGCTGTCGCCGCAATAACTACAGTCTTGCCGCAGTAGCGGTTGGAGTCAATTTTGCGATTCGGGAAATTAAGTTCAGGCGCAGAGGTCGAGCGGACTGCCGTAAATGGCGTCCAGCACCACGGAACCGGCCGCGACACTGAGCACGTCGCGGCCGAAACTGGTCGGCACCACCGCTTCGGCGCGATCGCCGACCTGGGTCCGCACCTCGGCCAGGCACTCCGGCAGGTGCACGACACCCGCTTCGGTCAGCACGAGCACCTCGGGGTTGATCACGTCCAGCAGGAGCCCGGCGGCCCGGCCCACGTGACGGGCGCGCTCCCGCAGCAGGCCCGTCGCCTCGCGGTCGCCCTCGCGGGCCCTGGCCACGAGCAGCGGGAAGTCCGGCTCGGGGATGAGCCCCGAGCCGGCGGCGCGTTCGGCGAGCGCCCGGTCGGACACCGTGGCCTGGAGGCAGCCCCGGCGCCCGCACGGACAGCGCGCGGTGCTGCCGTCCAGCCGCAGGTGCGCGATCTCGCCCGCGGCGGCGCCCGGACCGTGGTGGACCGTGCCCGCGGTGGCGATCGCCGCGTCCACGACGTTGCCCACGAACAGGTGCACCACGCTGGTGCGGCTGCGCTGGTCGCCGAACAGCTGCTCGGCGCGGACGAGCGCGCGTGAGTGGCTCTCCACGTGCACCGGGAGGTGCAGGGGGCGCAGGGCTTCCCGCGCGGGCACGTCCCGCCAGCCGAGCTGGCTGTGCCGCACGATCACGCCCCGTTCCGGGTCCACCCAACCGCCGGTGGCCAGACCGATGCCCAGCGGGACGCGCCCGTTGCGGTGGCGGTCGAGGAAGCGCGGGAACCGGTCGAGGATGCCGTGGAAGACCGCGTCCGGAGTCCGTCCCGGGTGCGGCTCGCGTTCCTGGCTCAGCACCCGGCCACGCAGGTCGAGCAGCGACAGCGTGGTGTGGGTGAAGGCGATGTGGACGCCGCACACGGCGTACCGGTCCACGTCGATGTCCACCGGCACGTGAGGGCGGCCCAAGGTCGCGCGCGGGACGCGGGTGTGGACCTCGCGCAGCAGCCCCCGGTCGGCGAGTTCGGTGTACTGCCTGGTCACGGAGGCGGCGCTCAGGCCGGTCAGCCGGGCGATGGTGCTGCGCGCGACCGGGCCGTTGTCCAACACGGAGCGCAGCACGGTGGCGGCGGTGGTGCTGCGGTGGCGTGCTTCGTGCGTCACTGTCCCTCCCCTGGTCGGGGTTGCCGTTGTCCTGTGTGGACTGGTCAGGCGGGCAGCGCACAGATCGCGCTCGCCTGCCGACGGAGGTCGACGTGGCGGCGCGTGCTGAGCACGGATGCCTGGGACACGCGTCGATGCTGGCACCCGGCCCGCGGTCCGGCCAAGAGGGCTCAGGATGTGGGAAACCCGTGCCGGGGGTGGCGCGACGGGCGCGTGATCCGCTGCCCGCGGTGCCGATCGGCGCGTCCGGGTGGTCGGTGATGTCCACCGGTCGCACCTCCCATCGGCGGCGCTGGACCGGCGGATCTCGCCTGGAGGAACGGTTGTCCACGATGTGGGCACGGTCGGAGGCGGCGGAGCAGGGCTGTTGTCCCGAGCGCGTCGGGACTCAGGTGGCGTAATGCGTTCGTCACAAAGGAAACCCGAAGCGCGGTGCGTCGAGGGCTGCCGGCCGCGTGCGGACATCCGCCCCGCCGGACCGGCTCGCCGGGTAGGTCGACATCGGCTCGTCCACGCGCCGGGACGGGCTCGCTGATCGCGGTCCGACCCCTTGCCCGATCCCGACCGAGCAGGCCGACGGCGATGGGGCAACCACGTGCGAATCACCGGTCGCTTCGGGTCGATTCCCAGATCGTGGGAGGGGGTCCACGCCAATTCCGGGCCTCCTATTGTGGGCGCGTCCCGTCACCCGAGGTCAGGTGTTCGTTGTCCGATCCCATGCGCCCCAACGCTGTCAGCCCGGTCCGCGTGGCGGCCCCCACCGCCCTGCGCCGGGATCGCTGGGCGCTCGCCGGTGCGCTCTGCATCGCACTGCTCGCGCTGCTCGCGATCGGTGCCGACGTGCTCACCGCCATCTCTGGCCAGGACCCCTACACCTATCGGACCGAGGCGCTGGACCCGGCGACGGGCGCGCCCGCCGGTGCGCTGGGCGGTGTCAGCGGGACGCACTGGTTCGGCGTGGAGCCGCTCACCGGGCGCGACCTGTTCGCGATCGTCGCGCACGGCGCCCGCACCTCGTTCCTCATCGGTCTGGCAGCCACGGCGGTGTCGGTGCTGCTGGGTGTGCTGCTCGGCGCGGCGGCCGGGTACCTGGGTGGCGTGCCCGACCGGCTCGTCACCTGGACCGCGGACGTCCTGCTCGGGTTCCCCTACCTGGTGTTCATGATCGCCCTGGGCGCCGTCGTGCCCGCCGAGGTGCCCCGTCCGCTGTTGCTGATCGTGGTGATCGGGTTCTTCGGCTGGCCGTCGATAGCCCGCATCGTCCGCGCCCAGACGCTGACGCTGCGGGCACGCGGGTTCGTCTCCGCGGCCCGGTCGCTGGGCGCGGGACCGGTGCACGTGTTCCGCTACGAGCTGCTGCCCAACCTGTGGGGGCCGATCATCGTGGTCTCCACCCTGTCCATCCCCGGCAAGATCGGGTTGGAGGCGGCGCTGTCGTTCCTCGGCGTCGGCATCCCGCCGCCCACGCCGAGCTGGGGGCGGACCATCAGCAGCGCCATCGACTGGGTGGCCACCGACCCGATGTTCCTGGTCTTCCCCGGCGCGGCGCTGTTCCTCGCCACGTGGGCGTTCAACGTCCTGGGCGACGGCCTGCGCGACGTCCTCGACCCGCGGACGGCCCGCTGATGCGCACCGCGAAGTTCATCGGCGTCCGGCTCGCGGGCGCGGTGGTGGTGCTGCTCATCGTCGCCTTCTGCACCTACGCGGTGTTCTACCTGGTGCCCGCGGACCCGGCGCTGGCCTCGTGCGGACGGCCGTGCACCGAGCAGAACCTGGCACTGGCCCGGGACTTCATGGGGTTCGGCGACCCGTGGTGGCGGCAGTTCGTGGACTTCGTCGGCGGCATCGCGACCGGCCGCACGTTCGGCGCCGGCCCCACGGCCATCACCTGCGAGGCACCCTGCTTCGGCTACTCGTTCCAGCAGAACACCGAGGTGCTCGACCTCATCGGCGAGCGGCTGCCGGTGACGTTCTCCCTGGCCGCGGGCGCGGCGGTGCTGTGGCTGCTGACGGGCGTCGGAGCCGGTGTGGTGGCGGCGCTGCGCCGCGGCACACCGCTGGACCGGATCGCCCTGGCGGTGTCGGTCGCCGGGGTGTCCGCGCCGGTGTACCTGGTGGGGCTGCTCGGCATCCTGCTCTTCGGCTTCACGCTGGACGTCGTGCCGGTCGGCGGGTACGTGGAGTTCGCCACCAGCCCGGTCGACTGGGCGTGGCGGCTGGCCCTGCCGTGGTCGGTGCTGGCGTTCGCGCACGCCGCGATCTACACGCGGCTGACCCGCTCCCAGATGCTCGACACCCTCGACGAGGACTACATCCGCACCGCCCGCGCCAAGGGCCTCACCGAGACCAAGGTCGTCGGCAAGCACGCCCTGCGCAACGTGCTGCTGCCCGTCGTCACGGTGTTCGGCGTCGACCTGGGCTCGTTGCTGGGCGGCGCGGTCATCACCGAGCGGGTGTTCGGCCTGCCCGGTCTCGGCGCGCTGCTGATCGACGCGGTCAACCAGCGCGACCTGCCCCTGCTGCTGGGCTGCACGCTGTTCGCCGCCTTCCTCATCGTCACGGCCAACGTCGTGGTCGACCTCTGCTACGGCGTGCTCGATCCCCGAGCCCGCCTGTCGTGACAACCCCGGTAGGAGAAGAGAGACAGATGACCAGAAGTCGCTCGGCCGTCGCCATCGCCCTCGCGGGTGCACTGGTCCTGACCGCCTGCGGTGCCAACGAGCCGCCGTCCGGCGCGTCCCAGGCGCAGGCGACCCGGGGTGGCACGCTGCGCATCCTGTCCGACGGCCAGACGCAGAACTTCGACCCGGCGAAGAGCTCCAACCTCGCCATCACCTCGCTCGGCCTGGTGCACCGAAGGCTCACCGCCTGGCACAACAAGCCGGGGGAGCAGGCCAAGGTCGTCCCCGACCTGGCCGACGTGGGCAAGACCGACGACGGCGGCAAGACCTGGACGTTCACCCTGCAGGAGGGCCTGAAGTTCAGCGACGGCAGCCCGATCACCGCCGCCGACGTCAAGTGGGGCGTGGAGCGGTCGTTCGCGCCCGCGTTCTCCGGCGGGCTTGGCTACCACAAGCAGCTCATCGAGGGCGGCGCCGACTACCGGGGCCCGTTCGAAGGCGCCGAGCTGAAGGGCATCCAGACCCCCGACGACCGCACGATCGAGTTCACCCTCGTGCGGCCCTACGGCGACTGGCCGTGGGTGGTCAGCACGCCCGCTTTCGCCCCGGTCCCCAAGGGCAAGGGCGCCGAGGCGGACTACAGCGAGCACCCCGTGACGTCCGGTCCCTACCAGCTGGCGAAGTACCAGAAGGGCGTGGAGGCGCGGCTGACGCGCAACCCCCACTGGAGCACCGATGTGGACAAGGTCCGCGCCGGACTGCCCGACGAGGTCGTCTTCCAGCTCGGCCAGGACGCCTCGGTGATCTCCCAGCGCCTCGTCGCGGACTCCGGTGACGACAAGTTCGCGTTCGGCTCGTCGTTCGTCTCGCCCGCGCAGCTCGCCCAGCTCGCCAACAACCCCTCGGCGAAGCAGCGCCTGGTGACGTCGAAGTCCGGCGCCCTGGCGTACCTCGCGTTCAACACCGGCAAGGCGCCGCTGGACAACCCGAAGGTGCGCCAGGCGTTCCAGTACGCGGTGGACAAGACCTCCTACCAGATCGCCTCGGCGGGCAACGCCGAGCTCGCCGGCGACGTCGCCACCACGTTGATCACCGAGGGCATCGCCGGGCGGGGGAAGTTCGACCTGTACCCGACCCAGCCCACCGGCGACCCGGGGAAGGCGAGGGAGCTGCTGGCGGAGGCGGGTTTCCCGGACGGTCTGCCGGAGCTGGACTTCGTGGTCTCCAAGAGCAACAACTACCCGGACAAGGCGCAGTCGGTCCAGGCTTCGCTGGCACGCGCGGGCATCCGGACCACCATCCACACGCTCGACAGCGACGCCTACACCAGCGAGACCACCGGCGACACGGCCACGTTCGACCTGACGCTGAGCTCGTGGCAGCCGGACTTCCCCAGCGCCAACGCCAACATCCAGCCGTTGTTCGCGTCCTCGGAGATCGGCGGCGGCGGGTACAACCTGTCCCGCTACCGCAACGCCGACGTGGACCGGCAGATCGGCGAGGCGCAGGCCGCCGTCGACCCGGCCGAGGCCGGCCGCAAGTGGGCGGAACTGGACAAGCGGATCCTCCAGGACTCGCCGGTCGTTCCGCTGATCTACACGCGCAACTCGTTCCTGCGCGGCTCCAAGGTGGCCAACCTGTTCATCGCCGACTTCCCCGCCTACCCCAACTACCTCCAGGTCGGCGTGACCCCGTGACCGCACCGCTGCTGGCGCTGGAGAACGTGTCGGTCGACTTCGTCAGCGGCGGCGTCACCCACCCTGCCGTCAGGGACGTCTCGCTGTCCCTGGCGGCAGGGGAGGTCCTGGCCGTCGTCGGCGAGTCGGGTTCCGGCAAGACCGTGACGGCGATGTCGCTGCTCCGGCTGCTGCCCGTCGCCGCCCGGCTGTCCGGCCGCGCCGTGTTCGAGGGCCGCGACCTGTACGCGGTGGACGACGCGGAGCTGCGTGCGGTGCGCGGCGGCCGGATCGGGATGGTATTCCAGGAGCCGATGAGCGCGCTGAACCCGGTGTTCACCATCGGCGACCAGCTCGTGGAGGCCGTGCGGGCACATCGGCCGGTGACCAGGCGGCAGGCGCGGGACCGGTCGGCGGAGCTGCTGCGCCTGGTCGGGCTGCCGGACCCGGAACGGCGGCTGCGCGGCTACCCGCACGAGCTGTCCGGCGGGCAGCTCCAACGCGTGGTCATCGCGATGGCCGTGGCGTGCGAACCGGCGCTGCTGGTCGCCGACGAGCCCACCACCGCGCTGGACGTCACCGTGCAGGCGGAGATCATCGAGCTGCTGCGGGACCTCCGCGACCGGCTCGACGTGGCCATCCTGCTCATCACGCACGACATGGGTGTCGTGGCGGGTCTCGCCGACCGGGTCGCGGTGATGCGCGAGGGCCGGGTCGTCGAGCAGGGCGACGTCGTGCAGGTGCTGCGCCGGCCACGGCACAGCTACACCAAGGAGTTGCTGGACGCGGTGGTGTCGCTGACCGCGCCCTCCGAGGGCGTGGCGGTACCCGACGCGCGGGACGGGCTGGTGGTGCGTGGCGGTCAGGTGGCCGTCGCCGGGTCCGGTTCGGTCCCCGACGACCCGGCGGCGGACGCGGCGCTGGTCGTGGACGGGCTGACCGTCGTCTACGGCGGCCGGTTCGGGCTGTCCGGCACCCGTGCGGTGGACGGCGTGAGCCTGCACGTCCGGCCGGGTGAGGTGCTGGGCCTGGTCGGCGAGTCGGGTTCGGGCAAGAGCACCCTGGCCTCGGTCGTCGTCGGCCTGCGGTCGACCACCGGCGGGACGGTGCGGCTGGCCGGCCGCGACATCACCGCCCTGCGCGGCAGGGAGCGGCGGATCGTGCGAGGTCGGGTCGGGACGGTGTTCCAGGACCCGGCGTCGTCGCTCAACCCCCGTGCCACGATCGCCCGCACCATCGCCGAGCCGATGCTCCTGCACGGCGCGCCGGGCGGCGTGGAACCCGCGACCAGGGTGGACGAACTGCTGGACCTCGTCGGGCTCTCGCCCGCGCTGCGCGAGCGCTACCCGCACGAGCTGTCGGGCGGGCAACGGCAACGCGTCGGCATCGCCCGCGCGCTGGCCCTGGACCCCGCCCTGCTCGTCGCCGACGAACCCACGAGCGCGCTGGACGTGTCGGTGCAGGCTCGGGTCCTGGAGCTGTTCCGATCGTTGCAGGAACACCTGGGATTCGCGTGCCTGTTCATCAGCCACGACCTCGCGGTGGTGGAGCGGCTGGCCCACCGGGTGGCCGTCATGCACGGCGGGAGGCTGGTCGAACAAGGCCCGACGGCCGACGTCCTGACCCGTCCGCTGCACTCGTACACGACCAGGCTCATCGCCGCCGCACCCGTGGCCGACCCCGACGTCCAGCGGGAAAGGCACGCCCGGCGGCGGACGACCGCCCCCTGACCGCGCGCCCCGGCGAACCGGCGACCACTGAGCGTCGCGGAGCGGGAAACGCGGTGCCTTCTGCCCGTTCACGGAGCCAGCGGGCGAGCCGGTGCGCGCAGGACGCCTGCCCCTGGAGTGGTGACAGGCGTCCCGGCGTTGCCGAAGCCGTCGACCGGACCACACCCGTGGTCGCGTTCCGACGGAGTCGACAGGGCTCCGCGGGTGTCGGCCACGACCAGGTGAGGTGCTGCTGGTGGTTGCCGAGCGATCAGTAGCAGCCGCTGAACGGGCCACCGCTGACCAGCATCATCGAACTGGCCTCGTTGGCGAATCCGCGGCCGTTTCCCGGCGTGCCGTCGTCGGGCAGGTTTCCCGCCCAGCTTCCCGGGTTCACGCAGAACCAGGCCCCTTCGAAGCCCGGTTCGATGAACCAGACGCTGACGTAGTCGGAACTCGTGGAGTTGCTGACGGTCTTGATGTTGTTGTCGACGATCACGCCGGTGTTGAACCTGTTGTCGCGGAAGTCGTCGTCCCCGTTGAAGAAGCTGACCTTCCCGGTGTCGAACCCGATGTCCCAACCGCAGTGGTAGCCGGTTGCGCAGTTCGGTCCTGCCACGGCCTGCCCCGTCGGCACGAGGAGGAACGCCGCGACCAGCACGGCCACTGCCGCCGACCCGGGGATGGAGCCGATCTTGCGCGTGAAGTGCCCTGTTTTCACCGTGTCACCCTTCCGTATCAGAAAGCGATCAGATTTCCGTAACTGGAACCGAAAGTGGATTCGTAGAACTGGAACTCGAGTCGGAAGGTCGTGCCGTCCTTGACGTCGGACGCGATGACCATCCAGCCGGGGCCGGCGTCCGTGTAGTAGTACTTCCAGCTGCTCTGGCAGTAGCCGGCGGCCACGAAGCAGACCCGGATGAGCGCCTGGAGGGACTCGTCCCCGCTTCCCGACCGATTGGTGAAGTTGACGTCCTGGCACCGGCTGGTCGTTCGGTAGGTGCCGGACGCGGAGGGCAGGTAGGCGTTGGCCGGGCCGCCGGTGACGTACCCGACCACGGCGTTGTCCAGGCACACGCCCGGCGCGGCGGACGCCGACGTCGCGCCGGCTGTGGCCGATCCCAGGAACGAAGCGATGACGAACAACCCGGTGAGCCATCTCGGACTCCTGAACATGGTGACTCCATCCACGACGTGCGGGCGGGAAACGATCGGACGTTCGTTCCCAGCACAGCAGGGTGGCGGGTTGTCCAGTAGCGGTGCCGCGCGTCGAACAACCCGTCTGAAAGCGCTGACGGAGGACTGTCGACGACGTTCCGGTGGGGGAGGAAAAACTCTGCCGACGTGGAATCGGACCTTTGCGGAATCCGTTGCGCGGTTCGTGCGTGATGCGCCGACTGGAATAAACCGGCTGTGGTGCGTCGGTGTACAAATAGCCTGGGATGGGCGCAGCTCCAGGGGAGGGATCATGCCGCGGCCCGAGCGGGAGTTGGCTGGTTCCGGTCCGGTCGAGTCACTGGCCGCCGGATTGCGGGAGTTGCGTCGGCGGGCCGGGAGTCCGGGCTACCGGGAGTTGGCCGCGCGGTCCGGGTTCTCGGCCTCGACGCTGGCCAACGCGGCCGGCGGGAGATCGCTGCCGACCCTGACCGTGACGTTGGCCTATGTGCGGGTGTGCGACGGTGACCCGATCCTCTGGGAGCAGCGGTGGCGGCAGGCCGCCGCGGAGTCCGCCGCGAGCCGCCGATCGGACGACGGCGATCCGCCCTATCGCGGGCTGCTCGGTTACGGGGTGGGTGACGGCGCCCGGTTCTTCGGCCGGGACGCGATGGTGGCGCAGCTCGTCCGGCTGGTGGAGCGGCAGCGGTTCGTCGCGGTCTTCGGGACTTCGGGCAGCGGCAAGTCCTCGTTGCTGCACGCGGGGTTGATCCCCGCCCTCACCGCCGTGACGAACGGGGACGGCGGGGGACCGCCCGGGCGCCCCGTGGTGCTGGTGACACCGGGTCGTGATCCGGAGGCCGCCGCGGTGGAGGCGATCGGCTCGGTGCCGGCCGGTAGTGAGCTGGTGCTCGTCGTCGACCAGTTCGAGGAGGTGTTCACCCACTGCCCGGACCCGGTGCGGCGCCGCGCGTTCGTGGACCGGATCGCGGGACTCGTGACCGGTCCCGACCCGAGGGCCACGGTGGTGCTGGGGATCAGGGCGGACTTCTACGCCCGCTGTGCGGATCTGCCGGTGCTGGCCGGGCTGCTGGCCGGGGCGAGCGTTCCCGTCCCGACCCTGACCGAGGACGAGCTCCGCGACGTGGTCACCAAACCCGCCGCGCTGGTCGGGTTGACCGTCGAACGCGCCCTGGTGACGAAGATCCTCGCCGAGGCGTCCGGGCAACCCGGTGCGCTGCCGCTGCTGTCCCACGCGCTGTTGGAGACCTGGCGGCAACGCCGCGGTGACGTGTTGGGCGTGGCCGGCTACGAGGCCACCGGAGGCGTTGCCGGCGCGGTCGCCCGAACCGCGGAAACCCTCTACGACGGCTTCGACGACGAGCAGCGCGAGACCGCCCGGCAGGTGCTGGTCCGGTTGGTCGCCTTCGGTGAAGGTGTGGAGGACACCCGCCGCCGGGTCCCGCGCGACGAGCTGGACCTGCCCGGCATCGACCCGGTGCTCGCCCGGCTCGCCGAGGCCCGGCTGGTCGTGCTCGGTGAGGACACCGTCGAGATAGCGCATGAAGCCGTCATCCGGGCGTGGCCGCGACTGCGGCGCTGGCTGTCCACGGACCGGGACGGACTGCGCATCCACCGGCAACTCGGTGAGGCGGCCCAGTCCTGGATGTCGCTGGACCGCGACCCCGGGGCGTTGTACCGGGGCGCGCGGCTCGCCGTCGCCCGCGAGTGGGCTGCCCGCAACGCCGGACCCGTCACGATGACCGCGGCGGAGCAGGAGTTCCTGGCCACGTCGATCGACCTGGCCGACCGGGAACGCGCCGACACCGCCCGTCGCCACCGACAGCTCCGATACCTCGTCGTCGCGTTGAGCGTGTTGCTGGTGGCCGCGGTCAGCGCCGGAACGGTCGCACTCGTGCAACGCCGGGACGCGGTCGCGCAGCGGCAGACCGCGACCTCCCGCCAGCTCGCCGCCGAATCGCTCGGCCTGGCCGGCACCGAACCGGGCACGGCGATGCTGCTCGCCGCGCAGGCCTACCGCTCCGCACCCACGACCGAGGCGCGCGGTGCGCTGCTGAGCATGTCGCCCCACCGGGGCCACCTCGGCAAACTCCTCGGCCACAGCGGCGCGGTCTCCCAGATCGCCTACCACCGGGATGGCAACACCCTGCTCAGCGTCGGCCGCGACCAGACCCTGTCGCTGTGGGCCTCCGACCGACGGGTCAGGACCGCCGCGCTCACCGGCCACCACACCTGGTTGACCGCCGCCGCCGTGAGTCCGGACGGGCGCACGGCCGTCACCGGCGGTGAGGACACCCAACTCGCGATCTGGGACCTCGACCGCCGCGTCCGGGTCGCCACCCTGGCCGGTGTCACCGAACGCGTGCGGGACATCGCGTTCAGCCCCGACGGCACCACGCTCGCCACCACCGCCGACAACGACGTGATCCTCTGGGACATGGCACGGCACACCCGATCGGCCACCCTGTCCGGTCATGCCGAACCCGTGCACGCACTGGCGTTCAGCCCTGACGGGCGCACCATCGCCACCGCCTCCGCGGACTCGACGGTGATCCTCTGGGACGTCACCCGCTCGGTCGCACTGGCCACGCTGACCGGCCACACCGACGGCGCGTACGCCGTCGCCTTCAGCCCGGACGGCGCGACCCTGGCCACGGGCTCCGGCGACACCACCGCGACGGTGTGGGACGTGCCCACCGGTACCCGGCTGACCACCTTCACCCACCACAGATCCGGGTTGGTCATGGCACTGGCGTTCAGCCCCGACGGGCGGACCCTGGCCACCGCCGGGGACGACACGGCCGTGCTGCTGTGGGACACCCGCCACCGGGTCCTGCGCGGTCGGCTGACCGGGCCCCGGACCACCGTCTACACCATGGCTTTCAACCCGCGCACCTCGGAGCTCGCCGCCGGCGGCGAAGACGGCGCCATCCTCTTGTGGGACCCGGACCAGCCCGCCGTCGCCGAACACCCCGGAATGGTCAGCGCCGTCGCGTTCAGCCCCGACGGGCGCACCATCGCCACCGCCGGCGGCAACCGGACCACCCTGTGGAACACCGCCGACCGCAGCGTCCGCGCGGTCCTGACCGATGGCGAGGTGTTCACCAACGCCGCCGCCTTCAGCCCCGACGGTCGCCTGCTGGCCACCGCCACGCAGCCCTTCCCGTGCTGCCCGGACGGCGTCCCCGGCAACACCCTCACCCTCTGGGACCTCGACACCGGCACACCCGTCCGCCGGGTCGGGCACACCGGCCAGGTGCTCAGCGTCGCGTTCAGCCCTGACGGCCGCCGCGTCGCCACCGCGGGCGTCGACCGGACCGTCTTCATCCGGGACACCGCCACCGGCACCGTGCTCAAGAGCTTCACCGGGCACGCCGGAGCGGTCAACGGGGTCCGGTTCAGCCCCGACGGACGACTGCTGGCCACGGCGAGCCACGACCAGACCGTCAAGCTCTGGGACCCCGCCACCGGAACCCCGCTGGCCACCCTCACCGGCCACACCGGGTGGATCCGAACCGCCGAGTTCAGTCCTGACGGGCGGACGCTCGCCACCGCTGGTCACGACCAGACCGTCATCCTGTGGGACGTCACCACCCGCACCCGGCTGGACACCATCACCGACCACACCGACGCGGACTTCACCGGCGTGGCGTTCAGCCCCGACGGTCGCACCCTCGCCTACACCAGCGGTGACGCCGCCATCGCCTTGTGGGACGTCTCGCGCCGGACCACCACAGCCCGCCTCACCGGCCACACCCAACGCGTCCACGCCATCGCGTTCAGCCCGGACGGACATCACCTCGCCACCGCCGGCGCGGATCAGAACCTGATCCTTTGGGACGTCGATCCGGAGCGCGCGATCACCCACGTCTGCGCCGCGGCAGGGCGGGATCTCACCCCCGACGAATGGCGTCGCTACCTGCCCTCCACCCCTTACGCCCGAACCTGCGCGGACGACCAGTGACACCGAAGTCCCAGGCCACGCGACGGGGGATCGAGCTGACGCCCGGGCGTGACGGATCGCGACACCGCACGTGGATCCGGCCGCTGACCTGCGGAGAGCGGCACCCGCTGCGGTGTGGCGTCGTGACCCGGCGTCCGCGTGGGTTGTTTATCGCCGAACGCCACTACTGAACAACCCGCCGCCCTGTTCTGATCGCACGGTTCGACCACGTTCGGGTGAAACCGGCTCGACAGCATTCCATGAGGAGTCCCATGAGATCGTTGAGGAACGTCATCGGCGCGGCCTTGTTCGTCGGCTGCTGCCTCACCGTGAACGGAGCGGGCACCGCGAGTGCCGCGACTCCGGTCTGCGACAGCCTGACCGAGTTCATGACGGCCGCGGTCCCGTACAACACGACCTCCAACAACGTGAACTGCCACCTGGTCCAGGGGAACTACGGCTCCGGCGTCTACCAGCTCCAGTTCAGCATGCGCTACTGCTACGGCGAGAACATCGCCCTCGACGGTGACTTCGGTCCCGCGACCAGGTCCGCGCTCATCCGCACCCAGAGGAAGGCGGGCACCCCCGCCGACGGCGAGTACGGTCCCAACACCCGCAGGGCCATGGTGCACGAGCCCGCGACCGGGCAAGGTCCCTGCGTCCGGGTCTACTGACCACTTCGACGGTCGGACACCGCTCCGGTTCGAGCGACGACTCCACCGGCGACGGTGTCCGGCCGTCCGCCTCTGCCGGAGGAGCTGTCGGGTTTCGAGCCGCCCTTGCTCTCGGGATGCCGGCCGAGGACGAGCGGGTCCAGCGCGGACCGCGCCGCTGGACGTGATCGGGTTCGCCCCCCGACGACGTCGCCGACAGCGTGATCACGGTTGCCCGCCGCTGGTCGGCCTGCCTGATCGCTGCCGGCCGACTGGTCTCCCGAGCACGACCCCGCGCCCGGCGCCCGTCTGGTGGTGGACACCCTCACCGCCACCTACGGGGCTGCCTACGGCGTCATCATCTACGAGGCCACTCCCTGCGCCGTCGCCGATCCCGAGATCGTCCAGCGCCTACGCCGGCTGTACCCGCGTCTCACCTGACTGTGCCACGAGCGGAGATCAACTCGCTACGGCTGGTCCAGATCAGACTTCGATCCTTCGGGACGTCGATCCGGCGCACGCGATCACTCACCTCCGCGCTGCGGCGGGTCGGGATCCCAACCCCGTCGAATGGCGCCACTGCCTGCCTTCCACCCATACCCGGACCTGTACGGACGAGCAGTGACACCGAAGTCGAAGGCCACTCGGCCCGAAGCGACCCAGGCACCCGCCTCGGTGTGGCGTGGTCACCCGGCGTTGTCTATCGCCGAATGCCATTTCTGGAAAACCCGCAGCCCTGGTGTGATGGCCCAGTGTGGTGTGTCGGTCCTGGTGGTCGACGTCTGATACTCCGAAGTCTCGCGGGCGATGCCGATCGGTTCCGCCGAGATTGCGTTCTGTCGTCCTCCCGCACTTCCGGGCTTTGGTCGGAGAAGCTGTCGGTGATCGGGTCGCCGATCGTGTCGAACTCGGCGATGGGCGTGGATCCGCCAATCCGGTCAGGTGTTCCGCCTCGTCCGCGGCGCCCACCACGGCACCGGGCGACAAGTGCCGGCCAGGCCGGATCGCCCGTCGCGTGCCAGTCGGAGGTCGAGATCGGTGAGCCCTCTTTTGCGGCACCATTCGCACTCACCTGGAATATCTTCCTCATCCGTTCGACCTCCGCCGACGGGTTGACTCCGACTGTGCGGTGGTGCACTCTCCGGAGGCGCGGCACATCACCCGGCCGCGTCGAGCGGGAACTCGACCGGGGCGATCCGGTAAGCGGCCGCGAAGGGGGCGAAATGGGGGAGCACGGGTATCGCGTCGTGCGCAACGACGCCGGGCAGTACTCGATCTGGCCCGCGGACCAGGATGTTCCGGTCGGTTGGGCCGATGTCGGCTGGACCGGACCGAAGGACGAGTGCCTGGCCCACATCGACCAGGTGTGGACCGACCTGCGCCCGGCGGGCGTGGTGGCCCGGATGAACGGCTAGCACGGATGGCGGGGTAACGCGGACACGGTGTTTGTCCCGGCTGCTCCGCGCCGGTTGTGAGAATTGTTCAGTGCGCGTTCCTGGGATTCGATTTCGCGCGCACGCATGAATTTCCCGGTGTGGGCGGGGCGCGGGCGGCGGGCCCGTGCCCGGAGTCCGGCCGACCTTTCCCGTGCGTCGACGACGGCCCGGCGCAGAAAGGACGCACCTTGTCCGGCGACAGCGACTGCATCCACCGGTGGTTCGAGCGGCAGGTGGGACCGCGTGGCGACGACATCGCCGTGGTCTCGGGGACGGACCGGCTGACCTACCGCGACCTGGACCTGCGGGCCAACCGGCTGGCCCACCGCCTGCGCGGGCTCGGCGTGGGGCCGGAAACGCCGGTCGCGGTGTGCGTGCGGCGCTCGACCCACCTGGTGACGGCCCTGCTCGCGACCCTCAAGGCGGGCGGCTGCTACCTGCCGCTCGACCCCGCGCACCCGGCCGACCGACTCGCCGCGATGATCGCCGACGCGGGCGCGACCGTGCTGGTCGGCGACGGCTCGGTGGACCTGCGCGCCGAGCACGCGGTGGACCCCGACGTGCACGACGGGCCGGACACACCGCCCGCCGTCGACGGCCTCGGGCCGGACAACCTGGCCTACATCATGTACACCAGCGGTTCCACCGGCCGGCCGAAGGGCGTCATGGTCGAGCACCGCAACGTGATCGGCCTGCTCACCGCCACCCGCGACCTGTTCGAGTTCGGGCCGCGGGACGTCTGGACGATGTTCGCCTCGGCCGCGTTCGACGTCTCGGTCTGGGAGATGTGGGGCGCTCTCCTGCACGGCGGCACGCTGGTCGTCGTCCCGGACCGGGTCAAGCGGTCGCCCGAGGAGTTCCGGGACCTGTTGCGGGAGCACGAGGTCACCGTGCTCAACCAGACACCGTCGGCGTTCGGCCAACTGGTCGACCTCGACACCACGGGCCTGAGCCTGCGGGTCGTGGTGTTCGCGGGCGAGGAGCTGAAGTTCGAGTCGCTGCGCCCGTGGTTCGACCGGCACGGCGACCGGAACCCGTTGCTGGTCAACATGTACGGCATCACCGAGACGACCGTGCACTCGACGTTCCGGGTGGTCACCGCCGCGGACCTGGGCACCGCGCCCGGCAGCATGATCGGCGGCGCGCTGCCCGGCCAGTCGATCACCCTGGTGGACCACGAGATCCACGTCGGAGGCACCGGCGTCACGCGTGGTTACCTCGGCCGGCCCGCGCTCACCGCCGAACGCTACCTCCCCGACCCGGACAGGCCCGGCATGAGGGTCTACCGCTCCGGCGACACCGCCCGGGCGGTCGGCGACGACCTGCGGTACACCGGACGGCTCGACCACCAGGTCAAGATCCGGGGTCACCGGATCGAACTCGGCGAGGTGGAAGCCGCGCTGCGCGGCCACACCGGCGTGCGCGACGTGGTGGTCACCGCCGCGCCCGACCCGTCCGGCGACCGGCGGCTGATCGCCTACTGGGTCGGCGAGACCGCGCCGGACCTGCGCGACCACCTCAAGCGCACGCTGCCCGAGTACATGGTGCCCGCCGCGTTCGTGCGGCTGGACGCGTTCCCGTTGACGCCCAACGGGAAGGTAGACCGGCAGGCGCTGCCCGACCCGGACAACGCGCGCCCCGACCTGGCCGAGCCGTTCGCCGCGCCCGGCACACCGCTGGAGCGGGCGATCGCGGCCATCTGGGCCGAGGCGCTCTGGGTGGACGAGATCGGCCTGGACGACGACTTCTTCGACCTGGGCGGCCAATCGCTGCTGGCCACCCAGGTCGCCGCGACCATGCGGGAACGGCTCGGGGTGGACGCGTCGCTGCGGCTGCTGCTCGACGAGCCGACGATCCGGTTGTGCGCCAAGGCACTGGAGCGCAGGTCATGAACGACGAACTCGAAGGCGTCGCGGTCATCGGGATGAGCGGGCGCTTCCCCGGCGCGCCCGACCTCGACCGGTTCTGGTCGATGCTGATGGCGGGCACGGACGGGGTCAGCCACTACACCGCCGAGGAACTGCTCGCCGCCGGCGTGCCCCGGGACCTGGTCGACGACCCGGCCTACGTGCACAGCGCGCACACGCTGGCCGACTTCGGCCTGTTCGACGCGGAGTTCTTCGGTCTCACCCGGACCGAGGCAGATCTCACCGACCCGCAGCAGCGGCTGCTGCTGGAGTGCGCCTGGGAGGCGCTGGAACGGGCCGGACACCCGTCGCCTGCCGACCGCACCGGCGTCTTCGCGGGCATCTCGGCCGCCACGTACCTCGCGGAACGCTTGGCGGACGAGGGCTTCGCGCACCCGATGCAGGTCCGGATCGGCAACGACCCGAGCATGGCCGCGACCAGGGTGTCCTACAAGCTCGACCTGTCCGGACCGAGCATGACCGTGCAGACCGCGTGCTCATCGTCGCTGGTCGCGCTGCACCTGGCGTGCCAGAGCCTGCTGACGCTGGAATGCGACCTCGCGCTGGCGGGCGGCGCGGCGATCCGGCTGCTCGGGCCGCGTGGCCACCTGCACGAGGAGGGCGGCATCCACTCCGCGGACGGCCGCTGCCGCCCGTTCGACGCGGACGCCACCGGCACCGCGTCCGGTGACGGCGTCGGCGTGGTGGTGCTCAAGCGGCTGGCCGACGCGGTGCGCGACGGCGACCACGTCCACGCGGTGGTGCTCGGCTCCGCGGTGAACAACGACGGTTCGGACAAGATCGGCTTCACCGCGCCGTCCACGGCCGGGCAGGCCGCCGCGATCAGCGAGGCGCTGGCCGTGGCGGGCGTCGACCCCGACACCGTCCAGTACGTCGAGGCGCACGGCACCGCGACCCCGCTGGGCGACCCGATCGAGGCCCGCGCGCTGGCCGAGGTGTTCGGCTCCCGGGCGGAACCGGGCCTGCTCGGCTCGGTCAAGGGCAACGTGGGCCACCTCGACGCGGCGGCGGGCATCACCGGGCTGATCAAGGTCGCGCTGGCCGTGGAACGCCGGGTCGTGCCGCCCACCGCGCACTTCACCCGGCCGAACCCCGAACTCGGCGCGATGCCGTTCCGGGTCAACGCCGAGCCCGCGCCGTGGCCCGACGCCGCGCACCCGCCGCGCGCCGGGATCAGCTCGTTCGGCATCGGGGGCACGAACGCGCACGTGGTGGTGCAGGCCGCACCCCCGCCGCGTGCCGACCCGCCGCGGCGGCGGTGGCAGGTGCTGCCGGTCTCCGCGCGCACCACGACGGCCCTGGACGCGGCGTCCCGGCGGCTGGCGGACCACCTGGCCGGTGACGTCGACCTGGCCGACGCCGCGTACACGCTCCAAGTCGGACGCGTGCCGTTCGCCCATCGGCGTGCGGTGGTCGTGGACGACCGGGCCGCCGCCGTCCGCGCGCTGACCCGCCCGCTCCGGACCGAGGCCGGCGAACCCGCCGTCGTGTTCCTGCTGCCCGGTCAGGGCAGCCAGCACACCGGCATGGGCGAGGAGCTCTACCGGGACGAGCCGGTGTTCCGCGACGCGATGGACGAGTGCGCCGAGCTGCTGCGCCCGCACCTGGGCTGGGACGTGCGCGAGGTCGCGTTCCGCGGAGACGACCTGCGGTCCACCCTGCACACGCAGCCCACGGTGTTCAGCGTCGACTACGCGATGGCCAGGCTGCTGGAGTCGTGGGGCGTGCGGCCGGACGCCCTGATCGGGCACAGCCTGGGCGAGCTGGTCGCCGCGTGCCTGGCCGGGGTGTTCGACCTGCCGGACGCGCTGCGCGTGGTGGCGACGCGGGCGGTGCTGATGCAGGACCTGCCGCCCGGCCGGATGCTGGCCGTGCCGCTGGACGAGGCCTCCGCCGACGCCGAGCTGGCCGGTCTGGTGAGCGTCGCGACGGTGAACGCGCCGGGCTCGTGCGTGGTCGCGGGCACCGAGGACGCCATCGCCGAGGCGCGCGAGCTGCTGACCGGCAGAGGTCTGGTGGTCAAGGACGTGCCGACGTCGCACGCCTTCCACACCGCCATGGTCGACCCCGTCCTGCCGGAGCTGGGGAAGGCGCTGCGCAGCGCCGCCCTGGCCGCGCCGCGGCTGCCGTTCGCGTCGAACGTGACCGGCACCTGGATCACCGACGAGCAGGCCGTCGACCCGGAGTACTGGGTGTCGCACACCCGGCAACCGGTGCGGTTCGCGGACGGTCTGAACGCGGTCCTGGCGCGCGGTGACGCGATGCTGGTCGAGGTCGGGCCGGGCGTCGTCCTCAGCGGACTGGCGCGGGCCAACCCGGCGCGCCCCGCCACGGCGGTCACGCTGCGACGCGGCGAACCGGAAGCGCGGACGGCGCTGGAGGCCGTCGCGTCGGTCTGGGAGCACGGCGGCCGGGTGGACTGGGCGGCCCTGCACGCGGGCGAGCGCCGGTTGCGCGTCCCGCTGCCCACCTACCCCTTCGAACGGCGTGAACACCTGGTCACCCCGGTCGGGAAGGCGAACCGCCGGGCGCCGGCGCAGTGGGCGTCGGCCCCCGTGTGGCTGCCGTCGCCGCCGAAGCGCGCGCCGCTCGAACCCGCCGTGTGGCTCGTGCTGGCGGACGACCTCGGTGTGGCGGACGCGCTCGCCGCGGAGTTGCCGGGCGAGGTGACCGTGGTGCCGCCGGGCGGCGAGGTGCCGGACGTGCGGCCGGACCGCGTGGTGCACGCGCGCAGCGTCCGCGCGCCCCACGACGCCGACGCGGCGACGCGGTACCGCACCAGCCAGGACGACGGCTTCCACAGCCTGCTGGACGTCGTGCGCGGCCTCGGCTCGGACCCGGTCCGGATCGACGTGCTCACCAACGACCTCCAGGACATCGGCCCGGTGATCCTCCCGGAGCGCGCGACCGTGCTCGGCGCGGCGACCGTGATCGCGCAGGAGTACGCGCACGTGTCGTGCCACTGCGTGGACGTGACGCTGCCCCGGGACGATCAGGACCGACGACGACTGGTCGACCACCTGCTCGCCGAGCTGTCCGCCGACCTCCGCGAGGACCAGGTCGCCTACCGCGACGGCCGACGCTGGACCCGGTCCTACGCCCCGGTCGAGCTGCCGGACGCCCAGCCGTGGCAGGAAGGCGCGACCTACCTGGTGACGGGCGCGGACGGCGAGCTCGGCCGGGCGTTCGTCGAGGACATGACGAAGGCCGGCGCGAAGGTCGTCACCGCCGAGCCCGAACACCTCGCCGACGTGGCCCGGCAGCACGACGTGCGCGGTGTCGTGCACGCGGCCGACACCAGAGGCGCGGGACTCATCGCCCTGAAGACCCGCGAGCAGGCCGAAGAAGTGCTGTCCGCGCACGTGGCGACCACGTTGCTGCTGGACGAACTGCTGCCGGACGTGGACTTCGTGCTGCTGTGCGGGTCCACCACCGGGGTCCTGGGCGGTTTCGGGCAGGCGGAGAACTGCGCGTCGGCCGCCTTCCTGGACGCCTTCGCGCCCGCGCGCGGCCGGCTGGTCCTCGACTGGGCGCAGTGGGCCTGGGACGACTGGCTCGAACAGCAGATGGCCGACCTGCCGGACGTGCGCGAGCGGTTCCGCCGCCAACGCCTCACCGAGGGCATCACCGCCGCCGAGGGCGTCGCGATCGCCCGAGCCGCGCTGGCCGCCGGCCACCACCGCCTGATCGTGTCCGCGGTGGACTTCCAGGAGGTGTTGGCGGCCAAGGACGGGCTGACCGCGTCCGCGTTCGTGGCGTCGCTGGGCGGCGGCAGCGCGGACGCCGACTGGGACCCGGCGCAGGTGTGGCCGGACGACGAGGTCGCCCGCGGCGTGGCGACGGTCTGGCAGGAGACGTTGGGCGTGGCCCGGATCGACCCGGACGACGACTTCTACGAGCTGGGCGGCAACTCGCTGTTCGCCATCCAGATCGTCTCCCGGCTCCGCCGGCTGCACGGCGACCTGCCGATGAGCGCGATCTTCGAGGCGCCGACGGTGACCGGCCTGGCCGCCGCGATCCGGGCGCACCAGGCGGAGTCGATCGGGCTGGACGAGTTCGACGCGCTCCTGCGGGAGATCGAGAACCTGTCCCCGGACGAGGTCGAGGCGCGGCTGAGGGGCGAGGGCGATGTCTGACGAACGCCGCCGGCAGCTGCGCGAGCGGCTGTCGTCGTTGACCCCGACGCAGCGCGAGGCGTTGGCACGCGCGATGCGGGAACGGGACGTCAAGGCGCCGACCGCGCGGCCGACGCCGAAACCGCCCCGCCGCACCCGGCGCGGGTCCAGCACCATGGACTTCAGCCTGTTCTTCTTCTCCGGCGACGGTTCGGTCGAGCGGCCGGACAACTACCGGCTGCTGCTGGACAGCGCCGAGTACGCCGACCGCAACGGCTACTCCGCGATCTGGGTGCCGGAACGGCACTTCGTGGACTTCGGCGGCCTGTACCCGAACCCGTCCGTGCTCGCCGCCGCCATCGCGGTGCGCACCGAGCACATCCAGATCCGCGCGGGCAGCGTCGCCGTGCCGCTGCACCACCCGGTGCGGCTGGCCGAGGAGTGGTCGGTGGTGGACAACCTGTCCGGCGGCCGGGTGGCGATCGCGTGCGCGTCCGGCTGGCACCCCGACGACTTCGTGCTCGCACCCGGCGGCCGAGCCCGGTACGCCAGCCGCAAGGACGACATGTTCGAGGCGATCGACCTGGTGCGACGGCTGTGGGCCGGCGAGACCGTCGACATCGACGGCGTGCCGGTCCGCACGCTGCCCCGGCCGCGTCAGTCCCGGCTGCCGCTGTGGATCTCCTCGCAGGGCAGCGTCGACACGTTCGTCCGGGCCGGTGAGATCGGCGCGAACGTGCTGACCGGCCTGGTCGCCCAACGGCCCGCCGACCTGCGGGACAAGATCACCACGTACCGCGAGGCGTCGAAGGAGGCCGGGCACGGCGACGGCCGGGTCACCGCGATGGTGCACACGTTCCTCGGCGAGGACGAGGACGAGGTGCGTGAGCAGGTCCGCGAGCCGCTCATCGACTACCTGCGGACGTTCCTGGCGCAGCAGGGCAACTTCGACAGCCGGTACAACGAGCTCGACGACGCCGGCCGCGAGGCGATGCTGGCCGCGACCTTCGACCGCTACTTCGAGGGCCTGGCGCTGCTGGGCACGCCCGACAAGGGCGAGTCACTGGTGGAGGACCTGGTGGACCTGGGCGTGGACGAGGCCGCGTGCCTGGTCGACTTCGGCCTGGAACCGGAGACCGTGCTGGCCGGGCTGCGGCGGCTGACCGAGCTGAAGGACCGCTACCGAGGAGCCCGACCGTGACCGAGCTGTCGGACCGGCTGGCCAAGCTCAGCCCGGCGCAGCGCGCGCTGCTCGACCAGCGGCTGCGCCGTGAACCCGCCCCACAACGAGGAATCGCCCGCCGTGCGCCGGGCCGGACCCACCGCCTCACGCTGGACCAGGAACGGATCTGGCTGATCCACCAGTTCGACCCGACCGACCCGGCGTACAACATCTTCTTCGCCACCCGCCTGCGCGGCGAGCTGGACGCGCCCGCGTTGCAGCGGTCGATCACGGCGTTCGTCCAGCGGCACGAGTCGCTGCGCACCACCTACGAACTGGCCGACAACCGGCCGGTCGCCGTCGTGCACGACACCGTGGACGTCCCGATCCGCCACGTCGACGTGGCCGACGAGCCGGAGATGCTGCGCCTGGCCGAGGAAGAGATCCGGGTGCCGTTCGACATCGCCACCGGGCCGCTGTTCCGGGTCACGCTCTACCGGCTCGACGACCGCGACCACCTCATGGTCGGCACCATCGACCACCTGGTGTGGGACCGGGCGTCGCTGGGCATCTTCGCCGACGAGCTGGTCGAGTACTACACCGCGTTCACCACCGGACGCGCGCCGGAGCTGCCCGAACCGGCCATCCAGTACGGCGACTACGCCGAGTGGCAGCCGCAGTGGATCGAGGACGAGGTGGCCAAGCGCCACCTGCCGTACTGGAAGAAGCACCTCGAAGGCGCCGAACTGGTGCTGGAGCTGCCGACCGACCGCCCGCGCCCCCCGGTGCAGACGTTCAACGGCGCGCGCCACCAGTTCCGGCTGACCGGCGAGCTCACCGCCGCCATCCGCGACTTCGCCCGCCGCGAGTCGGTCACGGTCAACGTGGCGCTGCTCGCGGCCTGGCAACTGCTGCTGCACCGGCTGACCGGCCGGCGCGACATCATCGTGGCCACCACCTCCTCCACCCGCAGCCGTCCGGAGACCGAGCAGCTCATCGGCTACTTCCTCACCATGCTGCCGCTGCGCGTGCGGGTCGAGCCGGACCGGGGCTTCGGCGAGCTGGTCGCCTCCGCCCGCGCCGCGATGTACGGCGCGTTCGACCACGGCGACATCCCGTTCGGCGTGCTGCTGGACGAGCTGGACGTCGACCGCGACCCCAGCCGCGGCCCGATCCACCAGACCACGTTCATCTTCGTGGACTTCCACCACGAGCGGCGCGGCGAGCTGCCCGGCCTGACCCAGGAATCGCTGCTGCTGGACAACCACACCGCCAAGGACGACGTCACGCTCGGCTTCTTCGACGACGAGGCGCTGGGCGGTGACGCGTTCCTCGGGCTGCTGGAGTACAACACCGACCTGTTCGACGAGGCGACCATCGTCCGGATGGCCGGGCAGCTGACCCGGTTGCTGGAGCAGGCCGTCGCCGACCCCGGCCGGCCGGTCGGCGAGCTGTCCCTGGTGGACGCCGAGCAGGCACGCCGGCAGCTCGTGGAGTGGAACCGGACCGACGTCGACCGCGAGCCCGACCTCACCGTCGACGAGCTGGTCCGCCGGCAGGCCGCCCGCACCCCCGACGCGGTGGCCCTGGCCTGCGGCGACCGCAGCCTGACGTACCGGGAGCTGGTGGCCGAGGCGGAACGGGTCGCGGGGCTGCTCCAGCACCGCGGCGCGGGGCCGGACGCGGTGGTGGCGGTGTGCCTGCCCCGGTCGTGCGACCTGGTGGTGGCGCTGCTGGGCGTGCTGATGTCCGGCGCGGCCTACCTGCCGCTGGACCCGGACCACCCGGAACGCCGCCGCGCGGAGATGGTCGAGGACGCGGGCGCGTTGCTCGTGCTCACCGAACTGCCCACCGGGACCGCGGACCACCGGCCGCCGGACCCGGACGGCGAGCGGCTGGCGTACGTGATCTACACGTCCGGCTCCACCGGGCGGCCCAAGGGCGTCGAGGTTCCGCACCGCGGCGTGGTGAACCTGCTGCTCGCCATGGCCGACGAGGTCGGGTTGGGCGCGGACGACGTGCTGGCCGCCGTCACGTCGGTGTCGTTCGACATCGCGGGCCTGGAGCTGTTCGGACCGCTGGCGGTCGGCGCCCGGTGCGTCGTGGTGACCAAGGAGCAGGGACAGGACGGCCGGGCGCTCGCCGCGCTGCTGGCGGACGTCGGCGCGACGGTCGTGCAGGCCACCCCCGCCACCTGGCACCTGCTCGTGGAGGCCGGGTGGCGGCACGGCGAGGCGTTGCGCGCGATCGTCGGCGGCGAGGCGTTGCCGCGCGCGCTGGCCGACCACCTCGCCGTCGGACGCACCTGGAACGTCTACGGACCCACCGAGACCACCATCTGGTCCACCGCCTGGCGGCTGGAGGACGGCGTGATCTCGATCGGCACACCGCTGGCCAACACGCAGGTGTACGTGCTGGACGAGCGGTTCGCGCCGGCGCCGGTGGGCGTGCCGGGCGAACTGTGCATCGGCGGCACGGGCGTGGCCCGCGGCTACCGCGGCCGGCCGGCGGCCACGGCCGAGCGGTTCGTGCCCGACCACCTGTCCGGCCGGCCCGGCGCCCGGCTGTACCGCACCGGCGACCGGGTCCGCCAGCGGGCCGACGGCAGCCTGGTGTTCCTGGGCCGCGACGACGGCCAGGTGAAGCTGCGCGGCTACCGGATCGAGCTGGGCGAGGTCGAGGCGCGGCTGGCCGACCACCCGGACGTGCGGCGCGCGGTCGCCGTCGTGCGCGAGGACCGGCCGGGCGACCGGCGGCTGGTCGGGTACGTGGAGACCGGCAACCCCGAGCTGCGGACGCAGGACCTGCGCGCGCTGGTGCGCGAGTCGCTGCCGGACTACATGGTGCCGTCCGCCGTCGTCGCGGTGGACCGGTTCCCCCTGACGACGAGCGGCAAGGTGGACCGGCGCGCGCTGCCCGTGCCCTCCGCCGAACGGGGCGAGGACTACGTGGCCCCGCGCGACCCGGTGGAGCTGGAGGTGGCGCGGGTCTGGGAGGAGGTGCTGGGCACCGGCCCGATCGGCCTGCACGACCGGTTCTTCGACCTGGGCGGCCACTCGCTGCTGGTGCTGCGGCTGATCGCGGAGATCGAGCGCCGGTTCGGGCAGGTCCTGCCGATGGCCGCGATCTTCCAGGGCGCGACCGTGGAGCGGTTCGCGCGGATGCTGCGCGAGGGCTACCACGAGGACCATCGCGCGCACCTGATCGAGCTGCGGGCCGGCCGAGCCGGGGTGCCGCCGCTGTTCTTCGCGCACCCGGCGGGCAGCGAGGTCGTCTGCTACATGCCGTTCGCCAAGCTGCTGGAGCCGGCCGACCGGCCGCTGTACGCGCTGGCGTCACCGCCGCCGGTGGACGGGCGCTCGCCTTTCGCCACCTTCGAGGAACGTGCCCGCGCCTACGCCGAGCTGGTCCGCGAGGTGCAGCCCAGCGGGCCGTACACGCTGGCCGGCTGGTGCTACGGCGGCGCGAACGCCTACGAGATCGGCCGGGCGCTGGAGGAACAGGGCGAGGAGGTGTCGGTCGTGCTGATCGAGTCGCACCCGCCAGCCCTGGAGGACGGCCCCGAGCCCGACCGGGCGCAGATCGTCGAAGCCGTGGCGGCCAACCTCCAGTGGGACTACCTCGACGGCCGCCGCACGCTCGACGACCTGCGGGCGATGACCGACGAGGAGCACCTGGACCACCTGCTCGCGATCGCCCGCGCGGCCGACTACCTGCCGCCGGACGCGGGCCGCGAGCAGATCCGGGCCGTGCTGGAGCTGTGGGTGGCGAACCTGCGGCTGCTGTGGGCCTACCGGCCTGAACCGCTGCGCGGCAAGGTGACGCTGATCCACGCAGCCGACGAGTCGCGCGAGCCGTTCCGGACCTGGCACTCCCTGGCACCGGACCTGGACGTGCGCGAGGCCCCCGGGAACCACTACACCGTGATGCGGCCGCCGCTGGTGGAGTCGTTGACGGCCCTGCTGCACGAGGTGACGCCGGATGCTTGAACTGCTCAAGGACAGCACCTACATCCGCTACTGGTTCGCGGTGGTGGCGTCGTTCCTCGGTGACGCGATGGCCCGGATCACGCTGATCTACGTGGCCGCGACGCTCAGCGACGCGCCCGCCGCGCTGATCGCGCTGGTGATCATCGCGCAGCTGCTGCCGACCGGCGTGCTGGGCGTGTTCGCCGGTCCGCTCACCGACCGGCTGCCCAAGCGGGTGCTGCTGGTCGGGTCCGACCTGGCCCGGGTGGTGATCGTGCTGGCCATGATCCCGGCGCTGGGCTCGTCCTGGCTGCTGCTCGCGCTGATCTTCCTGGAAGGCCTGGGCAAGACGTTCTTCGAGACCGCGCGGATCGCGGCCATCCCGGCGATCGTGGGCAACCACAGCATCCCGTCCGCGGTGGCGCTGTTCCAGAGCACCAACCACACCCTGAACCTGGTCGGCCCGGCGCTGGGCGGCCTGCTGATCGCGCTGGGCAGCGTGCCCGCCGTGCTGGTGATCAACGCGGCCACGTTCGCGGTCTCGGCGGTCCTGCTGGGCAGCATGGGCGTGCTGAAGAAGGTGCCCGTCTCGACGGGGCCGCCGCAGAAGTACTGGGCGGCGCTGCGCGAAGGGCTGCGCGAGGTGCTGCGGGTGCCGACGCTGCGGTTCCTGTTCGCGTTCCTGGTGCCCATGATGGTCGTGCTCGGCCTGTTCACCACCAACTTCAACGCCCAGCTGCTGACCGTGTTCGGCCTGCCGCCCGGCGAGTACGGGCTCGCGCACGCCGTGTTCGGCGGCGGGGCCGTGCTCGGCGCGCTGCTGGGACCGGTGATGGTCCGCAAGTACCCGGTGCGCGGGCTGCTGCTGGTCACCGTGGCGTTGTTCGGGCTGTCGCTGGCGGCGCTCGCGCCGACGGAGTGGCTGCGCGGGCAGCTCGGGTTCGCGTCGGTGGTCGTCTGGTGCCTGATCGCCGGGCTCGGGTCCAGCCTGTTCCAGGTGCCGATCGCGAACACCGTGCTGCGCGACCTGCCCGAGGTGCTGCGCGGTCGCGGCGTCGGGCTGCTCAACTCGGTGATGACCACCAGCATGGTCGTCGGGGTGGCCCTGGGCGGAATCACCGCGTCGTGGCCCGGCATCGCCGACTCCATCGTCTACGCGGGCCTGGCGTTGCTGGTGTGCTCCCTGGTGTTCGCGATCCCCGTCCGCCGAGCGACCCGCGTGGAGGCGACCAGTGGGCTCTGACCGGTTCCCCCTCTCACCCGCCGCGCAGCGGCTGTGGACGCTGTCGCGCATCCGGCCCGGCGACCCGTTCTTCAACCACCCGTTCGCGGTCGACGTCGACGGCCCGCTCGACGTCGACCTGCTCGGCCGGTGCCTGACCACGATCGTCGCGCGGCACGAGCCGCTGCGCTCCCGCGTCGAGGACGGCGCGCACGTGGTCGAACCGGTCGTGCCGATCGAGCTGTCCGCGGTGGACGGCGACGAGGAGGCCGGGCACCGGTTCGGGCAGGAGCCGTTCGACCTGGCCGCCGGGCCGCCGTTCCGGGTCCTGCTGCTGCGGCTGGGACCGGACCGGCACCGGCTCGTGGTCAACGTGCACCACATCGCCATCGACGGCCTGTCCCTGGACGTGTTCACGGCCGAGCTGGTCGCGCTGTACGGCGGCGAGGCGCTGCCGGACCTGCCCGTGCGGTTCGGCGACCTGCCGCCCGCGGGCGACGACCGCGACTACTGGACCCGCCGGCTGGCAGGCGCCCGGGACGTGATCGACCTGCCCACCACCGGGCCGCGCCCGATGACCACCGACCACCGGTCGGCCGGCCGCACCCGGCTGATCCCGGCCGACGTGCTGGACCGCGTGCGGCAGGTCGCGCGGCGCGGGCGGGCGACGACGTACATGGCGCTCAAGGCCGCCTGCGACGTCGTGCTGGCCCACTACGGCAACGACGACGTGCTGATGGGCATGGCGCTGTCCGGGCGGGACAGCTCGGCGCACGCGGCGCTGATCGGGTACCTGGTCAAGCCGGTGGTGCTGCGCACCGAACTCGGCGACGACCCGACGTTCACCGAGGTGCTGCGCCGCGTGCGCAACGACGTGCTGGACGCGCACGAGCACCCGGACCTGCCGCTGGAGGACGTGCTGGCGAAGCTCGCCGTGGTGCGCGACCCCAGCTACCACCCGCTGTTCCAGGTGATGTTCAGCCACGACGTGGAGGCCGCGCCGCGGGTCGTCGGCGCGACGACGTTCACCCGGCGGGCCATGGGGCTGGACAGCATGAAGGTCGAGCTGAGCATCGGGCTGCTCGAGACCGCGCGGGGCCTGGAGGCGGTGTTCGACTACCGGCGGGACCTGTTCGACGAGGCCGTCGTGGACTCGATGCTGGAGCGGCTGGAGGTCGTGCTCCGGCACGTGGGGGAGAACCCCGACCTCCGGGTGTCGGAGCTGCGGACGGCCGGCGTCGACCAGCGCGCGAGCCTGGCCGGGCCGGTGGAGCGGTGCGTGCACGAGCTGTTCGCGCGGCAGGTCGCGCAACGGCCGGACGCGCTCGCGGTCGACGCCGACCGGCGGTGGACCTACCGCGAGCTGGCCGAGGTCGTGGCCGGTGTCGCCGGGCGGCTGGCCGGGTTCGGCGCGCGGCCCCGGGTCGGGGTGTGCGTGGCCAAGTCGGCCGCGCTGCCCGCCGCCGTGCTCGGGGTGTTGACGGCGGGCGGGGTGTGCGTGCCGCTCGACCCCGCGCAGCCCGGGTACCTGTTGCGGGCCATGGCGGAGGAGTACGGCCTGGCGGTCGTGCTGGCCGATGAACGGGCCGAGCCGTTGTTCGCGTCGTCGCCGACGCCCGTGCTGCGGCTGGAGCAGTGGCCCGCCCGTGAGGTCACGGCCGCCGTGACACCCGCCGACCCGGCATTCGTGCTGCACACCGCCGGCGACGATCCCCGTGCGGTCGTCGTCGGACACCGGGCGTTCGCGAACTCCCTGCGCTGGGACCACGTCACGTCGTGGTCGATGTCCGGGTCGTTCGCCGGGGCGGCGACGATGGTCGAGGTCTTGGCGCCGCTGGTCAACGGTGGCACGCTCGGGTCCGGCACGGCGCTGTTCGACACCCCGGCGGCGATCGCCGAACTGCACGTCGCCGGAGGGCTGCCGGACGCCGTGCGCACGATCGTCACGACCGGCGCGGAACCGCCGGCGTCACTGCGCGTGGCCCTGCCGGACCGCGAGTTCGTCGACCTGTACGCCACCGCCGAGACGTCGGTGGCGCTCGTGAACGGCCGACCGCTGCCCGGCGTGCGGGCGTACGTGCTGGACGACCGGTCCCGCCCGCTCCCGCCCGGCGTGGTCGGCGAGCTGCACCTCGGCGGACACGGCCTCGCGGACGGCTACCTCGACGACCCCGACGAGACCGCCGCCCGGTTCCGACCCGACCCGTTCGGAGCCGACCCGTCAGACCCGGACGTCCGGGTCTTCGCCACCGGCGACCTCGCCCGCCTCGACCCGGACGGCACGGTGCACGTGCTCCGGCGGGCCGGCCGGGTCGACCTGGGCGTGGTCGAGTCGACCCTGCTCACCCACCCGGCCGTGCGGCGGGCGTGCGCGCTCGACGGCGAGAACGCGGTGGCCGTCGTGCGGCAGGGGATGTCCGCGACCGGCCTGCGCGACTGGCTGGCCGAACGGCTCCCGCACTACACGGTCCCGGCACGCGTGCAGGCCGTCGACACCCTGCCCGTGCTCCCCGACGGCCGACCTGACCGGGACGGCATCCTGCGGCTGTTGGCGGAGACACCGGACCGGGACGGCGAGGAACTGCCGCTCACCGACGCCGAGCAGACCGTCACCCGCGCGTGGACCTCCGTCCTCGGCCGCACGGTCGGCGCGCGGGAGAACTTCTTCGACGCGGGCGGCAACTCGTTGCTGCTCGTGCGGCTGTGCGAGGGGTTGCGGGTCGAGTTCGGCCGGCACATCAGCGTGATCGACCTGTTCCGCCACCCGACCGTGCGGGCGATGGCCGAACACCTCACGGGCGCGGCCGAGGCGACCGCGCCGGACACCGCCGAACGCGGCAGGGCACGGCAGGAGGCGCTGCGGGCGCGGGGCAGGGCCAGGCAACACCGGTAACGCGGGAGCACTTGGGGGATCCGACAGTGGGAATCGACGACACGCCGGCGCTCGGTCGTGGCTTCGAAGAGGACAGCGGCGCCGTGACGGCGTTCCTGTCCCGGGTCGAGGACGAGCTGGCCGCGTTGCCGCCCAAGGCGGAACGCGACCCGGACCAGCGGCGCGCGGCCGACACCGTGACCGACGCCGCGCGCCTGGTGCGTCGCAGGTTCGTCGAGCGGCACGCCGGGCGGGTGCACGCCGAGCTGACCGACGGCGGCCGGGCGCCGCTGGGCCTGCACGACCTGGTCGACCAGGCGACCGAGCTGTGGCCGGGCCTGGTGCCGACCAAGGCGCAGCGGGAACGCGAGCGCGTGCTCCCGCAGGCCGACAAGGAGGGCCGCGAGGTCGACCTCGGCATCTTCACCTGGGGTCTGCTGCGCGACGCGACGGCGGGTGAGCACCTGGTCGAGTCCATGCGCAGGCCCACCCCGCAGGCGATGGTGGCGCTGCCCGCGTTCCGCGCGACCGGGTTCGCCGACCTCGGCGTGGTCACCGTGCGGCGGGTCGACGGCGTGTCCGAGGTGACGCTGCTGAACCTGCCGTTCCTCAACGCCGAGGACGACATCGTGGTGGCCGCGCTGGAGGTCGCGGTCGACCTCGTGCTGCTGGACGACGCGACCGAGGTCGGCGTGCTGCGCGGCGGCGCGATGACGCACCCGCGGTACGCCGGGCGGCGCGTGTTCGGCGCCGGCATCAACCTGACCCGGCTCTACCAGGGCGAGATCTCGCTGCTGGACTTCTTCCTGAGCCGGGAACTGGGCTACATCAACAAGATCGTGCGCGGGCTGGTCACCGACCGGGACGGCTGGCTGCCGGAGCCGGTGGAGAAGCCGTGGATCGCCGTGGTGGACACGTTCGCGATCGGCGGCGGCGCGCAGTTGCTGCTGGTGTTCGACCACGTGGTGGCCGAACGCGGCTCGTACTTCACGCTGCCCGCGCTGCGCGAGGGCATCATCCCGGGCGCGGCCAACCTGCGGCTGCCCGGTGCGGCCGGCCCACGCCTCGCCCGGCAGATGATCTTCCGCGACCGGCGGGTGGACGCGGGGACGCAGGAGGGCTGGTCGTTGTGCGACGAGGTCGTGGACACCGACGAGCTGGCCGGCCGGACCACGGCGGCCGCCGTCGCGCTGGCCGATCCCGCCGTGCTGGCGAACCGGCGGATGCTCCGCCGCGTCGAGGAGCCGGAGTCCCGGTTCCGCGAGTACATGGCCTGGTACGCCCTGGAGCAGGCACGGCTGCTGCACAGCCCCGACCTGGTCGCGAACCTGGAACGCACGTGGATCACCCGGCACGGGGGAGGGAAGCGGTGAGCGAGGTCCTGTACCAGTGGTTCGACGCGGCGGCACGGGAGTTCCCCGACCGGACCGCGTTGGTGATCGGCGAGGAGGAGCAGACCTACGCCGGGCTGGAGGAGCGCGCGCTCGCCCTGGCCGCCGCGATCACCGCGCTGCCCGGACCGACACCGACCCGGATCGCCCTCGTCACGTCGAAGACGTTCGGGGCCTACGCGGGCTGGCTGGCGATTCAGCGCGTCGGCGCCGGCGTGCTGCCGCTCAACCCGCGGTACCCCCGCGACCGCAACCTGGACATCGCGCAACGGGCCGGCATCAAGGTCGCGCTGGTGGAGCCGGGAGTCGACCTGTTCTCCGCGCTGCCCAAGCGGTTCCGGCCCGCCGTCATCCCGCTGGACGCGGTCGGCGACGGCGAGCTGCCCGACATCCCCGCCGACCCCGAGGCCGAGGCGTACGTGCTGTTCACGTCCGGCTCGACCGGGCAGCCCAAGGGCGTGCCGATCCTGCAACGCGGCATCGCGCCGTACATCGGCTACAACATCGAGCGCTACGACGTGGACGCGGACTCACGGCTGACGCAGGTGTTCGGGTTGACGTTCGACGCCTCCACCTTCGACATGTTCGTCGCCTGGGGCGCGGGCGCGACGCTCGTGGTGCCCGACCAGGAGGACTTGTACCGGCCGGTGGACTTCATCGTCCGCAACCGGCTCACGCACTGGTTCTCCGTGCCGTCGGTGATCCGGGTGGCCGAGCAGGTGGGCAACCTCCCGCGCGGCCGGGTGGACACGCTGAGGCACAGCCTGTTCGGCGCGGAGCCGGTCACCGTGCAGGACGCGGAGATGTGGCACGAGGTCGCGCCGGACAGCGCGTTCCACAACCTCTACGGGCCGACCGAGTGCACGATCACCTGCACCGAGTACCGGGTGCCGTTCGGCGACCGCGAGGCCTGGGCCGGCGGCGCGACCGTCCCGATCGGGCGGATGTACCCGAGCACGGAAGGCGTCATCCTGGGTGACGACGGCCTGCCCGCCGAAGATGGCGAGCTGTGCCTGCGCGGGCCGCAGCGGTTCGACGGCTACCTGGACCCGCGCGAGAACGTCGGCCGCTTCGTGCGCTACGAGGAAGGCGCGCCCGCGGTCGTCTACGACGGCAGCACGCCGTTGACCCGCGAGCACTGGTACCGGACCGGCGACCGGATCCGCCGCGAGGGCCGCGACATGGTGCACCGGGGCCGGCTCGACCACCAGGTCAAGATCATGGGCCACCGGGTGGAGCTGGGCGAGGTCGAGGCCGCGCTGTTCCGGCACCCGGACGTCGTGTCGGCCGGCGTGGTCGCGGTGACCGTGGCCGGCGAGACCCGGCTGTGGGCGGGCTACACCGGCCGTCCCGTGCCCGGACCCGACCTGGACCGGTGGCTGCGCGGCCAGGTGCCGCTGCACATGGTGCCCGAACGGGTCCGCCACCTGGACGTCCTGCCGCTCAACGACAACGGCAAGACCGACCGGTCCAAGCTCGCGGAGGTGCTGCGGTGAAGCTCGTCGTGGTCTACGACACCGGCAGCCTGGCGCCGTCCCGGATCGCCGAGGCCGCCGGGGAGATCGACTGCGAGCTGGTGTTCGCGGTCGCCGACTCCGACCACGGCCGGGACATGCGGCCGATGCTGGAGCTGCTCGGCTCGGTGGTGCCCGCCGACGCGGTCACCGAGCTGAAGGCGCACCGGCCGGACGGGATCGTCACGTTCAGCGAGCAGCAGCTCGTGCCGACGGTCGGGTTGGCGCAGGCGTTGGACCTGCCCTACCACTCGGCCGCCGACATCGAGGCCATCACCCGCAAGGACCGGCAGCGCGCCAGGTTCGCCGAGGCCGGCCTGGACGCGATCCGGTTCCGCACGCTGGCCTCCGCCGACCAGGTCGACGAGGCGATCGGGCACGTCGGCCTGCCCGCGATCATCAAACCGGTGCTCGGCGCCGGCAGCCGCAACACCACCGTCGTGCGCACCCCGGACGCGTGCCGCGCGTGGGTGACCGAGGCGTTGCTGACCGAGGACTCCGTGCTGCTGGAGGAGTTCCTGGTCGGCCGGCCCACCGACGAGCCGTGGGGCGACTACATCGCGGTGGACTGCGTGGCCACCGGGGACCTGGTGCGGCCGGTGTTCGTGACGAGCAAGTTCTCGGTGGCCGAGCCGTTCCGGGAACGCGGGGGGTACGGGGGCCGGTCCGTCGTGCCGCCCGACGAGGTGCGCGCGATCGAGGAGCTGGCGTGCCGGGCGGTGCACGCGCTGGGCATCCGGCGCGGTGTCGCGGACGTGGAGATCAAGCTCACCCCGTCCGGGCCGCGGGTGATCGAGGTCAACGGCAGGCTCGGCGCGTGGGTGGACGACCTCGCGGTGCGCTCGTCCACCTCGGACCCGGCGGCGGTCGCGGTCCGGTCGGCGGTCGACGTGGCGTTCGACCTGGAGCCCCGCTACGACGGGCCGATCGCGTTCAACTACCTCGTCATCCCGCCGCTGTCGGCCAAGCGGGTGCGGTCGCTGCACGGCGTGGCCCGGCTGCGCCGGACCCGTGACGTGGACCGCGTGATGGTGCTGTCCACGCCCGGCACGTCGGTCGACTGGCGGCTGGGCACCCGCTCCCACGTGGCGTCGGTCTCCGGCCACGTGGACAGCCACGACCGGTTGGCGGAGGCGATCGCCACGATCGAGGAGGTGGACTGGGTTGGCTACGAGTGACCGCGCGTTCGACGTGGACCTGCTGATCCTTGACCTGGACGGCGTGCTGGTGGACACCCAGGACGCGGAGGACGGCGCGCTGGCCTACGTCGGCACGTTGATGGGCGTGCACCTGACGCCCGACCAGGCGTCGGCGCTGTTCTCCGGCAAGCGCGTCCAGGAGTGCCTGGACCTGTTGGCGGAGATGGCGCACCGCCCGCCGCCGCCCGACGCGGTGCGGATCGTGCGGGCCAAGTGCCAGGAGCTGATCGGGGGCACGCTGGAACCCGTGCCCGGGGTGGAGGACGCCCTGCGTCGGGTCGGCGTGGAGCTGTGCGTGGCGTCCAACAGCCCGCGCGAGATCATCGAGAAGCGGCTGGCCGACTGCGGCCTCCTGGGCCTCTTCGGCGATCGGCTCTACTCGGCCTACGAGGTCAACGCGTGGAAGCCGGACCCGGAGCTGTTCCGGTGGGCCGCGCGCGACCGGGGCGTGGCCGTCGACCGGTGCGTCGTGGTGGAGGACAGCCTGGTGGGGGTGGACGCCGCCCTGTCGGCCGGCATGCGGGTGCTGCAGTTCAACGTCGTTCCGGTGGAAGCGCCGCACCGGGCGGGGGTGCCGACGTTCTCGTCGATGCACGTCCTGCCCGAGCTGGTGCACGGGGGGAGTCCGTCATGAGCAAGGTGATGGTGCTGGGCGCCGGGGACCTCGGCCGCCGGGTGTTCCACGAGTTGGCGCACGGTCCGGCCGACCGGCACGTGCGGTTGGTCGGCCGGGACGAGGACGCGACCCTGCGGGCGGCGAACCTGACCCGGTTCAGCAGCCTGCAACGCGGCTTCGGCGCGTCGGTCGACTACGCCACCACGGACCTGCACGACGTCGAGCGCACCGCCGAGCGCATCGCCGCGTTCGACCCGGACGTGCTGTTCCTCGCGGCGAGCTTCCAGTCGTGGTGGGTGATCACGACGTTGCCAGGTGACGCGTTCAAGCGGCTGTACGCGGCCAACTACGGCCCCTGGCTGCCGATGCACCTCGTCCCGGTGCACAAGGCGATGCGGGCGGTGCGGCTGGCGGACAGCCGGGCGGTCGTGGTCAACGCCGCCTACCCGGACGCCGTGCACCCGGTGCTGAACGCGGTCGGCCTGTCACCCGACGTCGGCATCGGCAACGTGGCCAACAACGTGCCCGGCATCCGCGTCGCCGCGGCCGACCGGCTCGGTGTGCCGGTGCGCGAGGTCGACGTCCGACTCGTGGCGCACCACTACGTGTCGCACCGGCTGTCCCGCGCCGGTGACTCCGGACCGGCCCGGATGGGCCTGGCGATCGCGCACGACGGCGTGGACGTGACCGATCGCCTGGACGTCGCGTCGCTGCTCAAGAGCCTCCCGCTGGAGTACCGCCGCACCGGCGGGATGCCCGGCCAGGCGATGACCGCCGCGTCCGGGCTGAGCCTGCTGGAACCGCTGGCGGATCGCAGGACCGCGCTCGTCCACGCGCCGGGACCGGGTGGTCTCACCGGCGGCTACCCCGTGGAAGTGGCGGACGGCCGCATCCGCACCGCGCTGCCGGACAGCATCCCGCCGGAGGAGGCCGCGGCGATCAACCTGAGCGGGCAGGTGCAGGACGGCATCACGTCCATCGAGCCGGACGGCACGGTCCACTTCGAGCCGTCCACGATGGCCGTGCTGACGGCGGAACTGGGCTACGAGTGCCATTCGATGCCGTTGGCCGAGGCGGAAGGCCGCGCGGTCGAGATCGCGGAGCGGTTCGAGGCGTACCGGAACCGCGTGCCGGGTTGAGCGACACCGTCGCGGGCGCGCGAGGGCTGCTGTTGATCGATCCAGTACGACTTCAGGACATACTCGCGACATGTCCCGCGCCGTGCTGTGGCCGGCAGGCGGCAAGCAGGTCGACCTGGGCCTGCCCGACAACTGCGCTCACGACCCGGCCGCACGGTCGCAGCCCGAGCCGCCGGATGCCGACCACCAGCGCTTGATCGCCGTCCTATCCCCGAACCCCGATCGACGCTGCTCGACGATCGACGCTGCTCGACACGCCACTGGACTACCTGTCCCCGATCGAGTGCGAAGCCGCGCACTCTCACGCCGCCCGGCGCTGGTCCGAAACCGAGGCCGGTTCTGAACCCGTGACGGTTCACCGACCTGCCAGGGACTTGTTAGGGCTCACCTCTTGTTCATCCGTTGATCCTCGAACCCCTGCCCCAGGGGCAAGGTCAAGCACGCTTTTCGGCCATCGCGATCCGGCCGTCCTCGATGGCGAGGCCGAGCAGCGGTCAGGCCTGCCACACCGTGTACGTGATGGCCAACGGGTCGTCCCCGGTGGGGACGGCGGTGACCTGGACGGCGACCACGTTGTCCTCGGCGGTGCGGGCGCAGATCCAGGCGCCCGGCGCCAGTTGCCCGATCGACACCTGGTCGTAGCTGCGTCGGCCCAGTTCGTCGGTGCACGCCGTGGCGTCGGGTTGGCCGGCGATCGGCGTGATCGGCAGCTCCCCACCGCCCGAGGTCCACAGCTCGCGGTACGGGCCGACGTACCACAGGTCGCTCGCCCCTGGTTCGACCTCGCCGATCCGGCCCGTCTCGACGTCGAGGTAGTCCTGGTCCCGCAGCGTCACGCTCTCGGTGCGGATGACGGACCCCGACGCGACGGTGGTGGTGGCGCTGGTCGTCGATGAAGTGGCGGCCACCGAACCGGACGAACGCGACGCGGTGGTGGAGGTCGCGGCCGTGGTCGTGGTCCCGGTGCGCTCGGCGGACGCGTCCACCCAGTACCCGTGCAGGGCGGCTCCCGCCATCCCCGCGCCGACCGCGACCACCATGGTCATCAGCGTCGCGCGGCGCCTGGTGGGTCGTCCGGCCACCAGTCCCAGGAACCCTGCCAGCACGGACAGCAGCCCGGTGACCAGCACACCCGTGTTGGCGCCCGTGGTCGCCAGTTGGGCCACCGCCGCCACGTCGGCGACCGAACCGACGCCCGCCAGCACCGTGGCACGGCCCGCGGCGGAGCCGGTCTGCTCCGGCTCGGCCCGCCCGGTGTCCGGCGTCTGGGTGTGCGACATCCCGGCTCCCTCCCCACGACCTCGGTCTCGCCCGGAATCGTGGCAGCGGGCCCACGGCCGCGCGTCCCGGATAACCGTGATTCCGCCGGCGCCCGGATGTCAGCGGCCGGCCAGGTGGTCCAGGTAGGTGAGCACGGCGAGGACCCGCCGGTTGTCCGCGTGGGTGTCGGGCAGGTCGAGCTTGGCGAGCACGCGCTGGACGTGCGTGCCGACCGTGTTGAGGGAGACGAAGAGGCGTTCGGCGATGCCCCGGTCGGTCAACCCCTGCGCCATCAGCGCGAGCACCTCGCGTTCACGGCCGGTGAGCGTGTCGAGCCGGGTGCCGAGCGCCTCGTGGACCACGGTCGGGTCGATCACGACTTCCTGGGCGAGGAGGCGGGCGAGCGTCGTCTCCAGTTGCGCGGCGTCGAGCAGGTGGTCCTTCAGGACGTAACCGCAGGCGCGGGTGCCGGTGAGTTCGAGCAGCGCGGTGGCGTAGGCCGGTTCGGCGTATTGGGACAGCAACAGCAGCGGCAGGCGGGGGTGCGCCCGGCGCAGCACGCGCGTCAGCTCCAGCCCTTCGTCGGTGAAGGTCGGCGGCATCCTGATGTCCGAGATGACGACGTCCGGTGCGGTGGCGCGGACCAGCTTCTCCACCCGGCCGGGTTCCTCGGCCACGACGACGGCGTGCCCGCGTGCGGACAGCAACCGGGCGAGACCTTCACGGATCAGCCACGAGTCGTCCACGAGGATCAGTCGCACGACAGCTCCACTCGCAGTCGGGTGCCCTTGGGCTCGACATCGCCCACGGACATCGTGCCGTCGAACGCGGCGGCCCGGTCCGCCAACCCTCGCAACCCGCTGCCGCGCCCGGGATCGGCCCCACCTACCCCGTCGTCGACGACGTCCACGCGCAGCACACGTCCGTGCAGCGCGAGCAGCACCTGCGCCTGCCGCGCCCGCGCGTGCTTGACCACGTTGGTCAACGCCTCGCTGACCACGAAGTAGGCCGCCGTCTCCACCGGTGGCGGCAGGCGTCCGGGCAGCGATTCGTCCACGGTCACCGGGATCGGCTGGCGGCGGGCGAGGGCGCGGACGGCGGCGGACAGCCCTTTCTCGGTCAGCGCGGCCGGGTGGATGCCGCGCGCCAGTTCGCGCAACCCGGCGATCGCGGCGGCCAGCTGCTGCTGGACTTCCTCCAACGCCTCGTCGACCGCCTTGTCGGTGGGGTGGAGCTGCTGCTGGAGCAGCCGCAGGGCGATGCCGACGGCCAGGATGTCCTGTTGGGCGCCGTCGTGCAGGTCGCGTTCCAGCCGCCGTCGTTCCGCCGCGGCGGCCTCGACGATGCGCCGCCGTGACGCCCGGACCTCGACGAGCTGCCGGCGCACGGTGGCGTGCAGGCGGGCGTTGTCGAGCGCGAGGCGGGTCGCGGCGGAGGCGGCCGCCAGCAGCCGTGGCTCGTCGTTCAACGCGGGGTCGTGCAGCACCAGGCCGATCGGCGGGTTGCCGCCGATCGGCAGCACCGCCTGGTCGCCGCCGATCCCGACCTCGTCGCCGTTCTCGTCCACGTACCGGTCGTCCTGCGGGAACGCGAGCCGCAGCGTCGGGTCACGCAACGCGGAGCGCAGCGCGGGTTGCAGCCCGCCGATGGGCGCGTGGTCGATCGCGCGCACGAAGTCCGCCACCGAGCCGTACCTCAGCCGTTCGCGCAGCAGGCCCAGCAGGAACGCGCCGGGCATGGTCAGGACGGCCAAATAGGGCAGCGCGTCCGACACCGCGCTGCCCGCCGGCTCCGCGTTCAGCGCGGCCAGCGCCGTCGTCACGACGAACAGCGCGATCATGACGAACCCGCAGACCAGCGGATAGGCGAGCGTGCGGCGCCTGCCGGGGCTGGCCTGCCTGATCTTGAGCCACATCAGCACGAGGTAGGTCACGGCGAAGGCCAGCCAGCCGGCGTTGAGCAGGGCGGACGAGCCTCCGCCGGCGAACCCCGCTTCCGGCGACGCCCCGGTCCACGGCCGTGACGTGAGGGTGCCGACGGTGTGCACGACGTCGATGACGGCGACCACCGCGCCGTAGCCGTAGAGGGCGGCGATGAACCGGCGCGGCAACGCGCGGTGCAGCCGACCTTCGGGGTAGGACAGCAACAGGTGCGCGAACACGACGATCTGGAACGGTTGCGCGGCCCGGGCCACGACGAGGTCGGCCGCGGCCCACGCGCGCGTCGTCTCGATCACGAAGCCCGCCGGGGCGTCGAGCAGCAGGATCAGGCCGAGCACCTGCATCAGCAGGCCGAACCGCCGATCCGGCCGGATCACGACCGCCAGCACGCCCACGCCGCCCCACACCAGTGGCGATCCGATCTCCCACGCGTACCGGGCGGCGGATTGCCTCCCGCCGGTCACGACGATCGCCACGTCCACGACGGCGACCACGACCGACGCCGTCGACAACGCCCAGGTCACGACGAACGGCCGGCGCATCAGCGCTCCCCGAGCAGGGCCACGAGCCCTTCGACGGTGAACTCGGCCTTGCCGAGGAACCCACGCACCAGCACCAGGTTCGAGAAGTCCCGGAGGTCCTCCCGCTGCCTGCTGGACACCAGCACCACCGCCGGCGCCGCCGATCCCGTCTCCAGCCGCCTGGCCACCTCGAACCCGTCGAAGTCCGGGAGCAGCACGTCGAGCAGCACCAGGTCCGGCACGCACGCCGCGGCGAGCGCGAGCGCCTCCCGTCCCGTCCCGGCCTCGCCCACGACGTCAAACCCACCGGACCGCAACAGCCGCGCGACCAGCCGCCGGTAGGAGACCTGGTCGTCGACCAAGAGCACGCGCCGCCGCATGCCCACACCATCCGCCATCGATGGACCGGACGCGAGACCCCGGGCCGAACATCACGGATCTCCACGACCTGCGCACGCCGGCAGGATGCCGCTACACCCGCCGTCGTGCCAACCGGGTGCGTCCAGGACCACCTCAATGGCCGTACCACGAACCCCGCCGGTGTCCCGGGTTTCCGTGACGCGCCAACACCCGCCGCCGGTCGAGACTGGCCCTGCCCATCGCGGACCCCGCCGCCGAGCCTGATCGGAGAACCCGACCATGTCCCGCATCGCGACTTTCGCCGCCGTCACGACGCTGACCGCCTCGCTGCTGACCGCCACAGCCTCCCCGGCCGGCGCCAACGGCGTCCGTTGCGCCACCGGCCAGCCACCGAACGAGACCCAGACCGTTTTCCTGACCAGGGACAACCTCTTCACCAACCAGGCGTTCTTCCCGGAGGGCATCTGGCAGGGCGACACGTTCCGCGTCTTCGCCGACGGACTGGTCAACGACGGTGGCTGGCCGTCGAGCACCAACTGGCCACCCGTCGGCAAGGCCGAGGCCGCCGACTCCAACTACCCGATGCCGGGCGCCAACAAGTACTCGCTGGTGGCGAAGCTCCGCGACTCGGCGGGCTACTTCTTCATCGGCAGCCAATCTTCCTGCACCACCAGCAACTTCACCGCCAGGCAGCACCTGCGGCTGACCATGAACGACCACAACCTCGGCGACAACAGCGGCAGCTGGCGCGTGACGGTCCAACTCTGGTGGGGGCCCTGACTCCGGCGCGCGTGCCGCCGAACACGATCCCGGGACGACAGGAGGGCGGACAAGTGAATCTGCGAAAGTCCACTATCGCGGTGACAGTCGTGATCATCACCGTGTTCTGGGGCCTGTCACCGGCACAGGCCTCGACAGGCGACCTGTGGTTCGTGCGAACGATCTCGCAAGGCGTGCCGGGCGCCGTGGAGCTGGGCGCCGTGGACAACCCGCTGCGGTGGGCGCAGGACACCGCAGCGTCCCCCGACGGCACGAGCGTTTACGTGGCCTCCGAAGGCGACGGTGGTTCCGGCAGCGACGTGGGTGCGCTGTCGCACTTCCACAGGGCCACCGACGGTGCTCTCACCTTCCGCGGCTGCCTCGGACGGCAACGCGGGTGCACGGGGGACGTCAGCCTGTACGGCTTGAGATCGATCGCCGTGCTCGACACCACCCTCTACGGCGCGACCCGCTACGCCGTCGTGGGCTACAGCCGTTCGTCCTCCGGTGCCCTGACCCACCAACCGTGCCTCTACCGGACCGCTCAAGGCCTGTGCACGGCCGCTCCCGCCACGCTGTTGAGCCCGGTCGCCGTCACCTCGGCACCGGGTGGTCGGGACGTCTACGTGGCGTCGACCGGTTCCGGCAAGGGCGTCCTCAACCACTTCCGGCGCAACAGTGCCGACGGCACGCTCCTCTTCAGCGGCTGCATCGGTGAGGGCACCGCGGGATGCACGTCGCTCGGCGCGGCGGGCGTCATGCCCTCGGCCTCCGAAGTCCTCGTCAGCCCGGACGGCGTCAGCGTGTACGTGGTGTCCGGCAACCCCGGCTCGATCACCCACTTCCGCCGCGACACGACCACCGGGTCGCTCACCTACGCCGGTTGCATCGCCAGGAAGGGCAACGGGCTTCCGACCGGGTGTCGTGATCCGCTGTCCGGTGGTCTGGCGGGCGCGGTTCGCGGCACCGTGACACCTGCCGGTGACGGCGTCTACGTCGTTGGGGGTGGTGCGACGACCCACCTGCGCCGGATGAGCAACGGTGACCTCGCGTTCGCCGGTTGCATCGGCACGGCCGACGGCTGCCGTCCGGCAGGCCCGGCGGGCGCCTTCACCGACGTCACCGCCTCGACGGACGGCACCAGCGTCTACGCCGGCGTCCAGGGCCCGAGCTGGTCGTGGGGAGCGGTGGTCCACTTCCGACGGGCGGGCAACGGGGACCTGACCTACGGGGGGTGCATCGGCGAAGCCAACCCCGCCTGGTGCGCCGACATCGGCCTGCGTGCCGTCATGAACCCGGTAACCACCGTGCTCGTCAGTGCCGACTCACGCTCGGTCTACGCCACCTCCGGCTACTTCAACGGGGCAGTGACCCAACTCGGCCGCGCCCTGACGTGAATCCCGAGCCTGCGCCGGCTCGTGCGACTCCGCGCGCTGCGCGCAAGCCACCCCATCACTCCTGCCACCAACCCGATCTACCGGCTGGCGCCCGCGCCCGCCTGCGCGTCGAGTTCGCCCAAGCTCTCGGACGAATCACCGGCTACCCAGCCGATCGCCGCGAACTGGCCGGACATGTCGAGCCGGCGCCGTCTGACGAACGGCCAAATCAATACCCCCGCATCGAGCGTCTGCATAAGGTGCCGACATGGCCGAAACCGACCCAACAGCCAAGCGCCCAGCCGCCGGCTACACCCCAATGGTCACCGAGGAACACGCCGAGCGCATCCGTCGATGGCATGAGAACGCCTACAACAACGGGAAGGCGGAAGCCGGCCCAGGTCGAACAGTCACCTACTTGGGCCGGACCTTGGTCATCCCGCCTGAGGTCATGCCCATCACGGGCGTGTCCCACCTCCTCGGCGAGGCCGTCCTGGCCGAGGTCCGCGAGAGCGACCGCGTGCTGGACATGGGGACCGGAAGCGGCGTCAACGCCATCCTGGCGGCCTCGCACGCCGCAGACGTCCTGGCGGTCGACATCAACCCTGGCGCTGTGGCGGCAGCCCGGCGAAACGCCGAGCGCAACGGCGTCGCGGATCGGGTCGAGGTCCGTCACAGCGACGTGTTCAGCGATGTCGACGGCGAATTCGACCTGATCGTCTTCGACCCCCCATTCCGGTGGTTCGCCCCTCGGGACCTGTTCGAGGCCGCCATGACCGACGAGAACTACCGCGCGATGACCGAGTTCTTCCGCGCCGCGAAACGCCACCTCACACCGACCGGCAGGATGCTGATCTTCTTCGGCACCTCCGGCGACCTGCCCTACCTGGAGCACCTGGCCGATCAGCAAGGCTTCAGGACAGAGGTCATCGCCCAGGAGGGCTTGGAGAAGGACGGCTGGAGGGTCGACTACTTCACGTTCCGCCTGACCCAGGACTTCCGGCCAACGTGACCTCCGGAGCACTTCGACCACGAGGCGGCCCTCGCCTTCCTGGCGCTTCAGCTCGCGGTCGAGCCGTCAATCGTCTCTACGGGAACTCAGTCTTCCTCGGCAGGTCCCGCCCTCGGTTCCGCGGGTAGCGGGTCCGGGTGATGACGCCCGTCAACGCCCTCCCGAAGAACGCCTTCGGTCTTGACCGCAGCCATGCCACGTGAACAGATTTCACGTCAGTTCGGCCGTCAACGAGGAGGTCGTGATGCCCCTGCTTCGACACCCGGTGCTACCGGCGGTGCTCGCCGTCGTGCTCACCTGGTCCGCCGCCACCGCGCAAGCGGCGCCGACCGCGACCGCGCTGCCCACCGCCGCCATCGCGCTCGGCGACAGCTTCGTCAGCGGCGAGGGCGCGGGTGCCTACCAGCCGGTGACCGACGTCAACGGGGTGCCCCAGTCCTTCCCCGGCTGGTCCGCGCCCAACGACAACGCCTTCTTCTGCCACCGGTCCGCCAACGCCTCCCTGCACCGGGCCGACCTGCCCGGCATCCAGGCCCGGTTCAACCTGGCCTGCTCGGGCGGCCAACCCCACGACATCGCCAGCCCTTCGGGCAGCCGGACGAAGGGGCGGGCCGTCGCCTCCCAGCTCGACCAGTTGCGCTCGGTGGCGGGCACCCACGACATCGACCTGGTGCTGGTCGGCCTTGGCTCGAACAACAGCTCGTTCACCTTCGGCGACGTGGCCACGCTGTGCGCGAACCGCTTCATCGCCGACGCCTGGACCGGCTGGTGGGAGTTCTGGGCCTACCTGGGCGGCCCCGTGCCGCAGGAGCCGTGCGCGGTGTCCGACCTGGCCACCGAGGCCGAGATCGCGGCGGCCACCGCCGAGACCACCGCGGCCCTGCGGCAGCTGCTCACCACCCTGGCCCAGGTCGACGCCGACGGCCGGCACCGGGTGGTCCTCCAGGACTACACCAACCCGCTGCCCTTGGACCTCGTCGCCGAGTACCACGACGAGGACGGCCGCACCGACACCCGGGACAAGTTCCGCGACCTCGGTGCCGAGCGCTACGCCGCGGGCTGCCCGGTGCACCGCGCCAGCCTCTCCCCGGGCCACGTGTTCTCGTCCCGGCTGGGCACCGTGGTGCAGGGCGCGCACGCCGCGCTGTCCGCCGAGTTCCCCAGCGCCGACCTGGTCCTGCTCAACGTGCAGCGAGCCTTCGACGGTGCGCGGCTGTGCGAGCGGGGCGGTAGCCCGGCGAACGCCCTGGCCACCCCCATCCGGCTCCAGGACGGCCCGAGCGGCACCTTCGTCACCAGCCTGGCCGGCAAGGACAAGATCGATGTGCAGCGCATCGCCAACACCTGCGTGACGCACTTCCAGACGTGCCAGGAGTCGTGGCACCCGAACGCCTCCGGCCACGCGGTGCTGGGCCGCTGCCTCACCGGTGCCGCCACCACGACGGCCCGGGGCGTCGCCTGCGTCCGGTCGGCGGACGGCACGATCACGGTCGGCTGACCCGGTGCGGCCCGGGGGCCCCGGGCCGCACCGTAGGGCTATCAGGCCACCGCGTGGAACGTGACGGTGAAGCCGGTGCACTGCACAGGCCTCGAGGCAGTGGGACGACATGGAGTTGCGCTAGGCGGTCCTCGCGTCCCGCTTGGGGTTGGCGCACAGCATCGGCCTGCCGTCGGACCAGTGGGTCAGGTCCTCCGGAGGGCAGTGGGGCAGGAGTTCTCCGGGCAGCGTGCCGGCCGGCGTGTCCGCGCCCCGCTCGTCAGGACGCGAGGCAGCTGACCATCGGGTTGTGCGGGTGCGGGCTGCCGGACACGGTGAAGCCGATGGTCGCGGTGGCCTGCGGCGCGAGCGCGCCGTTCCAGTGGGCGTTGCGCACGTTCGCCGTCCGGCCGAGGTCGTAGGCGACGCCGCCCCAGAGGTTGGTGACCTCCTGCTCGGGCGCGAGCGTCCACTGCACGTTCCAGGTGGTGATCGGCGAGCCGGCCGTGACGACGACCTCGCCGAGCAGCCCGCCCGGCCAGGTGCCGACCAGGCGGTAGACGGCGGTGCACCGACCGGTCGGTGTCGGCGTGGTGGTGCTGGAGGGCGGGTAGTCCGTCGGGTGGGTGTTCGAAGAGGTGTTCGTCGGGGAGGGTTGCGCCGTGGCTCCGGACTGGCTGGCGACGACGAGTAAGCCGGCGAGAGCCGCCAGCAGGGTCAGCACGAGGCCGACCGCTGTCGACCCGCGTCTCGGACGAGCGGAGGTGTTCATGTCGGGAGGTCCTTCCTCCGGTGGCGGATGCGGGCGGCACATCCGAGGCGACTGCGGACCCGCTCAGGATCAGGTGAAGGTTCGACGTCGTCAACGGGCGGGCACGCCGAAGCCCGACGCCCTCGACCGGCTGCGCGGTCCGTGACCTGCCGGTCGCGCTCATGCCGCAACCGGCCCGTGGGCCGATTGCGTTCGGTTGCGGCTTCGGTCAGCCGTCCACGCCGCGGAAAGTGGTCTCCTGGCAATCGAATCCGCTGTAGTCCTCGGGACCGTCGGCGGAGCAAATCCGCATCATGGACCTCCGTGCGGCGCAACGGTTTCGTGGACCGTTGCGCTGTCCGGCCGTCACCGTCGCGGGCGCGCGAGGGCTACCGTTGATCGATCCAGTACGACTTCAGGACATACTCGCAACGGAGCGATCATGCCCGACTTACGCGCGTCGCTGGCCGTGTTGGCGCTCGCGACAGCCCTGCCACTGGCCACCACTCCCGCGGCGGTCGCGTCCGCCACGCACGTCATCGCCGAACTGCCGGGCGTCGCGGGGCTGCCCGGCACCCTCAGCTACTACCCGACCGGGGTCAACGACCTCGGCCAGGTCGTCGGCAGCGCGCAGGGCGACGCGCCGACGCGCGCGGTCCTGTGGTCGCCGCGCGGTGGTGCGACCGACCTCGGTCCCGGTCTGGCCGGCGCGATCAACCAGGGCGGCCAGGTGCTCGGGTTGACCTCCGACGGCGTGCCGGACACGCAGAGGCCGTGGGTCTGGTTCGGGGGTCAGCGGCGGGCCATCTCGCCGCCCGGAGCAGCGTGGGCCCTGGCGCAGGTGATCAACGACGACGGCAGCGTGCCGATGTCCTACGCCACGTCGGCCCGGGGCGAGCAACACGCCACCGTGTGGGACGGGGAGCGGCACCTGGAGCTGCCGGTGGCCGGTGATCACGTGTCGACGTACGCGATCAACAACGCCGGTGTCGTCGCGGCGAGCTACGCCTCCGCCTCCTTCCAGGAGTTCGCCGCGCTCCGCTGCACCGACGGCGTGTGCACCAAGCTGGCGCCCGGTCCGGGCTACGGCACGTACGACCCGGAGGCGATCAACGAGGCCGGTGTGATCGTCGCCAACCGGGGCATGGTGTCGCTGCGCTGGGACGGCGAGGAGCTGACCGTCCTGTCGGAGAGCGGGCGGCTCGCCCACGGCGAGCAGTCCCTCAACGAGCGCGGCGACGCGGTCGGCTGGGTCCTGGAGAACGGCATGTCCCGCGCCGTGCTGTGGCCGGCCGGCGGCAAGCAGGTCGACCTGGGCCTGCCCGGCAACTCCGTGGCGACCGCGATCAACGATCGCGGCGACGTCATCGGGCACGCCTCGTCGCCGGACTACTCGTCGACCCGCGTGTTCCTCTGGCGCGACGGGCAGCTCACCTACCTCGACTCGCTGGGCGGTGCTTACAGCACGCCGGTCGCGATCAACAACCACGGCGTCGTGGTCGGTCGCAGCACCACCGCCGACGGCACCTGGAAGGGCGTCCGCTGGACCCCGGTCGCCACGACCCTGTCCCGCTGACATCTGCCGGCCGCCCCGGGCACTCGTGGCCCGGGGCGGGCTCGACCACGTGGTCGGCGTCGGCCTCCCGGAATCACAACCTGCCGACTCACCCAACCCCGATAGCTCGGAAACAGCTACTGACAACGGAACTCCTGGCCGAGCGGCGCTTCCGTAACGTCCGACCTACCAGGAGTTCCTTCGTCTGCGCACAGAACGCAGTGATGATCTCCGCCGCGTGACACTTCCCGTTGGACATCCCGTGGTCGATTGCGTCACCGCTGTGACGGGGATTCCCTGGACGCGCAGCGTGTCCGGCTGTCACGGCATCGTCGGCGCGGTTCCGGCCGTGGCGGCGGAGTTCGGGGTGGAGCGTTACCTGGACTCGGTGCGCGACGACCCGGCGCGGCTGGACGCGTTCCCGCGCGAGCTGCCCAAGGGGTGACCACCGAGACGCTCATCGACCTCGGTGCCCGCGCCGGGATGTGCGCCGACGTGGAGGACCACGTCGCGGTGGACGGTCCGTGCGATCCGGGGGAGGGCCCGGTGGCGGACGCGGTGACCGATCCGGAGTTCCGGGCCGAGGTGATCGCCGCGTGGTCCATGGAGGGCTTCACACCCACGACCGTGCACCGGCCGGAGATGCTGGCCGACGTGGTGGACAAGGCGGGGCGGCAGAACGAGTCGTGCATGGAGACCATCACCACCCGCCAGGGCGGCGCGGTGGCCGAGCTCGCCAAGCGGGTGACGTTCAGCGAGGACTTCGCCGCGATGCACCGGCAAGTGCTCGCCGAAGGCGTGCTGTCGCGCATCCTCACCGAGGCCCGCGCGGACACCGACCGCGACGAGGCCGACAACCGCGAACTGCTCGGCTGCGACACCCCGGACGCCTCACCGGGCTGCGACCTGACGTTGCGCTACCTCCACCAGGTCGGCCGCAACAACGAACCCAACGTGGTTCACCGACATGGTCTACGGCTTCGAGTTGGCCGAGGCAGACAACCGCAACTACCGGCTGCACATGCGGATGCTGGACTACCTGTGCGGCACCTGCCCCAAGGCCCACATCACGCTGCACGCCGGAGAACTGATCCCCGAACTGGTTCAGGCACAACCGGAAGAGCTGACCTACCACATCCGCGAAGCCGTGATGGTCGGTCACGCCGAGCGAATCGGCCACGGCGTCGCCATCGCGGCACGAGCAGGACCGGCCGCAGCTGATGCGTGTCATGCGCGAGCGGCACGTCATGGTGGAAAGCCCGCTGACCAGCAACGAACAGATCCTCCAGGTGTCCGGCCCGGAACACCCCTTCCCGACCTACCGGACCTTCGACGTGCCGATCACCCTGGCCACCGACGACGAGGGCATCTCCCGCACCGACCTCACCCGCGAGTACACCCGCGCCACCACCGACTACCGCCTGTCCTACCGCGACTTTGAAAACCCTCGCCCGCACCTCCCTGGACCACGCCTTCCTCGACGGCAATCCCAAAGCCGCCCCCCAGTGGAACCACGAGGCCGCCTTCGCCGACTTCGAACGCCGGTACAGCTGAACGCGATCACCAGGCCTCCTCGCCACATCGGGAGCGGGTGGCAGTGAGGTGCGCGGCAGTATCCCGATCCATGCCCGCGGCGTCATTCGGGGGTGAAGTTCCGCCGACCGGCGGGGGTGGCACCGAAACCTGACGGATCGCTCACAGCCCGACCGTGCCGCGACAGTGGCAGCGTGAATCTGATGCGACCGCAACAGGACATCTCGGCTGCGCCCGAGACGTCGACTCCCCGGTCCGGGACGGCGGCAGTGCACGCTTCCACGGTTGGGCGCTTGGTGGGAGTCGATCTGGCTCGCGCGTTGGCCGTGTTCGGGATGTACGTCGTGCACCTCGGCCCGTCGGCGACCGCCGCGGAGGGTGTCGGCGCCTGGGTGCGGGGCCTGGCGGAAGGGCGCTCGTCGGCCCTGTTCGCCACCCTCGCCGGGTTCTCGTTGATGCTGATCGCCGGCCGCCTCGAACCGAAGACCGGTGTGGCGGGCCGGCAGGCGAAGGCCCGGATCGCGATCCGGGCCGCGATCCTGCTGGCGCTGGGTACGGTGATGGCGGTGGTGTACGGGGGCGTGGTGATCCTCGCCTTCTACGGCCTCTACTTCCTGTTGGCCCTGCCGCTGGTACGGCTGCGTGCTCGCACGCTCGCGGTCGTCGCGGGCGTGCTCGCGGTCACCATGCCGCCGTTGGCGTTCCTCTTGCGGTCGCTGCTCACCGAGCCGGTCACCGCCGCGCTCAAGGCCTACGACCCGCTCGACCGCCTCGGCGGCGTGGGACTGCTGGACCTCCTGCTCACCGGCTTCTACCCGGCGATCACCTGGATGGCCTTCGTCGTGGCCGGCATGGCGCTGGGCCGCCTGGACCTGGCTTCCGGCACCGTGCGGCGGCGGCTGGCCGTGGTCGGTCCCGCGCTCGTCGTGCTCGCCTACGGCACCGCCTGGCTCTTGTCCCGGTTGGTCGACGGCGTCCGGGCGGTCACGGAGGTGCAGGCCGGCTCGGCGCACGACCCGGGGCCGAAGTCCTTCGGCGACATGGCGCCACCCGACGAGATCGGGTCGGCTTGGGCGCTGGTGACGGCGGGGCCGCACAGCGGGATGACATTGGATGTCGTCGGCTGCGTGGGAGTCGCGATCACGGTGGTCGTGTGCGCGACGGTGGCGGTCGACCGCGTGCGGTGGCTGCGGCGCCTGGCCGCACCGGTCATCGCCGTGGGCACCATGTCCCTGACCGCCTACGTCGGCCATTTCGTGGTGTCCTCCCTGGTGGCGGTGCCCGCCGGGACCGAGACCCAGGACTCCTGGCTGCCGGTGCTCCTGTTCGTCCTCGGGGCCGCGGTCTTCGCCTGGACCTGGTCCCGCTTCTTCCGCCGCGGACCGCTGGAGCAGCTGCTCCACCTCGCCACCACGCCGGCGCGGCACATCCGGTGAGACCCGGCGCACCCGCCGACCGGCCGGCCCCGGCCCGCCAATCGGCGGGGACGACCTGCCGGTTCCCCGGATGGCGGGCCGGAGCCGGGCTCCGTGACAATGGCGGCGTGCGGGATCCACAAAGGAGCGGGGACATGATCCGGGTGGTCGTCGTGGACGACGAGGAGCTGGTGCGGACGGGGTTCCGCCTCATCCTCCAAGCGGCCGGGGACATCGAGGTCGTCGCGACGCCGACCGGTGCGCAGGCGGTGCGCGAGGCGAGCCTGCTCAAACCCGACGTCGTGCTGCTCGACATCCGGATGCCGGACGTGGACGGGCTCACCATCCTGCGTCAACTGCAGCGCCTCAAGCCGCCACCGGTCGTGGCGATGCTGACGACGTTCGACTCCGACGAGTACATCGCCACGGCGCTGCGGAGCGGCGCGGCCGGGTTCATCCTCAAGGACACCGGACCCGAGCAGCTCGCCCAGATGGTCCGCACGCTCGCCGCCGGTGGCGTGGTGCTCTCCCCCAAGGTCACCCGGACCGTCGTCGACGGCTACCTCGGTTCCGGGGCGGGCTCGCCGGCCGCCGAACAGGTCGACCTGCTCACCGAGCGCGAACGCGAGGTGCTCGTGCTGATCGGTGGAGGGCTGTCCAACGCCGAGATCGGGGCACGCATCCACGTCAGCGTCGGCACGGTGAAGGACCACGTGAGCGCCATCCTCGGCAAGCTGCGCGTGGGCAGCAGGGTGCAGGCGGCGCTGGTGGCACAGCGAGCCGGCCTGCTGAGCGGCAACGGGGAACAGGGGTGAGCCCTGGGCGGTCCGGCCGGCTCGTCGATGCCGCGGTGCTCGCGGTCGCCGTGGTCGAGGGGGCGTTGACCACGATCAGCGAGGCCGACCCGCACGTGGTCGTCCCGATCGCGATCGCCCTGCTCGCCCTGCTCGCGCGCGAACGCCTCCCGCTGCCGGTCTTCCTCGTGACGCTGCCGGCCGTGCTGTTCCCCGGCACGATCGTCCCCGCGCTGGTCGCCCTCTACGTGGTCTCCAGCCGCTACCGCGACTGGTGGCTGCTCGTCGGCTGCGGCCTCGTCGCCGCGACCGCGTTGGTCTTCCCGATGTCGGACTTCGCTCCCTCGATCTGGGACTCCTACACGCTGCTCGGCGTCGTCTACGCCGTGATGACCGCGCTGGCGCCGATCCTCCTCGGCCAGTTCCTGCGGTCCCGGCGCGAGCTGGCGCTGCGGTTGGTGGAGGTCGAGGAGGCGCGGGAGCACGAGCGCCGGCTCGACGCCGAGGCGATCCTGGCCGGGGAACGCAACCAGCTCGCCCGTGAGATGCACGACGTCGTGTCCCACCAGGTGAGCCTGATCGCGGTGCAAGCGGGAGCGCTGAAGGTCAGCACCACCGACCCGAACGCGAAGGTGGCCGCCGAGAACGTGCGGCAGCTCTCGGTGAACACCCTCGACGAGCTGCGCCACATGGTGAACCTGCTGCGCGCCTCCGGCACCCCGGCGACCGAACTGACCCCGCAGCCCACGCTGACCGATCTGCACCGGCTCGTCGACAACAGCGCGATCGACGCGCACCTGGTCGGCAACGCCCCCGAGGACCTGGAGCCGCCGGCGCAGCGCGCCATCTACCGGACCATCCAGGAAGCGCTGACCAACGTGCGCAAGCACGCCCCCGGCGCGAGCGCCACCATCGAGATCAGCCACGACGACGACGAGCTGACCGTCACCGTCACCAACACCCCGCCCACCCGACCCCACCTTGCCCTGCCCAGCGCCCGGCACGGACTCGTCGGACTCCGGGAACGGGCCGCGCTGCTCGGCGGAACGCTGCACACCGGTCCCACACCGGACGGCGGCTTCCGGCTGCGGCTGCGCCTGCCGGTCACCTCTGCCAGGACAGAACCCGGGTGAGCGTGTGCTCATCCGCCGGATTCGCCGGTGAGCAGTTGAGTGGCGGCGAACCCCGCGTACAACGGGTCGGCCAGGACGAGTTCGTCGTGGGTGCCGGTGGCCCGCACGGTCCCGTCGTCCACCACCACGATCCGGTCCGCCCGCGCCACCGTCGACAGCCGGTGCGCCACCACGAGCACGGTCATCGTCTTCGCTGCGGCGCTGACCACGTCCCTGATCGCCACCTCGTTCGCGGCGTCCAGCTGCGAGGTGATCTCGTCGAGCAGCAGCAAGCGCGGACGGGCGAGCAGCGCGCGGGCGAGCGCGACCCGTTGCCGCTCGCCGCCGGACAGGAAGGTGCCGCGGTGCCCGACCGGGGTGTCCAGACCGTCGGGCAGCCGCTCGACGAGCGCGTCCAGCCGGGTCTGCGCCACCACGTCGCGGACCTCCTCCTCGGTCGCTCGCGGGCGGCTGTAGACGAGGTTCTCGCGCAACGACCCGGACAGCAGCGGCGCGTCCTGTTCGACGTAGCCGATGCCCGCCCGCAGCTCGGCCAGGTCCCAGTCCGCCAGGTCGAGCCCGTCCAGCAGGATGCGGCCGGAGTCGGGTTCGTGGAACCTCTCGACCAGCGCGAACAGCGTGGACTTGCCCGCACCGGACGGACCGACGATGGCCGTGATGCCCACCGCCGGCACGTCGACGCTCACGCCGCGCAGGACTTCCGGCCGGTCCGGCCCGTACCGGAACCGGACGTCGGAGAAGGTCAGGCGAGCCGCGCACCGCCCGTCGACCTCGGCGCCACCGGTGCCGGCGGACTCGACCGGCATCCGGTCCACCTCGTCCAGCCTGCGCACCGCGGCGAGCCCGACCTGCAGCTTGCTGCCGGCCTCCAGCAGTTGCCCGATCGGCTCGTGCAGGTAGAACAGGAACAGCAGGAACGCCACCATCGTGGACAGCGGGACCGCCCCGGTCGCGACCCGGGCGCCACCGATGCCGAGCACGGCGAGGAACGCCACCTGGACCGCGAGGCCGTTGGCGCCGTGCACCAACGATTCCCACCGCGCGGAACGGAGGCCGGCGCGCCACGCGTCCTCGATGCCGCGTTCGATCACGGCGACCTCCCTGCCCTCGGCCCCGGCCGCCTTCACGGTGCGGAAGGCGCCGAGCACGCGCTCAAGCCGCGCACTCGTCTCACCGACTGCGGTCTGGGCGGCGTGGGACGCCTTCTCGATCATCGGCAACCCAGCCAGGGCGAGGAGCCCCACCACCAGCAGCACGACCAGCGTGACCCCCAGCAGCACGAGGTCCATCACACCCATCATCACGACCATGACGGTGGTCGTGACCGAGCCGGTGACCAGCGCGACGAGGGCGTGCGTGCACACCTCTCGCAGCAATGTCGTGTCGCCGGTGAACCGCGACAGCAGATCACCCGGCTCGGCGCGCTGCACCGCGGGCACGCGCACCGACAGCAGGCGCCGGGCCAGTCGCTTCCGGGCGACCAGCACCACCGACTCGGCGGCGCGTTCGAGCAGGTAGTCACCCGCCACCGCGAGCGCGGCACCGGCCAGCGCCAAGCCGACCAGCAGCGCCAGCAGACCGGTGATCCCGCCACCCGAGCCGAGCCGGTCCACCAGCCCCTTGGCCGCCAGTGGCTGTGCGGCGGCGGCGAGACCGCCCAGCAGGACGAGCATCCCTCCGAAGAGGACGGTTCGCCGCTGTGGCCTGACGTAGCCCACCAGGGTTCGCCAGGCGGCGCGGTCGATCGGGGTGCGCACGGTGGAACAACTCCGTCTTCTCGGGTCGTGGTCGGGGACCCGATCCGGGGCGCGCGTGATGCGGCCGTGGACCGGTTCTCCAATCCTCGGCCACGGGGCACGCCCCGCGGCACCGGCGGACCGGCTGGACCAGGTGGCCGGGTGGCTGGACAACGCCCCCCGATCGGGGGGCGTCGGAAGGCCCGTGAAGGCATACACAGTGGCGTCTCCGCCGCGACCGGGTCGCGCAGGCCACCAAACGTCCACAATGGTCTCCGCTCGGATGATGCCCGCCCACGTCGTGCTGCCACGGGTCTTCAGGATCATCGAGCGGCGCTGGATCCCAGCCAGGCCGAGCCCAAGGCGTAGGTCGCCGTCTCGGGGGTGGGGAAGCCGCTCAGCGGGGCCGCAGTCGCGTACGCGAACGGCCAGGGGGGACCGCCTCGTGGCGGGTGCTGCCGATCAGGAGCGGGACCCGCTCGAACCGGCCCATCCGTGTTTCTGCGGAGCAGAGCGCCGCCGCTCTCGGCCGTCGCCGGGCGGTGTCGCACCTGGCCCAGGTGCTGAGAACCTTCCACTACCAGCGCGGAGACTTCTCGGGCGACCTCACCGCGTGGCAAGCCGCGCTGACCGCCGCCGCCGATCTGCCCGATCCGCTCTCCACCGTGCGGGCCCACCGGGGTGTCGGCTTCGCCTGTGCCGGGTTAGGTCGCCACGAGGAGGCGCTGGGCCACCTGCACCGCGCTCTCGCTCTGGCCGAGGATGGCAACGACCTCACGCAACAGGCACTGACCCACCACGAGCCGGCGACCAGTCGGGAGTCGGGTGGTGACAACCGGCAGGCGCCGGCGCACGCCAGGCGGGCCCTGGACCTGTACCGCGCCTTGGGCCTGCCCGGGCGGGAAGCCGTGGCGCTGAACTCGGTGGGCTGGTACGCCGCCGGCGTCGGCGAGTACGACACCGCCCGTGACCACTGCGAGGCAGCACTCATCCTGCACCGGCGCCACCACGATCGTGACGGGACATCCGCACGGCGTTCGGAGCGGGAGTTGACGCCGTTCGCGCTCGGGCGGGCGCAGGTGGGGTCACCGGCGAGTCACCGATGCTGGGCCGGGTCCATCTGCGCCCACACCTGCTGCGACACACCAACGTCACCACCATGGAGAACCACCGCACGGTCATGCCGACCAGCGCAACGGCCGGGGAGAACTCGACGATAGGGAGGGTGAAGCGAGCAAGCCGGAGGAGCGCCATGACCGGGCTGGACGCGTTACTGGACGAGGCGGGGCTGCGGCCGGGGTCGGCGACCTGCGCCGCAATCCTGGGTGTGCTCGTCGGGATCGCGACGCTCGTCGGCAGCGTGCTCGCCGGTGTGGTGCTGTCCGAGCCTGCCGGGACGGGCTGGTTCGCGCTCCTCGCGTGGTCGGTGGTCGTCACCCAGGTCGTGGCGGCGGTGCTGTTGATCACTGGCGGGGTGCGGCTCGCGGTCGGTGGCGGGCGAGGCGCGCTGATCACCGGTGCCGCGCTGGAGCTGTGGGTCTGCGCGGGCTACCTGTTCCACGCCTTGGCGGTGGTGGCACCCGATGCCGGCGAGCCGCCGAGCACGGCTGCGGTCTTCGTCGGGGTTCCCGTCGTGGTCGCAGCCGCGGCGGCGACGGCCCTGATCCTGGCGCTGCGCCCGATGACCGGCGAGTACCTGCTCTTCAGCCGGCGCGTTCCCTCCTGACCGGTGCCGATCTCGCCACCGACATCCGCGTCTGCCGCAGGCCGGGCGCCGGGTTTCTAACGGAAGCCTGCGTTGTTCTTAGAATGGTGGGATGGAGGACATCGAGGCGATCGTCGTGCTGCAGGACCCCGTGCGGCGTCAGCTGTACGAGTACGTGGTCGCCCAGGACCACGAGGTGAGCCGGAACGAGGCGGCCGAGGGCGCCGGGATCGGCCGCACGCTCGCCGCGTTCCACCTCGACAAGCTCGTCGACGCCGGGCTGCTCGTCACCGAGAGCCGGCGACTCACCGGGCGTTCGGGCCCGGGTGCCGGGCGGCCGGCCAAGCTCTACCGCCGGTCCGGCGCCGAACACCACGTCTCGCTCCCCGCCCGGGACTACCGCACCGCCGCCGACCTGCTGGCCGCGGTGGCGGACGATGCCCGGCTGGATGTCGAGCTGCGGGCCGCCGCCGTGCGGGAAGGACGGGCCGCGCGGGCCGCCGCCGGACCGATCGAGGACCTCGACGCGGCGCGGGCCGTTCTGTCCGTGCGTGGCTACGAGCCGCGCACGGACGCGGACGGTGCCGTCCTTCGCCTGGTCAACTGCCCGTTCCACGTCCTCTCGGAGCGGTATCCCGCGCTGATCTGCGGCATGAACCTGGCGCTGGTGGAAGGTCTCCTCGAGGGCGCCGAAGGGCTGCGGGCCCGTATGGATCCGCAGCCCGGGATGTGCTGCGTCACCGTCGAGACTTCTAAAAGTAATGATGATTGACATAGAAGGGTGGGGGTGGTGAGGTGGGTGGCATGGCCGGACACCACCTCGCCCAGCTCAACGTGGGCACCTTGAGACACCCTCTGGACGACCCGCGCACGCACGGCTTCACGTCGATGCTGGACACCTTGAACGACGTCGCCGACCGGTCGCCCGGGTTCGTGTGGCGACTGGTCGGCGACGAGAGCAATGACGCCACCGCGATCCGGACCACCCTCGGCGCGGACGTCATCGTGAACATGTCGGTCTGGGAGAGTCGCGACAGCCTGTGGGACTACGTCTACCGCAGCGGCCACCTGGACGTGCTCCGGCGCCGCGCCGAGTGGTTCGAGCTGCCGAAGGCGGCGTTCCAGGTGATGTGGTGGATCCCGGCCGGCCACGTGCCCACCGTCGAGGAGGCGGTCGAGCGGCTGCAGCACTTGCGCGCGCACGGCCCGTCGCCCAGCGCCTTCGGGTTCAGGGACACGTACACGCCCGAGGACGCGGGCCTCGGCGTCGTAACCACGGACGGGCACGACCAAGGCCCAGACCGCCGCCTGAGCGCCACCGGCTGACCGGCACCGTCCGATGCACGACCTCGAGGTCGGGGCTGAACGACCGAAGACCGGGCGCTGCGCCATACGTCCGCCTCGCCGGACGACTCAGGCGCTCGTCCAACGGCAAGTGGACGCCGACACAGGTGTCGGAAGATCGTAGACTTGCTGATCAGGCCGCACAGGTCGCCGACTGCCTGGGCCGGTTGTGACGTTGTCCGGGGCGGTGCGTCCTGACGCGACGCGTCCGTGCGTGCCAACAGTTCAGCGGTCGCGTCCCGACGAGTGGATGAACGAGGGCATGGCTCTCGCGGACGCCGGCGTGGTGGTCGGCATGGCCGTCGGCGCGGCGGTCGGCGGAATGCTCGTCACCCACTACGGCGGCACGTCCGGTTTCCTGATCCCGGCCGCCGCCGGTGTGCTCGCGCTGCTGATCGCGGGGGCTGGTGTCCGGTGGCGGAAAACCGGTGGGCCGGTGCCGGTGCTCGAGCCTGCGGGGTCGTCGGGTGCCGAGATGACGAAGCTGTCAGAAGGGAAGCCGTGACGACCACGACCGGTGTCGGCCGGCGGTGGCCGCTGGGCCACCGCCGCCACGTCGGCGACTGAACCCCGGGCGCCTGGGGCGACGGTGACCGCCGCGAGGTCGGCGCTGGGCGGGAGGCGGATCCCGTCCAGCAGGGGTGGTCCAGGACGTGCTCCAGATTCCACCCGACGGCGCGTCTTCGTGTGTCATCAACCGGACAGCTGCTTACCCCTGCCACCCCAACCTGGTCTGCTGTGACGGTGGAAGCGATACCCGACGACATGTCCCCAGGCCGCGGCCGGTTCCGGTGGTGGCACCTTGCTACGGCGGGAATCGTCGTCTGCGGGCTCGTGGTCGCGCTGCTGGACTGGTCCGACAGGACCGCGCGCGAGGTGGCCGACGGTGTCGTTGAGGCGTTGCGCGACGGTGACTCGGAGGCGTACGCATCGTTGCTGTGCACCGACATCCGGGATGACCCGGTGAGGGCCATTCCACCGGTGATATCGAAGAACACGCTGACGGTGACGTTGCGCGGCCTGAAGTACTACCCAGGCGAAAACCGCTCCGACGGGAAGAGCGGGCAGAAAAGGCACTATCGGGCCACCGTCGCCGTGGAAACCACGAATACCGACCTCCTGCTGATGATCAACGAACAGGCCGGTTCGTGGTGCCTGCTGCGAGCACACGTGTGCCCAACCGACGGTACCGTCGACACCAACACCAACAGCGGTTACATCCAGGCGATGACGTGCAGCGGCCGCCCCTACGAGATCACCGACTAGTTGTACGAGGCCAGGACGTTGGTGACGCCGGTGTGGAGTCGTGTGGCTGGTGGTCGGTTTCCGGCGGCGGTGTGGGGGCGATGGTAGTTGTAGTGCACCTTCCAGACCGCTAAGGCGTCGATGCGGTGTTGCTCGCTGGTCCAGACGTGGGCGTTCATCCGCGGTGCCTGCGGCGCGCTTGTGATCACGTGCAGGCACAGGGGTTCCCGGCGCGTGCCGAGGTCGACGGCGAGGTTCCTGGCCTTGCTGGGTCGCCCACTCCTGTGTCCGGTGGGCGGTGACGCCGGTGATGTGCAGCCGCCGGGTGCCGTGTTCGATGAACGTCAGTACGCACAGGTGCCTGCCGAGCAGGGTGTCGAGGTGGACGAGGTCCGCCGCGATGATGCTCTCGGCCTGCGTGGTGAGGACCTCCCGCCAGGCCGGACCGGTACGGCGGGGCGCCGGGTCGATGCCCGCGTTGTGCGGGATCTGCCAGACCGTTAGGGCGGCGATCCCGTAGCCGGACCCGGCCGGTTCGCCTTGGATCCGCCGATGACCCGACCGCGTGTTCTCCCTGGCCAGCCGCAGTACGAGCGACTTGATCGCCGGCCGGGTCGGTGCACGTCCGACGCGTCGCCGGGCGCTGTAGTCCCACTTTCGGACAATGAGTCTGCGGTGCCAGGCGAGCAGGGTGCCCGGCGGCACAGGGAAGACCTCTCGCCAACGGCGACGATCCACCAATCCGGACGAGGCCGCGAACCAGGACCGGTCTGAGGGCTCGTAGCGCACCGGACCTGCGAGTTGCCGCCGCAGGACCGCGTTCTCGTGCCGCAGCACGAGCAGTTCGGCGTCCTTCGCCGGCTCGCTGCGCAGCAGCACCGACGGGCCCGACGGTGGGCTCGGATCCCCCTGCCGCACTCGACGCGCCTGCTTGCCGACGGGTGATCTTTACTGCTTTACTATGTCACTAGTAAAGCAGTGGGAGGGTTCATGTTCGTCTTCCGGATCGACACCCGCTCGGGTGTGCCGCCCTATCTCCAACTCGTCCAGCAGGTGCGTCAAGCCGTCCTGCTGGGCTTCCTGCGGCAAGGTGACCGACTGCCGTTGATCCGCGAGGTGGCCGAGACCTTGGCGATCAACCCGAACACGGTCGCCAAGGCGTACCGGCAGTTGGAGCAGGAGGATCTCGTCACCGGTCGCCCCGGGCAGGGCACGTTCGTCAACGAGGCGCCGACGGCGGGGATGTCCGCCGCGACGTACACCTCGTTGCGACGCGGTCTGGAGACCTGGTTGAACCGGGCCCGCGCCGCCGGACTTGACGAGCAGGCGGTCAACGCGCTCTTCACTGCTGTCGTCAACCGAGCGAAGAATGAGAACATCGCATGACAACAACCGAGTACGCGCTCCGAACCGACGGTTTGGGCAAGCGCTACCGTCGGACGTGGGCGCTGCGCGACTGCACCCTGTCCGTGCCGACCGGCCGGGTGATCGCTCTGGTCGGCCCCAACGGTGCGGGCAAGAGCACGCTGCTGCGCCTGGTGGTGGGGTTGATCGCGCCGACGTCCGGCACCGTGGAGGTGCTCGGCCAGTCCCCGGCCGCCAATACCCCGCAGGTGCTGTCCCGCATCGGGTTCCTCGCCCAGGAGCACCCGCTCTACAAGCACTTCACCGTCGCGGACCTGCTCCACATGGGCCGCTCCTGCAACCTGCGCTTCGACCAGGGCCTCGCCGAACGGCGGCTGGCGCAACTGGACATTCCGCTGGACCGCAAGGCCGGTGCCCTCTCCGGTGGCCAACAAGCCCAGGTGGCACTGGCATTGGCGTTGGCCAAGCGGCCGGACCTGCTCGTCCTGGACGAGCCGATGGCCAGCCTCGACCCCGTCGCCCGACTCGAATTCCTCCAGGCACTGATGGGCGCGGTCGCCGCCGACGGCATGACCGTCCTGTTCTCGTCCCACGTCGTGCCCGAGTTGGAGCGCGTCTGCGACCACCTGATCGTGCTCAACCACAGCCGGGTCACGCTCGCTGGCGACATCGAGACGCTGTTGGCCGAGCACCGGCTGCTCGTCGGTCCGCGCACGACCGCCGATCTCGACAAGGCGGGCACGGTCGTCGAGGCATCCCACAGCGACCGGCACACCACGCTGCTGGTGCGCGATGGCGGCGGGCCGACCGCGCCCGGCTGGCAGGCCGACCCGATCGGGCTGGAAGAGCTGGTGCTGGCCTACCTGCGTCGCCCGACCCGGCACGACATCGAGGCACCGACCGTCTCAGGGGTGCCGGCATGACGTGGCTGACCTGGCGGCAACACCGCGCCGAAGTGTTCACGCTGACCCTGCTGGTGGCGGCGATCGGCCTCTTCCTGCTCGTGGCCGGGTCGTCGATGCGCTCCCTGTTCCCCGACGGTGCCGCGGCCTGCGCGGGCGGGCTGACCGACGGGTCCGACGCGTGCTCGACCGCTATCAGGCGGTTGAACGAGGAGCACGGGTACGCGTCCAAGGTGCTGTCCCTGCTCAACCTGGTGCCGTTCCTGATCGGCGCGTTCCTCGGCGCGCCGTTGGTGGCCCGCGAACTGGAAGCCGGCACCTGGCAGTTCGCCTGGACCCAGGCGGTGCCGAGGATGCGCTGGCTGGCGGTCAAACTGGGTGCCCTGGGCGCGCTGACCGCGACGCTCGCCGTCGCGCTCTCGGCGTCGATCACCTGGTACCGGCAGCCGTTGGACTCGCTCAACAGCCGGTTCACGACCGACGCGTTCGACCTGGAAGGACTCGTTCCGGCGGGGTACGCGCTGTTCGCGTTCGCCGCCGCCACGGCGGCGGGCGTGTTGCTGCGGCGCAGCCTGCCCGCGCTCGCGGTCGCGCTCGGCGCCTACCTCGCCGTCCGCGTCGTCGTGGCGGGTTGGTTGCGTCCGAACGTCCAGGCGCCGCGGAGCATCATGGAACGCGTGGCCGCCGACGATGTGACTCTCGACGCCGGAGGTTCCCGGATATCGACAGGTGATCGCGCCGACTGGATCATCGCGTCGGGCTACGCGGATCCGTCAGGCCGTCACCTCTCGGTCTACGACGCCGTGGAGATGGATGTCGCGGCACGGGCCGCCGGAGTGGATTTCAGCGCGTACCTGCACGAGCGCGGTATCCAGCAATGGGTTTTGTACCACCCGGCCGATCGCTTCTGGGTGTTCCAACTCATCGAGGCGGCCATCTTCGTCGGCCTCGCGGCAGCCCTGCTCGCACTCGTCGTGTGGCGGATCAAACGCCGCGTTTCCTGAGAGCACCGCGCTCACCAGCCATGCGCACCCATCGCGGTGAGGTGCTGGTCCCCGGGCTCGACGAAACCGGGACGAGCCGGCGATGCCGTGCCAGGGGTGGAACGCGCCGGCGTGGCCGTCGACGGTCGCGGCCTGTCCGAGCACGACCGGGCCCGACAGCGGTGCCGCCGCTGTCGGGCGCCAGGCCCGTGGTGACATCGGCTGTGCTGACCCGGCCGGTCGGGAGGGGAACGAAGCCCGGCGACGGGATCCGGTCAACCGCGCAGGCCCCATCGTTGGTTCACGCCGCCGTGGCACGACCAAAGGATGATCTTCGTGCCGGTGGCCGTCCCGGCGCCGTCGGCGTCCAGGCACAGGCCGGACTGCACACCGGTGATGGTGCCGTTCGAGTTGACGTTCCACTGCTGGTTCGCCTGGCCGTTGCAGTCCCAGATGATCACCTGGGTGCCATTGCCGGTGCCCTGACCGTTGGCGTCGAGGCACTTGCTGCCGTAGATCTGGAGCCTTCGGTCGGACGTGTAGGTCCAGCGCTGCCGGTCGACGCTCTGGCAGTCCGCCAGCTGCACTTGGAGCCCGTTGGCGGTGGAGCCGTTCGGCACCTCGACGCACCGGTTGGACTGGCTGCCCACGACCTGGACGTTCTGCCGTGGGGTGCCGCCGCCGGGTGGGGCGTACCCGGCAGCCGCGATGTTGGCCTGTACGGCCTCCTCGGTGGCGTTCGACGGGTAGCCGGAGGTCAGGACGCCTTCGTAGAACGTACCGGCGCCGGAGACGCTGTTGTCGCCGCCGATGCCCAGCAGGATCGCCCCCTCCTTCTTCATCGGGTGGTAGCCGGCGGGGCGTGGCCCGTCGAACACGGTCGTCAAGCCACCCGACTGCGCGTTCCCGCTCCGGATCGCCCAGTGGTTCGGCTCGCCCTTGACGATCGCCGTCACGAAGCGGTGGTTGATGGGCGGGTTCCGGTTGTACCCGCGTTCACGCCGGAGAACAGGCCCCACTCCAGATCGGCCATGACCCAGGGACCTGTGCCGTCCCCGTAACCCCACTGCCGGTTGGCACCGAAGTAGACGGTCTCCATGATGGCGCGCTCGTCGGCCACGCCGTCGGTCTGCGCATTGCCGTAGTCGAAGCAGCACCACTGGTTGTAGTGGGTGCCGTCGACGACGGCGTAGATGCCCTCGGGCTGGTCGCCGGTCGCGACGCCGTTGGTCCGGTTGTTGCGGTAACCGGTGCCGGGCGAGATGTAGACGCCGTAGGCCTTCTGGCCGCCGACGGTGACCGGGGCGGCCGTCGCGACGGCGAGGTTGTCCCACCCACCGGGAAGCGGGCCGGGCCAGTGGCCTGGGGGCGCCTGCGTGAGGTGGTTACCCCGGCCGCTCTGGTCGTAGATGATGCTGATGAGGCAGGTCGCGCCGGCGCAGAACGAGTCCTGGGTGGCGGCATTGGCCACACCGCCCGCACTGAGCACGCCGATGTCCCGCGTGGTGTTGTCCGAGGACCGCTTTACTTGGTACAGCGCACCGCTGTACGCGCCGTACAGCGCCCGGGTCGTGCTGTGCGCGGCCACGCACGGTGTGCCGCCCGAGGCGTAGACGTCACACGGTCCGGATGCGGCGGCCTGGGCGCTCGGTGCGTCGGGCAGCACGGCCGGTCCGGCGGTGATGGCGAGGGCGAATGCAGTTGCGACGGCCGCCGTGAGGCGGCCGGATCGGCTTCTCATACCAATCTATGCCTTTCGTGTGCACCACGGCGGGGATGCCCGCCGTGTCCGGAAGCCCCGCCGTGGACCCGGATCGGCTTCTCGGAATCAGGTTGGGACGAATCGGCACCGCCGGTCGGCGCGCCCGATGGGTGGACCATCGCACGACTTCGGTGCGGTCGTTGGTCGCCCGGTCGCCGATGTCGAGGTGTGCCTGGGTCGGTCTGGACAGCAGCGTCCATGGAGTCCTCCAGAAGAGGGAGGAAGGCGCGGGATCGGCGAGAAACCGTATCGAACCGGTTCGCATGAGCCTAGGTATGATCGCGAAAGCTGTCAACGGTGCCGATGGGCGTTCCGGGCTCATCCCAGCTTTGTGCTGTGCCGGATACTGCGATGACACTTGTCGAGGCGACTCGAATCGGTTCGACCTCATGCAACAGATGACCGAGTGGACCCGGACGTCTACGCCGGGACCACGCGCGCCGACCGCGAGTTCAAGCTCAGCGGCCAGGAGGTCTACCGGTTCGGTGCCGCCGAACTCGCTGATGATGAGCGGGCAGGTACCTGCGTCGGAGAAGACCGCGTCGAACGAGGCGGTGGACTGGCCGGCCCGTCTCGCACCAGGAGACGGGAGTCTTCGGCTCAGTGGTGCGGTGTGGTCGATCCAGGCGTTGCCGTAGGTGTGGCGGAAGGAGCGGTCCGGGCAGGTGTTGCCGTGCGGGCGCAGCCAGGGTGAGACGTCCACCGCGAGCACCAGTCGACCGTCCGCCGCGCTGGGCGGCGGCAGCCTGGCGAACGCGTCGCGTACTCGTTCGGTGTCGATCACGCCGTTGTCGACCGCGTCGTAAAGGATCATCCCGCGTAGTACGCGAACCGGTTGGCAGCGGACGGGCCATCTCCGGTTGTCGGGTGTTCGCCCGACACAGACGGAACCGCTGACCTGACACCATCGGGATATACCGCAGCGACGCCGGGAGCATCCGCTCATCGGCGAGGCGGCGGCCAGGTGTTCAACATGAGTGCTGCAATGGACCGGGGGGATTCATGGCACTACAACCTGGCGTGGCCGTCGTGCGAGCGCTGAACGTTGCGGATGGGCGTTCGTGGCATTCCTTGCCAATCCACTGTCCTGGCCGTGATGCTTGACACCCATTTCCGGTGTCGGTCGCGGTCGATGTTATCCACGGAACAGAGGGGGTGAATGCAATGGAGGCAGCTGTGGCGATTGAGGTGGCCAACGAGGTCGAGGAGACGGCCGAGTACGAGGTCATGCTCCTGCAGGCCGACATCTACTGATCGGTCAGATAGGCGGGGCATGGCCGATCAGGTAAATGTGGTCGGCCATGCTCCGCCCCTGTAGTCAATGTCGAACCAGTTATGGGGGGACAATGCTCGTGCGGCTCAATCCGGCGGCCCGGATCATTCCGCCAAACGACGCCACGGGGAATCGCTGGGTCGTCGACGACCTTCTTCGCAAGCGCCGGTTCACCGTGACGCGGTCGATCGCGGCCGTGCTCGCCGCCGCTGCGGAGCCGACGGAACCGGGCGCGCTGGCGGCCAGGTTGGCCCAGTTCACCGGATCTACCAGTGGTGTAGAGGCCTGGTCGGCGCGCATCTCGGATCTGGTCGCCCGCGGCCTGCTCGTGGACACGGAGTCGATATCGGCGGATCCCGACCAGCAATGGCTGGTCGAACTCGTCGAGGAGTGGGACCGCGCCGGCTGGCGGGAAGCTGCCGAGTACCACTTCCTGGCGTTCGACTATCCCTGCGTGGATTATTCGGAGGCCGCCGCGATCGGTATCGATCAGTCGCGCATGCGCGATTACCAGGCCGTCGAGCCTGACGACGACCGGTACAAGGCCGACTACCTCGAGCAGCCGGGCATCGACGTTCCAGAGCCGCACGACGACATTGTCGAGAGCGCGCCCGCCTCGACGTTCTGGAGGGGGTCGACGCTCAAGCGCCCCCTTAGCGAAGACGCGTTTCTGGCCACGGTTTCCCTTGCCTTCGGCGTCATCAGGGAACGTATTCCGATCACCGATTCCGCGCCTTTGCTGCGTCGCACGTCACCGTCCGGTGGTGGGCGTCATCCCACGGAAGGATATGTCGCCGTCCGCCAGGTACCCGGCATGCGTTCCGGCTGGTACCACGTGACCACGCGGCCGTTGAGCCTTCGCCTCGTCAGGTCCGACGGGGTGGACGAGAAGACGATTCGGTCGGTGTTCCCGAACATCGCCTCCGCCGCCGCGATCGTCGTCGTTACGAGCGTTTTCGAGCGCAACATGTACCGCTATCGCGAGCCGAGGACGTTTCGCACCGTGCACATGGACGCCGGACACGTCGCAGGCACCGTGCGGCTCGCCGCCGAGTCCGCGGGCCTGCGCGCCGTCGTCGACGACGCCACGGATGCGCCAACGGTCGAGTCGCTGCTCGGACTCGACGGCATGGCCGAGGGATACCTGATGAGCGTCGGTCTGTGGGGCGGCGTCGAGTCGGAAACCACCGAGGCCCGCCCTGCCGAACCCGCTGAACCCGCGGAACCCGACGGACCAGCCATCATCCACGCTCTCCCACCCGAGACGATCAGGCCTGATGGCGTCGACTGGCCGGTGGGCACGCGCATCCGGCCGGTGGCGCAGGTCGACAAGGCCGAGATCGAGGTCGCTGACACGGTGACCGGCCGGACCACCCGCCATCTCCCGGTCGACCTCGCCGAGGCGATCCTCCGTGACGAACGCCCGCACGCCGACCTGGCCGACCCGGCCGACGAGGTCCGTAGGGCGGCGCTGGTGCCCGGCCTGCGGCACTGGCAGCGTCGCGGGTGGCATCCGTCGGATCAGTTCTACGTCGCATCGCGGCGCCCGGGTGCCCGGCCTTTCGCAGCGGACGCCGACCCCTCCGGGGCACCTGCGTCGACCGAGCCGCCCGGCGGTCGCCCGGTGGCGCTGCCCGACCCCGCCGAACCCGCTGATGTGCCGATCTCGCGCCTGCTGTTGAGCCGGCGGTCCGGTCGGAGCTACGTCCGGCGCCCGGTGCCCGCGGCGGTGCTGTCCGGCCTGCTGCGGTACGGCCTGGCACACCTGCGTGACGGTGCCGACGCGATCGGCGCCGGTTGGGAGATCTGCGTTGCCGCGTACCGGGTGAGCGGCGTCGAGCCGGGCGCCTACCGGTACCACCCGCGCGAGCACAGCATCGAACTGGTGCGCGCGGGCGACCTGCGCACCGACATGATCGCGGCTCTCCAGGGGATGCGCTCCCCGTCATCGGCCAGCTGGACGCTGGGCCTGGTCGCGGATTTCCCGGCCTACCAGCGCCGGCGGCCCGGCGAGACCGGGCTGCGCAGCCTGTACACGTGGTCCGGCGCCGTCGCCCAGGACCTGATCGTCCTCGGCGCCGGTTACGGCCTGAGCACGCTGGTGACCCCGGCTCAGCAGGACAGCGCCTACCTGGCGATGCACGGCTTGTCCCGACGTCGCCACGGCCCGATCTACACACTCACCATGGGCGTGTCCCGCGGTGCCGCCGGGGTGTATCCCGAAGAGGACCCGCTGGGCGACGAGTTGACCGGGGCATCGCGATGACCCGCGCCGCACCGCGCCGGCCGCCGATCTCGCCGGTGCTCAGGTCGGCGCTGCGGGCGCTGGAGACCAACACCTCGCCCAGGCTCTCGCCTGACGGCACCGCGGTCGTGTTCGTGCGGCGGACCGGGTCAGGCGACGCCGTGTGCGTGATGACGTCCGTGGCCGACGGTCCCGGCCCCGTTCGGCTCGTCGCCACGTATGAGGACGGCGCGGTGCGTGACCCGCGGTGGACACCGGACGGCAGGTGGTTGACCTTCCTGCACGCACCGCGTGGCCGGGAGACCTGGGCACTGACGGCTTACCACCTCGACGCCGACCAGGTGGTTCCGGTGGCCACCGGTCCGGTTACCGAGTACTGGCCGGGGGACGCCGGTGTCGTTTACAGCGCCCGCGAACCCGGCAGCCGGGTGACGCGGCTCTGGCACGTCGACCTGGACGATCCCCGGCCAGTCCTGCTCGACGAGCCGAACCCCGGATACCACCGCTGGCTGGTCGACCGGCAGTCCCGTCCGCGCGGCGGGGTGCGCCTCGGTCGTGACGGCGCCTCGACGGTCGTCGTCAGGGCGTCCGGCGGGGCGCGCGAGACCACGATCCCGATCGAACCGGACGCGGTTGCCGACCTCGCCGTGCCCGGGTTCAACGCCGACGGCACCACGCTGTACCTCCTGACCAGCACGGACGCCCCGACCAGGAGACTGCTCGGGATCGACACCGAGACGGGCGAGATCACCGAGATCGCCCGGCACGACGAACTCGACCTGGCCGGCTACCCGATCGGCCCGGACGGCGTGTGGTTCGACCCGATCACCGCGACGCCCGACCTGTGCGCGGTGTTCGGCGAGCGGTTCCAGCAGCTTCCGCTGACCAGCCGGATGGCCGAGAAGGTCGCGGCCGTCGCCGGCCACCTCGGTGCGGCGGACGGCGCGGAACCGCTGATACTGGACCGCGACGCGACCGACGAGGTGTGGCTGGTCTGCGTCGTGCACGACGACGGGCCGCTGGAGTACGTCCGGTGCCGCCCGGCAACCGGAGAACACGCCACGCTACTGGTCAACCGCCCGGACCTGCCACGAGGCGAACTACCGGAGCTCACCTCGTTCTGCTACCGGGCCACCGACGGGAAACCGATCGTCGGCTACCGCCTCGCGCCTCGGGACGCGCCCGCCGAGCCGGCCGCCACCGTGGTGATGGTGCACGGGGGACCGGCCGCACGGGACTACTGGCGGTTCCACGCGGATGCCCAGTACCTGGCGCTGCTGGGGCTCACCTCGTTGCACCTGAACTTCCGCGGCTCGCGCGGGTTCGGCAGGGAGTTCCGGCGGGCGGGGCTTGGCGAGTGGGGCGGCGCCATGCAGCAGGACCTCTACGACGGCGTCGCGCACGGCGTCGCGAGCGGCCTGGTCGACCAGGATCGGGTCGGTTTCTTCGGCTCGTCGTACGGCGGCTACGCCGCGCTGGTGGCCGCCACCACGCGGCCCGACCTGGTCCGCTATGCGATCGCGATCAGCCCGCAGTGCGACCTGGTGCGGCTGGCGACTCGGTCGCCTGCCTTCTTCAGCCCGATCGCCGGCTCGCTGAGCAGGCAGATCCTCGGCGCCGTACCTCGCGAGGACGCCGACGAAGTGCTGCGTGAGCGGTCTCCCCGTCACCGGCTGACGGAGGACTGCCCGCCGCTGTTCATCGCCCACGGCGTGCGCGATCCGCGGATCCCGGTGGACGAAGTCGACGAGTTCGTCGCCGCCGCCCGTGATCTCGGCGTCGACGTCACCTACCTGCGGTTCGACGACGAGGGCCACCAGGTGACGTCGAACCGGAACCGGGCAGTTTTGTTCGATCACATCCAGTCCTTCGTGGAGAGTCATGGCCGCGCGAACTGAGCCGGAGATCAACCCGGTGTACGACCGGACCGATCCGCACGGCTACTTCCCCTGCCCGACGGGCCTTCCCGGCATCGAACACAACCGGCTCGCCATCTTCTGGCGACCGCTGATCGACATGGCGCCGAGTCGGTACGCGCCGATGCGGTTGCAGGCCATCGGCTACGTCAACGACTGGCTCGCCGACGAGGAGTCGACCTCGTGGGCGTGGTTCGCCCGCCATTCCGTCGTCGGCCTGCGCACCCAGGTGATCCGGCACGCCGGCCTGGCGGAGTACGCCTGCCGTGACCCGCGCGAGCTGCCCGACCGGTTGCGCACCAGGCAGTGGCGGGTGCTGGTGGACGCGCTCGATCGGTTCGCCGACCTGCCGCCGCTGCGCCGGCGGCTGGTGATCTTCCAACTCGTGCAGCTGTCGTTCAACGGCGTCGCCGCGGCGCTGTCCGCCGACCACCGGCCGGACGGGTCGGTGGAGACCGACCACTACCTGTACGAGGTCGCCAGGGCCAACGTCTACCTGTCCGCGCCCACCCAGTCACCGGCCGACCTGTTCGAGCACCTCGCCACTCGGTCCGACGATCCGGTCCTGCGGCTGGCCGCGGCCGGACAGGGCATCAGCTACGCGGTGCGGATGCGGCGCGACCTGGAGTTGGCGCGCCGGTTCGAGTCCTACGGCGAGCCATCCGTCGGCGCCGACGCCACCTGGCTCGACTTGCTGATGACCAGCCGGTTTCACCGCGCCACCGCCCTGCTGCGCATGCGGGAGCGGAACTTCGCCGAAACGCACACGGAGGTCATGCTGGCCTGGGAACTCAGCGAACGACTGTTCTCCTCCGTGCCCGAGAACGGCCCGGACCAGTACGTGGCGGTGGAGAACCGCCGGATCGTGCTGGAGTCGTTGATCAAAGCGGTGAGCCGGGCACCCGACCCGGAGCTGACCGCCCAGGTCCGCCGGCGGTGTGATCAGCTGCTCGCCATCGATCCCCACTGCCTGCAGGCGCGGCTGGTCGTCGCCGACGGATACGCCGCGATCGGCTCCTACGAGGAGGCGGCACGCTGGTACACGCGGGTCGGCGAGCTCGGCACCGGTGCCGGTGCGATGGCGTGGTACCGGGCCGGGCAGTGCTACCACATCCTCGGCCGGTTGGGCGACGCGGTGAACGCGATGGGCCGGTGCCTGGAGCTGGACACGACCGCCGTGCAGCCGCGGGAGTACCTCGAACAGGCCGGTGTTTCCGCCTGACCCGACGAACCGGACGCGGGAGCGACATGAGCACCAATGCCACGGACGCGGCACCGGACTCCGACCGGCGCGCGATCCTCCGACTAGGCCTGCCGTTCGTGGTCGGAGTGCTGTCCTCCGTGCTGGCCGGGGTCATCGACACGGCCATGATGGGCCACTACGGCGCGCTGCCGCTCGCGGCGGTGGCGAGCGCCGCCGCGGTCTTCGACGTGTTCAGCACGCTCGCACTCGCGACCGTGGCCGGCCACCAGATCCTCGCCGCGCGGTTGGCCGGCAGGGACGACGGCAGGCGGATCGCCGCGTCGCTTCGGTCGACCGCGAAGTTGTCCGCTGTCGTCGTGGTGCTGGTGGTCGCGGTCACCGTGCTGTTCGGCCGTCAGCTGACCCGGCTGGTCGCGTCGGACGCCGGACCGGATGCCGCGGTCATGGGCGGGCAGTACCTCGCCGCGGTCGCGCCGACGTTGGTGTTCGGCGTGATCTTCGGCGCCGTCGCCGCCACGTTCAACGCCTACAAGCTGGCCCGGCTGCCCATGTTGGCCGGACTGTTCACCGCGGGAAGCAACATCGTGCTGGACTGGCTGCTGATCTACGGCCCCGGACCGTTCCCCCGGCTCGGCGCGGTGGGCAACGGGTTGGCGACCAGTCTGTCCTCGCTGCTGAGCCTGCTGCTGCTCGTCACCCTGGCCGTGCGCGCGAAGCTGTGGCAGCGGCTGCGCACGAGCAATCCCGAACCGGTCGGCTTCGACACGTCGATCCCGCGCCTGGCCGTCCCGGCGATGGTGTCGACCGCTTTGGACTACGCGAGCACGGCGGTGTTCTTCGCCATCGTCGGTGGGTTGAGCACGGCAGCGCTCGGCGGTGGCCGGATCGCCTTCCACGTGATGGTGCTGTGCTACGGGCTGGGCACCGCGTTCTCGTCGGCGGTGCGGATCCTCGTCGGACGTGCGATCGGGACCGGTGACACCAGCCGGGTGCGGGGAACGTGGCGGGCCGGGCGGTCGACGTTGCTGCTGCCCGGGTTCGCGGTCGGCGTTGCCCTGATCCTGCTGCGCGAGCAGATCGCGGCGGTGTTCACCACGTTCCCCGAGGTGCGGACACAGGTAGGTCAGGCGCTCATCGTGATCGGAGTTGTGATCCCGCTGATTGCCTGGAACCTCACCAACGTGAGCATCGTCCGCGCGTTCGGGCACACGAAGCTGGACATGTACGGCAACCTCACCGCCGCGATCGTCGCGCAGCTCCCGATCGCCTGGCTGTTGGGTGAGCTACTCGACTTCGGCGTCGTCGGGGTCTTCTGCGGGGTCGTGGCGTACTGGCTGCTGCGCGGCTCATTGCTGGAGATCTGGGCGCGGCGATTCGTCCGCGAGTCGGAAACCGCGGCGGCCAAGGGAAACTGAGACAGCGAAGGAAAGCAGATGACGCAACCAACCACCGACGCGGTGGTCGTGCCGGAGCCGCCGCTCGCGGCACGGGCACGGGACATCGCACGTCGGGCCAACCTGACCCTGGCGTCCACACCGGAGACCGGCGCGTTCCTGCGCACGATGGCGGCGAGCAAACCGGGCGGCCGCTTGCTCGAGCTCGGTTCGCAGACCGGTGTCGGCACGGGCTGGATGCTCGACGGCATGGACGAAGACGCCACGCTCACCACCATCGAGCAGTCGCCGAGGATCGCCGACGCCTGCCGGAAGACCTTCGCGGGTGATCCGCGGGTGCACGTCGTCACGGCCGACGCGACCGAATGGCTGGAAACCTATGACGGGCCGCCGTTCGACCTGGTCTTCGTCGACACCACCACGGCCAAGTTCGAACGGCGCGACCTGGTGTACCGGCACCTGACCGACGGGGCGCTGTTCCTCGCCGACGACCTGCTGCCGCAGCCCAAGTGGACCGACGAGCACCTGCCGCGGGTGCACCGGCTGCGCGAGGAGATCGTGCGGGAACCCGACCTGGTGGCCACGCTCGTCGACTGGGCCTCCGGTCTGCTGGTCGCCACCTACCGCCGCCCGTCCGGTGACTGAGAGCACGGCCGGCAGGCCGGCGGGCGCCTTCCGACGCGTCTACACCCGGTCGGACCGGCGTGGTTCGCTGCCCACGGTGACCGGTCGGCCGGCACCGCCGCACAACCGGCTCGAGCCGTTCTGGCGCCCGCTGGTCGACATGGGCGCCAGCGACCTGGCGCCGGTGCGGCTGCGGTTGATCCGGTCGGTCAACGAGTGGCTGGACGAGACGTCCGACCGGTGGTCGTGGTGTTCCCGGGTGAGCGTGCCCGGTCTGCGGCACCAGGTCATCCGGCACGCCGGCCTGGCCGGCTACGACGCCGGCGCGCCGAGCGCGTTGCCGTCCGAGCGGCGCACACCCGCCTGGCGGACGCTGGTGCGTTCGATCGAGCGGATCGACACGCTGGACTGGCGGCGACGCAGCCTGGTCGTGGTCCAGCTGGCGCAGTTGTCCTATCACCGGCTCGCGTTGGACCTGGCCGACCTGGACCGGTCCTCCGACGGGTCGGCGGCCCACCAGCGATTTCGGTACGACCTCGCCAAGGTCGCCGTGGCGACGCCCGGCCTGCGGGACCGTGCGCTGGCCGTGTTCCGCGAGCTCGCGGAACACGCTCAGGACCCGGTCGTACGCCTTGCGTCGGCGTTCCAGGGCATCGGGCACACGCTGCACGGCGGGCTCGACCTGACGGTGGCGTGGCGGTTCGAACGGATCGGCCGGTCGGTGTTCCCCGCCGTGCCGGCGGCGGAGGACTCCTGGGAGGCCGCGCTCGTGCGGAGCCGGTTCCACCGTGCGGTCGCGCTGTTGAGTGCCGCGGAACCGGACCGGGCACGTGCGGCAGACGAGGCGGACCTGGCGGAGTCCTGTCACGCCGAGATGGTCTCCCGGGGCGGTCGGGACGCGGCGGACGAGCTGATCGTCCTGGAGGACGAGCGCTACCTGGTGGAAATGCGGCTGCGTCTTGCCCTCGGGGTCGAGCCGGCCGATCACGACGAGGTGACCGCGTTGTGCGGGCGGCTGATCGCTCTGGACCCGTACTGCGTGCAGGCCCGGTCCACCGTCGGCGACGCCTACCTGGCGATCGACCACGTCGAGCAGGCGGCGCGCTGGTACGAGCACGCCGGGGAACTGGCCACCGGCGCCGGCGCCGTCGCCTGGTACCGCGCCGGACAGTGCCACCTGGCCCTCGGTGACGGGGGAGCGGCGCGCCACGCGATGGGCCGTTGCCTCGAGTTGGACGCGACCGCCGTCGAACCGCGCGAACTGCTCGAGGCCGGCTACGCTTAGTCAGGACCAGATTCGCCGCGGCCGGCCTCACCCTGCCCTACGCAACGGCTGTACCGAAGGCGTCGACACCCGCACCAAGAGGATCACGAGGCAGGTCCACGAACGCCAGGATTTCGGTTCTTCGTGTTCGCTGTGACGCCGATCAAGCCGCTGGTCACTGGTGCATCTTCACTGTGGGGAATTTATTGCATATGGTTTGCAGGTGCATAAGCATTGCATCAGGGTGCGCCCCGGGCACCGGCGGCTTGGTCTGGCACGGCGGACGGTGGGCGAGCTGCTGCCGAACCTCGGGCTGTTCGTCGTCGGCCTGACCGGTGGCTCCGTCGCGGTCGAGCAGATCTTCGACGTCCCCGGGATCGGCCGGCTGACCCTGCCGGGTGCGTCGGCGGTCACCGCGGCCGGCGGAGTCCGCCCACCACGGTGGACACGGGCACGCGGGGCCTCGGTGACACCGCGGCGACCAGGGCCCGAAGCGACCCCGATGCGACACACCCCAGCCGTCACCGCCCGTGAGGGTTCCGCATGACGGAATTGATCTCCGGGACGGTGAAGCGTTCCCGGAAACAAGGACTACGGCGCGAGCGGACGTGGAAGACCCTGTCCCCGCTGCTGCGTCTGTTGATCCTGACGCAACTCGCCTTCAACGTCGGCTTCTACGCCGTCCTGCCGTTCCTCTCCGAACACCTCGGCTCCATCGGCATGGTCGGCTGGCTGGTCGGGCTGGTGCTGGGGCTGCGGACCTTCAGCCAGCAGGGCCTGTTCGTGCTGGGCGGTGCGCTCGTCGACCGCTACGGGGTCCGGCCGGTGGTGCTCGCCGGCTGCACGCTGCGGATCGCCGGGTTCGCCTGGCTGGGCTACGCCGAGCGGCCCGCGACGGTCATCGGCGCGGTGCTGCTGATCGGGTTCGCCGCCGCGCTGTTCTCCCCGGCGGTCGAATCCGAGGTCGCCCGGCAGGCGGTGACGTGGGAGCAGGCGGGCACCGGGCCGCGGACCAGGGTGCTGGCCCTGTTCACCGTGGCGGGCCAGGCCGGGGCGTTCGTCGGCCCGCTGCTGGGCGCGCTGCTGCTCGCCGTGGACTTCCGCACCGTCTGCCTCGCCGGCGCCGTGGTCTTCGTCCTCGTCCTCGCCGGGCACGCGTGGCTGATGCCGCAACACATCCCCGGCCGGACCCGGGTCTCCGGGCGAGGCGGCGTGCGGGCGATGCTGCGCAACCGCCGCTTCCTGGCCCTGTGCGGCGCGTACGGCGCCTACCTGCTGGCCTACAACCAGTTCTACCTCGCGCTACCGGACGAGGTGACGCGCGCCGCGGGCTCGCAGGCGCCCCTGGCGTGGCTGTTCGCCCTGTCCTCCCTGCTCGTCGTGTCCGCCCAGCTGCCGGTCACCCGCTGGGCCGCGAACCGGCTGGACCTGCGCAGGTCCATGGCCATCGGGCTGCTGCTCATCTCCGCCGGTTTCGTCGTCGTCGCCGTCGGTCCGACCGCGTGGACGGGAGTCGCCGGACTGGCACCGGCGGCGGGCTTCGTCGTCCTGCTCACCGTCGGCCAGATGCTGGTGGTCCCGACAGCCCGCGCCTGGGTTCCCGACCTCGCCGCGGAGGGCAGGCTCGGCCTCTACACCGGCGCCCTGTCCTCCGTCTCCGGCTTGATCGTCCTCGTAGGCAGCACGGCCACCGGCTCCCTGCTCGACCTGGGCCTCCCGCACGCCGTGCCCTGGCTCGTCCTCGCCGCGATCCCGGCGCTGGCCGTCATGCTGCTGCCCCGCGGCGTCGACAGCGGTCAATGACATCAGGGCGAGCGGAACACCGGTGTGACCGGTGACCCGCGCCACACCCGGCAAACCGCGAGTTCTGGCAGAGCGTGCGCACGGGTGCCGGGACCGCAACGAGCCCGACTGGCAGACCTCCGTCACGGTGAACCGTCCGCGGAGACCGCCAACGGCTTCTGGAAGCTCCAGGTGCGCATCCGTCCTGTCGGTCTCATGCCGGCATCTGCTCCACCCGGAGGTCTTGGATAACGGCGTGCGGGTCTCCATCGGCGACCAGCCGTCCGTTCCGGAGCACCAGGCAGTGGTCCGCCCGCGATGCCTCGTCCAAGTCGTGCGTGACGTGGATGGCCGTCACGCCGTTGGCCCGTGCGTCGGATATCGCGATGGAGATGTCGCGCCGGGCCCGCGCGTCGAGACCGGCGTCGGGTTCGTCGAGGAGCAGCAGGTCGGACTCCTGCGCGAACGCCTGCGCGAGGAGTGCGCGCTGGCGTTGCCCTCCGGACAGTGAGCTGAGCCGGCGCTGCGCGAGGTCGGCGATACCCATCCGGTCCAGGCAGGCGCCGACCAACTCCTTGTCCTTTCTGGTCAGCCGTTGCCACGGGCTGCGGTGCGCCCACCTGCCCATGGCGACGGTCTCCCACACGGTGATCGGCAGTCCGGTCGGGACGGCACTGTGCTGGACGACGAACGCCGGGCGCCGCGTCCCGATCTCCACGTCGCCCATCGCGGGGGTGATGACTCCGGCGAGGACGCCGAGCAGCGTGGACTTGCCGGAGCCGTTGGGGCCCACGACCGCCGTCACCTTGCCGCGCGGGAACTCCGCTGTCACCTCGTGCAGCACCGTGTGCCGGGCATAGCCGGCCGACAGCCCGCGAAGCCGTACGGCGGACTGGTCCGAAGTGGACTGCTCCGACGTGTGTGCCACGACACCCTCCACGTTCTTGTAATGATTCTCATTTTCAATATACGGTCCTCGGCGTGGACTGGTTGCTTGCCCCCTTCGAGGTTTCGTTCGTACAGCGGGCGTTGTGGGCCGGCGTGCTCGTCTCGTGCCTGTGTGCGCTTGCCGGGACGTGGGTCGTGTTGCGCGGCATGGCGTTCCTCGGTGACGCGATGTCGCACGGGATGCTGCCCGGCGTTGCGATCGCGTCGTTGTTGGGCGGCAACCTGTTCGTCGGTGCCGCGGCGAGCGCGGGCGCGATGGCGTTCGGTGTGACGGCACTCGGACGTACCCGGCGGTTCTCGCAGGACACCGGCATCGGGCTGCTGTTCGTGGGCATGCTCGCGCTGGGCGTGATCCTCGTGTCGCACTCCGAGTCGTTCGCGGTGGACCTGACCGCGTTCCTCTTCGGCGACGTGCTCGCCGTTCGCGCGCAGGACCTCGGTCACCTCGCCGTGGCCCTGGCTGTCGCCGCGCCGGTCGCGTTGTGGGGGCATCGCGCGTTCGTGGCGTCGACCTTCGACCCGCGCAAGGCGCAGACGCTGGGGATGCGCCCGCGGCTGGCGCACGCGGTGCTGCTCGGCCTGGTGACGCTGGCGATCGTGGCGTCGTTCCAGGTGGTCGGCACGTTGCTCGTGTTCGGTCTGCTCATCGCGCCACCCGCCGCCGCGACGTACTGGGCGAGCCGCATTCCGACGATCATGCTCGGCGCGGCGGTGCTGGGTGTGACCGCCACCGTCGCCGGCCTGCTCGTCTCGTGGCACGCGGGCACCGCCGCGGGGGCGACCATCGCGCTGGTCGCCGTCGCGTTGTTCTTCCTGGCGGCGTTGGGTGCCCAGGTGCGTGACCGGGTGCGTGTGTCCGGCGCGGGCGGGCAGCACGCGGTGCTGATCGCCGCGGTGGTCATGGTGCTGCCGCTGGCCGGTTGTGGCACGGAGCGCGTGCAAGAGGAGGTGCCGCACGGTTACGTCGAGGGTGCGGAGGAGACGGGGGAGGCGCAGTCCCGGCTGGTCGTTGCCGACGGGCGCACCGGGGCGGTGCGGGTCGTCGACCTGATCACGGAGGAAGTCACCGAGGTCGGCCGGGTGGACGGCGTCCGGGCGATCACCGGCGACGGCCGATTCGCGTACGTCACCGGTAGGGGATCGGTGCGCATCGTCGACAGCGGTGCCTGGATGGTCGATCACGGCGACCACGTGCACTACTACCGCGCTCAGGCCAGGGACGTCGGTTCGGTCGCGGGGAACGGGGTGGTGAACGCGGACAGCGACCCCACCGTCACGGCCGTGGCGTTCGACCGTGGCGACACGACCCTGCTGGACCGGCAGGGCCTCGACACCGGCGCGGTGACCGCGCGCGGCGAGCTCAAGAGCGGGGTCGCGGTGCCGTACGCCGAGCACCTGCTGGTCGCGGGATCCGATCGCGTGACGGTCAAGACCAGGGACGGCAAGGACGTGACGACGATCGAGCAGGCGTGCCAGAGCCCGCGCGGCCAGGCGGTGACCCGGCGGGGCGTCGTCTTCGGTTGCGCCGACGGGGCGCTCGTGGTGAGCGGGAAGGACGGCTCCTTCGCGGGCGAGGCGATCCCGTATCCCCGTGCGGTGCCCGAGGCCGAGCGCGCCGTCGAGTTCAGGCACCGGCCCGGCAGCACGACGCTCGCCGCCAACGCCGGGCACCCGGGCGTCTGGTCGCTGGACGTGCGGGCGAAGAAGTGGACGCTGGTCGAGACCGGACCTGTCACCGCCGTGAACGCGGTCGGCGAGGGGGGACCGCTGCTGACGCTGACCGCGGACGGCGTCCTGCACTCCTACGACACCAGGACCGGCAGGCAGATCGCACAACGCCAGGTTCTCGGCGAGCCCGTCCCCGACGGTGATGCGCCACCGGTGATCGAGGTCGACCCGAACCGCGCCTACGTCAACGACGCTCGCGCGCGGGCCGTCCACGAGATCGACTACAACGACGACCTGCGGGTCGCCAGGACCATCCGGCTGGAGATCGAGCCGGCGCACATGGTGGAGACCGGACGGTGAAGCGACTCCTCGCGGTGACCTGCGCCCTCCTGCTGGTGCTCGCCGGGTGCGGCAGCGCACACGGACGGCGCAACGGGATCGTGGTCACCACCAACATCCTCGGCGACATCACGCGGAACGTCGTCGGCGACGCGGCCCCGGTCACGGTGCTGATGAAACCGGACGCCGACCCCCACTCGTTCGCGATCTCCGCGCAGGAATCGGCCCGGTTGGAGAGCGCCGCGCTCGTCGTCTACAACGGACTCGGACTGGAGGAGGGCGTGCTCCGGCACGTCCACGCGGCCGAGCAGGCCGACGTGCCGACCTTGGCTGTCGGCGACCAGGTCGACCCGATCCGCTACACCGCCGATGACGTGGCCGGCCGGCCGGATCCGCACTTCTGGACGGACCCGAAGCGCGTGCGCAGAGCGGTCGAGGTGATCGGCGAGCGCGTCATCGAGCACGTCGACGGCATCGACGCCGACGCCGTCAGGGCCAACACCGCGCGCTACCTCGCCGAGATCGACGAGCTCGACAGTTGGACGGGTGAACGGTTCGCGGCCATCCCGGCGCAGCGCCGCAAGCTCGTCACCAACCACCACGTCTTCGGCTACCTGGCCCAGCGCTTCGACTTCCGGATCGTCGGTGCCGTGATCCCCAGCGGCACGACGCTCGCCTCGCCCAGCGCGTCCGACCTGGCCTCGCTCGCGGAAGCCGTCCGCACGGCAGGTGTCGGAGCGATCTTCGCCGACTCCTCGCAACCCGACCGCCTGGCCCGCGTGCTCGCCGAACAGGCCGGCGTGCACGTCGAGGTCATCCCCCTGTACTCGGAGTCGCTCACCGCGGCCGGCGGCGGAGCCGCGACCTACCTGGAGATGACGCGCGCCAACACCGAGGCCATCGTGCGCGGCCTCACCGATGACTGACCCGACACCGAGTGAAGAGAAGGTTGAGAAGCAGATGAAGAGCTGGTCGCGAACGTGGACGGCAGCCGTGGTGTCCACAGTGGCCTCGACGCTGGTCCTGGCCGGGTGCGGCGCGGGGCAGGCGCGGCAGCCCGCTTCGGGCGGCTCGGTGGCCGAACCGGTCGCCGTCACCTATGACGGCGGGATCTACGTGCTGGACGGCAAGACGCTGGAGGTCAAGGCCGACGTCAAGCTGGCGGGCTTCAACCGGCTCAACCCCGCGGGCGACGACAAGCACCTGGTGGTGTCGACGTCGAACGGGTTCCGGGTGCTCGACGCCGCCCGCGGCGAGCTGACCGACATCGAGTTCCCCGGCGCCGAGCCGGGCCACGTCGTCCGGCACGCCGGGCGCACCGTGCTGTTCACCGACGCGACCGGCGAGGTCCGGATCGTGGATCCAGCCACGCTGGACAGCTCGGAGCGCAAGGTCGAGACCTACAAAGCTCCCGAACCGCACCACGGCGTCGCGATCGAGCTGGCCAACGGCGAACTGATCTCCACCCTCGGCAACAAGGACAAGCGCGTCGGCATCCAGGTCCTCGACTCCAACCGCGAGGAGATCACCCGCAACGAGGACTGCCCCGGCGTCCACGGCGAGGCGACCGCGAAGGACGAGGTCGTTGTCATCGGCTGCCAGAACGGGGTGCTGATCTACCGCAACGGCGCGATCACCAAGGTGAAGAGCCCCACGGAGTACGGCCGGATCGGCAATCAGGCCGGCAGCGACCACTCACCGATCGTCCTCGGCGACTACAAGCAGGACGCCGACGCCGAGCTGGAACGCCCCACGCAGATCTCGCTGATCGACACCACCACCGGCACGCTCAAGCTCGTCGACCTCGGCGCCGGCTACACCTTCCGCTCGCTGGCCCGCGGTCCCCAGGGTGAAGCGCTGGTGCTCGGCACCGACGGCAAGATCCACGTGATCGACCCCGTCAAGGCCGAGGTCACCCGCACCATCCCGGTGACGGACACCTGGCAGGAACCCCTGGAGTGGCAGCAGCCGAGGCCCGCGATCTTCGTCAGGGGCGGCACCGTCTACGTGTCGGACCCGAACAAGCAGCAGCTGCACCGGATCGACCTCGCCGCCGGCACGATCACGGCGAGCGCGTCGCTGGCCCAGAAGCCGAACGAACTCAGCGGCGTCACCACCTGAGCACCACGACCGGGTAAGAGAGCCGGTTCTCGGTGCCCCGCGACGCGCTTCGTCGGCCGCGGTGGGCGAACCGGCGGCAGGGCGTGACCGTGTCGGCGCGCGTACCGCTGCCGCGCCGGCGGTCACGACCAGTCCGGCGGCCACCTCGTTCCCCGGATCCGGTCGAATCGTGGAGACGGCGCCGACGGGATGGACGAGAAGTACCCGATCACGTGAAGGGTGGAGGCAACGCCGATGACGGCATCACCACGTTCATGCGGTCCAACCGCACGAAGCTCGTCAACGCGGGCAAGCGGTTCGTCGCGTGGTTCGACCTCCTCATCGACACCCCGCTCTGACCGGTCACGTCCGGAGCTGCACGTGAGCACTGCTGGTCCGACCGGACTCGTTCTCCTCGCTCAGCGGCGAAGACAGACGATCAGCGAGGGACAGACCTCGCCGACGCCCGGCGTCTGGTCCTGGAGGTGAGCCGAGGTCGACCCGGTCAGCCGGTCTTCGGTGTCGCGCGCATGCCGACGTAGACGCAGCCGGTGCCGTCGGTGAGGGTCGAGAACACGACCGGCATCCAGTCGTCGCTGAAGGCGCCGTCGGCGCGGCCGGCGAACACCGCCTCCGACACCGGGACCAGGTCCGACTCGATCGGCGGGGCGAGACCCGCCATGCCGTCGACGAACGCGTAGCGCAGGCGCGGAAGGCCGTCGTGCTCCCAGACGGTGATCTCGACGCCTTCCCGCCGGTAGGTGCCCGCGCGGTCGCCGAGTCCGATCGCCACCGGCCGCGCGGGCGGGCCGAACGGCTCGGGCAGCCGGATGCCGGCCAGTTCCCCGAGCAGGTCGCGCAGGAGGTCGGAGCAGAACCGCCGGGCGCCGCCGCCGTTGGTCAGCAGCACGACGGCCACCCCGGCTTCCGGGGCTACCCGCAGGAAGCCGTACTGGCCGATCGTCGCGCCGTCGTGACCGAAGCCGTGGGTGCCGTCCCAGTCGTAGAGCGTCCAGCCGAGGCCCCAGCCGTCGGAGTCGACGGTCCACTTGTCGGGGCAGTCGACCTCGCGGCGCCGCATCGCCGCCGCGGTCTCCTCGCGCAGCACCCTGGTGCCGTCCGCCGCGATCCCGCCGTCGAGGTGCATCCGGGCGAGGCGGAGGACGTCGCCCGCGGTCGCGCACAGGACCCCGCCGTACGGCCCGGCCGAGCGCGGCAGCGGGTTCCAGACCGGCGCCGGCTCGGGATCTGCGCCGGCCTCCCCGAGGTGGCCCATCGCCGCGCGGAAGCGGAGCACGTCCTCGGGCAGCGTCACGGTGTGCGTGAGGCCGAGGGGTGCGCAGAGCCGGTCGGCCAGGGCCGCGTCCCAGGTCTGGCCGGTGAGCACCTCGACGATCCGGCCGAGCACGTTGTAGCCGACGCTGCTGTAGGAGATCGCCGTCCCGGGTGGACAGTCGAGGGGCACGTCGCGGGCGGCGTCGACGTAGGCGGCGAGGCAGTCGTCGCCGCGTCCGGTGTCGTGGGTGAAGTCGCAGGTCAGGCCGCTCGTGTGGGACAGCAGTTGCCGGGCGGTGATCGTCTTCGAGGCCTCCGGGTCGGCCACCTCGAAGTCGGGCAGCACGTCGCGGACCGGCGCGTCGAGGTCGAGTGCGCCCTCCTCGGCGAGCTGCATCACCAGCGTCGCGGTGTGGATCTTGGTGATCGAGCCGACCTGGAACACCGAGTCGGTCGTCACCGCCACACCGGTGCCGCGGTGCAGGACGCCGGTGGCGAGTTCGTGCAGCTCACCGTCGACGAGCACGGCGAGGGCGGCGCCCGGGACGCGGTGCGCGGCGCGCAGTTCATCGAACCGACGCTGCCAGTGGGCGTGGTCGAAAGCCATCAGGGTTCGCCTCCTGCGTACGGTGTTCCGGATATGCGAACACTGTACGCAGACGTGTTCTTTGTACGCAACACGCGCACATCGTGCGTTAGGGTTCGGGTCACGAGAGGAGGCCCGATGCCGGCCGAGGAGCAGCGCGTGGCGTCGGTGTGGACGCGTCCGCAACGACGACGGGACCAGCCCGCGCTGAGCCGCGCGCAGATCGTGGCCGAGGCCCTCGACCTGCTGGACACCGATGGCCTCGAAGCCTTGAGCATGCGCAAGCTCGGCGCGCGCCTCGACGCCGGCGCGACATCGCTGTACCGGCACGTGGCCAACAAGGACGAGTTGCTCGAACTCGTCGTCGACGAGGTCTACGGCCAGATCGAGGTTCCCGACGCCCCGGGTGACGACTGGCGGACCGCGGTGACGACCTGCGCCGAGAGCGCGCGGACGGTGCTGGTGCGGCACCCGTGGATCGCGTCGGTGCTGGGTCAGGCCGGGCTGGCGTACCTGGGGCCGAACGTGATGCGCCTCAACGAGCGGATGCTGGCCCTGTTCGAAGCGGCCGGCTTCGCGCTGCCCGAGGCGGACCGGGCGCTGAGCACCGTGATGGCGTACGTGATCGGCACGGCGACCACGGAGGCGGCGTGGCTGACCGCGCTGGCCCGGAGCGGGCGCGGCGAGCAGGAGTGGGTGCGACAGCTCCGCCCGGCGTTGGTCGAGGCGACGAAGCCCTACCCGCGCCTGCACGCCCTGGCGACGGCGGCGGAGGTGCCGGCGGAGGAGTCGCGCGGCGACGCGTTCCGCTACGGGCTCGAACGCGTGCTGGACGGCCTGGCCGGCCGCCGAGGCTGACCCTCGGCCGGCAGGTGCGGCTGCACCTCGGGGCCAGGACCGGTGAGCGCCCACCGATGTCCGGTCCCCACCACGGGCGCCCGATCCGACCCCTCTTCGCCACTCGGAGGCGGCAGGGGTTCTTCTCGTCGAGCCGGACAGGTCGGTGGCGTGGCGCGTCGGCGGGAGTGGCAGGTGAGGTCGGCCGTGTTTGGCGGGAACTCGCCAATCCTGGTCCCTTACCGGCCTGTAGTTTCGGACGACTCTGCTGTACGGGTTTGCCGGCCTTCCCGCTGTCGCGACCGCAGGGGCGTTCTGCCGATTCGAGAGGACCGACCGTGCGCAAGCTTCGCGTTGCCGACCTTGTCATCGCGGGACTGGCCGCGGTGATCCTCGTGGTGGCGGCGCTGGTCGTGTTCCGGGGAGACGCCGCGCCGGCGCACCGGAACCACGTGGCGGCCCCCGTGACGAGCGTGGCGTCGGGTGCGGGGCGGTCCGACTCGTTCGAGGGGTACCGGCTCGAGCCGGTCGAGGTGCCCGATCGGCGCGGTGAGGACGTGCCGCTCGCGTTCCGGATCATCGGCCCGGACCAGCGGCCTGCCACCGGGTTCCAGCTCAACATGACCAAGCAGCTGCACTTCTTCGTCGTTCGGGACGACCTCAGCGTGTACCGGCACGTGCACCCCGAGCCCGACGGCGACATCTGGCGCACGACGGTCTCACTACCCGGCGACGGTCACTTCCGGATGTACGCCGAGTTCATCCCTCCCAGCACGGCCCGGCACCCCGAGCCGGTCGTGCTCGGCGCGCCGTTCCAGATTCCCGGTGACACGACGAAAGCGGCGCTGCCCTCGCCGAGCACGGAGACCACCACCGAGTTCGGCTACCGGGTCGCGGTGCAGGGCGGTCTCACCCTCCCGCTGAGGGGCCCGGCGAAGATACGGCTGGCCATCAGCGAGCCGGGGGGTGCCCGGGTGGAGTCGCTGGAACCTCATCTCGGCGCCTACGGGCACGTCACCGCGTTCCACACCGAGCAGCTGTCCACCACCCACCTGCACCCGGTGGAGATGGTGGGCATCCCGGTCCTGCAAGGAACCCTGACATTCGACGTGTGGTTCGGCGACCCCGGCGACCACCGCCTGTTCCTGGAGTTCCGGCACAACGGGCAACTGCACACCGCCGAACTCACGTTCCCCGTCACGGACGTCTGATGCGAAGCGGCTCGTGCGTGGGGTCGGAAGGCTTCCGGTGTCAGTCGGTGAGGCCGGCGTCGTGGGCGAGCAGGGCGACCTGGGTACGGTTGTTGAGATCGAGTTTGGTGAGTATGCGGGAAATGTGGGCTTTCACGGTGGCCACGCTCATGAACAGCTCGCCCGCGATCTCGGCGTTGGACTTGCCCCGCCCGACGGCGATGGCGACCTCGCGTTCGCGTTCGCTGAGCTGATCCAGCGCGGTGGTGGCGTGCCGTTGCCGGGCGGCGGCGCCGGTGTCGCTGAGGTGGGCGATGAGCTGTCGGGTCACGGTCGGCGACAGGATGGGTTCGCCGGCTGCGACCCGCGATATCGCGCGCAGGATCTCGGCAGGTGGGGTGTGTTTGAGCAGGAAGCCGCTGGCCCCGGCGCGCAGCGCGCGCAGGACGTGCTCGTCGGCGTCGAAGGTGGTCAGGACGATGACCTCGGGTGGGTCGGGTCGGGCACGCAGCTGTTCGGTGGCGGCGAGGCCGTCGAGGGTGGGCATGCGGATGTCCATCAGCACCACGTCCGGGGCGCAGGCGTTGACGGCAGTGGCTACTTCGCTTCCGTCGCCGGCCTCGCCCACCACGATCAGGTCGGGTGAGCCGCCGATGATCATCGCCAGGCCGGCCCGCACGAGCGGGTCGTCGTCGACGACGAGGACCCGCACCGCTGCGTTCACGTTGGCTCCTTCTCTCTGCCAGCCGGGCCACGGACCGACCCCGGCCGCGATCAGAGGGTAGGCCACGGCAGCCAGGCCCAGAGCCGGAACTCACCGCCCGGGGTGGGTCCGTGTTCGAGGCGTCCGCCGGCGAGGGCGGCCCGTTCGGTGAGCCCGATGAGGCCGATGCCGGCGCCGGGAATCCCGGTACCACCGCCGGTGCCCATCGGGCACGGGTTGCGGATCTCGACGGTCACGCCGTCGCCCGGGGTTGCCCGGACGGTGACGGCCACCTCGCCGTCGGGGGCGTGCTTGCGGGCGTTGGTCAGCCCTTCCTGCACGATCCGGTACGCGCTGCGCCCCACACCAGCCGGTACGGCGGAAAGCGCGTCGGTCTGCCAGTCGAGCCGTACCCGCATCCCGGCGCGCCGCGATTGGTCGACGAGGTCAGGGAGGTCGGCCAGAGTGGGCTGCGGCCGTTCTGGCGTCTCGTCGGACCGGTCGACACCGGTGCGGAGGACGCCGATCACCTCCCGAAGGTCCTCCAGCGCCTGGTAGGCGCTGTCGCGGACCACCCCGGCGGCACGGGCGACCTCCTCGGGCGCGGCGTCGGGGCGCAGCTCCAACGCCCCGGCGTGCAGGCTCAGCAGGGTCAGCCGGTGGGCGAGCACGTCGTGCATCTCCCGGGCGATCCGGTTGCGTTCGCCCTGGCGGGCTTCGGCGACGCGCAGTTCCTGTTCGGCCTCGACCCGCCCAGCCCGCTCTCGCAGCGACTGGCGTCGGGCCCGTACGAACATGCCCCACGCAAGCGCCGCGACGCCGAAGACGACGCCCAGCACGATCTCCGACGGGGACCCGACCGGGACGTCGGGCCGAACCAGCAGCGTCAGGAACGGTACGAGCGCGCACCCGGCCGCGATCGGGGCGACCACCGCGAAGCGCCGGTGCACCGCGACGGTGAACAGCGCGATGAGCGCCGCGCCCCCGGCGGACGTCGCGTAGACGCCGACCAGACCCACGGCCACGGCCAGGCCGACCGGCCAGCGCCGGCGCAGCCACACCCCCAGACTGCACAGGCCGCCGAGGACGAGGTCGACGGTGAGCGGGCCCGGCGCGATGTGCTGCGCGCGGTCGTCGGCCAGGGTCAGCACCACCACGCCAACGGCCAGCAGGAAACACGCCGCGTCGACCACCCGGCCGCGGACCGTGCGCTCGGCCGGGCGTACCGGATCGTGGTCAGCATCGCTGATCAAGCCCACCGCTAGCGGGCTCCGATCCTGCGGGTCCGCCGGGACCACCATGATCACTAGGGTACGGCCGGGTCGGGCCCCACGGCATCCGACCAAAGTCGAACCCGAGGTGTAGACCTTCGGCCCGCCGCCATCGACTTCGGCTCGTCGCGGCGCATGCGGCCGCTCCAGCAACCTTGTTCCGCACAACCGGAACGGACGGCCCAACCAAACCTCCGAAACGGCATTCCGGCCATTCCTGCGCCGACGAATGGCGCGGAAACGAAGTGAGAAACGATGAGCGACATCCGAACGAACACCCCGAACCTGCTCGACAACCCGCCATCCGACTGAAACGAAGGAGTAAGAGATGAGATCACCGCAGAACACCGCCACCACGCCGGCCCGCAGTCGGTTCGTTCGAGGCCGGCTCGTCGGCGCCGCGGCGATCGCGTTCGTGGTGTCGGTGGTGGTGGAGAACGCGGTGTTGGCGGTAACGGGCGCGCCGACCTTCGACGCTCCGATCGAGGAAGTGCTGGCCTACTACGCGGCCAACCGCGACTCGGTCGCGATCGCGTCCGGTCTGGTGGCCCTGTACCTGCCGCTGCTGCTCGTGTTCGTGACGGGCCTGCACGGCCTCGTGGAGCGGCGCGGCGGAGCGGGCGCCGACTGGTCGCGCCTCGCCTTGGCCGCCGGCGCGACGCTGTCCGCCATCTTCGTGCTCGTCAACGTCCTGCAGATCGGGCTCGCGCTTTCCGCCGGCGGGCTCGCCGGGCCGACGCCCGAGTTCGCGCTCGTCTGGCAGGTTCACGCGGCGGCGTTCGCGCTGGCGCTGCCGACGCTCGGCACCACCTTCATCGGCGCGGCCCTCGCCGCGCACGCGAGCGGGCTGACTCCGGCTTGGCAGCGCCTGCTGGGTCTGGTTGGCGGGAGCCTGCTGCTCGCCGCGGGGCTCGGCAACCTCGCGATCGCCGACGGCTCGCCGCTGCTCTTCGTCGGGCTCCTGGGGTTCGCCGCCTGGCTCGTCTGGCTGCTCGCGACCGGCGTGCGCCTCGTCCGGTCGTGACCGAGATGAGGGCGGTGCCGAGGTCGCGCACGCGGGCGAGGACTCCGTGGAGGGCCGCCTGGTCGAGTCCTGGGCCGCGTAGCGTGGTGGTGCCGTCGTTCTCGTCGTGCGTGGTCAGGCCGGAATCCCAGTCGTACCAATGGTTGTCGAGGTGTCCCTCCAGCGGGAGCTCGTAGCCTGGGACCCCATCGCCCGGCGTGATCCGGCCGGTCATGGCAGTGACACCTGGACCGGCGCCGCGGGGGGTGCCACGGCGGGGCCGCTTGCGGATCTGCCGCTCGGCGACCGCGAGGTTGATCGCCCAGGCGGCACCCTCATCCCCAACAGCGGACGCGGCGGCCGCTGGCTCGGGCCCTCGGTCGGACCGTCACAGCGCGCGTCCTGTCCGGGTTCACCCGTCAGCAGCTGAAGCCTTTCAGCCGACCGAGCAGCGTGGTGCCGCCGACGAGGTCCGCCCCTCGCCATCGCCCTCGCCGACGAGTTCGATCGCCTCTCCGCCCTGTTGAGCGCGGACACGGCGTCGAGCACCGGGTTCGACGCGGACCCGGCCTCGATGGCGGACCCCGCCGCCGCGCGCCGCGAGATCGCGGCCGGGTGGGAGCACGTGGTCGACCGGATCCGGCGAGAGGTGCCCGGCCTCGAGCGGTTCCGCGCGCCGCTGCGCTTCGACGACCTCGCGCCCGCCGCCCGGGGACCGGTGGTCGTGGTCAACGTGTCCCGCTTCGGGTGCGGCGCCCTCATCGTCCGGGAATCCGGTGTCCGGCTCGTCCCGCTGCCGGACCTGGACCACGCCGAGGTCGCCGGCCGGGTCGAGCGGTTCGTCCGGGCGGTGGAGGCCGCCGACGGCGGCACCGACTCGGTCATGCACTCCACGCTCGATTGGCTCCGGAGAACGACCGCCGGCCCGGTCGTCGACGCCCTGGGGCCCGATTGCGGACGCGTGTGGTGGATGCCGACAGGGGTGCTCGGCGCGCTGCCGCTGCACGCCGCGGCAAGCCTGGGATCGGGTCGCACCGACCTCGTGTCGTCGACGACCACGACGCTGCGCGCGCTGGTCGACGCGCATTCCCGGCCGCCAGTCGGCATCACCGACGCTCGTGCGGTGGTCGTGGCCATATCGGAGGCACCCAGTCGACCGCTCCCGCGTGCGACGGAGGAAGCAGCCGCGGTCGCCGGCTTGCTCGGAGGACCGGTGCGCGTCCTGGCCGACAGCCAGGCCACCCCGCGTGCGGTGTCTTCCGCGCTCGCCGATGCCAGCGTGGTGCACTTCTGCTGTCACGCACTGGCCGACCTCGCCGACCCCGCGTCCGGCGCTGTGGAGCGCGTTCGTGCACATCAGCCGGTGAACGGACGTGGAGGACCACGTGGCCGGCGTGCTGCACGCGATCGGCTTCACCCACGTGATCGCGACCTTGTGGGAGGTCCCGGACGACTTCGCCCCCTACCTCACCGACCACGCGTACTCGGCGATGATGTCCGACGACGTGCTCCGCGCTGCCTCGGCCGCGGCGGCGCTCCACCACGCCGTGCGAGCCGGACGCGCCGCCCGTCCGGACACCCCGACGACGTGGGCGGCATACGTCCACAGCGGTCCGTGACCACCAGGTCGTTCACCAGCCGATACACCGGGCACACATGCCGACTGCCGACCGCCGGCCCCGCGCCCCGCGGAGCGACGCGTTCGGCACCCGACCACCCTCTTCTTGGCCGGATCGGGGTCGATGGGCGCGGAGGCGGTGCGAGTGCGGGTCGCCCGTCGTGGTGGATTCGAACTGGTTCGAATGCTTTACGGCGCGAGGTCCACGTGGGGTTGAGTGGGTGTTGCCGGACAACGGCGGCAACGCTCACCGCCCGGTCCGAGGCGGTCACCTCCGCACTACGGCGATCCGCCGGTTGGGCGCCCGTCACCCGAACCCGACCGGGCACCACCACGAGGAGGTAGAGGTAATGCTGTCCAAACGCGGGTTGGTCCTGCGGATGTTCCTGGCGATCATGATCGTGTCAGGCGCGCCGGCGTCGACCGTCGCGTCGGCATCATCCGGCCCGTCGAGATCGGCCACTCCCAAGCCTGTGGGGTTGGCGTCGGCCGAGTCGGACCGTGCTGTGCCGGCCGCGGTCGGCGATCGCATCCAGCGCTCCACCGCGCGGTCCCGGGACCTCACCGGTGACGGCTGGCCGGATGTCCTCGCTCGCCAGCCGGACGTGCACAGCGGTGCGTTGTGGGCCTACACCCATTCGGGAAGCGCTCAGGGAAACGTGTTCTCGGCCAAGACGCTGGTGGGCACGAACTGGAACACGATGAACTGGGTCGGAGTGGCCGAGCTCACCGGCGATACGCCTGAGTACGAGACCACCGCGGAACAGCCGGCCGACCTGCTCGCGCGCCGCAATGACGGCGCTTTGCTCGTCTACCCGCACAGCGGCACCTTCAACGGCACCAGGACGTGGTTGGATCCGGTCGTCGTCGGGACCAACTGGAACATCTACGAGAAGCTGATGGTCGGTGACGTCGACACCGACGGTTTCGACGACATACTGGGCGTCGACAACGCCGACGGTAGGGCGTACGTCTACCTGCACAGTGGAAGCTTCAACGGGAAGTCGACGTTCCGGCCCCGGCAGTACCTCTTCGACGGCCACGCCGATATCAACGAATGGGACTTCTTTGTCGAGTGGAGCCGGGAAGATCCCGACTTGGCCGGTTTCAACCTCCTGAAGGGCGACATGCTGGCCACGAGGCACACCCACAAGCTCAACGGTCCGGACACGTGGGATCACTCGAACCCGTGGACCTTCGCGGCCGGGCAGTTCGCCGCTGCGACGACACACCGCGTGTTCCTGATGGATGTGAACGGCGACGGCAGGAACGACGTCGTGAAATCGACACCGAGTGGCGCGTTGCTGTACTACCCGTTCCGAGGCTGGGGCGCGTCGCCGGCGCTGGGGACACCGGTGCAGATCGGAAACGGGTGGCTCATCATGGATCTGATCACCTGAGCTTGCAGACAACAACCGCGCGAAAGGCAGGTGATCACGTGAACACCATCGGCAAACTGGCGGCCGCGCTGCTCGTGACAACCCTGATCACGGCTCCTCCGGTGGCTGCGGGCAACCCGGCTGCCCCCGTCGAGGCGCAGGCGCTCGACGTCAATCGGGACTACCGGTACACCGGCTCGTCGGCCCAGGCGGCGGAAATCCACGCCAGGCGACTCGCCGCCGGGCCCAAGGGCGAGGATCTGCACAAGCTGGCAGAGGACGGCAAGTACGTGGTGGACACACCGGCCGACACGGTCGAGCTGATGTCCGACGCGACCGGTGCCGATGTCATCGACCCGATCACGTTCGACGAGTGTGATCAGAGGCACGACGGCGCCGACGAGCCCCACTGGTGGTTCAAGAACAAGTACAACATCTGCCGGGGAACCGACCTCGAAATCAGGTACAACAAGCTGGAGAACGGCCAGATAAAGCATGCCGGCAGCACGTTCTTCCGCCGGGTCTTCGTCGGTGTGGCGCAGAACGCCGAGAACAGGGTCAAATTCGGTCTGCGACTGATCCACTGGTACGACACCGGTGAAACGTTCAAGGACAGCCCGTTGTCGTTCAAGGTCGGCTGCCTCAACGCCGACCTCAACAGGCAGAGCAGCTGTGCCGTGTCCCCGCCGACGGCGGAGAAGACCGTGCGCCAGTGGGAACTGGACGGAGCGTCGGGTGCGGTGTGGTTCACCGCGACGTTGACCACCACCGGTGTCCCGGCCGACAAGTACGCCGCGGAGAAGCGCGGCTATTTCGCGTTCGACCTCGTCTCCACCCTCGTCGGTCCCATCGGTGTCCCCGACACGGGTTTCAGCCCCACCGAGCACATCCGCTGCGACGAAGCGACGTACGTGAGCGGCAGCAGGTGCGTGTTCACCCACGTCGCCTCCTCGCTGTCGCTCTTCGCCGACGATCCGCGTCACGGAGAATCGGCCCGGTTCATCAGGGACGCCCAGACCGACATCACCTCGACCAAGCCCGGCGTGGTCGGCAAGAAGGTTCCCGGTCGGATCAACGAGGAGCCCTTGCATCGGCTCTACAAGGACTACGACACCGACAAGGACATCGCCGGCTCGCATCGCAAGGTCCGCCGCACCTGCCAGTACTACTTCGGGGTCGACTACACGATCAACGACGCCGGAGAAGTGCTGCAGTGCGACGAATACCCGTTCGCCACGACCTACGAGAACTCCGCCAGGGTTGACGAGGGTCGCGTGTTGACTTATGCCGTCAGGCCGCTCAACGCCCTGCACAATGAAACGGCGGGTCAGATCTACGGTCGATGGCTGACCGACGACCACATCCTCGACTCGGACCCGTTCTACGTCATCATCCGACAGGCGGCGCCGGCCAGGTCGGCGAATGTCCGGTTCGATCAACGACAAGCGGCACGCGGTCGGTAGCGTCGGTTCCGTGTGAGCGCAAAGCCGGGATCCGGCGCGTGACAGCGGAGCCGGCGGCGGTCAAAACCGTTGGGCGTGCCGCGTGAACATCGTTACCGTGTCCGAGATCCGACGATTCGAGGGGGAAGACATGGCGTGCATGGTCCTCGGTGGAGTCCCGACCGTCCCGGCGCGGGAGCGCACCACGTCCTGACCGCTGCCACGGCGTCAACCGGCAGCAGCAGCCGCAGCGCACTCCTCGCCTCGTGGCGGTCCTCGCCGGCTCCCGGGTCACCACCCGAGCCGGCCGATCGGCACCGCACCGCGGTGCCGTGAACCAGGTCCCGCACTCCACGAGGAGAAATCCGTGCACCCCGAACCATCCGCACAACCTCTGACAGCGGCCGAAGGCGGACCCAGCAAGGCCACCCTCGTCGGCCGGACCGTCAGGCGACCCGCGCAGCGCTGGACGACGACCGTCCACGCGCTGCTGCGCCACTTGGAGGACGTCGGCTTCACCGGCGCCCCCCGCGTGGTCGGCGACGGCCTCGACGCCGAGGGCAACGAAGTCCTGACCTACCTCGAAGGCACGATCGTGCATCCGCACGCGTGGACCGACGAGGGGGTCTGGCGGGCCGGTGCGCTGCTCCGCGAGCTGCACACCGCCACCGCCGGGTTCCGGCCGCCCGTGGACGCGGTGTGGCAGCCGTGGTGGCTGCACGGCACCGGCCCGGAGACGGTGATCGGGCACTGCGACGCCGGGCCCTGGCACATCGTGGCCCGCGACGGCCTCCCCGTCGGACTCGTCGACTGGACCCTCGCCGGGCCGGTCGACCGCCTCGACGAGGTCGCCGGCGCGGCGTGGTGGAACGCCCAGCTGCACGACGACGACGTCGCCGAGCGGAACGGCCTGCCCGACGCGGTCCACCGCGCCCGGCAGCTGGGGCTGTTCCTGGACGGCTACGCCCTGCCGTCGGGACAACGGGGCGGCCTGGTCGACCGGATGATCCACTTCGCCATCCGGGACTGCGCCGCGGAGGCCACGTACGCGGGTATCACGCCGGAGTCGAGTGATCCGGGACCGCTGTGGGCGTTGTCCTGGCGGGCCCGGGCGGCCGGGTGGATGATCAGCCACCGGAGCCTGCTGGAAGGGGCCGTCCGGCGTTAGCCGGGTCCGTTCCGGTCGGGTGGACATCGAGCGGAGTCGGGGCCGTCGGATTTCGGCGGCGCCGGCTCGGCTTCGCGACCACCCATCAGCATCCTGAGCGTGTCGGCCGAGAACGTGAAGCCCGGCGACAAGGTTCAAGTCCGGTTCCGCGTCACGAGCGGCGGGAGCGGGGCGGACACCGCCATCGTGGTGGTCGGTGGCGGCCTGCCGTGCACCGCCGGCTGTCGGGCGGAGCCGAACCTCAAACCTGGCCAGGGCCAGGACGTCGCGGCCACCGTCGTCGCGCCCGAGGTGAGTGCGGGCGAGACCCTCGGTTGTCAACATCTCGGTCGCCGTGCGGCTCGGCGGGCAGAACAGCTACGACTACAGGATGATCTCCATCCACGGCGCGGGCGCGACGCGACCCGATGCGGACAAGCCGTCGTCCGAGGTGGACGGCGTGTCCGGCCGGGTCCGCGACGCCGGCGGCAAGGCGATCGGCGGCGTGGCCCTGACCGTCGTGGACAGCGTCGGGCACGAGTACCGCACGACGAGCGACCCGAGCGGCCGGTTCTCGATCAAGTCGGGCGCCGGCAAGCCCGATCGCCGCGGGTCGGATCACGGTCGACGCGGCCCTGGACGGCTACCGCACCACCCGCGCGACCGTGCAGGGCTCCGCCGGTGACACCGCGAGCGTGGAGCTGACCTTGGCCGCCGTGGACGCGTCGACCGAGACTCCGCCGTCGTCCACTGCGAGGACGGCGGTGGACGAGAGTCCCGTGCCGGAGATCAGCGCAGCCGCAGCGCCAGCCCCCGCCCTGGGCGCACTGGTCCTGATCGTGAAGCGCCGCCGGAACGCACCGGACGGGCCGTCGGTGCCGGCCGGACGGGCCGGGCCTCTGGCAACTTCTCGGGAATGTGCCCGTCGGGTCGTGCCTATTCGCCGGCGAACAGCATTTCGCGACCGTCCGACCGGGAGAGTCGCTATCCTCGGCGGGTTGTACCGACCGTTCCTCGTCCCGGAGGAGTGCCGTGTCCGACCGATCCCCCTACACGCCCCTGCCTTCGCGGGTCGACCTGCCCGCGGTCGATCACGAAGTGCTGGAGCTGTGGCGTGAGCGGGACATCTTCGCGCGCAGCGTGGAGCAGAGGGCGTCCAGCCCGGAGTGGGTTTTCTACGAAGGGCCACCCACCGCGAACGGCAGGCCGGGTGCGCACCACGTCGAGGCCCGGGTCTTCAAGGACCTCTTCCCCCGATTCCGGACGATGAAGGGCTACCACGTCCCCCGTCGCGCCGGATGGGACTGCCACGGGCTGCCCGTCGAGATCGCGGTCGAGAAGGAGCTCGGGCTCTCGGGCAAGCAGGACATCGAGAGGATCGGCGTCGAGGAGTTCAACGCCAGGTGCCGCGAGTCCGTGCAGCGCCACGTCGGCGACTTCGAGGCGATGACCGAGCGCGTCGGCTACTGGGTCGACCTGACGCACGCGTACCGCACGATGTCGCCCGAGTACATCGACAGCGTCTGGTGGGCGCTCAAGCAGATCAGCGACAAGGGCTTGCTGGTGCAGGACCACCGGGTCGCGCCCTACTGCCCGCGCTGCGGCACCGGGCTCTCCGACCACGAGGTCGCGCAGGGCTACGAACCCGTGGTCGACCCGTCGGTGTTCGTCCGGCTGCCGGTCGACGGCGAGCTGCACGGCATCCCGCACGTCGACCTGCTCATCTGGACCACGACGCCGTGGACGCTGGTGTCCAACACCGCGGTCGCCGTGCACCCCGCGGTCGAGTACCAGGTCGTGCGCACCGACAAGGGCACGTTCGTCGTGGCCGAGCCGCTCGTGGCGCAGGTGCTCGGCGACAACGTCGAGGTCCTCGCGAGCATCAAGGGCGAGGGACTGGCCGGTGTGCGCTACCGGCGGCCGTTCGACCTCGTCGACATCCCCGACGCGCACATCGTCATCACCGCCGACTACGTCACCACCGAGGACGGCACCGGTCTGGTCCACCAGGCGCCCGCGTTCGGCGCGGACGACCTCGCGGCCTGCCGCCGTGCCGGGCTGCCGGTGGTCAACCCGATCGCCGCCGATGGCAGGTTCCTGCCGGAGGTCGGCCTCGTCGGCGGCCAGTTCTTCAAGGAAGCGGACGCACCCCTCATCGAAGACCTGAAGACGCGAGGGCTGCTGTTCAAGTCGCTGGCGTTCGAGCACCAGTACCCGCACTGCTGGCGCTGCCACACGCCGCTGATGTACTACGCGCAGCTCTCCTGGTACATCCGCACCACGGCACGACAGGCGGAGCTGGCGCGCGAGAACGAGCGCACGAACTGGTACCCCGGTCACCTCAAGCACGGGCGGTTCGGCGACTGGCTGTCGAACAACATCGACTGGGCCCTGTCGCGCAACCGCTACTGGGGCACCCCGCTGCCGGTCTGGCAGTGCGCCTCGGGCCACCAGGTGTGCGTCGGCTCCCGCGCGGAGCTCGGCGAACTCACCGGCGCCGACCTGTCGCGGCTGGAACCGCACCGCCCGTTCGTCGACGACATCACCTTCGACTGCCCGACCTGCGGTCAGCGGGCCGCGCGCGTCCCGGAGGTGGTCGACGCGTGGTTCGACTCGGGCGCGATGCCGTTCGCCGGTATCGGCTACCCGTACGTCGAGGGGAGCGTCGAGCTGTTCGAGAAGAGCTACCCGGCGCAGTTCATCTGCGAGGCCATCGACCAGACCCGCGGTTGGTTCTACACGCTGATGGCCGTCGGCACGCTGATATTCGACCGCTCGCCCTACGAGAACGTGGTCTGCCTCGGGCACATCATGGCCGAGGACGGGCGCAAGATGAGCAAGCACCTGGGCAACATCGTCGAGCCCATCCCGCTGATGGACAAGCACGGTGCGGACGCGCTGCGCTGGTTCATGCTCTGCTCCGGCTCGCCGTGGTCGCCGCGCCGCGTCGGCGACGGCCCGCTGGAGGAGATCGCCCGCAAGGTCCTGCTGACCTACTGGAACACCGCGTCGTTCTTCACCCTGTACGCGAGCACCAGCTCGTGGACGCCGCGGTCGCCCCAGTCGCCCATCGCCGGACGGGTCGTCGCCGACCGGTGGGTGCTCGCCGAGTTGGCACAGGTCGTGTCGTCGGTCGGCGCCATGCTGGAGGAGTTCGACTCCGCCGGCGCCGGCCGAGTGCTCGCGCAGTTCGTCGACGACCTGTCGAACTGGTACGTGAGGCGCTCTCGCCGGCGGTTCTGGCACGGCGACCCGGACGCGCTCGCGACGCTGCGCGAGTGCCTGCACGTGCTGACCAGGCTGATGGCGCCGTTCGTCCCGTTCATCGCCGAACACGTGTGGCAGCACGTGATCCGGCCCGGCGAGCCGGCGGCGGAGGACTCGGTGCACCTGGCGTCCTGGCCGGAACCCGACCCGGCGGGTGCCGACGACGCGCTGCGCTCGGCGATGGTCCTCACGCGCCAGGTGGTGGAAGTGGGCCGCGCGGTGCGCAAGGCCACCAAGATCCGCAACCGGCAGCCCTTGAGCCGGGCGTTGGTCGGCGTGCCCGGTGACGGGCTGCCCGCCGAGCTGGTCGCCGAGATCGCCGACGAGCTCAACGTGCACGAGGTCGTGCCGCTGGACCGGGCCGGCGAGATCGTGGACATCACGGTCAAGCCGGACTTCCGGGCGCTGGGCAAGCGGTTCGGCTCGCGGACGCAGGTGGTGGCGAAGGCGATCCAGGGCGCCGACCACGCCGCGCTGGCCGGTGCCCTGAAGGAGAGCGGCGAGAGCCTCGTCGTGGTGGAGGGTGCAGAGGTCACGATCACCCCGGACGACGTGCTGCTCAGCGAAGTGCCGCGGCAGGGTTGGGAGGTCGGCGGCAACCAGGAGGTGACGGTCGCCCTCGACACCACGATCACGCTGGAACTACGACGGGCCGGCGTGGCACGCGAAGTCATCCGCCTCGTCCAAGCCGCGCGCAAGCAGGCGGGTTTCGAGGTGACCGACCGCGTGAAGCTGGGCTGGGTGGCGACCGGCGAGGTCGCGGAAGCGGTGCGCGAGCACAGCCGCGACATCGCGGAGACCGTGCTGGCGCTGGAGATCAACGAACGCTCCGAGGCCGACGCCGCGGCATCGGACACCGGCGAACTCGGCGATGTCGAAGTGGGCATCAAGTTCTGGCTGACGAAGGCGTGAGGTGCTCGGGCGTTCCGTCCACAGCGGATACCGCGGTCGGCCCGAGCACGAAGACCGCCCACGCCGGCCTCTCGCCCCCTGGTAGGTCTACGTGGCTGGTGGCGGAGAGACCCGGTCACTCCCGGCGGACGACCCCGGTGAACCCCACGACGAACAACGTCGCGAACACCCAGCCCATGACCTGGAGGAACAACCCGAGCACGAAGCCGATCACGTTGGGCGGGTAGTTCGGTCGGAAATCGCACCCTGCTCGTCCGGTGGTGTTGAGAAGCGGTACGGACAGGTCGACAGCCATCCGCACCGTCGCGCCGATGCTGCACCGCAACCGGTGGTCCAGTTCCTGAGACTTCGACGCTGCCGGGAGCTCCTGCCCTTCCACCCGGATCGCCGGTCTGTGGACCCAGTCCGCCGACCAGGCCGCCAGTGAGAGCAGCAGAGCCAGCCCGAACACGCCGAGGAGGAAGTACAGGGCCCTCCCCGGCTTGTACCCGTGCCCGAGGACGATCCGCTTGGTCCAGTGCCACGCGCTGGATCCGGTCGGCACCGGTCGGCTCCTCCGGCGGTGGCGCTCGTTCTCCAACTCGATCAGCAACTGCCGCGCCTCACCCGCCCGACCACTGCCTCGCAGGACCGTGGCGAGGTGCTGGTAGGGCTCGGCATCGAAGAGGTCCACGTGGTGACCGAGCAGATGGGGCCAATGCCGGTGGGTGGACTCCCTCGACAACGTCGTGTACTTCAGGCCGACGAGGATCACCTTGTTCCCCGTCGAACACCACCCGTCCTCGGGCTCGCACACGACCTCCGGGGGCAACCTCAGGTCGTTCGTCGTCGCGCACGACAGGTCGAGCACAAGCCCGTTCTGCGCCTTGTTGCAGAGCGTCGCGGGATTCTCCGTCGGCTCCCATCCTGCGGCCGCCTCCACGATGTCACCCGTGTCCTTCCGGCCCACGCCGAGGTCGAGTCGTGAGCCGACCCGGCTCGACATGAGGTGCACGGTCCCCAGCTCCGGCGACTCCGCGGTCGCGGTGAACCCCCGGCACAGCAGAAGAGAGCCGCCGACGCTGAACCCTTCCGCGTTCACCGCCGGGCCGAAGTCGTTGTGGACCCGGGTTCCGTCCAGCCACGCGTCGCCGCCCACCCGTGCGTTCACCAGTTGGATCGCACCCGTTTTGCACTCGACGTTCACATCCGCCTTGCGAATCCTGAGGGCCCGGCCCACCCTGACGCCCTCAGCGTGCAGTCCAGGGCCGTCGGGGTTGCGCAAGAGGGCACCGTCGAGCTCCAGGTTCCGCCCGATGCGCGCGCCGAGCAGCCGCACCGAGCCCGACTTGTCCGACGCTCGCGGGCTTCGGACGTGATGCGCTGGTCCGAACGCAGCGGCTGCACCGGGTTCCTGATCTACAGCGACAACGACAACGTCGACCCGTGGCTGCTCGCCCAACTGGCCATGCTGCACACCGAACGCTCCGTGCCCTTGGTGGCCGTGCAACCCATCGCGATGCACCCGCACTCGGTCGCCAAGATGATCACCACGCTGGGGCAGTTGCACGAACGCCCCGTCCACGTGAACCTCGTCTCCGGCGGCTTCGTGAAACACCTGGAGTCGTTGGACGACCACCTGCCGCACGACACCCGCTACACCCGCCTGGTCGAGTACGCCCGCATCGTCCAGGGTCTGCTGGGCAACACCACCTACAGCCACTCCGGCGACTACTTCAGCGTGCGCAACGCCCACTTCTCCCGCCCGCTGCGACCCGACCTGGCCCCGCGCTACTTCCTCTCCGGCTCCTCACCGGCAGCCGCACGAGCCGCCCGGGACCTGCGCGTACCCCGCCTGGCCTATCCCCGTCCCGTGCACGACTACGAGGCCGGCGAACCCTGTCCCGAGGGCATCCGGATAGGCGTCCTGGCCCGCCCCGACAGCGCGGAGGCCTGGCGCGCCGCCACCACCCGGTTCCCCCACTCGGAGACCGGCAGGCTGATCCACGAGATGGCGGTAGAAGTCTCCGACTCCCACTGGCACGGCCACCTGGCAGCCCGCGAAACCGCCCACACCGGCACGGACACGCCGTACTGGCTCCACCCGTTCCGCAACTACAACACCTTCTGCCCCTACCTGGTCGGCGGCTACCAAGAGGTGGGCACCTACCTCTCCCGCTACCTGGCGCTGGGCGTCCGCACCCTGGTCCTGGACGTCCCCGCCGAAGAAGACGACCTCCACCACACCCACCGCGCCCTCGCCGAAGCCCGACAACTCACCCGTTGACCCCAGCCCGACGACCACCACCGCGCCCCACCACGTTCGCCGAGTGGATCGCCGCCACCCTCCCGTCGGGCGATCCGGGCACGCGAACACCAAGACCCGCGCACCTCACGGGGGTGCAGGACAGCTGTCGGAGGACGGCCGGGTCGGCGCGCGATCAGGTCCTGACGGGGTCCTGCACCTCCGCGGCCTGGGGGTCGCCGATCTCCTGGAAGATGTCGTGAGCCTCCTGCCGGTGACGCCTGGCCTCGGCCGGCTCGTCCAGCTGGTCGTGGGTGCGGGCGAGGTTGGTGAGGGCGCGGGCGGTCGTGCGGGGGTGGTTGAGCCGTCGGCTCAACGCCAGCGCCTCGCGGTGGTAGCGCAGCGCCTCGCCGTACGACCCGGTCCGGTGGTGCAGTTCGCCGAGGGTGCTCAAGGTGAACTGCAGCCCCATCTGGTCGTCGGTCTCGCGCTGGATCGCGAGAGCGCGTTCGAGGTGGTCGGCGGCCAGGTCCGTGCGGCCGAGCCCGAGGTAGGTGTCGCCGAGGTTGTTCAGCGCGAAGCCCTCGCCCTGCCGGTCACCGGTGGCGCGGAACATCGGCAGGGCGCGGCGGAAGCAGTCGGCGGCGCGGTCGAGCTCGCCGAGGTCCACGTGGATGACGCCGAGGTTGTTCAGGTTCCACGCCTGGCCGTGCACGTCGCCGACCTCCTCGAGGAGGCCCTGCGCCCGCACGTGGCAGTGCACGGCGGTGTCGTAGCGGCGCAGGTCGCTGTACGCGACGCCGAGCCCGCGCCACATGATGCCCTCGCCGCGACGCAGACCCGCCTGCTTGGCGGCGGCGAGGCCGGCGTGGTAGCAGCCGATCCAGTCGTCCCAGTGGCTGCGCGGGTAGTGGAAGCTGAGCAGCACCCAGGCCAGCTGCCACGCGACGACCGCGAGGTCTTGCGCCGCCGCCGTCCGCACCGCGGCCGTCAGCGCGGCGTGCTCCTGCTCGAACCACCGCACCGCGTCGTCGTATCCGGAGAACGACGGCACCACCACGTCGGCGGGTGGCTCGGGCAGGTCGATGATCCGCACGCGGGTCGGGTCGAGCACGCCACGCGCGGACTCGGCCGCGTGCAGGTACCAGACGAGCAGCCGGCGGACCGCCCGGTCCACCTCGTCGCCCTCGACGGCGGTGCGCCGCCGGGCGTACTCGCGGACGAGATCGTGCAGCCGGTAGCGACGCGCGTCGGCCTGCTGGACGAGGTGCTCGTCGAGCAGGTGCTCCAGTTGCTGCTCGGCGTCCTCGACCCCGTGCCCGGACAGCGCCGCGACCGACTCGGCGGTGAAGTCGTCGCCCACTTGCAGCGCCAGCAGCCGGAACGTCCTGCGCGCCACCGGCGGCAGCGCCCGGTAGGACAGGTCGAACACGGTGTCCAGGCTCGTGAGCGCGGTTGCCGGCCGCCGACCGGAAGGCGTCAGGTGGTCGGCGAGGTCGGCCACCGTCCACCTCGGCCGGGTCCGCAGCCTCCGCGCGGCGAGCACCACCGCGAGCGGCAGGTTCCCGCACAGCTGCGCGACCTTCGCGGCGGCCTCCGGCTCGACGGCAACGCGGCCGTCGTCCACCACGCGAGCCAGCACGGTCACCGACTCCTGGCGGCTGAGCACGTCGAGCGGCAGCAGGCGCGCCCCGTCCACTTCGGACAACACGTGCCGGGACGTCACCAGCACCAGCGCCCCTGGCGAGGCGGGCAGGAGCGGCCGCACCTGCTCGGCCGACGCGGCGTTGTCCAGCAGCACCAGGGCGCGCCTGCCCACGAGCCTGTCCCGGTACAGCGCGGCCCGCGAGTCGAGGTCCTGCGGTATGCGTTCGCCGGGCACGTCCAGCAGCCGCAGGAAGCGCTCCAGCACCGCTGACGGGTCGGCGGGGTCGCGTGCCTCGTGAAAACCGTGCAGGTCCGACCACAGTTGGACCTCGTCGAACCGACCGTCCGCCACCAGGCTGTGCGCGACGCGCACGGCGAGCCGCGTCTTGCCGACACCGGCCATGCCGGTGATGACGGCGATCGTCGGCGCAGAGGAGGCGGGGCGGGAGCCGATCCTCGCCCATTCGCGCAGTTGCCGCAGGTCCCTGTCGCGCCCGGTGAACTCCTCGACGTCCATCGGCAGCTGCCGCCAGGCGCCCACCGATCCCGCCGGGCTGGCGGGCAGCCCTTGATCGGCGACCAGCACTTCCTGGAACGCTTCGCGCAGCGGTGCCCCGGGTTCGGCGCCCAGTTCCTCCACGAGCCGGTCGCGGAACGTCCGGTAGAACGTCAACGCCTCCCCGCGGCGCTCGCCGCGGTGCAACGCCCGCAGCAGTCGGACGGCGAGACGTTCGTCGGTCCAGTGCGCGGCGACCAACGGGCGCAGGACGTCCACGACCTCGGCGTGCCGTCCCCGCTCCAGCGCCAGTTCCGCGCGGTCCACCTCCGCGTCCACGCGACCGCGCTCCACCTCCGACCGGACCTCGGCGAGCCACGGCGTGTCCAGCCCGGCGAACGGCTCGCCCCGCCACAGCGCCACGGCGCGGTCCAGCAGGCCGAGCGCCTCGGCGCGGTCCGACGTCGTTCGGGCCTGCTCGACCAGGCCGGCGAACCGGTGCAGGTCGACCTCCCGCGCGTCCGCCACCAGCACGTACCCACCGGACCGGCGTTCGATCACGGCGCCGCAGCCGGGCGGGAACACCTTGCGCAACCGGTGCAGGTAGCCGTACAGCGTCGTGCGCGCCCTCTCAGGCGCCCGATCACCCCATACCCGGTCGATCAACCGACCGGTCGGCACCACGCGATTGACGTCCACCAGGAGAGCGACGAGCACGCAGCGTTGGCGTGAGTGGCCGAGATCCACCCGCACCCCGTCGACCTGGGCCTCCACGTCCCCGAGCACAGCGAAGCGAACCCCCATCAACGCATCGTCGCAGGAGGTTTCCGACGCCACCTCACAAATCGCAGGCCGCCACGCCAATGGCGGCACGCATTCCAAGCGCGATCGCATCCGCGCCGGGAATTCCAGGTCGCGGATGCGAGTCGCGTGCGGCCGACCAGGCGCATCCGGCCGTCAGCTCGACGGGCACGGGTAGTAAGCCCCGTTGCCCACCAGGTAATCGTCGAACACCCACCCGAACCCGTGCACCCACGTCCACGTGTTGCCGTAGCTATTGACCACGTAGCAGTCGTACTGGATCGGCACCCCGTCACCGAGGTACCCCACCACCGTGCACGCCCCGTACGGTCCGGTGTGGACCGCCGCGGGCGCAGCCGCGGCCCGCACGGCTCCCGTCCTCCCGTCTTCCACCTCGTGCGGCCAGTGGGCGTTGCCACAGGTCACCGCCGCCGCCTCCACGGGCGCGGCCTGCGACGAGCCCCCTGCCGGAGCGAGCACGAACAGCGCTCCGAGCGCCGCGGCCGTCAAGATCCGCCGGATTCGCATGGTTCCCCCTTCTGTTCCGTCACCGACCAGGTGTCCGACGATGGCCGTGCGACCTGGTCGAAACCTTGGACACCTCGGACACCGGGTCCGCGGCCCGGTCGACGGCGCACAAGATTTTCTGAAGACCCAGTCGAGAGGCTCGTCCCCGACGACTCCGATACCGCTCGCTCCCATCAAGTCCAGGGCGCGGACGACCTCGAGCGATGGAGAAGAACATGCGCGGAACACACCGACGTCGACTGGCGGCCGGCATCATCACGGCCTTGGCCTTCACGGGCTCGTTCGCTTTCACGACGAGCAACGCCCAGGCGTACAGCCCGAATCCCACGGTCCGCTGGGCTCAGGTCGACACGGGCAACTGCCAACGCCTGTCCGGCACCCTGACCGTGGTGGCCCAGAGCGACGGCTGCCGGATCAACGATCCCTGGGACGGCACCTTCTTCCGCAAGGACGCCGGCGGCATCGCGATCAAGGTCGAGCTGTACGTCGGCTCCACTCTCGTCGCGAAGTCCGAGTTCCACCCTTACGGGGAAGTGCTCTGGGCCTACGACACCCGCGATGACAGCGACACGATCTACACCACCCTGCAGGTCGGGGAATCCGGCGCCTCCTACGGGCCCTACCGGGGGCCGGTCAACGGCTCCAACTCCTACAACCTCAGCATCACCGACGGCGCCACGGTCACGATGTCGGTCAACGACAACAACGACCCCAACAACCTCGACCAGTTGGCGTACTTGCAGGGAAGGGCGTAGCGGGCCGGCACCGGTCAACCCACGACCGGAGCCGGCTCGGACGCCCTCCGGTCAAGCGCACCACGGCCTCGCGACCGCGGTGCGCACCGGCTTCGAGGCCTGAGGAGGCCGACCGCCGACGCGTCGTCCACTGGCGAGTCACCGGGCCGGCGCCGTGGCACGAAGGCATCGCCGATCGATCCGGACACGCCGGCGACCGCGGCCAACTCGCCGGTGAAGCCCGCGGCCCCACCGCGGCCGAACTGCGGCCGGTCGCCGCCTGTGCCAAGGCTGTCGTCGGTGACGCCACCCGCAATGGTGGATGACCAGTGGGTGGGGCGGGGTAGCCGAGGATCATGTGGAGCGGCGTTCCACCGTCGTGGCGCGCGACGCTCGACGCGAGCACTCCACCAACCGCGCGCGGAGGTCGTCCGAGGAGCGGTCGTAGTCGCGGCCGGCGAGGAGGTCCGGGTGCCACCGCGGCTGTGGGTGACCGCTTGGGCGAACATATTGATCGACGTGCCCTGACCGGTTCGGGCGTCGACCCGGCCTCATGCTCGGCGGCGACCACGTCACCACCGAGCATGAGATCACCACGAGCCGGTGTCGGGGATCTTGCCGGGTGCGTCCCCGAGCCGGTGGAAGTACGTGGTCAGCGCCCTAGGTCAGGATCAGCGACAGGCCGTAGGCCGACAGGATCGGGTTGACCTCCTGGTAGTAGGTCGTGCCGCCCGAGGAGCAGTTGCCCGAACCGCCCGACGTGACGCCCTGGGCCTGGTTGGAGCTCAGCCACGAGCCGCCGGAGTCGCCGGGCTGGGCGCAGACGTTGGTGCGCGTCAGGTTGTAGACGACACCCTGCGGGTAGTTCACGGTCTGACCGCGGGCCTGGATGTAGTTGCACCACATTCCGGTGGTCGAACCCGACCGGCACACGCCGGAGCCGACCGGGACCTGCGCGGAACCGCGGACGTAGTACCAGTAGCCGTCGTAGCCCTCCATGTATCCCCACAGGTTCACGCCCGCGCCGGTCTGCACCCACGCGTAGTCGTAGTAGGGGAACGTGGAGCCCGCGAAGTAGCCGTAGAGCGCGCCGTACTGGTCGGTGGCCTGGGAGCCGGGGGTGCCGCAGTGGCCGGCGGTCACGAACCCGCCGTACACCGCGAAGCCGATGGAGCACCGACCCGCGTTGTTGATCCAGTACGGCCAGCCGCCGACGACGTCGGCGTACGGCACCGGCGAGTGGTCTTCCTCGACCACGCGGACGGCCTCGTGCACGGCCTCGGCCCGCTCGAGGAACGCCTTCACCGAGGCGTCGACCTTGTGCCGGTTGACGGTCACGACCACCGTGTTGGTCCGCACGTCGACGTACCAGCCGTTCACACCTCCGGGCGCGGCGCGGCCCGCCTGCCGGTCGATGGCGGTCTTGGCGGCGTCGAGCTGCGCGTAGCTGTGCGCGACGGGCACGACGGTGGCGTCGAGGCCGGTCCGGTCGGCCGCGGTCGCGCCCGCGACCGCGACGGCCAGCTTGCCGGTCGCCGGGTCGAACCAGCTCCCGGCGTACGCGGAGCCGTAGAGCTTGCGGGCGACGACCTCGGCCCCGCGAGCCCGTTCCTCCTGGGCCAAGCGGGTCTCGACGCCTTCGGCGCTCAAGCCGAAGTCGCGTTTCATCGCCTCTGCCATGCCGAGGGACACGCGGGGCGCAGCGGTGGACGAAACGGTCGCCACGTCGACGGGCGCGGCGACCGCCGGCAGGGAAGGAATGGCCAGCCCGATCGCGAGGACGACCGCGCCGGTTAATCGGGCAGCACGAGAAGGAGTCACTTGGGCAGCCTTTCGCACAAATGGGCAGGGAAGTGCACCAGTCGGTTGCGGGGAAGTGCACGCGGAGACCCCGGAACCGCTGATGTCGCCGGTGAGAACCAACGGATTCGAAACGATACTTTCCCGATCGATGCTCCCATACCGCCGAGACGGTGGCTTTCCCCGGACTATTCGACCAATTCACGGCAACTGGAAGACAGGTGATTGCGCTTCCCGGTCGACGGCGGCGTCCTCCGACCGCCATCACGGCCGTTCCCACCGTGATCACCCCTGCTCGGACCAGGCGACGACCCGATCGTGTGCCGTGTACGCGGCCCGGCGTCACCATCGGCGAAACGGGCGGACCACGTACACGATCGACCACCGGTCTCTCGAATTTCAGGCCACCGAGGTCGGGCCACGGCATGGTGAGGCATGCGCGTACCAGTAGTCGACGACCGCCGATTGGTGAGGCCTCCTCGAAATCGAGCGGCATGCTGGAACCCGTTCGGCCGGGTGGATGGTTCAGAGGTCTTGTGCTCGAACACCCCGCTGGTTCGCCATCGGAGCACTACCGGACTCTGACCGTGTCGCCTGAGAAGGTCTACTCGGCGTTCGATGCCTGGCGTCGGGCCCGTGCGGTGTTGCTCTGGACCGGGCGTTGTGCCCCGACGAGATGGGGGACGGCGTGGCGGCGCGGTGGGTTCGCCGCGCTGCGGCAGTGTGTACCGCCATGGGAACGCTGACCTACGGCATGAACGTCTCGGTGGACGGCTACACCGTCGACGCGAACGGTGACCTCGGCTGGAGCGTGCCGGACGAGGAGCTGCACCAGTATTGGAACGACCGGACCGGGCAGGTCGCGCTGTCGTTGTACGGGCGCAGGTTGTACGAGCTGATGTCGGCCCACTGGCCGACGGCCGGTCAGGCGCCCGACGTGCCCCCGGTGCAGGCCGAGTACGCGCGGCTGTGGCTGGCGATGCCGAAGGTGGTCTTCTCGCGGACCCTGGAGTCGGTCGAGTGGAACTCCAGGTTGGAGCGGGGTGACGTGGTCGAGACCGCCAGGAGGCTCAAGGCCGAGACGGACGGCTTGATGGAGGTGGGCGGCGCGACGCTGGCCGCACCGCTGGTCCGGGCCGGCCTGGTGGACGAGTTCCACGTGCTGGTGACGCCGGTCGCGATCGGCGGCGGCACACCGTTCTTCCCGTCGCTGAACGACTGGGTGAAGCTGGAGCTGGTGGAGAACCGCACCTTTGGATCGGGCGCGGTCCTCCTGCGCTACAAGACCGTCCGCGACTAGAGGACGCCGGCGACCACCCCAGGGGCAGGCTCCCTGCTCCGAAACGCCTGCACATCCCAATGCGTGGGTACTCGCCAGGCGGGTCGATGGTGTGGGTCGATGTCCGGTGGGTGTGCGGGCCCTGGCTCTTCATGCTCGGGTCTGCGCTGCCCGTTGGGGTACCGCGGAGCACCGCCGTCTCCACATTGCTCCGATCCGGGGAATGCGATGTCGTCGGGGACCTATCGAGGTGACGCCTGCGTCGGAGGCGAGCAGGGGACGCGGAGGACGGCATCGTGATGGGTGGCAGTGTGGTGGAGAAGCCTTCCGGGCGCGGGTTCGCGCTGACCGCGTGGCTGGCGATCTACAGCGCCGGGGTGCTCGTGGTCGGGGCGATGTTCCTCGTCGAGGCCGTGGGGGAGGTGGACCGCGGGCGGACGCTCGGTATCCCGTTGATGCTGCTGATCCTGGGCTTGCTGGGTGAGGCGATCGCCCTGGCTGGTCTGTGGTCGTGGCAGCGGTGGGGCTTGTCGTTGCTCGCGATCGGCGTCGCGGTCGGAGTGGTCGGATCGGTGATGGGCGACGTCTCGGGCTTGATCGTCGCCGGCCGGGTCGTCTGGTTGTGCGCCTTCGCCTTCGTGCTGATGCCACGCTGGGAACTGTTCCGGGCGTAGGGCGGTACGAACCTCGACCCGCCGGCCCACTGCGTCCTCGGCAACCCGATCCACCGCGCGATCACGTCGACGCGCAACCGTCGGGAGGAACTCGACGATACGGAGATCGAGTGGTCGAGGCGGAGGAGCACCGTGACACGGCTGGACGCGTTGTCGGACGAGGCGGGGCTGCGGCCGGGATCGGTGACCTGTGCCGCGGTCCTTGGCGTGTGCGTCGGGGTCGGGACGCTCATCGGGGACGGGCCGGTTCGCGCTGCTCGCGTGGTCGGTGGTCCTCGTCCAAGTGGTGGCGGCGGTGCTGTTGATCGGGGCGGGATGCGGCCGGCGATCGGCGGCGGGCGCAATGCGCTGGTCACCGGTGCCGCCTTGGAGCTGTGGGTGTGCGCGGGCTACCTGCGAACGACCTCCGCTTCAGCCGAGGAACGGACGTTGACGTGCTGTGCGGCGTTCCGAGGTCCGTGAACGAAGCGGAAGCCGGGCTCGATCGCGAGCCTGCCCGAGACCACACGACCTTGCCCGAAGGCTTTGGGGTCATTGCCCTCCAGTGCGTCCGCCAACCGCTGTCGCCGGTCCGCCGGCAGGGTTCCCCGTTCATCCCGTCCCGGAACACCGCGCTGACCCGGCGGTAGTAGGAGTCACCGGTCTGAGCTTCGCAGAAGATCAACGACACCCCCTTCACCCCGAACTCCCACCGCTGAGGGGGTTGACCCCAGCTCACCACCGGCCGACCGGCCACCGGCGCTTCCAGACCAGTACGGCCGGTTCAGGCCGGTGGCAGCCGGGGCAGCGGTACGCTGCCGCGTTGATGAGACCACCTGGTGGACCGCTCGTCGCGAGCGTGTGGCTCGCGTTGCTCGCCGGCCTGGTCACGAACCTCGTGACGGACGAGTTCCCGGCGTTCCTGGAGCCGTTGCGGCCGTGGCTGTTGCCGTTGTGGCTGGTGCTGGGTGGCCTGATGACCCTGGTGGAGTTGCGCAAGCGCGGCAGGTCCGGGCTTGACGCGACCGACGGCGGGGAGCGGGACCGGGTCGGTGCGTTGCGGCGAATCCGGGCGCGGGTGGGGGAGTTGCTGGAGGACGACCTGGGTGGCGTGCAGCCGCTGGTGCTCGCGATCGACGGTGCCGACTCGCTGGTCGCGGCCTACGACGCGGAGGAGTCGCTGCTGGTCCTGGGCGCGGCGGGGTCGGGGAAGTCGACGGAGTTGTGGCGGCTCGCGGACCTGCTCGCACGTCGCGCGGACGGCGGTGACCCGGTGCCGCTGCCGTTGCCGCTGGCCGGCTGGGGGCGACGGCCGCGTCGGCCACGCCCGGTGGACGTGCTGCTGCGCAGGCGGCGCGACGACGAGCCGCAGGCGCTGCTGGACTGGTTGCTGGAGCGGACGTACGCCCTGTACCGGGTTCCGCCGGAGGTCACGCGCGAGTGGTTGCGCGCCCGCCGTGCCGTGCTGCTGCTCGACGGTCTGGACGAGGTCCGCGCCGACCTGCGGACGCGGTGTGTGCGGGAACTGAACGACGTGGTCGACTCCGGCGCCAAGCCGTTCGTCGTGGTGTCTTGTCGCACTGCCGCGTACCACGACCTGCCGCAGGCGCTGCTGCTGCGCAAGACCGTCACCATTGCCCCGCTCACGCCCGCCGAGGTCGAACGGCACCTGGACGTCCCGTTGGACGACGACTTGCGGCAGGTCGTGGACACACCCCTGTGGCTGCGGGTGGCGCGGACCGTGTCCGCGAGGCCGGCCGGTCCCGGCGAGCTGGGCCGACGGCTGCTGGACGCCTACGTGACCGAGTTGGTCGACCGGCGGGGCGGGGACCGGAGCCAGGTGCTGCGCCGCTTGGCCCTGCTGACCCGCCTCGCCCGTGACACCGCCGACCCGGACGGCGTGGACCCGCGCGAACTGACCCGGCCGGGCGCTCCCGCGTCCGCCGAGGTCGCCACCGTGCTGCGGGCGTGGGTGCTGCCGACCGCGCTGTCCGGCGCGCTGCTCACCGGCCTGGTGCTGCCGCTCGTCGCCCGGTTCCACGTCGGTGTGCTCGCCGTGCTGTTCGCGACCGGTGCGGCGGTCGTGCTGGGGTGGATGTCGCAGCCGGAGCGCTACGCGGTCGACCTTGTTGCGGACCGGTGGTGGCGCAAGGCGCTGGGCGTGGTGGCGGGGCTGGTGCTGGGCTGCGCGGTGGGCGGGGTGTGCGCGGTGCTCGCGGGTGTGCTCGGGGCCTTGCCGGACGTCGGCCGGACCCTTGCGCTCGGTGGCGTGCTCGGCGTGGCGGTCCTCGCGGCCCGCGGGCCGGCCAAGCTCGGCACTGCGCTGGCGGTGACGGTCGGGGCGGCGCTCGTGCTGTGGTGGTTCGACCTGACCGACCCGGAACTCCAGCGGGTGGTGCTGGTGAGCATGATCGGGATGATCGGGGCCACCGCCGTGGCGCTCCTGCCGGACGACTCGCACGTGCTCGACGCTCGGCGGAAGTGGCGCACCAGCCGTTCCGGTGTCGCGTTGACCGCAGGGCTCGGGCTCGGTGTCGTCCTGGCCGTCCGACCCGGCGAGCACCGGTTGGGCGACGAGTTCACCGCGTTGGTGCTGGCGGTTCCGGGCTCGGTGCTCACGTTGCCGGCAGGCGCCCTGCTCGGATTCTTGCTGGGCCCACTCGTGCGGCGGGCAGCACTGGTGTGGACCGGGCTGCTCCCGCTGCGGTTACGGGCCTTCCTCCACGAGTGCGCGCGCCGGGGACTGGTGAGCCCGTCCGGTCGGGGGTTCCGGTTCCCGCACCCGCTGGTACGCGACCACGTCGCCGGCATCGACGTGCTCGACGGCGTTCCGCCTTTCGCCCCGGACACCGCGTCACCGCCTGTGAGACCCCGCCGACCGCGATCGGGCCTGTGGATCGAGCCCCGACTGCTGCTGGAAGGCTCCGACGAGCCGGTCCGGATAGCCGACGTCTTCCCGACCGGCAGGGTGGCGGTAGTGGGCCGGGTCGGGTCGGGGACGTCCACGCTGCTGTCGGAGTTCGCGGACGAGTCGCGGGAGCGAACGCTGCTGGTGGATCTGTCGACCATGCCCGCCCGCATCGAGCCCGTCGACGGCGTGCGGCGGCCGTTCACCCGGTGGCTGGTGCGGCAACAAGGCGTCCCCGCGGCCACCGTCCTGGGGTGGCTGGCCGAACGGCGCGTGGTGATTCTGCTCGACGGGCACGGTCAAGGCCCGCACGCGGTGCGCAACGCCGGCATGGTCGAGGAGTTCCTCGCCGCCTACGACGTTCCCGCCGTGATCGCGGGGTGGGCGGACGGTCCACCGCTGCCCGCAGGCACGACGAAGCTGACCGTCGCGCCGCTCACCCGCGCCGAAGCCGAGGCGGCGCTCGCCGGCCGACCAGCAGCCCTGCGGCTGGCCGCAGACCACTGGTCCGCGCTGGACACCGTGGACCGCGTGCGCCGAGTCGCCGAGGCGGTTTCGCGAGAGTCCTATGTGGACGAACGTTTCACCGGCTTCCCCCGGGCCGCACGCCTCTGGTATTCGGGACTGACCTCGAAGGTGGGCTGGCTGGTGCACGAAGCGCTGCGCACCGCCGTCCTGCTACCCGCCGCGATGACCGCCACCACGCTGGCGTTCGGCTTGCCCTGGGCCGCCGCGGTACTGGCCGGTGCGGTGGCGACACCATTGCGACGGCCACCGCTGATCGGTGTCCTGGCACGCCTGACCGGGCTCGTGGTCGGGATCGCGGCCGGTTTCGGCCTGTGGGCCGTCGCGCGCGGGATCGCTCTGGCGTTCACCGAGAGCGGCGACTCCCCGACGACCGCCACCGCCGCCGCCCTCGGCGTGGTGCTGGTCGCCGCGATGGCCGTGCGCGAGTGGCCGCTGTTCGCCTACGCGGTCACGCTGTACGTGATGTTCGACGGACAACCCCGGTTCGGCACGGTCTTCGAGTTGGCCCTGGGCCTGGTCATGGGCGGCGTGGTCGGCGCCGCGGCCAAGAGCTTGGCGGACCTGCAACTGCTCGCGATGACACCGCCCGCCGAACTCTGGGCGGGCGTCCGACCGTGGCGCCGCAAACCGTTCGTGCAGGCATTGATCGCACGCCGTGTTGTCGCCCACCGCCCACCATTCCTCCTCGACCCCGCCGACCCCATCGTCGACCGCCTGATAGAGGAGGAGTGGCTGCCGGTCAATCGGCAGGGCGGTACTCCGTGACCTTGGTGAGGGCCGCTCACCTGTGAACGCCGGAAAGGCCTTTGCGGCCCGCTGGTGTTGCACGGCTGCCCAGTGGAGCGTTGACGTCCAGGTCGTCGTCATGGTGATCACGAGCAGCACCGCCAGAACCGGAATGCAGGTCAGCAGGTCGAACCACGACTGCTTCATGCGGACGACGTCGGGGTCGTGAGCCGTGTGCGGCCAATCGGAGCCCGGTGGCATCGCGATGGGGGCCCGTGACGCGGCGCCGGTGCTGAGCTCGGGCCCTCCACGACGAAGACGGCGGCTACCGGGCTGGTGCTGCCCGGTAGCCGCCGTCCGGTTCGACCCCCGGCGGGTGGTGGCCCCCAGCTAGCACGCGCCCTCCGACTACATAA
>NZ_JAJHUO010000001.1:0-105003 GCF_020859565.1 Saccharothrix luteola | reverse complement strand
GGCCCGGGCGGGGGGGGGGGGGGGGGGGGGGCCCCCCCCCCCCCCCGCGGGGGGCGGGGGGGGGGGGGGCCCCCCCGCCCCCCCCGTCCGGTTCGACCGCGTCCTGGTGGAGCCCCGCTGCTAGCAGGCGCCGTCCGACTCCTTCAGGCCCGTGCCGGCGCCCGCCGTGCGGCTCACGACGTTCGGCACGCAGGTGGCCTGGTCGAGGCGGAAGCTGTACGGGATGTTCACCGTGGTGGTGGACTTGACGTCCGGGCCGGCCGGGTTGGTGTCGCTGCCCGGGGCGGACCAGGTGATGTTGTCGAAGATGTTGCCGCTGACGTGCCAGTACCCGGCCTCGCTGGTGTAGAAGGTGCCCAGGACGTCCTTGGAGTTCTTGAAGTAGTTGTTGTCCACCTTGGCCCTGGCGCCGGCCCGCGAGTTGATGCCGGACTCGTTGAGGCTCACGTAGTAGTTGTTGTACATGTGGCCGATGCCGCCTCGCAGCAGGGGCGTCCGCGAGTCGATGTTCTCGTACAGGTTGTGGTGGTAGGTGACGTAACCGTTGGAACGGTCGCTCTCGCTGGACCCCACCAGCCCGCCACGACCGGAGTTGCGCAGGGTGCTGTAGGACAGGGTCACGTACTGGGTGTCGTCCTTCATGTCGAACAGGCCGTCGTAGCCCTCCGACTCACCGCCCGACGCCAGCAGCGTGGTGTGGTCGACCCAGACGTTGCGGACGCCGCTCTCCATGCCGATGGCGTCGCCACCGTTGGACGTGGGCGAGCCCGACTTCTTGACGTTCCGGATCGTCACGTTCCGGATGATGATGTTGCGGGACTCGCGGATGTGGATGCCGAGCTGGTCGAAGACGGCGCCGCTGCCGACGCCGATGATCGTGACGTTGCTGATCTGCTTGAGCTCGATCACCCCGGCGGCGGTCGAGCAGCTGTCGCCCGAGACCTTGTCGGTGTTGCCGTGGTTGATGGTGCCCTCGACCTGGATGATGATCGGGGTGCTGCTGGCGGCCCGGCTGCACAACGCCTGGTGGATCTGGGTGCCCGTGGTGGCCCGGACCGTCGCCCCGCCCTGACCGCCCGTGGTCCCACCGTTCTGGGACGCGTAACCGGTCGCGACGCCTGCGGGTGGGTTCGACGTCGTGGTCGACGTCGTCGTGCTGGTGGACGTCGAGGTGGACGTCGAGGTGGACGTGGAGGTCGACGTCGAAGTCGGCCCACCGCTCACCGGGGTGAACGTCCACTGCTTGGTGGCCACGCTGTCGCAGGAGTTGATCTGCACCCCGGCGCCGACGGCGGTCGAGCTGTCCTTGATGTTCATGCACTTGGTGCTGTTGGTGTCGACCACGCGGTAGTTGCTGCCGCTCGCGGTCACCGTCCAGGTCTGGCCGGCGCCGCCGGTGCACGCGACCTGCTGGATCGCCTTGCCCGCCGACGTGGACGCGTCCTGCACGCCGACGCACAGGCCCGTGGCGACCGAGCTGATCCGGTACCCGCCGCTGACCGCCGTGAACGTCCACTGCTGGCTGCTCGCGGTGCCGCACGACGCCTGCTGGAGTTGAACGCCCGCGGTCGTGGCCCCGTTGGGAACGTTGAGGCAGTGTCCGGTGCCCGCGTTCTTCACGGTGTACGTGCCCGCGCCGATCGCCGCCGACGCGGTCGTCACCGGCCAGGCGATGAGCGTGGCGGCCAACGCCGTGACGCCCGCCGCCGCTGCCGCGCCCGCACGCCATCGCGCGCGGTGGGGCCTCACGGCGCGCGTGGTGGGAGGTTGAACATTCATTGACAACTCCGCTTCTGACTTACCTGGGCGCCGGAACTGGCGTTGGCGAACTATTCACGCGAGGGGGAGGCCGGTGGGCGTGAATCCACCGGCACGCGATGGCCAATACCACGCGTCCAAGGTGCTTCCTCACGTCGTCGTGCCGGAAACCGCTTTCCCGTCGGATGTTAGATGGTTCGGAAGTGGCAGGTCAACATCGCTTTCGGCGGTTGGCATCGGACAGGTGTCGAATGTCATCGAACGCCGAGGTCGAAGGTGGTCCAACTGATCATCGACCGGCTGTGTGATCAATGCGGGCAGTCATACTCGTGAACAGAAACGACGGGTTTCGGTCACACTTGTGAACAATAGGGCCACCAGTAGCTGCATTCAGGTCGGCAGTGGCGGTCCTGACTGCGCCCGTGTGAACCCGGAAGTAGGCCGGCAGCGCGTCGGACACGCGGTCTGAACGGATCAGCCGACGTCGGCCGCCACGCCCTCGTAGACGTAGCCGCTGCTGATCGCCGAATTCACCTCTGCCGGATTGGTCATCAGCACGTGGTCGCCGTTACCGGCGCGAACAGAGCGTTCCCCCGCGCCTGGTTCATCGCCGACCAAGCCGCGGCTGACCGGGGGTGACGTGCCGCCGCACGGAGTGTCCCTCGGATACGCTGCACGGCGTCGCTCTGCCCCCCGATTCACCGCGAAGGACATGATGACTTCCGCGCGCGCGTACACCGCGACCTCCGCCACCGACCCGCTCGCTCCCGGTGTCGTGGAACGACGTGCTGTGGGTCCGAAGGACGTGCTCATCAGGATCGCCTGGGCCGGGATCTGCCACTCCGACATCCACACCGTCCGGGGTGACTGGGGTCCGGTGTCCTACCCCCTCACCGTCGGGCACGAGATCGCCGGGATCGTCGCGGAGGTCGGGCCGGAGGTCACCGCGCACGCGGTCGGCGACCGGGTCGGTGTCGGCTGCATGGTGGACTCCTGCCGTGAGTGCCCGAACTGCCTGTCGGGCCACGAGCAGTACTGCCTGCGCGGTTTCACCGACACCTACAACGGCGTGGACCGCGAAGGCCGCGTCACCCAGGGCGGCTACTCGTCCCACATCGTCGTCGACGAGCACTTCGTGCTGCGCATCCCGGACGCCATCCCGTTCGAGAAGGCGGCCCCGCTGCTGTGCGCGGGGATCACGACGTACTCGCCGCTGCGGCGCTGGAACGCCGGGCCCGGCAAGAAGGTCGCCGTCGTCGGCCTGGGCGGGCTCGGCCACATGGCGGTCAAACTGGCCCACGCGATGGGGGCCGAGGTGACCGTGCTGTCGCAGAGCCCGCGCAAGCGTGAGGACGGGCTGCGCTTCGGCGCCGAGCACTACCACGCGACCAGCGACCCGACGACGTTCGAGCGGTTGGCGAACAGCTTCGACCTGATCATCAACACGGTCAGCGCCCCGATGGACCTCGACCGCTACCTGCGGTTGCTCACCCTCGACGGCACGCTCGTGAACGTGGGCGCGCCACCAGAGCCGGTCCCGGTGACCCTGTTCACGCTCTTCGCGAACCGCCGCTCGTTCGCCGGATCGACGATCGGCGGCATCGCCGAGACCCAGGAGATGCTCGACTTCTGCGCCGAGCACGGCATCGCCCCCGAGGTCGAGGTCGTGCGCGCCGACGAGGTCAACGACGCGTGGCAGCGCGTCCTCGACTCCGACGTCCGATACCGGTTCGTCATCGACATCGCCACCCTCTCCACCTGACCGGCCCGAGGCCCGCGCGGTGGTCGAAGGGCCGACGAGGTCCTCAACCGCGATGACCGCTTCCCCTCCTGCGGTCCGGCCGTCGAGGTGGGGACGCCGGCGCGATCACCTGGACCGCGCCGGCGTCCGCACTCGAGCTGCGACTACCTCCCGGCCACGGTGCACGAAGCGGTCGCGGTCGTGGTCGGGTCGCTCTCCGACCTGGCGGTGAGGGTCACCTTCGACACCGCCGGGCCGCCGTCGCGCCGCACGTGCACCGGCACCTCCACCTGGCCGCCGAAGCCCGCCGTCGCGAGCGCGTTGGGCACCTCGACCGACCAGCCGCTCGCCTCCGCCTTCGCCGCCACGCGGTACACGTCGCCGTCGAGGTAGCGGCCCACGGGCTCCGGGTGCTGACCGGCAGGCGCGGCGGCGCGGCCGGTGTTGAGCAGCGGGAACCGGCACGTGGCCACGCCGTCCGTGCCGGTGCGGCCGGCGGTCGGCAGGACCCGCACCCCGCGCCGCTGCGGGCCCGCGCCGTCCAGCGACCGGATCGCCACCACGTAGGACAGGACGCCCTGGCGGTCGCGCTTGACGTCCAGCACGTAGAAGTGCAGCCGGTTGGCCGCGTCGACGTGCTCGTACTCGCTGCCCGAGTTCGTACCGGCGTGGAACAGGGCGTCCGACAGCTGTCGGTAGTCGCCCACCGTGATCGGCACCCGGGTCCCGTCCGGCAGGACGTAGTCGGTCATGCCGATGTCCTGCGGGTTGGCGTCGACCACCCACGCGAACGGCGCCTGGTCCTGGTTCTTGGTCTTGGCCACCAGCACGCCCGCGTCCGGCGTGAACGAGTCCGCGCCCATCCGGTCCACGACCTCGACCGTGTAGTTCTGGTAGCCACCGCCGTCGCAGAACTGGTCGGTCCGGATGTCGCAGGCGGGTGACAGGTCACCCGTGCCCAGGGCGATGTTGACACCCGACAGGCCGCTCGGCCCCGGCTGGACGGTGCGCGCCGTCACCTCGGCCACGACGATCCCGGAGTGGGCCAGCGCCTCCCTGGACAGGCGCAGCACGTTGCGCTCGTCGACGATCCCGAGCTTGATCTTGTTGCGGAGCACGTGCTGGGCGCCCATCGACCCGCCCGCCGTCGTCGGGATGACCCAGCGGGAGTGCGGGCCGCCCGGACCGTTGAACGAACCGCGCGACAGCATGTCCCAGATACCGGTGTACGCGCGGCGCGGCGGGTTGCCGTACGGGTCGCCGAAGGCTGACTCGCCGCCGTGGCGGCGGGGCCGCCCCACGTGGGCCAGGACGGCCGGGCCCACGGCTCGGTGAAGATCCGGGTTCCGGGTTTCCTCCCCGCTGCGTTGCTGGTTCCGTGGAGGCACGTCGCTCTTCCCGGAGGATGTCATGCGTCGGTCGGTGGTTCGGGTGGCTGTGGTGGCATCGCTGGTTTCCGCGGTCGTCGTGGTGGAGCCTCTCGCGGGCCGCTCCGCGTCGCCAGGTCTGGCGCCGACTCCGCCGATGGGGTGGAACTCGTGGAACCGCTTCGGCTGCGACATCGGTGAGCGGTTGGTCCGCGAGATCGCGGACAGGGTGGTGGAGTCCGGGATGCGTGACGCCGGCTACACCTACCTGAACCTGGATGACTGCTGGATGGCGCGTGAGAGAGACGAGCACGGACGGCTGGTGCCGGATCCGGTGAAGTTCCCCGACGGCCTCCGGCCCGTGGCCGACTACGTGCACGAGCGCGGGTTGAAGTTCGGTGTCTACGCCGACGCGGGTTCGAAGACGTGCGCCGGTTACCCCGGCAGCTTGGGTCATGAGCAGGTCGACGCGCGCAGCTTCGCTGAGTGGGGCGTCGACTACCTCAAGTACGACAACTGCAACAACGACGACAGCCCGGCGGCGGACCGGTACGGGAAGATGGGGCGCGCGCTGCGGGAATCGGGCAGGCAGATCGTGTTCAGCATCTGTGAGTGGGGACACGAGCGGCCGTGGGAGGGCTGGGGTCGGCAGGCGGGTGGTCACCTGTGGCGCACGACCCGTGACATCACCGACTCGTGGGCGAGTTGGACCGCGCTGCTCGACCTCCAGGTCGGGCTGGAGGAGCACTCCGGGCCGAACGGCTGGAACGACCCGGACATGCTGGAGGTCGGCAACGGCGGCATGGCCGATCACGAGGATCGGGCGCACTTCACGATGTGGGCGCTGTTGAACGCACCGTTGATCGCGGGCAACGACCTGAGGGCGATGGGCGCGGAGACCAAGGACGTCCTGCTCAACCGCGACCTCATTGCCGTCAACCAGGACTGGGGCGGGAAGCAGGGGCGCCGGTTGCGCGACGACGGCGAGCAGGAGGTGTGGGCGAAACCGATGTCGGACGGTTCGGCCGCCGTGGTGCTGTTCAACAGAGCGTCGACCGACCGCGAGATCGGCGTCACCGTCGCCGCGGTTGGCCTGCCGTCCGCCGCGGAGTACCGGGTGGTCGACCTGTGGACCAAAGCCGAGGGCGTGACCACCGGCGAGTTGCGCGCCCGCGTGCCCGCCCACTCCGTCGTGGCGTACCGGGTCTGGCTGATGTGAGCGACCACCATGGAGAGGTCACTCGCACGAGTGTCGTCCGAGCTGATCCGTTGGGAGTGCGGCAATTGCCGGGTAGGGTCGCTTTCGGTCCGTCTCCTAACGGGAATTGATCAACAATGACTTCCGGAATCATGCGAAAAGCGTTCGTCACGGTCGCCGCGGCACTGCTCGGCGGCTCCCTCATCGGCTTCTCCGGCACCGCGTCGGCCGCGGATCCCGGAATGATCCGCAACGTCGCCGGCGCTCGCTGCTTGGACGCCGACCTGGGCACCATCGGCGTTGATGGTACCAAGGTGCAGCTGTGGGACTGCCACCGAGACGACAACCAGTTGTGGGACTTCGAGCCCGGTGGCCTCATCCGCAACAGCCAGAGCGGGCGTTGCCTGGACGCCGAACTGGAGGGCATCTCCAAGAACGGCACAAAGGTCCAGCTGTGGGACTGCCACGCCGACGAGAACCAGATCTGGGACTACGACGTCGATCGCGGAGCGCTGATCAACTACATGAGTGGGCGGTGCCTGGACGCCGACCCCGGCACGATCAACGAAAACGGCACCGTGATGCGGCTGTGGGATTGTCACGGCGGGGCCAACCAACGGTGGTCCCTCTGACCGTGCGCGGACGTCGGGCGTTCGCGCGGAAATGCCGTGGAGCACGACCGGGATTCGCGGTCGGGCGTTTCGTCCGCCCGCGCACTCAGCCGAGCGGCGAGCGGTGCGGGACGCGGCGGGCCTGGCGATCATCGACCAGGCCGTGGCGCGTGAGCTCCCAGTGGTGGCGCTTGCTGGGACGCGAGAGCTGGATCAGTGCCTTGTAGGCGGCGACGCTCATCAACGCCCAGTACAGGGGGACGGTGAGCACGGTCGGCACGGCGCGGTGGAGGCCGCGTTCCATGCAGCCCGCCATGAAGTGGTACAGCACCGCGAGGTTGCCCCCCAGCATGGCGGCGGTTCCCGCGTAGAGCACCGCCGGCGGGAACAGGGGTTCGATCCGCTCAGGGCCCATGACGAGGCACAGGCACGTCAGCGACCAGAACAGGGGATTGGCCAGCGTGGTGATGGTGGTGAAGCCGAAGGTCAGCTGGAAGCCGATGAAACCCCAGGCGCCCAGGTCCCGCAGCAGCCGCCACGGGTTGCGCATGTGCACCAGCCAGGTCTGGCAGTAGCCCTTGATCCAGCGGCTGCGTTGGCGCACCCAGTTGCGCAGTTCGCTGTTGGCCTCCTCGTAGGTGGTCGAATCGATGATCCGCACGTCCCAGCCCCGACGTGCGATGCGCACGCCCAGGTCGGCGTCCTCGGTGACGTTGTGCGGATCCCAGCCGCCGAGCGCGCGCAGGGCATCGACCCGGAAGTGGTTGGACGTGCCGCCCAGCGGGATGGGCAGGCGCAGGCGGTCCAGCCCTCGCAGCGCCAAGGCGAAGTTCGCCGCGTACTCGGCGGCGAAGTGGCGGGTCAGCCAGTTCGTCCAGGGGTTCCAGTAGGCCAGCTCGGCTTGCACGCACACCACCCGGTCCGGTTGCGCCTCGAACGCGATCGCGGCCTTTCGCAGCTGGTCTGCCTCGGGGTGGTCCTCGGCGTCGTAGATGACGCACAGCTCGCCGGTGGCGAGGCCCAGACCGGCGTTGCACGCGTTCGGTTTGGTGCGCGGCCCACCTCCGGGCACGAGCACCACCTCGAACTCCGGGGGCAGGTCGAGGCGGTCCAGTGCCGGGCGGGTGATCTCGTCGTCCTGTTCGACGAGCAGCAACACCTGCAGCCGGTGGGCGGGGTAGTCGAGCCGGTGGATCGTCTCGACCAGGCCCGGCACCACCACCTCCTCTCGGTGCAGCGGGATGAGCACCGTGTAGCGCGGCAGGTCCCGTGCCGCTGCCAGGTCCTCGTCCCGCACCCGGATGATCCGCGCGCCGGGACCGGCGGTCACCAGCAGGCACCGGAAGCAGATGACCGCCAGGTAGACGATCGTCGTCGCGGCCACGAACACCTGCGCCCACCACAGCGGGTGCGGTGCCATCCCGGTGACGGCGCCCGCGAGGATCGCGCAGGCCAGGAGGATGGACGTCGTGGTCAGCGCGACCTTCTGGCCGTGGCTGAGCAGTGCGAAAGCGCTGTACCGCTCGGGGAGGGCTGGGTCGGCCGCTCGGCGTCGCGGGGGACTGGTCGTCATGGGCGCTGTGGTTCCGATCGTCGGTCGGGGCTTCCGAGAGGTCTTCTCGTGGAGGTGGACGCGGTCACTCGGTCGGTCGCCACGACCGGAAGACGATCCTGGTGCAGAGGACGTAGCTCCACACCAGTCCGAGTGCCAAAGCCGTCAGCTTGGGTCCCATGACGGCCGTCAGGGTGGTGGTAGTGGCGAAGAGATCCGCGGTCGCGGTGATCACCAGTGGTTGGACGACCCACAGCCCTGATGCCGTGCACAGGATGAAGAGCGGGAGCTGGGTCCGCAGGGCACCCGACCGGGCTCGGAAGGTGAACGACCTGTTGAGCGGGTAGCTCACCGCCATGCACAGCGAGGTGGAGATCAGGTTCGCCGGGAACATCGGTATTCCCAGGACCGCGAGCCAGGTGTAGCCGAGCAGGTCCGCGAGGGTGTTCACGACACCGACCGCGCAGAAGCGCAGACTCGTGCCGGTGACCGCCTTCACGGGCGGAGGATCCGATCGCTCGTCCTCTCGGACGGGTCCGCCGCGGTTTGCGCCGGTATGCGTTGACCAGTGGCCGTGCGCACCGACGCGACGATGTAGAGCGGTCGCCGTTGTGCTTCGGCATAGGTCCGGCCGATGTAGCTGCCCAGCACGCCCTGCATGGTGAGCTGCACACCGCTGAGGAAGAACATCGCGATGGCCGTGAACGCCCAACCGGGTACCGCCGTCTCCGGTGCGAGGATCTTCACCCCGGCGGTGTACAGGATGCCGAGGAAGCTCAGCAAGGAGATGCCGTAGCCGAGTCGGCTGATCAGCTTGAGCGGGGCCGTGGAGAAGCCGAGGAGGCCGTCGGCGGCCAGCCCCAGCATCTTGCTCAAGGGGTAGCCGGTCCTGCCGGCGTGTCGTTCGTCGCGGTCGAACAACACCCCGGTCTGCCGGAAACCGATGTAGCTGACCAGGCCGCGCAGGAACCGGTCGCGCTCGCGGAACTTGCGCAGCTCCTCGACCACCTTGCGGTCGAGGAGCCGGAAGTCGCCGGTGTCGCGCGGGATGTCGACCGAAGCTATCTTGCGCAGGACCCAGTAGAACGCCCTCGCCGTGACCTTCTTGAACGTTGAGTCGACGCGGGAGCGGCGCTGCGCGTACACCACCTCGTAGCCCTGCTGCCACTTCGCGATCAGGTCGAGGCTGACCCGCGGCGGGTCCTGGAGGTCGCTGTCCATGATGATCACGGCGTCGGCGAGGTCGAGACCCGCGGTGATCGCCGCCTGGTGGCCGAAGTTGCGCGCCAGTTCGACCACGGTGACGCGGTGGTCCACGTCAGCCAGTGCCTGCAGGCGTCCGGCGGAGTCGTCCTGGCTGCCGTCGTCCACGTAGATGAAGGTGAAGCGGTAGCGGTCGGCGAGCGCCTGCGTGACCCTGCACACCGCGCGGTGCAGCAGCTCGACGGTCTTCGCCTCGTTGTAGACGGGGAAGACGTAGGCGATGGACCGCCGCTCACCGGTGGCTTGGACGTCGTTCACGGGGAGTGCCGATCGGTCACCGGGGCCTCGACGTGACGGTAGAAGATGTGGTGGTCGTCGGCGTATGCCGGCTTGTACGGGAAGTGCATCAAAGGACTGTCGTGCAGGTGTCGCCACACCTCGTCTTCGCCACCGGGCGTGCGACGCAGGTGGATCCAGCGGATCCCGTGCCCCGAAGGGTCGGCCAGGGCAGCCTCCCACTGGCGGAAGCTGCCCTCGTACACCACCTGCCGCGTGGGTACGCGGGAGTCGAAGCAGACCGTCTCGTTGCTCCACGACTGCATCAGCACCCGGCCGCCGTCGTAGTGCTCGCGCAGCCAGGCCGCAGCTTGTGCGTCGACGCGCTCGGCGGCGCCCGCACGGAAGGCGGCGGCCTCCTGTGCCGTCGCGGTTCCCACGAGGCCCAGGTGGGCGCAACCTGCCAGCGCCGCGACCGCGGGCACCGACCGGAGCAACGTCCGATCCGCGAGCACGACCAGGTAAGCGGTGAAAACCGCGGCGGGCAGGACCATGACGAGCGCGAACCGGATGTTGTAGAGGTCGCCGCTGATCTCGGGCACGTGCAGCGGTCGTTGACCCGAGTACAGCGCGCAGACGAAGAACGGCGGGAACACCAGCAGGGGCAACGGTGCCAGGGCCTGGTGGCGCAGCCTGGTCCGCCACGCGAAGCAGAGCAGCCCGGCGCCGGCCGTCAGCAGGGCGATCGGCCCGAGAGCGTGTGCTGCGGCGTAGAGGTAGGTCCTCAGCGCCGTGCCCCAGTCACCGACGGCCCGCTCCTGTTCACCGACCCACAGCGCCGGCTTGGCGAACTCGCCGCGCACGAAGTTCAGCGGATCGTCGAAGATCGCGGCGTTCCACACCGCCCAGCCGACCACTCCGCTGACCGCGAGGCAGCCGAAGAACACCAGGTCCGCCCGCACGAGGACGAAGGGGGTCGACTCCGTCCTCGACCGCTGCCAGGAGCGCACTCCGACGACCACCGCCACCGCTACCAGGAACGCCCACCCCTCGTAACGCACCAGGGTGGCGCCGAGGACGGCGATGGAGGTCGCCAGCAGGTGGCGGTAGTGACCCTCCTGGCACCAGCGCAGCAAGTGCCACGTCGCCGCGGCCAGGCAGGCAAACAGCAGCGCCTCGGTCATCGGTGTGCTCTGCATGTACAGGACGTTGGAGTTGGCGCAGAAGACCAGTGCCGCGGTGACCCCGCCCGCGCGGCGCCCGGTGAGCGCGAAGCCGATGCGGTAGAGCCATCCCGCCGTCGCGACGTAGGCGGACATCGACACCGCGCTGGGCAGGATCCCAGCGTGGTACCAGGACTCGGTCAGGACGAGCGGCAGCGCCAGCAGGTGCGACAGCGGCAGCCAGACCCCACCGAGCTGAGCGGCGCCGGGTGTCGACGCGTCCAGTACCCGTCGGGAGATCAGCAGGTGCGACACCGCGTCCGGGTAGGCCAAGGTCATCCCGCTGGAGGCGACCACGGCGCAAGCGCCCACCGACAGCGCCGCCGCGACCAGGAGCACCGCCCGCAGGACCGGGTCACATGGCCGAGCCACCCGACCGGCGACCCGGCCGAGCCGGCGTGAACGGACCGAACCTCTCCGCGCATCCGGCACGGACGCGAACTCGACGCCTTGCTCGTCCCCGCGCACGTGCAGGACGGGGACGGATAGGATCCTCGCGTCACGGCGCCGCAGCCCGGCGAGCAAGTCCGCGTGCGTCACCGGGGCTCCCGCGGTCGAGTCCAGGCCAGTCAACGCTCGCCGGTCGACGAGGTGGTGAGCCGGACGCGGCGAGTGGCGATCCGATCGCGGCTGGATGATGCCGACCGCGGTCCGCAGCCGAGCGGCCATCCCGCGACGCGGAGCGTCGAAGCGGTCGCACGAACACCCGACGACGAGCTCGGCGCGCTCTTCGCGCGCCACCGTCAGAAGGGCGGGCAGGTCGGCGGAAGAACGGAGTTCGGTGAGGAAGACCCGTCTGTGGTCGGTCTGCGCCAAGGCCACAGCCAGGTCCGTGCGCGGCGACGGCCCCTCGCCACGGCCAGAGTCGTCGTGGATTGCCTTCACCCGATCGGGATAGCGGTGCGTCAACCCGTCCGCGATCTGCTCGACGGTGGCGGAGCTGTCGGGCGGGAGCAGGAGGAGCACGCAGTGCCGCTCACCCTCGACCTCCAGAGCGGACAAGAGTTTCTCCACCTCTGCCGCCAGGTCGACCTCGTCCCGTCGAAGGGAGATGACCACGGCCACACCCTCGGCGGCGCGCGGCTCGGACGGGTCCGGGCGGAACATCGACCCGATCACTCCTCGTGGAAGGGAACGATTCGTCGCAGGCTCGGCGGGGAGCGCCAGGTCACGACGCCCGGCAGCCCCTTCCACGAGGAAGCATGGGTGCCCAGGTCCGGCCCCGCAAGCGGAACGATTCGCGCATCGCCGACTTGCACCCACGCAGGTGATGGATCACCCGTCAACGGGTGGGTCGGTGACGGCGGTTCTCACCGACCTGATCGGCATCGGTCGGTGCGGACTTCCCGGTGTCCGACGTGGACGCAGATACGGAGGGTGAGGAGTGCTCGTGCGGATGTCAGCCAGAGGTGGTCGCCGGCGCATCGCCGACTCGCCGGCACCTCGGCCCCGTGCCTGCTGCCACCCGGTTGGACCGTTTCGACCGACGACCACTTCACCGGCCCGACCTCGGCGACGCTCACCCTTCCGCCTCCGGCGGGCCGGTCGCGGCCAGGCGGCGGTGAACTCCAGCACGATGGCGAGCTGGTCGGGCAGCTCGCCATCATCCGGTTCGAGTCCGGTGGCCGGGTAGGCGTGCTTGAACCGCAGCAGCGCCATGCCGCGCTTACGGATGTCGCCGTAGGCGAAGTAGGTCGGGTAAGGGCTGAATCGCTCGGAAACCACGGGTCCGATCTGACAGCTGTTGTGCCGGGTCAACGTCCACCGCGCCCGTGAGGGCGAACGCCGCCGACTAGGTCACCCTGTTGGATGCCGCCGCGATGAGGCAGTTCGTCGCCAGCCGGGTCCGGTTACACGTCATCCGGCTATCCGCCTACGCCCCCGACCTCAACCCCACCGAGGGCGTCTGGTCCCACGTCGAACGAAGCCTCGGCAACACGCCGCCACCAACGTGGACCACCTCGCCGACATCGTGCGCAACCGGCTCAAACGCATCCAGTACCGACCCGAACTCCTGGCCGGCTTACTCGCCCAGACCGGCCTCACCCTCGATCCAGAGCCACTTGAATCCTGACCATTCAACCTCTGTGAGCGCGGGTGAAGTCGGCGATGATCTCGTCGAGGCACCGTTCGACGACTGCTGCGATGGTCAGTGCTGGGTTGACGGCGGCTGTGGAACCGGGCATGAGGGAGCCGTCCAGGCAGTACAGGCCGCGGTAGCCGTGCAGCCTCCCGTAGGCGTCGGTGCTCTTTCCCAGTACGACGCCGCCGACGGGATGAGCGACGACAGGGCGGGTCGGCCGGCTGGGTATCACCGGGCGTCCGCGGGGCATGTACCGCGCGACGTGGCGGACGAGGCCGTCCACGGCATCCCGGGAGGTGGCGTCGTACTCGGCCTTCCAGTGCAGCTTGGTCTTGCCGTCCGGCGTCATCGTCCACTGTCCGAAGTGGTCGGAGATCCCCATTCCGAGACAGGCGAGGAGCCCTGAGCCTACCGGGAAGGGCATGGGTGAGTGCATCACGCCGGCCGTGCCGTCGGACTTGCGTATGAGGACCGCCGGTGGACCGCCCTGTGGTGCGCCGATCGGTATCAAGGACGTCCTGATCATGGTCAGGTGATCGCCGTTGGATCCCCAACCTCTCCCGACGGATTCGTGCAGGTGCGGCAGGGCGCCGGTCTCGCGTGCGGTGAGCAGGATTCGCGGTGTGTGGACCCCGGCCGCGAGGATCAGCCTGTCGCAGACGAATGCCAGGCGCTCGACGGCTGTTCCGCTCTCGTCCAGGTGTTCGGCGATCACGCGGTAGAGGCCGCTGCGATCCTGGGTCACGTGCGTCACCCGGTGAAGCGCTCGCACCGTGGTCTTGCCGGATGCTTCGGCCCGTGCGAGGTACGTGCGATCCACGCTCATCTTCGCGCCGCTGTTGCAGCCGGTGAAGTGGTACTGGCCGATCACCGCCGAGGCTGTCTCGGTGCCGTCGAGTTCGCCTCGGACGGTGTCGAAGTCGTAGTTGCTCATGATGGTCTCGGCCGAGAGCCCTGACCGTTTCGCCGCGAGGCCCCACAGGCGGTTCGACTCGTAGGGCGTCCGGGCGAGCAGGTCGTCGGGGAACGGGGCGGCACCCAGGCGCTTGCGCGCCCGGGGGTAGTAGACGCGGTCGAGCTCGTCGTAGTCCACTTCGGCGGGGAACAACTGTCGGAAGGGGCCGGGGCGAGGCTGGGCGAGGACGCCTCCGTAGACCAGTGTCCCACCGCCGACGCCCGCGCCGCTGAGGATGACGACGCCGTCCTGGGTGTTCACGTCCAGCAGGCCGGTCGAGCGCGGTAGCGCCGCCGACAGTGTGCGACGGAGCAGCGACAGCAGAGGCCCACGTGCCGGCGGTAGGGGGGTCGAGTCGTCGTCCAGCCACACCAGTCGGCTGTCCGGGGAGGGGAACGCGGGGAAGGTGTCACCGGCAGGTGTGACAGGCCAGCGCCGGCCCCGTTCGAGGACCACGTTCTCCACGCCGGCCTCGGCGAGGCGGAAGGCCGTGATGCTCCCACCCACACCCGATCCTATGATCACGACCTCGTGCCGTTCCTCGCGTTCGGCGTGCGTGTCGCCTGCGTACGACGGCGCGGCGCTCCTGGCGGTTCTTGGGACGCGGGTTCGGCCGGCCACCTCGGTTTCCGGTGTGGCGCGTTCCTGGGTTTCATCGTCCAGGGTGTCGTCGTTCACGGGTGTCCTCCCGCCTCGGTGTTCGAGCGACCGCTCGGCGATGTGAGTTCCGGGTCGTCGCGGACGAAGGAGCCGAGTGCGTCCATGAACTCTTCGGGACTGTCCAAGTAGGAGACGTGCCCGGCTCCCGCCAGGACGGTGAAGCGGCCGTCCGGGAGTCGGCGTGCCGCCGCCAATCCCTGCCACAGGGGGAGAAGCCGGTCGAAGCCGCCCCAGATCACCAGGGTTGGCACGGTGATCTCGTGCAGGCGGTCGGCCACAGTGATGCTCTCGCGCTGGCCGGTGATGCCGGCGCACGCCCGGAGCACCTTGAGCGAGGTCCGCAGTGCCTGTCGTGATCGGGCCAGCCGGAGCTGGGCCGCCCAGGTCTTCACCGGGATGCGCCAGGGCTGGCGCAGCAGGAGATTGCTCGAGAGCGTCATCGCGGCGGCGCCGCCGGGGAGGGAGAGGACAGCGGATGCCAGGTCGGCTGCGCGCTCGGGCAGCACGGCCAGCGCGATGGCCGCCGGGTGGACTGCCCGGCCGAGGCCGGAGGCGTCGACCAGCGTCAGTCTGCTGACCGCGCGTGGATTCTGCAGGGCCAGTTCGGCTACCACGAGTCCGCCGAAGGAGTGGCCCACCGCGATCACGGATTCCACTCCCAGGACGTCGAGGAAGTCGGCGACGAACGAGGCCACCGCGGTGGGGCGGACGTCCGGGCACGGGCTGGTACCGCCCAGTCCGGGCAACGACAGCGCGATGGCCCGGTGTGTCAGGGCGAGTTCGTTCATGACCGGGAACCAGTCCTGGGGGTTGGTTGCGACACCGGGCACCAGCAGGACCACCGGGCCTTCTCCGGCGTCGTAGAAGAGTGTGGAGAGCCCTTTCACCAGAACACGCCGCTTGGTCGGTTCCCGGTCGTTCATGCGATTCCTCCTTGAGCTGTGTGAGACGGTCGCCGCGCTCGGCGCCTTCGCCGCTCGGGCTCCCGGAACAGGGCACGGCGTATCGGCGTGGTCAGGTGAAGACCAGGTCGTCGGTCACCGAATCCCGCCCGGCGAGCCACATCCCCAGAGCCTCCCTCGTGCCACGGACCTCGCGCGTGCACGGTGAGCGGGCGCCGATCTCGGGATACCCGTCCGTGGGCACCACCCGGTACCGCAGGACCCTCAGGTTGGTGATCAGGCTCAGCAACACCCCGTCCCAGAGGATGAACGTGGACACGGTGGCAGGGAGGTCCCTGCGCAACCCCAGTCCCCGCACGATGTCCTGATGGTGGATCGCAAGATCCCCCAGGGCGACCACAGCACCGATCCGGCTGGACAGGGACGGCTGGTCCGCCCAGGTCCGGGCGCGTGCCATCAATCGGCTCCGCGGCAGCCGGCGGGCGCGCTCCACCTGTTTTCGGTTGGCGGCGTGGACGAAGGGGCCGTAGGGGAGGTAGGAGGCTGCGAAACTGTCCACCGCCAGGAGGTGCCCGAGGACGTCCCGGGGAGACCACTCGGTGCACAGCGTGCGACCGGATTCGAAGGTGTCATCGGACAGCTGATCCAGGGTGGCGATCAGGCGACACCTCTCGGCGCGCAATTCCTGTTCCAGGGGGAGCCGCACTGCTCCAGCCTCCTGTCGGTTCGTCGGTCGGTCTGGGGTGTCTCGAACCTCGAGGCCGTTCCGCGTCGGCGGTTCTCCCGTCGCGTGGCGGCCGGGTCAGCCGGTGATCAGTTCGTGGAGGCTCTGTTCCAGGCAGTGGTGGAAGAGGCTCGTGTCCGTGACGGCGGCGGGGTCGAGGTTGGTGCCGATCGCGCACGTCCCCTCGTGTGAGGCCATCGATATGTTGGCCGCGGCACCACCTCTGGGCGCCCAGGCGACCGCGTTCGCCACGCGGGCGCCCGCGGCGAAGGTGGCGTGGGAGAACCCGGGAACACTCGTGACCACGATGTCGACCGCGCTCCGCAGCACCGGGGGGAAGAGCAACCAGTGGACCAGGCCCGGGACCCAGGACCCGAGGTTGGCCAGAGTGGTGTGCACGTCTTGGACAAGGGCGCCGCGGGCCTCGGTGATCGCGGAGTGCACGGCCGCCATGCGCGCCGGGGCCGGCATGTCGCCGATCGGTCCCGCGATGCGCACCGAGGCGATGATGTTGCCCGCGCCGGTCTCGAAGGGTTTGCGTATGTTCACCGGCACCAGGGTCGGCACGCTCCTGTGGTTCACCCCGTGGTACGCGTGGTAGCGGTGGAACGCGTCCAGCACCGCGGAGACGTAGGCGGAGGTCACGGATACACCGGCGGCTTTGCCGGCGGCTTTGAGGTCGGTCAGCGCAACGGTGACCATGCCGCAGCGGATCGCGGAGCTGCGCTCGCGCAGAAGTGGCGAAGGCGTGACGGGCTGGAGCAGTTGCGCAGCGGCCCGGCCGGCGAGGCGGACCCGGTCGCCGGCGGCGCGTGGTGTCGTCAGCCACCGCACGCTCTGCCGCAGAAGCGTTCTCGTGCCGTCGGTGACGCCGTGGGCCGCGGCGGACAACGGGAGGCGCGTGATGGGGGCAGTGCGCGGGACGGTGTGCTCGCTGGGGGCCCGCGGCCCGCGGGGGAGAACTGTCGGCGCGGCATCGGGCAGCAGCCTGTTCATGACCGAGACGATGGTCACGGCATCACCGATGCTGTGGTGCCACTTGAGCAGGATCGCGGCCTGGTCCTGCTCGTAGCCCTCGACGAGCGTGGCCTCCCAGGGCGGGTGCAGGGGGTCGAAGTCCGCGCCGTTGCGCCACTCGACGAGGTCGAGGAGGTCCCGCCGGCCGGCCGGCTCCGGGAGCCGCATCCGATGGACGTGCCGGGTGAGGCGGAAGTGCGGGTCGGGTATCCACGCCGGGGTTCCGGCTCGTACCGGTGTGTCGAGCACCCGGTGGGTGAGCCGGGGGAGGCTCTTGACGATCCACTGGCAGCCGTCGAGGAACGCGTTCCAGTCCGGTGTCCTGTCGAGGTACCAGAGCCAGGTGACGTGCGGACGGGTCAGGGGGTTGGCCCCCATGCGCCAGAAGAGCGTGTCAGTGCCGTTCATCGGGCCGGGCGAGGACCACCCGGCTATCGTCCGGGTTGCGTGCATGGTCACTCCTCCGGGCACGGTGTCGCGTATGCCGTGCCCCTGGGCAGATGTCTCATGAGAGACCAACCAGTTCTTCGGACCGCTCCCACACGGCGTGTTGCAGGCCTGTCCGGAAGCGGTGCGGGGAGGGTGGCAGGAGAACGGCGCCAGGTGTCGTGGAGTAGAAGCCGCCGTTGCGGCCGGCGAATCGCGGGTCGCCGGCGAGCCGCAGGGCGTGCTCGGCAGCTTGACGAGCGCTTCGCACGAGCGGGGTCCGTTCCGCCAGGGAGAACAGGCGCGCGCCCATCGGTATGTTCCTGACGAGCCCGGTGGAAACCAAGCCTGGGCAGAAGGCGTTGGCGACGATGCCGCGTGAAGTCCACCTGCGTGCGATCTCCTGTGTGACGAGCACGTTGAGCAGCTTGGAGCGGGCGTAGACGGCCACGGAGCCGATCGGACCGTACCGGCCTGGTTCGGCAAAGGTCCGGGGATCCATGCGCAATACGCTCCGGTGCGACTCGGAGGCAACCATCACGATGCGTGAGGGCGCTGCCCGCTCCAGCAGGTCCGCGAGCAGGTTGGTGAGGAGGAAGGGGCCCAGGTGGTTGGTGGCGATCATCCTGTCGAACCCGTCGACGCTCACCTCGGGTCGCAGATCGTGCGTACCGGCGTTGTTGATCAGAACGTCGAGACGCGGCAGTTGCCGGTACACCTCTTCGGCAACCGCGCGCACGTCCTGCAAAGCCGAGAGGTCAGCCACAAGCATCCGGACAGCGGCGGACGGGCTCTCCCGGTGCAGTTCGACCAGCGTCGCCTCGCCCCGTGCGCGGTCGCGGCAGATGAAAAGCACATGAGCGCCCGCCGCGGCGAGTTCCCGGGCGATCTCCTTGCCTATGCCCGAGGTCGCGCCGGTGACGACGCAGTACGCGCCCGCCAGGGCTTCAGTCGACGTGGTCATGTCGCCATCTCCACCAGTTCGACACCGGACATCTCCAGCAGGAGCCGGCCGGTGGGAGTGACTGCTCGGTAGACGCCGTCCCGATCGACTGACACCACGAGCCCGTGTCCGTGACGAAGCAGCAGGTCGTGGTCGTTGGCGCCCTGGGTGTGCAGATGGACGCGCGACACGGAGCGGGGCACGAACAGCGGGTGGTCGCGTTCACCGGCGGGACGCAGAGCGGATGTCCTCAGCGCGGCGCACATCAGCAGTGCCGGTGTCGTCATCGTGCGCAATCCGGGGTACCCCGCCAGTTCGGGGGTCCACTTGCCGCGCGCGAAGGAGCCGTCCACGGAGCAGTGCGAGAGATTGCGGAAGGGGCCACGCAGCGACACCGGGGCCTCCGGGACGGCGTACGGATCCCGGGCGGGCACGGGGGCGGCAGAGACCGGAGGGTTCCACAGAGGGGCGTCCGGCAGGGGATCACGGGACAACAGCACCTCGGTCTCGAAGTGGCGGAGTGCTCCCGGCCGCATCCGGCCGTTCGGGCCGAGGGTGTCGGAGTGGATGCTCACCGCCACGACTGTCCTGGGCTCGTCACCGGACCGGTGCCCCACCAACCGTGCCCTGATGCGCAAGGGAGCAGGTCTACTCCGGGTGAACGGGCGGATGAAGGTGTCGAACCGGGCGTCCCGGAACCCGGTGGTGAACGTCCCCGGAACCAACGCTTCCGCGGCCTGCGCGGCGATGTCCAGGATGAACGTCGCGGGCACGGTCGGTTTGCCGCTGACCAGGTGGTCGTAGAGGTGAGGTTCTTCGTCCGGGGCCATCGGGTGGGCCCATTCCCCGCTGGGACGCGGGTCCTGCGGTGATGATCGCCAGGACGGCCACAGGCGGCTCGCGGGACGTGTAGACGGCTCGTCGTGCACCAGGCCGGGGAAGTGGTGCCGCAGCCGGTCTCGTTCCGTGCTCCCCAGGTAGACCGACGTGCCCCCGGCTCGTGCCGCGGCCGCGAGCTCGTCCAAGAACTGCGCTGTGCCCTCGGCCGTGGATATGGGGGTGAACTGCGCTTGACGTGAGACGTGCTCCTGGTACAGGGAGTCGGATCCCATGCCTGTCTGGCGCCACATCGTGAAGCCGACGGTGATCTCCTCGGAACCCGTGGCCGTCTCGGCGGTGGCCTCCAGGTAGGCATTGCCCGAGGCGTAGTCCGTGTCGCCGGGCGCGCCGCCGGATCCCGAGTACGAGCCGATGTTGCACCACAGGGCTGGTTGCCCCGGACCCAACGCCGACCTGAGGTGGAGGTGGCCGAGCACTTTCGTGTCCCGTACCGCGCGGAACACCTCGAGACTCTTCTTCTCGAGCAGGGTCGAGGCCACCTGCCCGGCCGCGTGGACGACGAAGTCGACCCGCCCTTCGACGCTCAGCACCCGTCCGACTGCCCCTCGGACCGACTCCTCGTCCCGGATGTCACATGCGAGGTAGTGCACTCGGTCCTCACCGAACAGGTTCTTGAGCGCCTGCAGTCTGCGGTGCAGCTTGCGTTGCTTCAGCAGGGCGTCCGCACGGGCGATCACCGACTTCGGGGTCAGTTCGGGCAGCCGCTCGCGGAGGCTGCGGACAAGGTCGGCGCGGGTCCCTGCGAGCCGCTCGTCCTTGATGTCTTCGAGCTCCGGTGGCAGGCGATCTTCGGTGCGGCCCAGCAGCCACAGAGTGGGTCGTGCGTGTTCTACCAGAGCTTCGAGCAGGGCTTGGACGATGTCGCCCGCCCCGCCTGTGATCAGACCGACGGATCCGTCGGTCAGCGGCAGGGCCGAGGGCGGGACGGAGGCCGTGAGGGGGACCGGGTGCAGTGCTTCGGTCCAACGCCTTCCCTGGAGGTAGGAGACGGAGGGAGGCGGAAGTGGGCGGACGGTGCGTTCCAGCGCCGCGCGGGTGAGCAGACCGGGCGTGACGGGCTCGTCGGTGGTGAGCGTGAAGGCGACTGTGCCCGGGCGTTCCCAGCGCAGGCTCTTGACGAACCCGTCGAACAGCGAAACTGCGGGATGCGTCGTTCGGTCGCCCGGTGCCCCGCCCAGCAGGACGGCCAGCGAGCTCTCCGGCTGCCAACGCGACCACAGGCGCTGGGTGACGAGGAAGACCGCGTCATGAAGGGCAAGCGCGTGTGGCACGGAGAGCGCCGCCAGGTCTCCCAGCACCGTCACGTGGGGAGCCGCCGAGTCGACCGCGGTGAGCATCTTGTCCACCGAGGCCTCGGACATCGACTTGTCGCTGGTGTACGGCAGGTCCAGGACGAGTGAGTCACTGTGGTGAAGGTCGTCGCGGATCGTGGCGTCGACATCCGGGCCGGCCAGGAGCACGACGCCTCGGCGGGGTAGCGACGGTGGCGGTGGGATGCCGGCCGCGCTGTGTCGAGGCGCGGCCTTGGCCACAAGCTGCTTCCTGTAGCGGCTGGTCAGGCGCTCAGGGCCTTTGTCCTCCTGCCCCGAGTGCGCCTCGTCGGTCGCTTCGACCAGGAGGGCCGTGTCCTGGTGCTCGGCGGGCAACCGCGCGGGCAGGGCTTCGCGCTCCACGGCTCGTAGGAGGGCCAGAGCGTGGTCGGCTGCCAGGTAACTGCGGTCCTCTGGTGCCGGTGACCGCTCCTGCGGGGCGGCATCGAAGGACAACCGGGCGAGCACCGGCAGTTCACGCTCTCCGGCGGTGCGGCTCGTCGTCACGGCGAGCAGGAATGCGCCCTCGCCCAAGGGTGCCGGCCCGAGCCCCGCCAGGACGGCGTTCTCGGTGTTCCCGTTGCCGTTGACCGCGACGACCAGCGCCAGATCCAGTTCACCGGTCCTGAGGTAGCGATGGGCTACCCGGAGGGCCGCGAGCGTGCCGTCCCTTCCGGCGTCGATCGCCATGCACGGACCGTGCAGGTCGTAGCGGGCCGCGATGCGGGAGGCGATGACGTTCGGCAGCGCGCCTGCCTGCGAATCCTCGGTCGTCGCCGGGAACCGCTGACGGGTCGCCTCCAGGTTCCGCGCCACGTGTGAGAAGGCCGGGTCGGTGCTGTGCCGGTCGAGCAGCCAGGTCGCGTCGTGGGCGTAGCAGCGCACTGCCGTTCCCACCAGTGCACGTGGCATCCCCGTGTGCGCGGCGATGACTCCCGTCGTCTCCCGAACGTCCGCCCAGATTTCCCCGTGTTCCGCGGCGAAACGCGCCGCGACCTGCAGCGCCATCAGCTGACAGGGGTCGACAACCGGTATCGTGCGCCCCGACATCCGGACGTCGGCGGGTGCCGGCGCGGGGTAGGGCAGCGGAAAGCCGGCTTCCGGCGGAGGCGCCGCGCCGCGCAACCAGTCGCGGACCGACGTGGTGGACGGATCGCCCGGCAGGTGAGCCGACCAGGCGACCAGCACCAGCTGTCCCGTGTCCGGCTGGACCGGCGGACCGGAGCGCAGACCGTTGGCGTCGGGTCGATCGGCGACCAGCAGGTGCGCATTGGTCCCGCCGAAGCCGAAGGCCGATACGCCAACGGTGCGGGACTTGTCCTGCCTGGGCGGGAAGTGCACGGCTTTGCCCGGTACTCGGACCTGCGCGCCACTCGTCCGGCTCTCCGGCTCGTCCGCTCCGAGCTGTCCGGGTATCCAGCCGTTGCGCAGGGCCAGTAGCGCGTGCATCAGGGAGAGAACGCCGGCCGTCCAACCCGTGTGGCCGAAAACCGGTTTGTTGCTGCTGCACCATTGACCGGAGTCAGGACCGAGGGTCGTGAGGACCTGTGACTCCACACCGTCGCCCGCCGGTGTGCCGGTCCCGTGCGCGACGACCCAGTCGACCTGCTCCGCCCTCACACCGTTGACCGTGCGGGCTCGCTGAATGGCGCGTTGCTGACCGGCGGGGTTCGGAGCCGAGATGGACTTGCCGCGGCCGTCCGCGGCACCGCCGAAACCGAGGAGGACCCCGAGGACAATGTCGCCGTCCTCGCGCGCCCTCTGCAGCGTCTTCAACGCCACGATCCCGGCGCCGTCGCTGAACAGCGTCCCGTCCGAGGCTCCCGTGAACGCCCGGACTCGACCGCGGGGGGAGAGCCCGCTCAGTTTGGAGAACATCACCGCCATGGTCGGATCCACGACGTTGACGCCACCGCAGTAGGCGATCTCGCACTCACCCGCGAGAAGGGCCTTGCAGCCAAGATCGACGGCATAGAGGGACGACGCACACGCGGTGTCGACGACGAGCGCCTCGGTCATCCGCTCCGTGAGGCCCGTGAAGGCACCGCGCACCACGGCGTCGGGGCCGGCAGCCCGATCGAGGGCCACCGCGTGCCGGTAGTGCTCGAGCAAGGCCGCCCGGACCTTCCCGGCTTGCTCGTCGCCCGGCGCCGATCGGGCGAGGAGCTCCACCAGCACCGACTCGACGAGGCTCTGGCTGCCCCCGGGCCACGCGCCGACGTAGGCCCCGCAACGGTAACCCGGTTCGATCCGGACACCGGACCGGGCCTGAAGAACCGTGTGCCGCAGCCAACGCACTGCGTCGTCGCGGCCGGGAGCGGCGTCTTTCTCCGCTTCCAGCAGAGCTGGGTGGGGCCGGAAGTCGTGCAGGTAGCCGGCGCGGCGAGCATAGGTCCTGTCCGGCTCCTGCCGGTCCTGCGACCAGAACCTGCTCAGTTCGAAGCGATCCCCCGGTTCGCTGAAGACGTCATGCCCGCCGTTGACCGTCCTCCACAGCTCACCGGGACTGCAGGCACCGGGTACCGCGACGCCCATGCCCACCACGGCGACCAGGACGTCGGCCCCGCTCGGCGCGCTCATCGGCGCTGCTCCTCCACCAACTCGGCGATCTTGTGCAGGGTGGTCGCGCGGACCCTTCGCTCGGCCGGTGGTTCGGCCAGTCCGTACTGCTTCCGCACCCGCTCGAACAGCGCGAGTTGTTTGGCGGAGTCGACACCCAGGTCGGCTTCGAGGTCGATGTCGAAGGACAGCATCTCCACGGGGAAGCCGAGATCCTCCGCGTACATGTCGGCCAACTCGGCCAGGACGTCGGCGCGGGTGGCCGGCGAATCCTGCTCGGTGGGGACCACCGGCTGCGGTGACCCTTGTGCTTCGTCTACGACGGCCTCGTCCGGGCCGAGCCGGGCCGGGAGCGGGCTCCAGCTCACCGGGATCTCCGCATCGTCGAGGGCGGCGGTGATGCTCTCCACGTCCCCGCGGCTGGGCAGCAGAGGAAGTGCCCGCGCGGATGTGGGTAGCGAGGATCTGACGATGCCGGTGAGCGCCTGGCGTGCACCGGCCTCGACGAAGGTCGTGATACCCGACCGGAACAAGGAGAGCAGCGCGTCGTAGAAGCGCACTGGTGCCACCATGTTCCGGGTGATCACCTCGCGGACGTCCGCGACGGTTCGAACGTGCCGGCCCAGGATCGGCGAGAACACCGGCACACGGGGCTCGGTCAGCCGCACATCTGCCGTGGAGTCGCGAAAGATGTCCGCCGCGAGCTGCAACAGCGGGTTGTGGAAGGCATATCTGGCCCGCAGCCGAGTGGCGCGGAAACCGAGGCCGGTCGCGACGTTCTCCGCCGCCTGCAGGGATGCCAGCGGACCGGAGACGACCGTTTGTCCCGGCCCGTTGTCGATCGCCAGGCGGAGTCCGGGATCGTCGAGCAGCCCCACGAGGTGCTCGGTGCGCCATGCGGGCACGTCCAGCGCGAGGAGCCCGCCCTCGACCGGATCGGCCCGGCGAAAGGCTTCCGTCCGGGTGCACGCCATGCGGGCGACGTCAGCGACCGAGATCGCTCCCGCGGCCGACAGCGCGGCGAACTCGCCGAAACTGTGGCCGACCAGGACGTCGGCCCGCGGTCCGAGCCCGGACAACACCTCGAAACCGGCCGCGTTGATGGCGTAGATCGCCAGGTCCAGTTGGTCGCTGTTCTTGGCGAGGAGATCGTCCAGCGGAGCCGCGTCACGTTCCAGGACCAACGGTGCCACGGGCTCGAAGCCGTGCTCGGCAGCCGCCGCGTCGATCGTCTCGAGTACCTCGACCGCCTTGGGGAAGTGCCGTGCTCGATCAGCGAGCACCCCGGGCAGGTAGGCACCCTGACCGGGAAACAGCACCGCCAAACGTGAAGTCATGAGTGTGCCTTTTCGTGAGGTCGAACGAAACTACTGATCCTCGTGCTGCAGGAGGCCCTGATCGGTGTAGAAGGCCTTGGCGACGGCGAGGGCGTTCAACGCCCTCGGGAACCCGGCATACGCACTGATGTGGGCGAACAACGCGACAACGGAGGCGGGAGGGACGCCGATCCTGTGCGCGATCGCCAGGTGGAGCTTCAACTCCTTCTCGGTGTCGCCCAGGACGGCGAGCGCCGTCAGGGTCACCAACTCCCGTTCACGGTGATCCAGCCCCGGCTCGTGGTGCAGCGTCCCGAAGACCGTCTCGATGACCAGGCGTGCGGTGCTCCCGCTGACCGCTCCCAGATCATCGAGGAATCCCTGCACGGCCTCGTGGCCCGCCAGCTCATTCGCCGTTTCCAGGCCACGCTCGTACCTACCGGGTTGGTTCCGGTGGCGGGCCTCAAGTGGGTTCTCTGCTGTCATCACCAGTCATTTCGTCGAGTCCGGCGGACTTCAACGAGGAAGTGGGCTGGACGGTGGTGGGCTCGGGTTGTCCGGGCCCGCGTGGTGGATCGGCGGGTTCGTGGTGCGGTGTCGCCGCACGTGCGCCCACGCCGTGACCGACTCCGCGTGGGGCGCCCCGAACCGCACGACCTCGTCGTCGCCCGACCGGCCGCGGACTGCTGCGGGACGGCGAGGACTTGGACGACGGTGCTGCCGGTGGACAGGCCGGAGGTGACCGTGCCGGTGTCGGTGACCACCAGGGTGGCTCCCACCGTGGTGGAGGTGAAGTCGGAGGAGGTGGTCGAGCTCTGGCCGGTGTTCCAGGGTTGCCCAGCAACACGCATGGCCCGTACCGCGTCGTGGAATTGACGGTGACCTTCTGCGGGGTCATGGTCAGCGGCGGGGTGTAGGTGTCGTTCTGGCTGCTGGGTGGGGTGCAGGTGACATCGAGCCTCCGGCCGAGGCCGTCCCCGCCGGGCCCGGCACGAGCAACGCCACAACGGAGGCAGCCGTCATCGGCGTGACCGTGCCGGGGTGTAACAGTGTGATCATCATCGCTCTCCATCCGGGCGGTACTCGGAAACCGGGGTGGGGCGTGAGTACGCGACCAGTACCCAACGATGCTCCGGTCAGACGTTTCATGACAGGACCATACGAGGGATTGCATGCCGACTTTCGGCTTATCATCGCCGCCGCCATGCGGCCCTGAACCCCGCCAACCGGGTGCGGGCACGCCATCATCGCCTGACAGCACGCACTTGTCCGTTCCGTGCGGTAGCGGAGGGTCGGCCTGGCCCGGGGTGATCAATCCGTCGACCACCGCGACCGCGCCGCGCTTCGCAGGCTCGCGGAGGCAGGCGGTTCGGCGGAGCGCCTTCAGCACGGCCGTTGACGGTCAGACCGCGTCGACGACCTCGGGCACCTGTGATGTGAGGGATTTCGACCAGGGCCGTGTGGTGCGGTTCGATCCGGTCCCCGAAACGCTCCTTCCTGTCCACCATGGGCACCCAGGGCATTCTCGACATGGTGGCTGGCCTCGAGGACCGCACCACCGTCATGACCGGACTGGGCTACGCCGACGTCGATGGCGTCCGGGCCTTCACCGGCTCGCTGTCCGGCACGCTCACCACCGAGCGCCGCGGCGCCGGCGGCTTCGGCTACGACTCCATCTTCGTGCCCGACGGCGGCGACCTGACCTTCGTCGAGATGTCGAGCGAGCAGAAGAACGACATCTCGCACCGCCGGCTGGCCGTCAAAGAGCTGGGCAAGGGACTCCGGCCGAACTCACCCCCGCGCGCGTCCATCGCGGGTTCCGCAACCTCCACGCGAAGATCGCCAGCCCAGCAGGGGTGCCGAAACCTGTCCAGCCCGGCCTAGGGCGACCGGCCGGATCGAAGAATCGTGTTGTCGCGCAACGCTTCGAGGTCGGTCTACTCCTGGCCACGGACCAGGCACACACCCGACCGGCCCACCACAAGAAGGGCACCAAACCCGCTGAACGGGTTGAAGACAAGCTGAGAGGTGTCCGCATGCTGTTCGGTTCGGCCCAAGATGGCGGTGTGCAGGGGTAGTCGGCGGGGCGGAGTTCAGGGCTACATGGGGATGGGGAGTCGGACGTTGGCGTGTGGTCGCCCGGCTGGTCCCGTCGCGGCCGTCCGGACATGGCCATCCTGGGTGGCCGACGCGTGCCCGTGCCCAGTCGGGGCTCGTGAGTGCCGCCCGGATGGAGAGCGATGACAATCAAACCGTTACGCACCACCGGTCGTCCTGACCACGGCCGCCTGCACCCCTGCCCTGCTCGTAGCGGGCCCGGCCGGGCTGGCCTCGGCCGGGGTGCTGGACGTTACTTGCACCCCTCCCGGCAGCGACCACTCGACCTGCACCCCGCCACTGACTGACCCTGGCCCCGCAGAACGTCACCCTCGGCGTCACGGCGCAGTACGGGCCGTGCGTGTCACCGAGCAACCCGGCCCTGACCTCCGGCTCCCGCACCTCGACCGCCTTGGTGTCGGGGCGCTCGTGCCTCGACCTGCTCGACAGTGGGTCCGTCACCGCCACCATCACCTGGAACACCGGCCAGACCTCGACCATCGCCACCAACCACACCGCCACCGGCACGGTCACCTCGGGCCTGTTCACCGGGAGCACCGTCCTCCAGGTCTTCACCGGCCCGGCCTCCGACGTGCTGCTGTGCACCGCCGGCCTGGGCACGGTCTCCGGCATCTACGCCGTCGCCACTCTGGAGATCACCTCACTCTGACCCCGCCAGCGGCTGCCCCGCCACCAGTTTCGCGGTCGGTCGGCGAGGACGAAGTCGTCACAGGGCCGGCGGGCACGCAGGTGTGGCTGCGCTCCGATTCCGGTGCGGGGCAGGTCGTCCTGGCCGGGGCACCTGACGGCGGCGCCGGACTTCGAGCTGTTCGACACGGCCGAGTTGCCCGAGGTCGAGCCGTTCGGGCTGCTGGGATCACGGCCCGCCGAGGTCGTCGCCGAGGCCGAACGGTGGCGCGATCACCTCGTCGAGGTCGAGACCGGGCTGCCTCCGAACCCGGATCCGGGCGCGCGGCCGCGTCCTGGCTACGACCCGCTGACCACGACGTTGGCCTGGTCGGCGGCGTCGACCTGCGCGCCGCGCGCACTTCCGACGCCGCCGGCCAGGCCGGCGCACGCCTCGTCGACGTCTTGCGCGAGCTGATCACGGCCGAGACCGACGAGTCCACGGGCACCCGGTCGCGGTTGATGGGGCGCGCGATCAATCGGGTCGAGCAGCTGCACGGCGCCGGAGTGGTGCCGCTGCCGGGCAAGACCGCGTTCTACGCGCCAATCGGACGCCTGTCGGCCGGGCGGCCCGCGTTCGGCTCGGCGGTGATCCGCCGGCAGTTGGCCAACCGGCCCGACGGCGTGTTCACCGCGACGCTCGCGGCGCGGCCCGGTGAGCAGGTCCCAATCGGCCTGCCGCACGAGCGGCTGCTCGACATCGACACGCGGATGCGCAGGCCGCCGCGCGGTCGGTGATCGTCCCCGAGCAGGTCGTGATCGACCACGGCAACGTGTTCGTCTCTTCGTGCACGCGTGTGGCCAGGCATGCGTCTGTGCCGATCTGGCGAGGTCAGGAGACGGCGGCGTCGAGCAGGTCGGCTAGTTCGGCGGGCGCCGAGAGCATCGGCCAGTGCCCCGTGGGCAGGCCGAAACGCCGCCATGGAGGCTGGTTCAGGTAGGCGAGCACCGGAATCCCGGCATCGAGCAGGGCCTTGAAGTCGTGGCAGGCGATCAGGACGCGGTCCACGCCGGGATCAGGGTCGGTGGGGTCGGCGAGGCGCTGGGTGTAGGTGCCGAACGGATGCGGGGTGGCACGCGCAAGCAGACGCTCCAGCTCGGGCTCGTCGAGTCCGTCAAGGCTGCTGGACATGCCGAGAATGTCGATCGGCGGCATTGCCAGCTGCCACCCGTCCCCGAGGGTGGCGACCTGCTGACGCAGCTGGTCGACCACCTGCGGTGGCATGAGGTCGAGCATGCACATGCCTGAGGCGAACGGGGCGCTGTCCACGTAGACCACGCGCTCCAGCCGGTGGCCGAGGCGTCCCGCGGCCCCGGTGACCGGAGCGGCGGCGTAGCTGTGGGCGACCAAGGTGATGTCACGCAGGTCCTGTCGCTCGACCAGATCGGTGATGTCGCTGATGTGGGTGCTCAGGTTCGTCTGAGGACCGCCCAGGTCGGCGCGCTCGGCCAGGCCCGTCAGCGTCACCGCTACCGCGGTGTGGCCGCGCTCCCGCAGAGCACGAGCAGTCTCTTCCCAGGCCCATGCCCCGAGCCAGGCGCCGGGAACCAATACGAAGGTAGCCATGTGATCTCCCTGAAGTGCGGTGTTGGCCGGGAGCGTAAGCTCGATACAGGACACAATCCGCCCTATAATGTTGAGTGATCAATGTCGCATCCCCTCACCCGTGTGCTGACGCTGCTGGAACTCCTCCAGTCCCACGCTCGACTCACCGGAGCCGAACTGGCCGAGCGCCTCGGCACCGACGTCCGCACCGTGCGCCGATACACCGCGCACCTGCGGGACCTCGGTATCCCTGTGGAGGCAGAACGCGGCCGCTACGGCGGCTACCGGCTGGCCCGCGGATACCGAATGCCCCCATTGGTCCTCACCAACGACGAGGCACTTGCCGTTGTCCTGGGCCTGGTCGCCGCGGAACGCCTCGGCATGGGCACCACGGTGCTGGCCAGTGCGGGCGCCCTTGTGAAGATCGAGCGGGTGCTGCCGCAGGCGCTGCGCGAACCGCTCGCCGCCATCCGCGAATCCCTCGCATTCACCGGCAACGCCGTCATCGGGCAAGCCCCAGGGGCCGGCATCCTGCTCGCCTTGGCCCAAGCCGCCCGCAGCCGCACGACTGTCTGCATCAGCTACCAGTCGTGGCGCCGGCAGCGCACCGAACGCGATGTCGATCCCTACGGCGTGGTCTTCCACAACGGCCGCTGGTACCTCGTCGGTTACGACCACCTCCGAGAGACCCTGCGAACCTTCCGCGTCGACCGCATCGAATCCGTTGCCTCCCAGGCCCGCGACTTCACCGCTCCCAACGGCTTCGACCCCGTCGCCCACCTGACCTCGGCTCTGGCGCAGGTCCCCTACCGCTGGCAAGTCGAGGTGACCATCCACGGACCCGTCGACGCGATCGCCCGCCGACTGCCCCGCTCGGTGGCAACTCTCACCGCCGACACCACCGGCGTCCTCATGCACGCCCGCGCAGAACGCCTGGACGGCATGGCTCACCTGCTCGCCTCCCTGGAATGGCCGTTCACCATCCACCGCCCCGACGAACTACGGCAAGCCCTCAAGACACTGGCCAGCCGGCTCGCCGAAGCCGCAGAGCGAGAACCGGGAGAACGACGGTCGTGACGCCGAACCTCATGCTCCTCGTGTAGCTACCCCCGACTGCACGGGATGACCGAGGGCGCGGAACCGTTGTCGGTGAACGTAGAGCGCTCATCAGGACCTCTGGGAGTCCGGGGGGTGGCGTCGATCCTGCGACGCGTCCGGGGCGGCGGGCCGAGCACATCCTCGTGCGCCCCGGCTTCCTCTGCGCTCCGTACGACGCGGCCGGACCGAGACCAGCTTGGGCGGCCTGGTGGGTACTCGTTGAGGACTCCGTCCAGGCGATGCTGTCGGTGGACGCAGCACCAGTACGCACACTCAGGATGTCGAACCGAAAGCTCACCTGTCTGCAGGTCGATTTACTTTCGGACCGATAAGGTCATCGGCACGCCCGATCTTCCTGCACGGCAAGAAGAATGACCCGGAACGACTCACTCTTTTGTCGAAGATCGTCAATGAGTGCCGAAAATCCGCCGAGGCTAAGGGTGTGTGCCCGCTGCCGACCATCTGAGGGGCGGAGTCGTGCACTCACGGAAGTGCCGGTGATATTCCACGAGAATCAGGAAAAGCGCCGTTGTGGCCATGGCGACACCTGCCGTAACATGCCGGTCAACGACCGCTCGGGACCACTTGGAGCCGCCGTCCCGACGTGGCCTGGAATCGTCTCGTCCTTCGGAAGGGCGGCGGTATGTATCCGAAATCGGCCACCAAGCGGGTTATTGCTCGGGTGTCGGCTGCGGTCTTCGCTTTGACCCTGCTGTCACCACCCGTACGCGGTGGAACAGACCCCGGGATTCCGTTCGACCTGGACACCGGAAACGCCATCGCGGAAGTGGTGATCCCGGCGGAGAACCCGCTCTTCCGCACCACGGTGGCCCCCAGCGACGCGTCGCTCGTCATCCGGTACACGGTGCTGCTCAACAACGCCTGGTTTGACGCCATAGCGCCGTACCACCCGACCGCGGTGGGCATCGCGTCCCGGCTCGGTCGCCGGCCGGCGACCGAGCGGGCGACCAACAGGGAACGCAACATCGCCATCATGTACGCGAGCTATCGCGTGCTCAACAGCCAGCTGCCCCAGTTCCGCGCGCAATGGCGCGAGATGCTCAGCTCGACCGGGCTCGACCCGGACAACGACAGCCGCGACACCACCACGCCCGCGGGCATCGGCAACCGCGCCGGTGAGGCGGTGATAGCCAGTCGGCTGCACGACGGCATGAACCAGCTCGGTGACGAGGGCGGCCGGAAGTACAACCGGCAGCCGTATGCCGACTACCTCGGGTACCGGCCGGTCAACACCGCCGACACCATCCGGGATCCGTCCCGCTGGCAACCGAACGTGGTGACCAACGGCAACGGCGTCTTCCGCGTGCAGGAGTTCGCCACACCGCAGTGGAGCGTCACGCGGCCGTACTCGTACCGCGACCCCGCGGAATTCCCCCTGCCCCCGCCCGTGAACAGCGACGCAGTCCGCAACCCGGCCGGGTACAAGCGCCAGGCGGACGAGATCCTGCACGCCTCGGCCAACCTGACCGACCACCAGAAGATCCTCGCCGAGACCTTCAACGACAAGTTCCGCGCGCTGCCGCCCGCCTTCCGGCACATCGCGGCCGCCAACAAGTACGACCTCGACCAGTTCGTCTTCCTCGACGCCCTCTCGAACGTGGCCCCGTTCGACGCCGGGATCGCGACCTGGCACTACAAGTTGCGCTACGACGCGGTCCGCCCGTTCACCGCGATCCGCTACCTGTACGGCGACCGGAACGTCACCGCCTGGGGCGGCCCCGGTCAGGGCACCGTCACCGACATCAAGGGCAACGAGTGGCGCAGCTACCTCGAGACCTCGGACCACCCCGAGTACCCGTCGACCTCGACCGCGTTCTGCGGCGCGCTCGCCCAGGCGGCCCGCCGGTTCACCGGTTCGGACGCCCTCGGCCTGTCGATCCGCGTCGCCAGGGGCGCGTCAGTGGTCGAACCGGGCATCACCCCGCGTGCCGACACCACCCTGGGCCCGTGGGAGACGCTGACCGAGTGGGAGCAGGAGTGCGGCCTCAGCAGGCTCCTGGGCGGCGTCCACTTCCGCTCCGCCATCGACGCCGGCCGTGACTTGGGCAGGCGCGTAGGTGACCGCGCCTACGAGTTCCTCAAGAAGCACGTCGACGGCACCGCGCCACCGCCACCGGGGAGCTGAAGCGCGGGCGCCCGTCGGGACAGCGGTGCCGCGACCTCCACTGTCCCGACCGGCGCTGCCGACAGCCGGGCTGGAAGCCGGCGGCATGGGTACCGCAAGTACTCGAAGCTCCTGGAGGCGGTCGCGGTCCGGCGTGTGATCGGCGGGCACGCCATGACGACCAACCCGTCTCGACCGGCCCACCGGGGCGTGACCGGAACGCCGCCCTCGCCGCCGTGCGCGCCGCCGGCGATGCTCACGCCGGATGGCTCGGCAGCGCCGGTCCCAGCCCTCTGCCTGTGCCGTCGGTGCCGGACCCGGTCGAGGCGGGGCTTCCCGGTGCGGTGCCGAGTGGTACGGGGTCGGCGGTCGGCCGCTGGAGGACGGTGGGATCGGGTGGGTAGGGGCAGTCGGGCAGGGCAATCCACGCCAGATCGCGGATTTCCCTGAATGCGACCTCGACCGGTCGGAAGGTGGCCGGGTCCATGGAGGCAGAGTGGCGGACGATGTCGTCGAAGATCAGCCGGGACACGATCATCGCCGCCACACCGGGCGAAGCGGCCAGCGCCATCGTCAACGATGCGGTGTTGAGCAGCCGGAACGCCATGGTGAGCGAGGTAGAGGCCACCCCGTCCTGGCCGAAGACGACCTCCCCGGCGTGCACCGCCACCCGGAGCCGTGCCCGGGCGTCGTGGTGGCTGGAGGCATTGTGCCTGTGCACCGCGCGGACCAAGGCCTCCGGCAGCACCTCGACCAACCTTGCCTTCGAGTACTCGGGCGGGACGAGGACCACGACGCTGTCGTCGCGGTCCTCGCTGTAGCACGCCTTCCACGGCACCCCCGCCGCCGCCAACGCCTCTGCGACCATCGTGTACAACCCCGCACGGACGCAGAGCTGGTGGGGCAATGCCTGGGCACCGGATTCCTCCACGTCGACCAGGACCATCGTGCGGTGAACCGCCTGTCGACCCACGCCTGCCACGTCAACCCCTTCGCGATCGAGACCTCTTGGTCCGCCGATGGACCGCAGTTCTATCGGACCGGCGCGGAACGGGTTCACGTCATCTGCGGCACGGGTCGCTCGTTCGGCCGTACGTGTCCACTCGATCGGGTGGCGGGCCGCCACTACCTCCGGCTGTCCAGCGGCCTTTCCTCGGTCACGAGCCCTCGCGTAGCCGTTGCCGTGCTGACATCGTCGTGGGTGAATGTCCCGCAGGGACCGGATTGGAGGACAGGGCCGAGGGCGCCGCAGGTCAGCGCGGGCGCGATGGTCGAGGCAGAGCCGGCCGCGGTGAGACGGGTGTGCGCGCAGGGTGGTCCGTGGACAGCACCGGCAACGAAGCCCTCGACCGGGAGCAGTACAGGCAGGCAATCGCCGTGCGGCACCGAGCCCGTCGACCAGTGCGGCGGGGCACCGCGCTGGACGGCGATCGCGACCGGGTCGTCGTCGGCCGGGTCGTTCGTCACCGCGGGCGTCCCCCGACCGCCCCGTCGAGGGTCGAGCTGCCTGGGTTGACCGCGTGGCGTGGCGCGCTGGTCCGGCCGGCACTCGAGCACCAGGCTTCTTGTGCCTTGCACAGGCTTACCCAGGGCGCTCGGCTCGACGACGTCGTTCGCGGCGGTGCCGACTACGCGACTTCCAGCACTGTCTTCAGCCAGCCGTCCTCTCGGCGGTCGAAGGACTCGTAGGCGCTCACCGCGTCGACGGGCTCCTCGCGGCGTGTGATGAACGCGGTGGGGTCCACGGTCCCGCTGACCACGAGGTCGAGCAACCGGGGGAGGTAGAGGCGGTGGTGGCAGTTGCCCATCTTGAGGGTGAGGTTCCTGTTCAGCGCCTCGCCGATCGGGAAGCCGTCGAACCCGGGTGGGTAGACGCCGATCACACCGATGCTGCCCGCTTTCGCCACGGCCTGCACCGCCCACCGCAGCGCCAGGCTGGGCGCGTCACCGGGCACCCACTGGTCGCCTCGGGGCGCGGCGTCCGGTGCGGCTTGCCGCCGCTCCTGCTCGAACCGATCGGCCCACTGCTCGACCTGCTCGGCGGCGGGACCGGTCTTCGGGCGCTCCGCGTCCACGCCGACCGCCTCGATCACGCGGTCCGCGCCGATGCCGCCGGTCAACTCGCGGACCACCGCCACCGGGTCCTCGGCGTTGAAGTCGACCGTCTCGGCGTTCTGCTCGCGTGCCTTGTCCAAGCGTGAGGCAATGCCGTCCACGACGATGACACGAGCCGCACCACACCGCTTCGCCGACGCGATCGCGAACTGCCCCACCACGCCGGCACCGAGCACCAGCACCGTGTCGCCGTCGCCCACCTCGGCCAACCGGGCGCCGAACCACGCCGTCGGGAAGACGTCGGACAGCAGGATCGCCTGCTCGTCGCTCACGGCGTCCGGGACCCGCACCATGCTCGTCATCGCATACGGCACGCGGGCGTACTCGGCCTGCAGCCCGTTCACCGGACCGGTCGCCTCCGGTCCGCCGAAGAAGCACGTGCCCGCGGACGGGCCGTTCGGGTTGGCCGTGTCGCATTGCGCGAAGTACCCGGCACGGCAGTACGAGCACGCGCCGCAGGCGATCGAGGACGTCACGACCACGCGGTCACCAGGGGTGAAACCCCGCACCGCGGGACCGACCGCCTCCACGACGCCCACCGCCTCGTGGCCCAGGATCGTGCCCTCGACCATTCCGGGTATGGTGCCGCGCACCAGGTGGAGGTCCGTGCCGCAGATCGCGCTCCGGGTGATCTTCACGACCGCGTCGGTCGGTTCCAGGATCTTCGGATCGGGCACCTCATCCAGGCGGATGTCCCCGACGCCGTGCCACACAACGGCCTTCACCGCACTCGCCTCCTACGGTTCGCCCTGTCGCGGCCGGTTTCCCGGCCCGACGACGCGGAAACAGGACCCTGCGCGGTTCACCCGGTCGCGCTTCACCCGTTTGCTGCCGGCGGTCGGTGCGACGTTTCCCCATGAAAGGGAATCGTCCACCCGGGAACGGTATTCGGCGCATCGAGATCGCGAGTTGTGGCACCGGCGGAGTGCTCGTACCGTCGGGACGTGGGGAGCGACGACAAGCTCGTGGTGACCACCCGAAGGTAACCCGCCGCGGGCGAGGAAGGCCACCATGCTCACACCTGCGGAATTGCGGATACCGGATCACGGCACCGGCGGCACGGAGGACGGTGACGTGGAGCTGCTGCGGCGGTTCGCCGAGTCGGTCAGGAAGCGGCAGGAAACGATGCTCGGGTTCCCGGTGAACCTCGATTTCGACTACCGCGTCCTGGCCGATTTCCTGTCGCTGCACCTCAACAACGCCGGCAGCCCCGGCCAGAGCAGCGAGTACGGCATAGATTCCAAGCCGTTCGAGCAGGCCGTCGTCGCCTTCTTCGCCGATCTCGCGGGCGGGGTGCCGGGGGAGGTCTCGGGGCACCTGGCCCACGGCGGTACGGAGGCGAACCTGTTCGCCGCCTACGTCGGCAGGGAGCGGTACCCGGACGCGGTGCTGTACGCCTCGGCGGAAGCGCACTACTCCGTCCCCAAGATCGCTCGGATGCTGCGCCTGCCGCACGTGCCGGTCGACACCGGTGCGGACGGAGCCATGGGCCTGGACGCCCTGGCCCGCGAGCTGGGGCAGCGGTCGGACCGGGCCGCCCTCGTGATCGCCACGATCGGCAGCACCGGCCGCGGTGCGATGGACGACGTACCGGGTATCCGGCGGGTCGCCGCCGAAGCGGGGGTGCCAGGGGTGTTCGTCCACTCCGACGCCGCGTTCGGCGGTGCGCTGGCGGCGTTCGGGCGTCCGCCGAGGCCGTGGGCCTTCGCCGACGGTGCGGACAGCGTGTCGGTCAGCGGGCACAAGATCATCGGGTCACCGGTGCCGAGCAGTGTCGTCCTGGCCCGCACCGCGGACGTGGGGACCGTTCGCCAACCCGACGCGGCCGTCGGCAGCGACGACGACACCGTCGCGGGCTCCCGCGACGCGCTGTCGCCCTTGTTGCTGTGGTACGCGCTGCGCCGCCTGGGCCGCGACGGGCTGGCCCGACGGGTCGGGCACTGCCTGGAAGTGACCGACCACGCGGTCCGCCGGTTGACAGCGGCCGGTCGGCACCCGAGCCGGGTCCCCGGCAGCAACGTCGTGCTGTTCGACCCGCCCACCGACGACGTGATGCGCAAGTGGCACCTGCTCAACCAGCACGACCACGCGCACCTGGTCGTCATGCCGCACGTGACCGCGGAACACGTCGACAGGCTCTGCGCCGACCTGTCGTGACGGACAAGCTCGACGGCACCACCGCTCGGCTACCGGCCGGGACTGCGCTTGATCCGCCCTCCCTGCATGACGAAGTCGACGGCCCCGGTGGCGTCGATGTCGTCGAACGGGTTGCCGGGCATGGCGATCAGGTCGGCGAGCAGATCCGGGCGGACGGTCCCGCGATCGGGTGTGTCGAGCAGGGCGGCCGCCTCCGAGGTGGCCGCCCGCAGCGCCCGCAGCGGACTGAGGCCGGCGGTCACCATCGCCGGGAACTCGCGCCAGTTGTCCCGGTGGGGGAAGACGCTGGCGTCGGAGCCGAACGCGAGCCGGACATCGCTGGCCGCCGGGTAGGGCGTGCACTCACGCAAGCGGTCCTCGTGCCGGCGGAACGCCTCCCTGAGGTGGGCGGGCTTGTCCGCCCAGAAGTCGTCGTCGTCCAGGTGGCCGAGGCACTCGACGACGATGAACTGGGTCGGGACCAGCCAGATCCCCTTCTCGGCCAGGACGGACAGCGTTCCCGGTGAGGCGAGCGAGGCGTGTTCGACCGAGCGGACGCCGGCGCGCGCGGCCCGCAGGACGCCCTGGTCGTTGAAGGCGTGCACCGCACACGGCCGCCGCAGGTCGCGTGCGGTCGCCACCAGCGCGTCCACCTCCTGCTGGGAGTAGGTGACCAGCTCGGGGTCGTCGATGGGGGAGCCGAACCCGCCGGTGCCGGCGTACTTGATCCAGTCCGCGCCGAGCCGCGCCTCCGTGCGCACGGCGCGGACGACCTCGTCGATGCCGTCGGCGAGCACGCCCAGCTCGACGCCGAAGCGGTCCGGCAACCCCGCGGACTTGTCCCCGTGGCCGCCTCGGCCGGAGATGATGTGCGGAGCGACGACGAGCCGTGGGCCTTCCACGACGCCGTCCCGCTGCGCGTGCCTCAGGTCCACGGTGATGGTCTGGTCCGGGCAGCCGAGGTCGCGCACCGTGGTGAAGCCGTTGTCCAGCAGCGCCCGCAGTGCGGGCAACGCCGCCAGGGTCTGGGAGCCGGCTGAGGTGTCGGGCGGCAGTTCCGGCACGACGTGGACGTGGCAGTCGATGAAGCCCGGCAGCAGGGTGCGGTCCCCCAACTCGACGACGTCCGCATCCGCACGGTCGCGCAGGTGTCCGCCCACGGCCGCGATGCGTTCCCCTCGCACGAGGACCTGGACGGGCCCGGACGGATGATCGGACATCCCGTCCCAGAAGCGGTCCGCGATCACGAGCGTCGGTCTCGGCTTGTCGGACATTCCACCTCACTTCTCCCGAAAAGGCCCCCACCGCCGGTCAACCGGATCATCTCCATGCCGTTTGCCCTATCGGAAGGTTCACCGCGAGCGGAGATGACGACGATGTACGACACTTCCTTCACCCGCACGAGAACAGGAATCACCCGAAAACACCAACGGATGTCCTGCCTGTGCGGTTCGACGTGCAGAGCTCGACGCGGAGGAAGCAGGACCGGTTCGTCGCCTGTCGCCGCGCTGTGCCCGGTCACGTCCCGGCATTCCGGCCGATCGGTTCGGGTTCGTGCCTGACGGTCCCGCGGACGAGCATGGCGAGCACGCCGGACAAGCCGTGCTCGGCCGCCGCACGGCGTTGTCGGGTGGCCGCACCACCGTCGTTCAACACCCGGTCCAGCAGTGATCGCACCTCGTCGAGGTCGCCGGACGCGGCCAGAGCAGGTGTGATGTGCAGGAGGAGCCGGGCAGCCAAGGTGGTCGCGGGTACCCCTGCACCGGTCCAGGGGTCGACCGCCCGACCGGGCGGACCGTATCGGGCGGCTGCCCACAGCGCGTCGGCGAGCACGACGTCGCTCAGGCGGCGGGCCTCCCGCCCCGCGTCGAGGTCGGTCAGGGCGGTGCGCACGAGCCCTCGGACCAAGGCGGCGTAGAGCACCGCCTCGTCGACGGTGGCCGCCGCGTCCCCGACCCGCACCTCGACGGTCGGCAGGTGGTCGGACAGCCGGGCCGGCCGCAGCCCGCCGTGGTCCGGTGGCAGCAGCCCGCACTCCTTGAGCCGTGCCAGGTCGGCGTCGTACTCGGCGGCCGAGGCGAACCACGGGGGAATGCCGGAGCCGGGCAGGCAGTGGTACACCATCATCCGCCAGCTGTGGAACCCCGTGTCCCGGCCCTGCCGGAAAGGTGAGTTCGCGGTGAGCGCGAGCAGCGTCGGCAACCAGGGTGCCAGGTGGTTGAGCACCGCCACGCCGGTATCGCGGTCGTCGACGCCGACGTGGACGTGGCAGCCGCAGATCTCCTGGTCGGCCAGGATTCCCCCGCACACCTCCCGCAGCGGGCGGTAGCTGGCGTCCGGGTTGAGCGGCGCGGGTCGCGTGCCGTACAAGGGGTACCCGACCGACACCGGAGCCAGGCCTTCGGCCTCGGCCGCGCGGGCCAACGTCAGGCGGTTCCGGATGAGGTCCTCGCGCAGACCCGCCAGGTCCGTGCACACGCCGGTGTTCGTCTCGACCTCGCTGTCCCACAGTTCGCGCTGGAGACGGCAGCCGTGGCCCAGACCCATGTCCGCCGCCCGCTCCAACACCGACACGGCGTTCCCCGCGGACCACAGCGACGTGCGGTCCACCAAGAGGAACTCCTCTTCCACCCCCATCGTGACACCGGCCGGCCCAGATGCCGACCGCGGCGCCGGCATCGCGGGAGCCTCACCTCGCTGCATCGTCGGCTGCCTTCCGGTCGGGGAAGCCGTGGGCGGTGGTCGCGCGTCGGCACGCACGTCGTAGGAGGACTGGCCCACCGCGCCCGGCTCCTCCCGCGACGACACGCCGCGCCCGCCCGGTGCCGCTTCCTGTTCCGCCGGTCCGGGGGTGGGCCGCTCGCACCCGAAGGCGGATCGCGCGGCGGCACGCGGATCCGGGGTTTCCGAACCTGGCACCGAACCGCCCGATCCCCGCGATGTCCATTCCCCACCCCATGTCTTCACGTGGAACCGCCCTGCGAAGGAACCGAAGAAGGGGTGCCCCGTTCGGATCCGACTGGAACCTGTGCGACGAAGGCTTTGCACTCGTGGAGTAACCGGCAGTTCCCCGAACGAGTGAACCCAGATGCATCACGGTGCTTCCACCTCCGGTCGGGCTGCCCCCGGCGTGGCGAGCACGGTGTCGTGGGCGGTCAGCCCGAGGTTGTTCAGGGTGGCCGCCACGCCGTCGGTGGCGCCATGGCGGCGGAACAAGGTGAGGGCTGCGTGGCAGAGGTCGCGTCGTGGGGCGGTCCGGCGGGGGAGCGCATCCGGCAACGGATCGAGCGGATCGAGGTGCGCCTGGACCGACGACTGCCCGGTGCCGAGCCGGTGGTGATCGGCAAGCGGACAGCGTCCATCGGCGTCGCGCGCTCTACGCGGCGAAGCGCAATGGCCGGAACCGGGTCTGGTCGGCGAGCCGATGACGTTTTCTCAACGAAGTTCAGTGCCGGGCGTTGTCAAGGACGAGGGCTGCTCGGGTGATGGCGCCGATGCGGCTGGGACTGATGGTCACGTACCACAGGGCGTGCCATCGTTGCTCGAGTTCGGCGGCGGTGCGTTCGCCCAGGGCCCGGACGCTGCGCAGGAGCCTGTCCTCGTTGGCCAGGGTCGGCAGCCTGTCGCGGGCGGCCTCGTATAACGCCGGCAGCACGTGGGCGCGCGCGACACGCAGGTCGTGGAACGAGCCGGGCTCCACATCGGAGACCTGCAGCGGGTGCCGTCCGGGGCTGACACGAACTGGGTGTTCCCGGCGAAACGGCGGCCTTTGCCCGAGTACCGCAGTCGTTGCCGTTCTCCGTCATCCCTTCCACCCGTCGCAAGCTTGGGTTCTAGGAGTCGTCGCGACACCCCAGTTCGGGGGATGCGATGGACTTCGAGGTTCGGGACCGGTCGGTCAGCCTGGGCGGTCGGCGTCTGACGCGTGGGTGTGCGGCTCACCTTGCGCTCATGCGTCAGGGTGCCGGCGACCGGGAAGCGTGCAGGATCGTCGGGATCAACGTCCGGACCGGTAAGCGTCGGCGCAAGGAGCGGCCCGGTACGCGGCGTGGAAACCCAGGGCGTTCCACGTGCCGACGTGCCGGGCGAGGCGGGACGCGTGATCGGGCCAGTCGGTGATCTGCCTGGTCCACGCCTTCTCCGCGGCACCCGCGAGTCGCGGCAACAGCAGGAACGCCAGGTCGTCGAACGACTCGACCGTCTCGCACCAGATTGCCGCCTCGACACCGGCGACCCGCGCCCCGGCCGCCGTGATCTCCGGTAGGGCGCCGGGGTGCCAGGCGAACGCCTGCTCCGGGCTGCGCGCCTCGTAGTCGGGGTGCCCCGCGCGTCGACGCCGTCGTTCCGATCCCTCGTCGGCCGCGGCGTCCGCGTAGGGGCGGTCGAAGTAGAGCATCGTATTGGACGACACGAGCACCGGAACACCCGCCGCCGCCGCTGACGGCACGTCGTTCGGTGCGAGGGCGAACATCTCGGCGGCGTCCTCGATCACGGGGTGCAGCGCGGCCGGCGCGCGTTCCTTGAGCCGTTCGGTGTCGAAGGCGTTGTCGGGGCCGATCCAGTACTGCAGCACGTCGTCCCCGTCGAGGCACTCGGCACGGGCGGCCTCCTGCCAGGCCACCACCCGTTTGCCGCGTGACCGGAGCAACGCGTGGGCGTCCCGCACGAACCGCCGGTATGCGTGCGTCGGCATGCCGAACGGCTCGTCGGCCCCCAAGTGCACGAACGGCCCCGGCGCCAACTCGACCAGCTCTTCGAGGACGTTGCGGGTGAACGCGGCGGCCTCGGGGACGTCGGGGTCGAGGTAGCGCACGTACGGGTGCACCGGCTCGGCGTCGCCCTGCAGTTCCGGGTAGGCGGCGAACGCGGCGGCCACGTGGCCGGGCACGTCGAACTCGGGGATCACCGTGACGAAGCGCTCCGCCGCGTACGCGATGATTCGGGCGAGTTCCTCCCGCGGGTAGAAGTCCGCGGTCGCACCGGGGGAGGAGCCCGTGAGCCCCGGACGACCGGCGACCTCGGCCCGCCACGCCTGCGAGTCGGTGAGGTGCAGGTGCAGGACGTCGAGCTTGTACCAGGCGAGCAGGTCGATGACGCGGCGGATCTCCGCCGGCGTGGAGTAGTGCCGCACGACGTCGAGCGAGAGGCCGCGCCACGCGTAGGCGGGCCCGTCTTCGATCACGACGGCGGGGACCGAGCGCGCGTTGATGAGCTGGAGCAGCGTGGTGAGCCCGCGGAACGCGGCTTCGTCGCCCACGGCCTCGACCAGCACTCCGTCGGGGCGAACCGTGAGCCGGTACCTCTCGTCGGCTCCCACCGCGCGGGGATCGACGCCGTCCGGCGGAGGCAGGTGCGTCAGCCCCAACGCGACGGGGGCGCCCACCACGACCGTGACGTCACCCCGGGGTACCCCGGACGCGGTGGCCCGGACGTCGAGCCCGTGCAACCGCTGCGCCCAGGTCCGGAACCAGTCGGCCACCCCGGGAGCCAAGCCGGGCGGCACGGCGACCGTGACCGTCCCGGACGTCCCGAGCGGCACCGATCCTGGCTGCGTGGTGATCCGCGCGGGAAGTGGCACGAGGGGCAGCGTCATGGGGTCTCCGTAAGCTTCATGCGGCCGAGGAGAGCCGGACGTGGCTGATGATGTCCTGTGCTCGGTGGCTCCCGAGCAGTGGCCGTCCGGCTCTTCGGCATCGACTCCGGCGACCTGGCCGCCTTCGCCGATGACGGCCACCTCGCCGCGGCCGCCGGACTGGTACCGGCGCCCCACGACTGCGGGCACAGCAGAGGCAACCGGCGCCGACCCGAACGCCAGGCGGCTCGCCGTCGTCATCGGGACTCCTCGGCTCGGCGTTGGGCCAACGCCGTCCGCCGGGCCCGCTGGGCGGTGGGGTCGGCGACGGGGGCGGACAGCAGGAGGCGCTGCGTGTACGGGTGGCGGGGCGCGGTGGTGACCTGCTCGGCGCCACCGGACTCGACGATGCGACCGCGGTGGATCACGTTCACCCGGTGGCTCATGTACCGCACCACGGACAGGTCGTGCGAGACGAACAGGTACGCGACGCCGGTCTGCTCCTGGATCTCCAGCAAGAGGTCCAGCACGGTGCGTTGGGTGGTGAGGTCCAACGCGGACACCGGCTCGTCGCACACGACCAGCTCGGGGCCGATCGCGAGCGCCCGCGCGATCGCGATGCGCTGCCGTTGCCCTCCGGAGAACTCGCGCGGCAGCCGGTGGGCGGCGTCGCCGGGCAGGGCGACGCGATCCAGCAGGTCGACCACCTGCCGGCGGGCCTCCCGCCCCGGCGTGCCCTGCGCGTGCAGCGGCTCGGCGAGCGTGTCCCCGACCGGGATGGACGGGTTGAGGGACGCGTACGGGTCCTGGAACACCACCTGCAGGTGGCGGCTGAGCAGGCGGCGCCGTCGGGCGGAGGCGTGCTCGATGCGCTCGCCGCGGAACTCCACCGCCCCGCTGCGCACCGGCACGAGCCCGAGGACGGCCCGCCCGATCGTGGTCTTGCCGGAGCCGGACTCGCCGACCAGGCCCACCGTCTCACCGGGCCGGATGTCGAGCGACACGCCGTGCAGGACGTCCACGCGCGGTGCGCGCCACCCCTTTCCCGGGAACGACACGTGCAGGTCGCGGATGGCGAGGACCGGCGCGGGCGGTGGATCGGACAACGCGCTGCCGCTCATGCCGGCACCTCCGCGGTTCGCGGCGCGACCCAGGCGGGCCGCGCGGGGACGTCGTCGAGCACGGCCTCGACCAGGGTTCGCGTGTACGGGTCACGCGGGTGCTTGAGGACCTGCTCGGTGGTCCCGGTCTCGACGATGCGACCGGCGTTCATCACGGCGACGCGGTCGCAGAGGTCGGCGACGACGCCGAGGTTGTGCGTCACCAGCAGCACACCCATGCCCCGTTCGGCTTGTAGACGGCGCAGGAGGTCGAGCACCTCGGCCTGCACGGTCACGTCGAGCGCCGTGGTCGGCTCGTCGGCGACGAGCAGTTTCGGATCGCAGCTCATCGCACCCGCGATGAGCACGCGCTGGGCCATGCCACCGGAGATCTCGTGAGGGTGGGCGGCGAAGACGCGCCGGGGATCGGCGATCTCCACCTGGCGCAGCAGTTCGAGCGCCCGCTCGGTCGCGGCCTTGCGGGACAGGCCGAGGCGCACCCGGATCGGTTCCACGAGTTGGCTGCCGACGGTGAACGCGGGGTCGAGGTTGCTCATCGGCTCCTGCGGCACGTACGCGATGACGTTGCCCCGCAGGGCGCGGTACTTCTTCTCCGGGAGACCGACGACCTCCGTTGCGGCGACCAGGATGCTGCCCCGCGTGACCCGGCCCCCCTCGGGCAGGATGTCCAGGACGGAGAACGCGGTCTGCGACTTGCCGGATCCGGACTGGCCGACGAGGCCGACGATCTCACCCTCGGCGACGTCGAGGTCCACCCCGTGCACCACTTCGACGGCGGTCTCGCCATGGCCGTAGGACACCGCGAGGTCGCGCACGGAGAGCAACGACGCCCGTTCGCCCGCGGTGTCCACCGTGGTCGGTTCGGCGACCTTGGCGCGCCGGGCCGACCGCGGGTTCGGGGGCGTGACGCCCCGATCCTCCAGGACGTCGCGGAGCGCGCTCGCCAGCAGCACGAGTGCGCCGCTGGTGAGCCCGAGCGCCAGCCCCGGCCACAGCATCAGCAGGGGGTCGCGCTGGATGTTCTGGAACGCCTCGTTGAGCATCGCGCCCCAGGTCGGCGCGTCACCGCTGCCGATGCCCAAGAACTCCAGGCCGGCCTGCAGGCCGATGGCGATGCCCGCGACGAGGGCGACCTGGATGATGATCGGCGCGCGGACCACGATGAGGACGTGCCGCGCGATGATCCGGCGATCCCGCAGGCCGGACACGCGTGCGGCGTCCACGTAGAGCTCGCGGCGCACGGTGGTCACGATGCCGCGCACGAGCCGGAAGAAGCTCGGGGCGACGAGCGCGCCGAGGACCACCATGAGGACCGGCACGGTAGGACCGAGGATGGCCCGGGACGCGAGCAGCACGATCATGGCCGGCAGTGCCATCACGAAGTTGCTCGTCCAGGTCGCGAGGGAGTCGAACCACTTGCCGTAGTAGCCCGCGACCAGACCGCCGGGAACACCCAGGGCCAGGGCGACCGCGAGGGCGATGAGCGCGCCACCGAGGCTGTTGCCGCCGCCGTGCAGCAGGCGCGACCAGACGTCGCGGCCCGCCGAGTCGAACCCGAGCGGGTGACCGGGTTCGGGTCCGGCGAACGCCTTGCTCAGCTCGGCCGCGCCGGGCTGGTGGCCGGCCAGCACCGGCGCCAGCAGCACAGCGCCGACGATCAGCGCCAGCAGGACCGCCGAGGTCATGGCCTGCGGGTTGCGCAGGAACCGCCGTGCCGCCGTGCCGCGACGGCGCCCGGACGCGTCGGCGGGCACCGGGCCGCCGGTCGTGAACGCCTCGCTCATGCGGTCCTCGCCTTCGGGTTGAGCCACCCGACGAGCACGTCCACCACCAGGTTGATCACGACGACGCAGACGACCGTCGTCATGACCAGGCCCATGATGATCGGCGTGTCGCCGCGCGTGGTGTAGGTGACGGTCATGGACCCGATGCCGGGCAGGCCGAAGATCTGCTCGACCAGCACCGCCCCGCCGAGCAGCCCGACGAACTGCATGCCGAGCACGGTGAGCGCCGGCGCGGAGGCGTTGCGCAGCACGTGCCGGAACAGCACGCGCCAGGGCGGCAGACCGCGGGCGCGCAGCGTTCGGACGTAGTCCTGTCGCAGCACGTCGATGACCGAGCCGCGAACCTGCTGCGAGACACCGGCCACCGACGCGACGGACAGCGACAGGATCGGCAGGGCGACCGTGGACAGCCACCCCGGGACGGACGTCGTCAGCGGGATGTAGCCGATCGCCGGGAACCACCGCAGTTGCACGGCGAACACCAGCACGATGACGAGGGTGACCAGGAAGCCCGGCAGGGCGTACCCGACCACGCCCAGCACCTGCACGAACCGGTCCACGGCGCCGCGCCGGACACCCGCCCACACCCCGAAGAGGAAGGCGAGCACGGCGGTGACCAGGGTGACGCCGAGCATCAGGCTCAGCGTCACCGGCAGCCGGTGGCCGATGGCGGTCAGCACGTTCTCGCTGGTGAACCACGAGGTGCCCAGGTCGCCGGTCACCGCGTCGCCCAGCCAGTCCGCGTAACGGGCCAGGACCGGCCGGTCCAGGCCGAGCGCCGCGCTCTTGGCGTCCACGACGTCCTGCGGCGCGGCCTGACCGACGAGCTGCCGCGCCACGTCGAGGTTCGGCACCGACAGCAGCACGAACGAGACGAAGGAGATGACGAAGAGCAGGAAGACACCCGCGGCCAGGCGGCGGAGCACGAACCCCGGCATGGTGTCAGCCGGCCGGCTTGTAGTTGTACAGCGAGGGGACGGCCATGCCGGACTGGGGCAGCGCTGTGACGCCGCTGTCGGTGACCAGCGCGTAGGACATCCGGTAGAACGGGACGAACCACGCGTTCTCCACGAGGTGGCGGTTGAGGGCGCGCGCGTCGTCCTCGGCCTCACCGGCCGCCGCGGCCTGGATCTTCGGCACCAGCGCCTTGACCGTGTCGTCGGTGTAGCCGAACAGGTTGAACGTACCCGGCAGCACGAGGTCCTTGATGACCAGCCAGTCGTTGGCGGACTGGCCGAGGTTCATCACGAACCCGGAGAACTCGCGGTCGGAGAAGATCCGGCGCAACGCGTCGCCCTGGTCGACGGCCACCCACGTGAGGGTGATGCCCACGTCGGCGAGGTCGGACTGCAGGGAGGAGGCGATGGCCTCCGTGACGATGGAGCTCATCCGCGGCATCTTCAACTCGAAGCCGTCGGCGTGCCCGGCCTCCGCCAGGAGCCGCTTGGCCGTCTCAGGGTCGTGGGCGTAGTGGGAGTCCAGCTCTTCCTGGTACCCGGCGGTGTCGGTGCCGAAGACCTGGCTGGTGATCGCGCCCTTGCCCCGGCGGATCTGCTCGAGCATGGTCTTGCGGTCGATCGCGTGGTTGAGCGCCTGCCGCACCCGCACGTCGGCGAGTTCGGGGGTGAGCTTGCCCGCGCGGTCGAACAGCAGGATGCCCTGGTAGTCGAAGTCCACCGGGGTGGTGGTGAGGCCGACCGCGCCGTCGAGGCTCGACTGCTGGTTGGCGTCCTGGATGACGGCCGTGTCGACCTGTCCGGTCTTGAGGCCGTTGACGATGGCGGTCTCGTTGTCGAACGCGGTCATCGTGACGCCGTCGAACGGCAGGCGCTCGCCCCAGTAGCTCCCGGTGCGGCGGTAGACCCACTTCGTCCCGATGACGGTCTGTGCGCTGTCCAATTCGTACGGTCCCGTGCCGTCGGGGGTGGTCTTGAGCTTCTCCGCGTCCGCGAACGCGGCCGGGTTGGCCATGAGGCCCGCCGCGTCGGACAGGTAGTGCAGGTAGGCGGGGTCCGGGGCGTCCAGGTGCAGCACGACGTGCGTCGCGTCGACGACCTCGACCTGCTTGAGGCCGGAGAACCACTTCGCGTTCGCGCCCGTGCTCGCCTTGAAGCGATCCAGGTTCGCCTTGACCGCCGCGGCGTCGAACACCGAGCCGTCGTCGAACTTCACGTCGTCGCGCAACGTCAGCGACAGCTTCGTGCGGGTCTCGTCCCACGTCCACGACGTGGCGAGCATCGGGCTGTACGCGCCGTCGGGCTCGCGCTTGAGCAGCGAGTCGTAGGTGGCCTGGAAGAAGGGCAGCGCCCCGCCGATCGCGGTGACCGGGTCGAGGCTCTGCGGGATGGTCATCGTGGCGATGTCGAGCGTCGGGTCGCTCTGGCCCGCGACCCCGCCGCCCGCTCCGGAGCACCCGGTCAGCGCCAGGGCGACCGCCACCGCGCCCGCCGTCCCGACGGTCGGAAACCTGCGGATCCTCATGGGCAACTCCTGTTCTGCGTGCCGGGCTTCGTCGCCCGCGTACCGGGTCGGATCAGACCGACCTAGAACTCACCATGTGGTAAGTTTTACGGGTCACATGGTAGGCACATCGGCGGGCTCGATGTCCAGACCACTTCGATAACGCCGCGAGGAGACACGATGGCGAGTGCAGGACCCGACCGCGTGAAGAGCGGCTCGCCGATCCCCGCCAAGCGGTACACGAAGGGCGACCGCACCAAGGAGCGGATCACCGACGCCGCGGCGGAGCTGTTCGCGAAGTCCGGTTACCTCGCGGTGTCGCTGCGGGACATCGCCGCCGCGTCCGGGCTGACCCACGCCGGCGCCCTGCACCACTTCCCGGGCGGGAAGGACGAGTTGCTCATGCGGGTGCTCGAACGACGCGACCAGATCGACGCCGACGTCCTGTTCGACGAGCACCTCGACGCGTGGGACCACCTCGACCAGCTGGTCCACATCGTCGAGCGCAACGCCATGACGCCCGGTCTCGTGGCGCTGTACGCCAAGCTCTCCAACGAGGCCAGCGATCCCGACCACCCGGCGCACCGGTACTTCCTGCGCCGTTACGAGATCCTCCGCGAGCACTTCGCGAACATCCTCGGCGAGGTGTCGGACGGCCGACTCGACCCCGAAGCGGCGGCGCAGCAGCTCCTCGCGCTCCTCGACGGGCTGCAGACGCAGTGGCTGCTCGCCCCGGACGCGATCGACATGCGCGGTCGCCTGCTCGACTTCCTCACCCTGCTCGGCATCGACACGACCCGCTGGAAATCGGGCTGACCCTCGGACGCCGAAGCGCCGCCCCGTCACGCTCATCGATGAGGAGACCGTCCACAATGGCCGACCACGAGGCCGAGCGCGCTCCGCTCGCGCTCAAGGCATCGCTCACCTCGGGCAGCGACACCTGGCACTCGACCGGGGCACCCGGCCTCGTGCGCTCGTTCCTGCTCGCCGACGGGCCTCACGGCGTGCGCCGCCAAGGTGAGGGCGGCGACGCGCTCGGGATCGGGACCAGCGTCCCGGCGACGTGCTTCCCGCCCGCGGTGGCCCTCGGTTCCACGTGGGACCCCGAGCTGGTGCGCCGCGTGGGCGAGGCGCTGGGCCGTGAGGCCGCCGCGCTGGAGGTGGACGTCCTCCTCGGTCCCGGCATGAACATCAAGCGCTCACCGCTGGGCGGGCGCAACTTCGAGTACCTGTCCGAGGACCCGCACCTGACGGGACGGCTCGCCGCCGCCTACGTCGAGGGCGTCCAGTCCAGCGGCGTCGGCGCGTGCGTCAAGCACTTCGCGGTCAACAACCAGGAGACCGACCGCATGCGGGTCTCGGCGGAGGTCGACCAGCGGGCGCTGCGGGAGGTCTACCTCCGCCCGTTCGAGCACGTGGTGCGGATCGCACGCCCGGCCGTGGTCATGAGCGCCTACAACTCGATCAACGGCGTCCCGGCGAGCGAGAACCCGTGGCTGCTCACGCGCGTGCTGCGCGAGGAGTGGGGTTTCGACGGCGTCGTCGTGTCCGACTGGGGCGCGGTGAACGACCGGGTCGCCGCGCTGCGGGCCGGTCTGGACCTGGAGATGCCGCCGACCGGCACGGACGCGGAGGTCGTGGCCGCGGTCGAGCGGGGCGAGCTGGACGAGTCGGTGCTCGACGCGGTCGTCGACCGCCTGCGCCGCTTGGAGGAGCGCGTCGGCGCTGCCCGAGCACGTGCGACCGAGGAGGAGCTGGCCGCGATCCGACGGGACAACGCCGAGTTGGCCCGTGAAGCCGCCGCACGAGCGGCCGTGCTGCTCACCAACGACGGCGTGCTCCCGCTGGACCCGTCGTCACCGGACACCGTCGCGGTGATCGGCGAACTCGCGCGCACCCCGCGTTTCCAGGGCGGCGGGTCGTCGCGCATCGTCCCGACCGAGCTGTCCTCCGCGCTGGACGCGCTGACCAGGAGGCTGGGCGCGGTCCGGTTCGCGCCCGGGTACACCGCGGACGGCGTCGCCGACGAGGCGTTGGTGCTCGCGGCGGTCGAGGCAGCCCGTGACGCGCAGGTCGCCGTGGTGTTCCTGGGCCTGCCCGAGCACGCCGAGTCCGAGGGCTTCGACCGCACGACGATCGACCTGCCCGCCGATCAGGTCGGCCTGCTGGAACGGGTCGCCGCCGTCGCGCCGCGCGTCGTCGTCGTGCTGTCGAACGGCGGCGTCGTCTCGGTGGCCCAGTGGCAGCACCACGCCAACGCGGTGCTGGAGGGCTGGTTGCTCGGCCAAGGGGCCGGCGCCGCGACGGCGGACCTCCTGCTCGGCGACCGGTCGCCGTCTGGCCGGCTCGCCGAGACCATCCCGCTGCGCCTGTCCGACCACCCCAGCTACCTCACGTTCCCCGGAGCCGACGGCATCTCCGTCTACGGGGAAAGCGCCTTCGTCGGCTACCGGCACTTCGACACGCTCGGCCGGCCGGTCGCGTTCCCGTTCGGGCACGGCCTCACCTACACCCGGTTCGAGTACTCCGACCTGCAGGTGACCGAGGTGGCCGAGAACGCGTGGGAGGTGACGTTCTCGGTGGCGAACACCGGACAGCGGGCCGGGCAGGAAGTCGCCCAGCTGTACGCGGGTGTGGTCGAGCCACACCCCACCCGGCCCCGCTCGGAGCTGCGCGGCTTCGCCAAGGTCGACCTCCGGCCCGGCGAGACGACGACCGTGACGCTGCCGTTGACGGCCGCCGACCTGCGGACGTGGGACGTGCGCGGTCAGCGCTGGGCCTTGGCGGCCGGTGAGTACGCGGTGCGCGTGGGCGCCTCCTCGCAGGACGTGCGGTTGGAGGCCACGGTCCACAGCGACGGCGACCGCGTGCTGGTGCCGCTCACCGCGCAGTCCACCATCGCCGAGTGGCGGGCCGACCCGGCCGGGCGGGAAGTGCTGGCCGCTCTCCTGGGGCAGACGGCCCTGGGCGCCACCCGATCGTCGGTCGCGCCCGAGCTGGTCCGGATGTTCCTGTCCATCCCGCTGGACAAGCTCCGGTCGTTCGGCCTCGGTGTCACGGCGGAGACCGTGGCGAAACTGGTCGCCGAGGCGCGAGCAGGCCAGGAACAGCTCCTCGCCGCCGGCGCGTACCGGCGCCCGTGAATCCCCGAGACGACCGCGGAGGAAAGACCGTGAGCGCCACCTTCCCCGACGACTTCCTGTGGGGCGCCGCGACGGCCGCGCACCAGGTCGAGGGCAACAACACCGCCAGCGACCTGTGGGCGTTCGAGAACGCGCCCGACTCGTTCCTGCCCGAGCGCAGCGGCGACGCGTGCGACAGCTACCACCGGTGGCCGGAAGACCTCGACATCGTCCGGGACCTCGGCCTCACCAGCTACCGGTTCAGCATCGAGTGGGCCCGGGTCGAACCAGCGCCCGGCCACGTCTCGCGGGCGCAGCTCGCGCACTACCGGCGGGTGGTCGAGGGCTGCCTCGAACGCGGCTTGACGCCCGTGGTCACCCTGCACCACTTCACCACGCCGCTGTGGTTCCGCGCGGCGGGCGGTTGGACCGGGGACGACGCCGTCTCCCGCTTTCGCGCCTACGTGCGGTCGGTGCTGCCGATCCTCGACGGCGTGGAGTGGGTGTGCACCGTCAACGAGCCGAACATGGTCGCGATGATGAGCGCCATGATCAAGCGGGGCGAGCGGAAGGAGAACGTGGCCGGCGCGATGCCTCCGCCGGACCAGGACGTCGCGGACGCGTTGATCGCGGCGCACCGCGCCGCCCGCGAGGAACTGGCCGCGTTGCCCCGCGTGCGGTCCGGCTGGACGGTGGCCAACCAGAACTTCCAGGCCGCGGCCGGCGCGGACGACCTCGCCGCCGAGTGGGCGCACTCCCGCGAGGACCAGTTCCTCGACGTCGCCGGAGACGACGACTTCATCGGCGTGCAGGCCTACACCCGGGTCGTCATCGGGGACGGCGGCCCGATCGAGCCCGACCCCGACGCGCGCAGGACCCTCACCGGCTGGGAGTTCTACCCCGATGCGCTGGAGGGCGCCGTCCGGCACACCGCGGATCGGGTCGGGCCGGCGGTGCCGATCCTGGTCACCGAGAACGGCATCGCGACGGCGGACGACGCGGAGCGGATCGACTACACCCGCGGCGCCCTGGCCGGCCTGGCGCGCGCCATCGCGGACGGCGTGGACGTGCGGGGCTACCTGCACTGGTCACTGCTCGACAACTACGAGTGGGGCTCGTGGACGCCGACGTTCGGCCTGGTGTCGGTCGATCGCGAGACCTTCACCCGGACGATCAAGCCCAGCGCGCGCTGGTACGGCCAGGTCGCCCGCACCGGGATCCTCTGACGCTCGCCCCGCGACCGGCGCCGCACCTGCTTCGGCTCGATGCGCCGTCGGGAAGCACCCCTGCGATTCCCCCACAACGAAGTGGAGAACCCGCTATGCGCATCCTGACCGCACTGGTCGCGGTGGCGATCGCGGCCGGTGTCGCCGTGGCCACCCCTCCGGCGGCGCACGCCGACCACCCGGCGCCGGTGAACGTCTGCGTGGCCGGCGTGCCCGAGATCGATCCGTTGGAGCCGGGACCGGCGAACATCTGCCTGAGCGTGTTCAAGCCCGCCTCCGCCTCGCGGGACAGCCGGGTGCCGGTGCTGCTGCACGGCGACGGTTGGGGCGGTACCCGCACGTCCGCGCCCGGCTCCTTCCAGCGGTACCTCGATGCGGGTTTCGGGGTGGTGAGCTTCGACCAGCGTGGCTTCGGCGAGAGCGGCGGCAAGGCGCACGTGGCCGATCCGGCGTTCGAGGGTGAGGACGTCATCCGGGTGATCGACTACGTGGCGTCGTTGGACTGGGTGCGCCGCAACGGTCCGAACGACCCGGTTCTGGGCGCGGTCGGCGGGTCGTACGGTGGCGGCTACCAGTTCGCGGGGGCGTTCACCGAGATCATGAGGACCGGTCGGACGCGGTTCGACGCGTTGGCGCCGCAGATCACGTGGCACTCGCTCAACGACAGCCTCGCCCCGAACGGCGTCGTGCGCAGCACGTGGGTCACCGCTCTGTACGCCATCGCCCCGCGAGCGCACACCTCGACCATGCACGCCGGTTACGCCGAAGGGATGCTGACCGGTGACTGGCCGACCACGATGGACGAGTTCTTCCGCGACAACGGTCCGGCGCACCACGTCGAGGCGGGTCGTCGGTTGGACATCCCCGTGCTGTTGCACCAGGGCGTCAGTGACAACCTGTTCCCGCTGGACCAGGCGATCGACAACTTCGACCGGGCGTTGACCCCTCGGGCCCGCGCCAACAGCCTGCTGGTCGGCTACAACGGCGGTCACACGCTGCCCACGGCCGTCCCGAGCGGTTACGCCGTGGCGGGTGACACGTGTTCCGCCGCGTACGGGGGCTATGACGACTTGGAGCTGCGGTTCCTGGCGGAGAACCTGCTGGGTGCGCGACGCACGCTCACCGGTCACGGGCGTTATCACCTGATGACCGCTGAGGGTGGTTGCGTCAGCGTGGACTCGGTGTCGCCGACGACCGCGGTCGCGCTGCCGGATGTCGTGACCACGGCCGGGGTGGGCGTGCCGCAGGCGATCAAGGTCGCGGACGGCCCGCTCACGGTCGCCGGGTCACCGGTGCTGGACGCGGTGGTGAGCACGCTGGGGCTGGACAGTCGGGCGTTCTTCGCGCTGAGCGTCGGCAGGTCACCGCTGGACGCCAGGGTGATCCAGAACAACGTGATGCCGCACCGGGAGCCCAGCCTCACCCTCGGTACCCGCCGCACGATCGAGTTGCCGTCGGTCGCCGCCACGATCCCCGCGGGTCAGTCGCTGTTCCTGACCGTCACCCCGGTCGCGGACATGTTCGTGTTGCACGGAAGCCGCACACCGAGCGCGATGGTGCTGCGCGACGTCACCGCGCACCTGCCCGTCGTGCGGTGACACCGCGGTCGGCGCACGTCTTGGACGGCGGCATCGCCCTTCGCAACGGCCTCCCGCCATGACGGGCCGTCCGGGCTGCCGTGCGGCCGTTCGCGGAGGACCCGAGGTCCTTCATCCCAAAGACTTCTCCTCACGGTGCAGTCGGCCGCCGGATCCGCTCCGGCGGATCTCATCCCCGCCTTGAGGTGAAGAGCGTCCACGCGTTCGCCGGGGAAGTGAGATTGCGTGGGCGTAGCCGGCACCGCCGCGGACACTGTTGTCGAGCGGAACCCTTGGAGGCACCCTGCTTCACGTACGCGGGTGACGGCGTCGCCCCGAACCCCGGCAGCCCCACACCGCGCGGACGGCGGCTCAGACGCGCCGGCCGTAGGGGACACCACCAGGAGGCAGGGGACGCCCCACTCCGATCGGGCCCGGAACCGTTCACCGCGGTCCACACCGGACTGGAGCAGCAGGCTGGTCGAGTCCGCGTCGACGGCGGGACGTCAGGCGGCGCACCGGGGATCAGGACCGCTCGTGATCCGCTTCCAGGATGCGGTAGTCCTCTTGGTCCCAGCCGGGGGACACGACGCAGGTGATCAGGACTTCGGCGGGCTCGGCGGGTTCCGCGGCCTGCCAGGTGCCCGCGGGCACCAGCAGATTGGGTGTGTGTCCCTGCGTGAAGCCGCCGCCCAGGATGTGCTCCTCCGGATCCGCGGGTGCCTCGCCGCGGCCGCCGAGCAGCATCCGCAGCGGCGCCCCCGACTGCCACAACCACAGTTCGTCGGGGCGCACGACGTGCCAGCGGGAGCGTTCACCGGGTCCGAGTGCGTACTGCAGCGCCGTAGCGCTCTCCCGTTCAGCGGGATAGCCCTCCGGGCGGAAGGCGTGCCCGGTGTGCCAGATCTCCCTGGCCCAGCCGCCTTCGGGGTGCGGCAGGAGGTCGAGACGCCCGGCGATCGGCGGTCGGAGCGCGATCTCCACCGCCGTACCCCGGATGTCCCGGCACAGGAAGCGAACCCTGGGGGCGAGACCGAAGTGCGGTTCCACGACCACGAGGGGGCGTTCGTCGTCGACCGGCCGGCTGTTGACGTGCTCCAGGACCGCGGCGTCATCGGCGAGGCTCAGCGCGTCGGGGTCATCGACATCACCGGAGGCGATCCAGGAGCGGTAGGGCATGAGGTGGAGCATGGTGCCTTCCGAGGTTCAACGCGGAGCGAAGCTGAGTTGGTCGTCGTACTGCCGTTGCTCGAGGTCCTGCCGGTCGATGGACACCTCCAGCGCCGCGAGTTTCGCGCGGGCGATGTGCTGCTGCACCTCCTGCGGCAGCTGGTGGACCGTGTTCGACATGCGAGAAGCGTTCTTGACGAGGTGCTCGACCCCCAGCGCTTGCGCGGCGAAGCTGATGTCCATGAGCCCCGGCGGGTGACCGGAGGACCCGGCGGTGTTCACCGGGTAGCCCTCGGCCAGGAGGAACCTCCTGCGCCCACGTCCATCGCGGTACTCGGTGACCAACGGCAGCACGGTGCGGCTGTCGGACGCGGTGTCGGCGAGGGTCGCGACGTCGATCTCGCCGTTCCCGTGGCCGGCGTTGACCAGGGTCACCCCGTCCTTCATCCGGGCGAAGTGCGACCCGTTGAAAATGTTGATGTTGCCTGTCGCGGTGATGAACAGCTCTCCCACCTCCGCGGCGTCGTCGGCGGGCATCACCCGGAAGCCGGATGTCACCGCCCACAGCGCACGGACCGGGTCGACCTCGGTGACGATGACGTCGGCACCTCTGTGCGCGAGCGCCTTCGCAATTCCCCGTCCACACGCGCCGAAACCGGCGACCACGGCGCGCAGACCGTAGAACAGCGGATGGGTCAGGCGGGTGATCGCGTCGAGCGTGCTCTGCGCCGTACCCATCTCGTTGTCGAAAAGCTGTTTGATCGGACTGCCGTCTATTCCTATCACCGGGAACCTCAGGTGCCCTTGATCGGCGAAGCGGTGCAACCGCCGAACACCGGTGAGGGTGTGCACCGACGCGCCGAGGATGGTGGGCACCAGTTCCTCACGCTCGGCGTAGAGGAGTCCGAGGAGCCCGTCCGCCTCGTCGACGATCACGTGCGGGTGGTGGTCCAGCGCGGCCAGCAACCTCTCGCGGTCGCCATCCAGGTCGTCCAGGCCCGGGGCGAGCACGGTCATGCCGTGGTCGCCGAGCCAACCCGCGACGTCGGAGTCGGTCGACATGGGGTTCGACCCGCACACCACCAGGTCGGCGCCGGCGTCGCGGAGGGCCGACAGCAACGGCACGGTCGACGGCAGCAGGTGCACGTTGACCGACAGTCGGCGCCCGGCCAGCGGCGTCTCGGCGCGGAAGCGCTCTCGGAGCGCCCGCATCACCGGCATGTCGCGGTCGACCCAGGAGATCTTTTCCGCGGTCCGGTCGGAACCGCTCATCGCGCTCTCCGTCGCAGCCCTGCGGCGACCCCGTTTTCCATTTCCCGATCGTCTGCTTCGCTTCTCGCCAGCGCAAGTTCGGGCCGTAGCAACCACTCGTGTGCCGCACGTCGATCCTCGTTCCCTGCGACATGCCCACGTACGGTCGCCCTCGCCGGCGACTTCCCGTAAATATCGGGTCATGATTTACCCTGACCGAGTGATGAAGGCCGCATCGGTCACTGTGCGCTTATGATCTTTTCCGGTCATCACGGTTTGGCAAACTCGGCCTCTTTCTCTTGTGACGATTACCCGGGAGGTGCAGGCTGCCCTACAGCGCGAACCCGGTGGACTTCCCCCGGTAAGGCCGGCCTGAATGGCGGATGCGGCCACGCTGCACCGACACCGTCTCGACGAGGTGGTCGCACCCGTGGTCGACAACATCCGCGCCACCGGACGCGCACGACGTCGTACACCCGAACTCGCCCCGACGAGACACCCGACTGAAAGGCAAACGGCATGCGAAGCGCACACCGGGCGGCAGCGGCCATGGCACTCAGCCTCGCCGCTTTCGCAACGACGACCACATCGGCCTCCGCCTCGTTGAGCAGAGCGGAGGGCACGTTCTACTACGTGGACCTCGTGGGCGGCAGCCAGATGATCGAGGACCCCGAAATCGGCGACTGCCACCTCGTGTCCACATTGGGCACCAGCGTCTACAACGCGACCAACGCCACGGTCGTCCTCTACACCGACACCAGTTGCGCCGTGCTGGCCAACCCGGTGCCCCCAGGCAGCTCGATCACGTTCCTGTTCAAGTCCTTCCGATTCGTGTGATCCACCAGGCACGACGTCGCCGGCACTCAAGCACTGCGGCGCGGCGGTGCTCGGCGACCTCGGCCTCGAGTCTCGGCGATCCGTCGACGCGCGGCTACCAGCTCGGCGTTGTCAGCGCTGGTCGTCCCGGGCACCTGTCCGCTGTCGATCAGCTCTTGGCGGTTCCAAGCGCAGATCGTCTGGGCGCTGCCTGCTCCGCGCGACGGCAAGTACGGCCAGACGTGCGACACCGTATTCCACGCCGATGACCTGCGCGTTATTGAGAGCGCGAGCGGCACACCGTCCGAGGAGCACCAGGTGGCCGTTGTCCCGTGGTGCCAGGTCGGCGAGTTCGTCCCATGCCCGTGCGGGAAAGCCATTGCCGTTCTTGCAGACCGCTCGCAGCCTGTCGAAGAACGCCTGCTGTCGTTCCTTCCTCCGGCCGGTGGCTGTCTCCTGCTTGCTGACCACGACGCAGGCAGCCGACGCCGGGCCACACCACATCCGAGAAGATCAAGCACAACCAAGATCATTCTGTTAAGAGCTCGTAGGTTCGACGTCCAGCCTGGCTGCTGAGAGTGCCACGCCAACGCCATCGCCCGCCGCCTCGACGATGGCGGATGACGGGCGTGGCGCCCGGGTAGCCCTTGGCTGCCGCGAGAGCATGGGGACGTGCAGCACAACGAGATCAGTGGCGGGCAGTTCTTCAACGCGGTCATCCAGGGGCGGGACATCGTCATCGAGTCCCCGCAGGAGATCACGCCGGCGCTGGGCGGGCTGCCCGACCGGTCGGTGGCCTTCGCGGGGCGGGACGACGTGCTGCGAGACGTGCTGGCGGCCTTGGACCCCGCAACCGAGGGGGTGCTGGTGCAAGCCGTGTCAGGGCTGGCGGGCGTGGGCAAGTCCGAACTGGTCAAGCAGGTGGCCCACGCGGCGCTCGGCAACCCGGACTGGTTCCCGGGCGGGGTGCTGTTCGCGGACCTGTCCGGGCAGGACCCGACCCGCCGCCTGGAACCGGGGCAGGTACTGGAGGGATTCTTGCGCTCGCTGGCCGTACCTCCGGCGAGCATCCCGCCGGACTTGCAGGACCGAGTCCGGCTGTACACCTCGGTGCTGGCCGCATACGCCACGCAGGACAAGCGCCTGCTCGTCGTCCTGGACAACGCCGCGGACGCGGCGCACGTGCGACCACTGCTGCCCACGGACGGGTACACCCGCGCACTGGTGACCTCCCGCCGTCGGATGGGCGGCTTGGACGCGCGGCTGGTCGATCTCGACGTGCTGACCCCCGAGGCATCCGTGGACGTGCTGCGCGACGTCCTGCGCCTGGTGGGTGGGCAGGGCGACCGGCGGGTGGACGACCACTCCCGGGACGCCGCGACCGTGGCGCACCTGTGCGGCCACCTGCCCCTGGCGCTGCGGATCGCGGCCGCGCTGCTTGCCGACGACCGGACCTGGTCGCTCGCCGAGATGGCCGTCGCGCTGGAGGACGAGCGCGCCCGGCTGGACGAGCTGAGCTACGAGGACCGCGCGGTGCGCGCCGCTTTCGACCTCTCCTACGACCGCCTCGACGCCCGGCACGCCCGGGTGTTCCGGTTGCTGGCGGTCAACCCCGGTCCGGAGCTCTCCACCCCCGCGGCCGCCCGGCTCGCCGACGTCGACGAGCGCACCGCCCGGCGGATCGCGACGGAGCTGGCCCGGGCCCACCTGATCGAGCACGGCACCGCCTCCGGTCGGTGGCGCATGCACGACCTGGTCCGCATCTACGCCGTGGAGCAGGGCGAGCGCAACGCCGAGGCCGACGACCGCGGCGCGGCGCTGGACCGGCTGTTGGGCCACTACCTCACCACGACGCAGGCTGCCGCTCGCGCGTTGTCGGGTGACCACGAGGCCGGCCCGTTCGCGAGCCGGGAGGGCGCCATGTCGTGGCTGGACGCCGAACGCCCCAACCTGACGGCCGCCGTCCACGCCGCCGACGACCGTCCAGAGGTGGTGGTCGCCCTGGTCCTGGCGGTGGACGACTACCTGGGCTCGCGGCATCGGTATCCGGAGTGGATCTCCGTCGCCGACGCGGCGGTGACGGCCGCCCGGCGGTCCGGTGACCGACTCGGCGAAGGCCGGGCCTTGACCAGCCTGGCCAACGCGTTGCGCGAGATCCACGCGGTGGATCAGTCCATCGAGACCGCGCGGGACGCAGTCGCGGTGCTGCACGCGGCGAACCGGCCGAAAGAGGAGTCGGATGCATGGTCGACCCTCTCGTTCGCCTTCGCCGCCGCCCGGCGTTTCGACGAGGCGACGGACGCCATGCACCGGAGCGCCGTGGTGCTCTTCGAGGACGCGGACAGCTCAGCGAAAGCGAGCCAGGTCGGCACCGACGAGGGAACGCTGCTGGACACGATGCGGAAGTTCGACACCGCGTTCAAGACCTACACCGAGGCGATGGCCGCCGCCCGGGAGTCCGCCGACCCGAAGGCCGCGCAGCGTGCGGGCGAAGAGCTGACCTTCGGCCTGACCGGCGAACGATCGCCCGAACGGGCCAACGAGGTACTGGCCCGTCAGATGCTCGAGGTGGAGGCCGTGAACTCCGACCCGGGGTTACGGGCTGCAGCCCTCCACTACCGGGCGCAGTCCCTGGCACGTCAGGGCCGACTGACGGAGGCCGTCGATGCCTTCGACGACGCCGTCTCGGCCATGCGGCACGCGGACCGCTTCGACGGGCTGGCCATGGCGCTGACCGACCGCGCGTTCCTGATGCGGAGCGCGGGCCGGTCCGACGAGGCCCTCGCCGACCTGGGTGAGGCGGCGGAGCTGTTCTACGACACCGGCGACCTGCTGCGATCAGGCCTGGCCCGCAACAGCCTGGGCACCGTGCTCACCGGCCTCGGTCGCCACGAGGAAGCGATCGAGGCGTTCCGCGCCGCGTTGGACACCTTCGACCAGTCGTCGCACCGCCTCGGCCGGACCAACCGACGCGCCACGCTGAACAACCTCGCCATCGCCCTGGACCGGGCGGGCAGACCGAACGAGGCCACCGAGGCCCGCCACCAGTGGTCCCGGTTCAGCTCGGGGCTGTAGCTGGTGCCGCTGTCGGTCGGGCGGGCGCAAGTGGAGCTGTATGCGCGGTGGATGCAGGAGGTCCCCCGGTTCAAGCCCTCCACCGTGTCGCGGCGGATGGCCGTGGTCGCCGGCTTGTCCCGCATCTGTGTCATCGGCCGGGTACTGGAGCACTCGCCCGCCGAGTACGTCCGCCGCCCCACGTGTCCAACGAGTCACCCGTGCTGGGCTTGTCGCATCTGCAGTCCGAGGCTGTACTCGCCGCCGCGCGGGAGTCGGACAACCCCTTCGACCTCGTCAGCGAGTACGGAAGGGATCTTGTGACGTGCAGCGATGACTTTCGAGCGGCACACGGTCCGCGCGGCCCGCCTGTCGCCCGCAGTGAACCGGTCGGACTTTGATCATCAATCGATTGGTTGATGTGTCCGGTGAGCCGGCCTGCCACTGTCTGGATCGTGAAACGACTTCTGGGGGCGATGGTCGCCGTTGGCGCGTTGGTGTCGGGTGCCACGCCGGCGGCAGCGAGCGACAACGCGGTGGTGCGTACGAGCGCCGGCCTGGTGCGGGGCACCACGCACGCGAACGTCCATTCTTACGAGGGGATCCCCTACGCCGCGCCGCCGGTCGGTGACCTGCGCTGGCACTCGCCCGTGCCGCCGGTGCCGTGGTCCGGTGCGCTGGACGCGACCCGGCCGGGCAGTCGGTGTCCTCAGGCCAGTGTCGGCGGCCGGCCCGCCAGCGTCAGCGAGGATTGCCTTCACCTCAACGTCACCGCACCGCGTGCGGCCAGGAAGGCACCGGTGCTGGTCTGGCTGCACGGTGGCGGGCTCATGAACGGGGCTGGTGGCGACTACCTGCCGACCCGGCTGGTCAAGCGAGGCGGCCTGGTCGTGGTGACCGTCAACTACCGGCTGGGGAACCTGGGTTTCCTCGGCTTTCCCGGCCTCGCGAACGGCGGCGCGTTCGGCATCGAGGACCAACAGGCGGCGCTGCGCTGGGTCCGGCAGAACATCGCGGAGTTCGGTGGCGACCCGAACAACGTCACCCTGGCCGGGGAGTCCGCCGGAGCGCATTCGGTGTGCGCGCAGCTCGCGTCGCCGGGCGCGGCCGGGTTGTTCCAGCGGGCGATCGCCCAGAGCACGGCATGTGCGCCGAGCTTCTTCGCCGGCGCGGACCTGCGACCGGTACTCGACGTGCCGCTGTTCGTGCCGCACGAGTGGCAGCAGGGACACGGCCAGAGCATCGCCGCTCAGCTGGGGTGCACGACACTCGAGTGCCTGCGCGGCAAGCCGGTGCCGGACCTGCTCGCCGCGCAGGCGTTTCCCCTGCCCGCCTTCGGGAACACGGTGCTGCCGGAGGACCCCGCGGTGGCGGTACCGGCCGGGCGGTTCAACCACGTGCCGCTGCTGACGGGCACCACGCGCGACGAGGGCACGTTCTTCGCGCCGCTGCTGCTCCCCGATCTCGGTCCCGACGACTACGTGGCCGCGTTGACCGCGCATTTCGGGTCGCACGCCGCGGCGGTCGCACAGCGGTACCCGCTCGAGGAGCACGGTGGTTCCGCGATGCAGGCAGTGGCCGCGATCATGACCGACCTCGACTGGACGTGGCCACAGCGTGCGGCGGATCGCCAGTTCGCGGACAAGGTCCCGGTGTACGCCTACGAGTTCCTCGACCGCACGGCACCGGCGATTCCCGAGTTCCCGCCCGGTGTCGAGCCGCTCGCCTCACACGGCTCCGAGCTGCGGTACCTGTTCGACCTGCGCTCCGACGACGTACGGCTGACAGCCGCACAGCGCCGCCTCGGCGACCGGATGACCGACTACTGGGCCCGCTTCGCGACCACCGGCAACCCCAACCTGCCCGGCCTGCCGACGTGGCCTCGTGTCGACCCGGCGGACACCACGCCGCACGTACAAGGCCTCGACCTCGGCCGAATCGGCCCGTTCGACCGGACTGGGCAACACAACCTGGCCTTCTGGGACGAGCTCGCACAACAGTGATCAGACCGGCGGTCCATCCCGGATCGCTCTCGGGGCTGCGGCGGCCACGGTTCTGGAAGGGCCAGCCGCCGCAGCTCGGCATGGTGCCTTGTTGGCGTCGACCCCGGTCTGCAGCTATGCGGCGACCGCCACTCGGAGCATCAGCCGGTCACCGCCCAGAGCCGGGCCGTGAGACGGCATATCCCGATCCGCAGTTGCCGGTCGCCGCGCTTCACCTCGAAGTCGGCCTGTTCGCGTAGGAGAGACGTGGGCCTTCCTCCCGCTGGGCCGACGGCTCGGTGCCGGCGTCGCCGCCGCCACGTCCGCGCAGGAACTCAACCCGCTGGTGCTGTTGTACGCCACCTCAGGCCGGCAGCGTTCTTCCGAGTTGCGGTTCGAGGTGTGCACCCTGCCCAACAGCCCCAACCCCAGGCGGACCGCCTTCAAGGTCGACGTCAAGACCAACGCGGATCCGGTCAACGGGTAGCTGCCTCAACGTCCGCATCCCGACATCGCCGGAGCGCGACGACACCCCGGCGGGCACGGGTACCGACCGGGAACCGACCACAGCCGCCGACCAGGACTACGGCGCCGTCACCGTCGTCGCGATCAACCCCACGGGGCTGAACCCTCGTCCAGTGCTTGCTCGACGACTCGACGATGTTGGGCATCGGCCCGGACGTCAGCGGCTGCGAGGAAGTCCCGATCGGAGGATGACCACGACCGCGAGCCCGCCACGACCCGACCGGCCTGGGCCACCGGCATGAGCGAGCGCCGTCCCACCGAGCGTCGCCGCGCGGACGCCCGGACCCACCACGACCGGATCTGACCGGTTGTCGTCCCGCACCTGGCGGCCTGACGTCAGACCGGTGTCGGTTGCGGGCCTGTTCGAGCGGCCGTTCCGAGGTGGTCGATGCGGGGACCAGGAGGACTCTTCGGGTGCCGGTCAGCACGATGCCGGCGGCGCGGAGCTTTGAACGCCTGCTCGGCGGTGCGGGCTCGCATTCCGGCGATGGAGGCCGGCTCGACGTTGGTCGGGTGCAGTTCCAGGATCCACATCACCAGGGTCGGTCACCCCCTGCACATGCCTTTGGACTTGTCCACGCGACTAGGCTCCTCGGTGCACCCGGCCAGCACGAAGGCGAAACCGCGCCGGCCGGGTGGTGGGTGCTTTCCGGGCTGCGCCGGGTCGGTCCGATCTCAGCCCAGCCTGCGGAGCCAAAGTTCGACACGCGGCGCCAAGAATGGCCAGTAGCAATGTGCTGCGTATCCCTGTCGTTCGAACCCCCTGCCGACATCAATGCATTTCTGGCACGGATTGGTGCCGGTGAACTGCTGGTGCGAGAAGTATCCAGCGGGCGCCGGTGTGGTGTGACATCGATCAATAAGAGGGGCTGGGTTGACAGTGGTCGTACTTGTTGCGCTCGCGGGTGAACTCAGCAGCGCGAGGAAAGTGAGGGAGAAGACAATCGTCAACGCATGTGAAATCTTGCGCATTGGGTAGACTCCTTGGGGTTCGGTGTCGGCGTCAGGATGTAAAAGGATCAGTAAGAGTCGAGTCCTTGTCTGCGTGTTCAGCCCCACCAGAAGAAGTAGTAGACACCAGGCTCTCGATAGCATCCTGAGGTCGGATCCGTGGGGTACCCTTGATTGGCCATGAACCTCCGGGCCGCGGTGCAGTCGGTGTAGTCAGTCCCTTCACTGCGGTTCCATTTGGGGCCCGCTTGAGCGGGAGATGATGTGGTCGATATTCCCTGTTCCGCTCGGGCGGGTGACGCGGCAGCGCTGGTAGTGGTCGTCCCCACGCAGGCAATGGCCGTCGTCAGGTAAGTCGCCGCACGACGAATTTGCATGGTTTTCCTCTCCTCTTGGCCTTCGTGACGTCATTTCGTCTGCGCTCTGCCGCTCGTCGGGCCCCGATCTGCTATTCGTTGATCGCCTGGTATCTGGCTGCCCCGCGTCTCAAGGCGCCGTCCCGCACCATGGCGGTGGCGGTTCGAGAGCCACCGCGAACGGCGGCACGGCGCACATGGAGCCGCGGCCTCGGTGGGTGTCGACGGGGAAGAGCGGCGGAGCAACCGGCAAGCGTTGCATGACCATTTGTAGCGCCTGCGGACTTGTTCGCTGTCGGACAGCGGCGGTGAACAAACAAGCGTCGAACACGCCGCTTGGTGCAGAATGCTGGTGGGGGGTGGAGTCGTTGGCACGAGGGGAATCACCGCTGTCCGGGGACGACGAGCCGTTATCCAGGTTCGCCGCCGACCTGCGTGAACTGCGACAACGTGCGGGCAGCCCGACCTACCGGGAAATGGTCAAGCGGGTGCACTACTCGCTCGCGACGCTGTCCGGCGCGGCGAGCGGGCGCAAGCTGCCCAGCCTCGCGGTGACGCTGGCGTACGTGAAGGCGTGCGGCGGCGACACCGGGCCGTGGGAGCGTCGCTGGCACGCTGTCGCCGCCGAGCTCGCGGCCGACGACCGGCCCGACAGCGAATCCGACGCGCAGGCCAAGCCGCCTTACGTCGGCCTCGCCCCCTTCCAGCGGGAGGACGCGGCTCTGTTCTTCGGCCGCGAACGCCTCATCGACGACCTCGCCGCACGGCTCGGCGCGGGCCGGTTCGTCGTGCTCTTCGGCGCCTCCGGCGCGGGCAAGTCATCCCTGCTGCGGGCGGGTCTGCTGGCCAGGTGGCCGCACCAGGCGGTGGTCTTCACCCCGGGGGCGCACCCGATGGAGGAGTGCGCCGTCCAATTCGCCCACCTGACTCGCAGCACCCCGGGGGCCGTGCGGGAAGAGCTCGACACCGACCCGCGCGGCCTGCACCTGCTCGCGCGCCAGGTGACCATGGACCCACCGGGTGAGCTGCTGGTCGTGGTCGACCAGTTCGAGGAGATCTTCACCCTGTGCCGCGACCAGGCCGAACGGACCCGGTTCGTCGAGGCCCTCGTGACGGCGGCGAACGCGGAGAACTCCCGGTGCCGCGTCGTGCTGGGCGTGCGCTCCGACTTCCACGCCCACTGCGCGGGCCACCCGGCGCTGCGCGGGCAGCTGGCCAGCAGGCTCACCGTCGGCCCGATGACCACCGACGAGCTGCGACGCGCCATCAGCGGCCCCGCGTCGAGCACCGGCTGCACGGTCGAGGGAGCGCTGCTGGCCGACCTCGTCGCCCACGCCCACGACCGCGTCGGCGTCCTGCCCCTGCTGTCGCACGCCCTGCTGGAGACCTGGCGGCGACGGCGGGGCAACACCCTCACGCTGACCGCGTTCCAGGCCGCGGGCGGCATCGACGGCGCACTCGCCCACACCGCCGAGACGGTCTACACCAGTTTCGACCCGGGCAGGCAGGAGCTGGCCAAGAGCCTGTTCCAACGGCTCACCGCACTCGGCGAGGGCACCGAGGACACCAAGCGCCGCGTCTCGCGCGTCGAACTCGACGACGCCGACCCGGACACCGCGGTCGTCGTCGACCGCCTCGCCGCGCACCGCCTGCTCACCATCGACGGCACCAGCGTCGAGATCACCCACGAGGCGCTGATCCGCTGCTGGCCGCGCCTGCACGCGTGGCTCACCGAGGATCGCGAGGCACTGCGCTCGCACCGCCGGCTCACCGAAGCCGCGCACGCGTGGCAGGCCCTCGACCACGACGACAGCGCCCTGTACCGCGGCCTCCGCCTGGCGATGATCCGCCGGACCACCGGCAGGCTGAGCCGGTTGGAACAGGAGTTCCTCGCCGCCAGCGAAGCCGCCGAAGCCGCAGAGAGGGATGCCGCCCGCCGCGGCACCCGGCGTTTGCGCCGACTGGTCGCGCTGTTGACCGTGCTGCTCGTCCTCACGGTCACCGCGGGCGGCATCGCGGTCCGCGCCCAGCGGCAGGCCGCCGAGGAGCGCAACACCGCCACCTCGCAACGCGTCGCCGAACGCGCCTCGGCGCTGCGCGTCACCAATCCCGCCCTGTCCGCGCAACTGAGCCTCGCCGCCTACCGGCTGTCCCCCAACGACATCGCCCGCGGCAGCCTGCTCAGCACCTTCGGCACCCCGTACGCCACCCGCCTGACCGGGCACGACGACAGCGTGAACGCGGTGGCGGCTTCACCGGACGGCCTCCTGCTCGCCACCGCGAGCTCCGACCGCACCATCCGGTTGACCGAGGTCACCGACCCCCACCACCCCCGCCAGGCGGGGACGCTCCCCGCGACCGCGCACGCGGTGGCGTTCAGCCCGGACGGCCGCACGCTGGCCGCCGGCGGGGACGGCGCCGTGCTGCGGTGGGACGTCGCCGGCCTGAACCCGTTGCCCGGCCTCACCGGCGGTCCGGGCGCGGTCACCTCGGTCGCCTTCAGCCCCGACAGCCGCACGCTGGCCGCGAGCACGGACCACACCGTGCGGCTGTGGGACCTGCGCACCGGGACGTCGACCACGCTCACCGGGCACACCGGCACCGTGACGTCGGTGGCGTTCAGCCCGGACGGCCGGACGTTGGCCTCGGCCGGCACCGACCACACCCTCCGGCTGTGGGACTCCACCACCGGCGGCTCGACCGTGCTGGCCGGGCACACCGACGAGGTGACCGCGGTGGCGTTCGGCCCGGCGGTGCTGGCCAGCGCCGGAGCCGACCACACCGTGCGGCTGTGGGACCTCACGGGCACCCCGTTGTCCGTGGCCCAGGGCCACACCGACGCGGTGCGCACCGTGGCGTTCGACGGAGGCACCCTCGTCTCCGGCGGCGTGGACGCCTCGGTGCGCGTGTGGAACGTGGACGATCCGCGACAACCCCGTGAACTCACCTCGCTCGCCGGCCACACCGGCGCCGTCACGTCGTCCGCGTTCACCGGCGGCACCCTGGCGACCGCCGGCTCGGATCACACAACGCGTCTGTGGGACCTGCGCGGCCACACGCTCACCGGTCACCTCAGTTCGGTCTACGGCGTGGCGTTCAGCCCCGACGGCCGGACACTGGCCACCTCGAGCTACGACCGCACCATCAGGCTGTGGAACCCGGCCGACCACACCGCACGGGTCCTCACGGGCCACACCGGTCCGGTCAACGCAGTGGCGTTCGGCCCCGACGGCCACCTCCTCGCCAGCGCGAGCGCCGACGGCACCGCCCGCCTGTGGAACCTCGCCGACCACACGTCGTCCACGATCACCGACCACCGGGACGGTGTGGAATCCGTGGCGTTCAGCGGCCAGACCCTGGCCACGGCGGGTTCGGACGGCACCGCGGCCCTGTGGGACGTCACCGATCCGGTGAACCCCACCCGCCGAACCACCCTCACCGGCCACACCGCGCCCGTCAACGACGTCACGATGACCGACCGCGCCGTGGCGACGGCCGGCGCCGACCACACCATCCGCCTCTGGGACACCGACGGCCGCGGGCTCGCGGTGATCACCGACCACACCGACGCGGTGAAGTCGGTCGCCTTCAGCCCCGACGGCCGCCTGCTCGCCGGCGCCGGATCCGACCGCATCGCCACCCTGTGGGACGTCACCGACCTCACGCGCCCCATCCGCCTGGCCACATTCACCGGCTACACCGACGCGGTGAAGTGCGTGGCGTTCAGCCCCGACGGCCGCACCCTGGCGACGGCCAGCGCCGACAAGACCGCTGTCCTGTGGGACGTCCCGACCCGCACCAGACTCGCCACCCTCACCGGTCACACCAAACCGGTCGACGCCGTCGCCTACGCCCCCGACGGCCGCACCCTCGCCACCGCGGGCGAAGACTGGTCCGCGAAGCTCTGGGACACCGACCCCGAGCGCGTGGCCACCTGGGTCCGGGACACGGCCAGCCCTCCGATCACCGAAGACGAGTGGGCCCAGCACTTCCCCGGCACGCCACTCGACCCGGTTCTGCACGAAAGCGCGAGCGAATGAGGTCCAGGCCGTGAGTCACGGCCCTTGTGCCGAGCAGCGGCGCCGACGCCGCCTGCGGCACCCACGAGTTCGTGGACTGGCTCCAGGCAAGGGAACTGACCTTGGCCTTCTTGGGGCAGGTGTGCCGGGTCTTGGTCGCAACATCCGCCGCGCTCTCGGCCAGTCCGGGCTCCGCCCAGCGGACCGCGTCGACGGCCTTATCCACCGCCTCTGGGACCGAGCAGTGTGGCGAAAGGAACCGATGTTGACATATCGGCGACCTGACTGGACCCGAACAGGCGAATGATTGCCACTTGATCGGAGCAGTAACGTACGGAAGCACTTGTCCGAGGTGGTTCCGTGCTCATTACTGTGAGTTTCCTGCGTTCCGATAGAGGCGGCCGGAGTCGTCCCGGGTCCGGCTGACCCCGGCCTTCAATGATGAACCGTCTGTATGCGGAGGTTCCGCGCTCAGCACGTCGGCCGCGAGTGGCTTCCAGGCTTGACTTCCCGGACCGACGACCGCCCACCGCGGTTCAGCATTAGAGCTGGGCATGGCCTCTCCTGCTGCGTCGATGCCGCCCGGTGGCGATCCGGTGGTGCCTGCGGCCGATCCGGTGGCGATCCGCGCTGCTCTGACTCCGATGCTGGTGGCGGAGTTCGATCGGGAGTGGGAGTTGGTGTTGGAGCGGGCGGTGTCGTTGGCGGAGATGAAGGCGCTGCTGCGCGGGCGGTAGGGGCGGGCCGAGTAGCCGGTGTACCGCGTCGTGCCCGACGCGGTGAGCCTGGAGCAGGTCGCCGCGCTGCCCGCCGAGGCGCTGGCGGGGTATGCCGAGGTGCCGGCCGGTGTTGGAGTTGCAGCCGTGGGACGGGCGCCCGCAGCATGAGGACAACCCCGGCGCGGCGGTGCGGTACTGGAACTTCGGCCCGGAGCGCGCCGGTCAGGTGGTGTACCTGATCCTGGAGGACCAGCGCGAGGTGCGCCTGCTGCTGGTGCGGTGGCCCTGCACCGCAGGCCGCGATCACGTCGAACTCCGGACCGTGGTGGTGCCTCCCGGCGGACGAGCTCGGTAAACCGCGACGAAAGCGGCCGGTGACAGGATGCATGCGCCGTCGGGCGGTTGAGTGGATCGCCCCGGGTTGGCCAGGGGGTTCACATGGGGCGTTGGCGGCGTGCTGTCACGGTTCTCGTGGTGATCGCGGTGGCGTTGGGGACCGTCGTGGACGGTGTCGAGGCCGCCCCGGGGACGAGACCCGACCGGGTGGCCGAGTTACCCCGGCAGCGGTGGGAGGCGGACGCTGCGGCATCCCGGGTCGACCCGAAGGACGTCAACCGGCACCTGCCTCCCTCGCTGCGGTCCACCTACCCGGCCCATCCCGTGCCGGAGGTGCCGAAGGGCGCTAACAAGGTCGAAGTGGTCCCGGTGGTGTCGGAGTTCTCGGCGGCCGCCGCCGGGTTGCCGGTCGGGGCCGGCCGGGCCGACAGCAGCATGTACGTCCACGGCTCGTCGTCCGCCGCCGGTGGCAACGAGCTGCGGGTCGGGCGGCTGGGTGGGCAGGCCTCGGCCTCGTACGTGAAGTTCGGCGGCCTGGTCGATCAGCTGCGGTTCCACACGATCTACGGGGTCCAGCTCCAGGTGGTGAACTACGACTCGGCGTCCTGCACCCCCAAGGCGATGACGGTGCACCCGGTCACCCAGTCTTGGTCGCCGGGGACGGGGTACTCCTACCCGGGACCGACTACCGGCGCGGCGCTCGCGTCCAGCTCGTTCGCCCACGGGTACGTGGCCACCGGGCAGTCGGCGTCGGGCTGCCCGGCGTCAACGCGGCTGATCGACCTCGGGGTGGCCGGACGGGACCTGGTGCAGCGGTGGGTCGACGGTCGGCAGGCCGACCACGGCCTGTCGTTGCGCGGGTCCGCCACCGACGACTCCGCCTGGAAGCGGCTCGGCGGCAGCTCCACCGCCAACCCGCCGAAGCTCTTCGTCACGCATTCGCCGTACAACGCGAACTACGGCATCCCCAAGCCCGTCCCGGAGCCGCCGGTCCTCCAGAACCAGGCGGGCAAGGTCAAGGTCACCGTCACGAACCGGTCCGCGGAGGCGTGGGCGCCCGGCACGTACTACCTCGCCTACCGCGCCTACCGCACCGACACCGGCGCACCGGCGGGCCAGCAACGGTCGGCGGACCTGTCCACCTCCGTGGCCCGCGGCGCCACCGTGACGCTCGACGCGACCATCCAACCCCTGCCACCGGGCCGCTACTTCCTCGACTTCACGATGGTCCGCGCGGGCGGTGTCGTGTTCACCGACCACCAGGTGCCACCGGGCCGGATCGTGCTGGAGGTCTTCGACATCCCGCCCGTGGTCCAGGAACTGCACCCGCCCAACGGGTACCAGGCGGCAACCCTGACCCCGCAGCTGTGGGCCCGGGCACTGGACATCGACGCCCCGCCCGGTTCGTCGCTGCGCTACCGGTTCGAGGTGTGCGAGCGGAGCGCCTCGGGCGACCCCACGGCGTGCTTCAACTCCGGTGACGTGACCAGCACGGCGTGGACGGTACCGGCCGCGAAGCTCAAGTGGAGCAAGGCCTACCTGTGGCGGGTCTTCGTCAAGGACGCCGGCAACGAGGTCCCCTCGCCGTACTCCGCCGTCCTCACCAGCGTGCCGCAGCCCGCCGTCACCTCGCGGGTGGCGGGCTCCCCGTACGGCACGCAGGACAAGGAGTACGACGCCCAGATCGGCAACTTCACCACCGCCGCCCTGGACGCGCCGGTGGTCACGGTCGGCCCCGACCTGAACGTCCTGCGCACCTACAACAGCCTCGACCCGCGCCGCGACTCGATGTTCGGCGCGGGCTGGGTGACGCGGTACGACATGCGGGTCCGCGCGGACGACGACGGGTCCGGCAACGTCGTGATCACCTACCCGGACGGCCAGGAGGTGCGCTTCGGGCGCGACCCGGACGGCACGTTCGTCCCGCCGGACGGCCGCACCGCGTCCCTCACGCTCGACGCCAACGGCTGGCGGCTGCGGGACAAGAGCAACACCGTCTACCAGTTCTCGACCGGGGGACGGCTCGCCCGCATCACCGACCCCGCAGGGCGCGCGATCGTGCTCACCCTCGACACCACCACCACCGGCCGCCTGGCCAAGGCGCACGTCGCCAACAGCCAGTCCAACCAGAACGGCCGCGCGCTGCGCTTCACCTGGACCGGCAACCACGTGACGAGCGTGTCGAGCGACCCCGTGGACGGCGTCACGGCCACCTGGACCTACACCTACACCGGTGACCTGCTGACCGGGGTCTGCGCGCCCGGCAACGCCTGCACCACCTACGACTACACCCCAAGCTCGCACTACCGGACCGCCGTGCAGGACACCCGGCCCGAGTCGTACTGGCGGCTGGGCGAGGCGCAAGGCACGTCGGCGGGCAGCGACGTCGCGGTGAACCTGGGCAAGGACGCCGCGACCTACCGGGACGTCACCCTGGGCACGCCGGGCATCGCCGGGGACAACGCGGCCCAGTTCAACGGCTCCTCCTCGGTGGTGGACCTGCCCAAGGGCGCGGTGAAGAAGAGCCGCGACCTGGCCGTGGAGCTGTGGTTCAAGACCTCCGCCACGACCGGCGGCCCGCTGATCGGCTACCAGGACCACGCGACGAACCCGACGTCGGCCGTGCCGGTCCTCTACGTGGGCGCGGACGGCAAGCTGCGCGGCCAGTTCGCGACCGGCGCGATCGACCCGATGATGTCCGCCCTGGCGGTGAACGACGGCCAGTGGCACCACGTGGTGCTCTCCGCCATGGGTGACGTCCAGACCCTGTACCTGGACGCCGTCAAGGTCGGCGCCCACACCCGGGCCATCGACCACAGCCTCCTCACGGTCAACCAGGTCGGCGCGAGCCACGCCACGGGCACCTGGCCGCAGTGGGGGGCGGGCGCGCGGCGTCACTTCGCCGGGGTCATCGACGAGGTCGCGGTCTACTCGCACCCGCTGGGGCAGGGCGCCGTCGCCGACCACCACCGCTACGGCAAGGCGCAGGCCGACCTGGTGACGAAGGTGACGCTGCCCAGCGGCAAGGTCTCCGCGGAGGCGAAGTACGCGAACGAACGCATCCACGAGTACACCGACCGCAACGGTGGCACCTGGAAGGTCGGCTCGCCCGCGGTGCACGGCGGGGGCGACGACCTGCGCCGCTCCGTGCAGGTGCTGGACCCGGCGAACCGGCCCCACCTGTTCGAGTACGACGCCCTGGCCGGGCGGCTGCTGCGCTCGGGCCTGCCCGCGGGGCTGGAGTTGCGGGAAGAGGACCGCCCGGGCGAGCCGGTGCCCCCGCCGGACCCGCCGCAGCCGGTGTGCGGCGCGCCCGACCCGGGTGACCCGCAGTTCTGCACGATCATCCCGGACGACGCGGGCGGCCCGGTGTTCGTGCGGCATCCGTTGGACGGCATGGCGATCCGCACCTACGAGTACGACGAGCGCGGCTACCAGAAGACCGTCCGCAACGAGAACGGCGACGCCGTCCGGATGACCTACGACGAGCGGGGCAACGTCACCACGCAGACCACGTGCCGGACGAACACCGAGTGCCACACCGCGTACAGCAGTTACCGGGCGACCGTCACGGACCCGTTGGACCCGACGAACGACCTGCCGCTGGAGACCCGCGACGCCCGGTCGTCCGGCCCGGCGGACAACACCTACCGCACCACCTACACCTACACCTCGCGCGGCGACCTGGCGTCCCAGACCGGCCCGGACGGCGCGAGGGTCGACCACACCTACACCACGGGCGCGGAGGTCGCGGTCGGCGGCGGCACGATGCCTGCCGGGCTGGTCGCCACCACCACCGACCCGCGCCGCCAGGTCACCCGCTACCTGTACTACGCCAACGGCGACCTGGCGCGCGTCACCACACCGACCGGCCTGATCACCGACTACACCTACGACGCTCTGGGTCGGCGCGTCACCGAGAAGGAAACGTCCGACTCGTTCCCGTCCGGCGTGTCCACCCGGCACGCCTACGACACCGCGTCCCGGCTCACCTCGACCACCGAGCCGCCCACGACCAGCGCGGTCGACGGCACGCGCCACCAGCGCAGGATCACCTACCGCTACGACGCGGACGGCAACCAGGACCGCGTCGAGGTGAGCGACCTCCTCGGCGGTGACGCGCCGCGCGTCACCACGACCGCCTACGACGACCGCAACCGCCCGGACCGCGTGGTCGACCCGGAGGGTGGCGAGACGAGCTACGACTACGACCGGTTCGGCAACAGGACGTCCATGGTGGACGCGAACGGCAACCGCTACGACTACGCCTACACCGCCCGCAACAACGTCGCCGAGATCCGCCTGCGCGACTGGCGGGGCGACCCGCCGGGCAGCCCCGCGACCGGCGACCACATCGTGCTGCACGCCTACACCTACGACCTGGCCGGGCGGATGGTGAGCGACACCAACGCGATGGGCCGCCGTCTGGAGTACGACCACCATGACGACGACCTGCGCAAGTCCATCACCCTGAAGGGTTTCCGCAACCAGGACGGCACGACCCGCGACTACGTGGTGGAGGCCAACACCTACGACAAGGCGGGCAACCTCACCAGGCAGGTGACGGGCAACGGCGCGACCGTCGTGGAGAACGTGATCGACGTGGCGGGCCGGGTCGAGCGCACCACCAGCGACCCGGCGGGCCTGGCCCGCACCACGGCCTACACCTACGACCCGGCCGGGAACGTGCTCAAGGTCGTGCGGTCCGGCCGCCCGTCGAACGTGCCGTGGGTTCCGACGAGCACCGAGGAGACGGTCACCACCACCTACGACCCGCTCGGCAACCCGTTGACGGAGACGGTGTCCGGCGGCGGCACGAGCCTGACCACGTCGCACACCTACGACCGGCGCGGCGTGCGGACGTCCACCACCGATCCGCGCGGCAACGTGACCGGGGCGGACAGAGCGGCGTTCACCACGACGTTCCTGGCCGACGAACTGGGCCGCACCACCATCTCCACGTCACCGGCGGTCGCCGTGGAGGGCGGGGGCACGGCGCGTCCGACCCGGTCGCAGGGCTACAACGCGTTCGACGAGCCGACCGAGGTCAAGGACGAGCGCGGGCACGTGTCCCGCGTCGGCTACGACCAGCTCGGCCGGGTCGTGCGCACCGAGGAGCCCGCCTACGTCCCGCCGGGCGGCACGTCGGCGATCACGCCGGTCACCACGACTGGCTACGACCCGCTGGGCAACGTGCTGGAGGCGGTGGACGAGCTGGGCAACGCCACCCGCCTCACCTATGACCGCCTCAACCGCCTGGTCACCCGCGACACCCCGGCCGCGACGAACGACCAACGCGCCGTGTGGCGCTACACCTACACCCGGACCGGTCAGGTGCTGTCGGTGACCGACCCGGAAGGCGGGCGCACCGAGTCCACCTACGACGACCTGGAACGCCGCGTCACCGCTTCCCAAGTCGAGCGCAAGCCCGTGCCGCGCAACCTGACCACCCGCTTCACCTACGACGACGCCAACAACCTCACTTCCATCACCACGCCGACCGGCGCGCGGACCGTGACCATCCACAACGGACTCGGTGAGCCGACGCGGTCCACCGACCCGGCGGGCGTGGTCGCCGAGCAGGGCTACGACTTCGCCGGCCGCCAGGTGCGCGCGTCCGACGGCTTGGGCCGCACCACCCGCACCGACTTCGACGCGTTCGGCCGGGTCGCCACCGAGGCGGACCTCGCGCCCGACGGCCGGTCGATCCGGGGACAGCGTCACGGCTACGACGCGGCGGGCAACCTGACGTCGACCACCGACGCCCTCGACCGCACCACCACCTACACCTACGACGCGCTCAACCGCCTGACCGGTCAGGTCGAGCCCGTGGCCGACGGCAGGACCATCACGACCGGCTTCGGCCACGACCTCGCGGGCAACCGCACCAGCTACACCGACGGCCGGGGCAACACCACCCGCTACACCGTCAACAGCCTGGGCCTGCCCGAGTCCGTGGTCGAGCCCGCCACGACCGCGCACCCGGCGCCGGCCGACCGGACGTGGACCATCGCCTACACCGCGCGGGGCGACGCGGATCGGATCACCGCGCCCGGCGGCGTGACCCGGCAGCGCGCGTTCGACGCGTCCGGCCGGCTGGAGCGCGAAACCGGCGCCGGCGCGGAATCGGCGACCGCCGAGCGGACCCTCGGCTACGACCTGCTCGGCCGGACCGTGAAGGTCGGCACGCCCACCGGCGACAACACCTACACCTACAACGACCGGAACGCCCTGCTATCCACCTCCGGCCCGTCCGGCAACGCCAACTTCGCCTACAACGACGACGGCCAACTGGTCGAACGCTCGGACGCCGCCGGCACCTCCCGCTTCGGCTACGAGCGCGGCAGGCTGACCTCCGCGGTCGACGCCGTCACCGGGACCACCCAGGTGCTCGGCTACGACGCCGCCGGGCAGGTCAGGACGATCGACTACGGCGCGCGGCGCGTCCGGACGTTCGGTTTCGACGACCTCGGCCGCACCACCTCGGACGTGCTGAGCAACGCGGCCGGCCAGTCGGCCGCGTCGATCACCTACGGCTACGACCTCGACGACCACCTGACCACCAAGACCACGGTGGGACTCGCGGGCGCGGGCGCGAACACGTACGGGTACGACCACGCGGGCCGCCTCACGTCGTGGACGTCCGGCTCGACCGTCACCGAGTACGGCTGGGACGACTCGGGCAACCGCGTCAAGGCCGGCGCGAAGACCGCCGCGTACGACGAGCGCAACCGGCTCCTGTCCGACAGCGACTACACCTACGGGTACTCGGCGCGCGGCGCGTTGGCGAGCCGGACGTCGTCGGGGTTGACCGAGCGGTACTCGTCCGACGCGTTCGACCGGCTCGTCACGTCCGGGTCGGTGGACTACGCCTACGACGGGCTGGACCGGCTGATCTCCCGCGAGTCGACGGCGTTCGCCTACGCGGGCCTGGACGACGAGGTCGTGTCCGACGGCGGCGAGAAGTACGCGCGGGGACCCGCCGACGAGTTGCTGGCCGTCGCCGACGGGCAGCGCAAGCGGCTCACCTTGTCCGACGGGCACGACGACGTGGTGGCCGCGCTCGACCCGGCGGACACGGCGTTGGCGCGGCCGGCCGAGTCGGTGGCGTTCGACCCGTTCGGCCAGGTCGCGGCGGTGACCGGGGATCGCGCGAACGTGGGCTACCAGGGCGACTGGACCGACCCGACGACCGGCGACGTCGACATGGGCGGGCGCTGGTACCGGCCGGGGCCCGGCACGTTCGGCTCCCGCGACACCGCCGAGTACGAGCGCGGCGACTCGGTGCTGGCCAACCGCTACACCTACGCCGCCGCCGCGCCGCTGGACCACACCGACCCGGACGGCGAGTGGCCCAAGTTCCGCTGCGGGTGGTGCAAGCGGGCGGTGAGCGCGGTGGTGTCGGTGACCGCGCCGCTGTGGCGGCCGATCGCCACTGTGGCGACGTGGGCGTGGCGCGGCATCCAGACCGTGGCCAGCGCCGCGTGGACCCAGATCAAGCGGGTCGCGCGGGTAGTGAGCAACGTGGGGAGGGCCATCGTGCGCGGCGTCGACCGCTTGGCGACCTCCATGCGGGAACGGGCCGCCGAGATCCGGCGGACCGCCCTCGCGCGCGCCCAGCAGATCACCCGGGTGGCGCAGGAGAGGATCGAGCGGGCCGTCCGGCGCGTGCCGCTGAAGACCATCGCGGCGGCGTTCAAGCCGATCATGGCCGGGGTGAAGCTCACCGTGTCCATGGGCTCGCACCTGGCGGCCGGTGACGTGTCCGCGCTGCGGGACGTCGTGGCGGACCTGTCGAAGTCCGCGCAGAACCTGTACCAGCGGGCGGTGGACACCTACGGCGCGGTCGTCGAGGGGGTATCCAAGGCGGCGAGCGTCGCCGGGGACTGGATCGTCGCGCACAAGGCCGACATCGCCGGGTTCGGCGCGGGCCTGCTGGTCGGCGCGGGCTGCGGCGCGCTGATCGGGTGGACGGGTGTCGGCGCGGTCGCGTGCGGTGCGCTGGCGGGCGCGGTGGGCTCGGTCGTGCACGACCTCGTGGAAGGTGGGCACGGCTGGAAGGAGATGACGGCGAACGCGCTCGTCGGAGCGACGCTCGGGGCCGTCACCGGCGGTCTGGGGTCAGTCGGCGGCCAGGCGTTGAAGGCCGGCATCGGCGCGGCGCGCAGCGGTGGGACGTCCCTCGGGCGGGCCGCCGTCAGCGCCGCGCGGTCCGAAGTGGACGACATCGCCCGAGGCCGGATGACCAGCGGCCTGCTGTCGTCGTGCAACAGCTTCGCCGGCGCCACCTCGGTGACGTTGGCCGACGGCACGCGCAAGGAGATCGACTCCGTGGCCGTCGGCGACGAGGTGCTGGCGACCGACCCGACGACCGGTGTCACGCAGGCCCGACCCGTCACCGACGTGATCACCGGGTCGGGGGAGAAGCGGATGGTCGAGGTGTCGGTGGCCGGTGGTTCCGTGCTCGCCACCGACGGCCACCCGTTCTGGGTCGACGGCGGCGAGTGGGTCGAAGCGCAGGACCTCCAAGAGGGACAACGCCTGCGGACCGCGCAGGGCGGCGAGGTGGCCGTGACGGGGCTGCGCATGTGGACCGGGACCACGACCGTCTACAACCTCACCGTCGACGGCACGCACACGTACTACGTGGACGCCGCACCCGGCGTGGACGTGCTCGTGCACAACTGCGCCGTCAAGACCCCCGGCGCGAGCCTGCTGCGGCGCTACGAACACATCGGCAAGCACCGGAAGCGACCCGGCTACACGGGCAAGCACCGCGCCGGGCAGTTCCGCGAAGGCCCGCCCGCGAGCATGGACCACTGGGTGACCGGCCACCGCAAGCCGGGGATCTTCTGGCGGTGGGCCGACGAGGTCAACCAGGCGACCGACGGCCCGTGGGGCGAGGCTCCGGCGATGCTCGCGCGCGGCGCCGAGGCGGCGGGCTACGGCGCCGTGGAGGACTCCGTCGCCAAGGGGCTCGGGGGCCACTTCTTCGGAACCATCAACCTCCTCCGCAAGGAAATCAACCACAAGTTCAGGGGCAGATGATGACGTGCAGATCGAGAACGACCCTATTGGGGGTGGTGCTCGCAGTGCTGGCCTCGGTGCTGATCGCACCCGCGCCCGCGCTGGCGGACGCGACCGGGAAGGGCGGGGACTTCGTCCCGTTCGCCTCGCCGGTGCGGACCGTCGACACCCGCAACGGCACCGGCGGCGTGACCGGGGCACGCGGTCCGGGATCGACGACCGTCTTCACCGCCGCCGGCCTGGGCGGAGTGCCCGCGACGGGCGCGACGGCCGTGCTGCTGGACGTCACACCGGTCGGCCCCACCGCCGCGACCTACCTCACGCTGTGGGCGGACGGCACACCACGGCCGGGGACCGCCACGATCAACGTCGCCGCCAACAACCCGACGGTCTCACTCACCGCGCTCGTGCCGCTCGGCGCGAACGGCAAGTTCCAGCTCTACAACAGCGCGGGCAGCGTGCACGTGGTCATCGACGTGCACGGCTACTTCACCTCCACCGCTGGCTCCGGGCGCGGGGGGTTCGTGCCCGTGGCGCAGTCCGTGCTGTTCGACACCACCACCGGCATCGCCGTGCCGAAAGCGACCATCGCGGCGCGGTCGAGCCTGACCGTGCAGGTCACCGGAGGATCGGTGCCCGCCACCGCGAACGCCGTGTACCTCAACGTCGTGGTGAGCAACGCGACGTCGGCGAGTTGGCTGCGCGCCGTACCCGAGGGGTCGACGGGCGGTGCCACGAGCATCGACTTCGCGAGCGGCACCACGTCGTCCGGGCTGGTGGTCAAACCCGGCGCGAACGGACGGGTCACCATCTACAACGCCAGTTCCGGCAGCATCAACCTGCGCGCGCACACCTACGGGTACTTCAGCGCCTCCTCCACCGAGGGCGCGGGCTACCGGCCGGCGACCGGACGGCTGATCAACGGCGCCGAACTCGCGGCGAACGGCCACTTGGACGTCCAGGTGGCCGGTCTGCTCGGCATGCCCGCGAAGGGCGTCTCGGCGGTGGCGCTCAACCTCTCCGTGTCCGGCCCCACCGGGTACGGCTACTACCGGGCGTGGCCGCTGGGCGCGGCCGAGCCGTCGACGTCCTCGTTCAACCACTTCGCGCCCAACCAGACGAAGTCGGACATGGCGCTGGTGGAGCCGGGCGTCGAGGGGCGCATCCGGATCAAGAACGTCAGCACCGGCACGGTCCGGCTGTTCGTCGACATCCAGGGCTGGTTCGCCAAGCCCGTGCCGCCGGTCGCGGTGCGGCCGTTCACCCGGGTCGTGGCGTTCCAGGGCCCGCCCGCGGGGGCGGCGCTCGGCGCCATCGAGTACGCGTACGTGGACAACATCGGCCGGCTCGTGCACGGCCACCAGTCGTCGCCGGACAGCTTCTCCACCGTCCGGTGGGAGACGATCTCGGGCGACGAGGCGTTCTCCGGGCCGCCCGCGCTCAACCCGCTGGCGGACAGCCGCACGCAGGTGCTCGGCCAGAGCAGCACGGCCGATCTGCTGTCCCGCACCCAGACCTCCGCGGGCTCACCCACCTGGGACCCGTGGGCGAACCTGAGCGGCGGCCTGCCGTTCCCGCCCACCGTCGCGAAGCTGCCGGACGGCACGCCCCTCGCGTTCGCGGCCGACGCGGACGGCGTGGTGTGGCGGCGTTTCGTGACCGGCACCAACACGGAGTGGCGGGTGATGGGCGACCTGAACGCCGCCGGTGAGCTGGTGGCGGTGACCGTGCGGGACGGCATCCAGGTGTTCGCCGTGGACACCGGGGGAGCGCTGCGCACCGGCCTCTACACCAGCGCGGGCGCGTTCACCGGCGTGGCGAACCTGGGCGGCAGCGGGTTCAGCGGCGTCCCGGCGGTCGTGGTGTACCCGGGTTACCGCATCCGGCTCGTGGTGCGCGGCGCGGGCGGCACGGTCGTCACCAAGGCGCAGGACACGGCGGGCGTGTTCCCGGCGGCGTGGGACGCGGTGGGGTCGTTGGCGGTCAAGGGCTCCCCGGCGGCGCTGCTCAGCCCCGTCACCGGTACCGCCGAGTTCGTCGTGCGCGGTACCGACGACGAGCTGTACTCGACCGGCGAGACCGGGCAGGGCACCGGCACGTGGCGCTCGTGGACGCGGCTGCTGGTCGACCCGATCGGCCAGCCGGTCAGCGACCCGTCGGCCACCGATCCCACGGTGTTCCCGATGACCAACGCGAACGGCGCCTCGTGGGCCGTGGTGTTCCGCAACGCCGCCAACGCGCCGAGGCTCTACTGGGTGAACCCGAACCCGGCGTTCACCGCGGCGACCGCCGTTCCGGTGGTCTAGCAACCGGTTCGGCCCCGCGCTCCGGCGCGGGGACGAGCCTGTCTTGTCGTGGGTCGAAGTCCGTGGCAGATTCCTGCTTCCAAGTCCGGTGGGGAGACCGGTCGCGAAGGGGGCTGCCGTGGACTTCGGCGTTCTGGGAGCGCTCCGCATCGCCACCGACAAGGGACCCGTGCGGCTGGACGCGCACCTCCAGCGCGTGCTGCTGGCCGTGCTGCTGTCCCGGCCCAACCAGCCCGTGGCCACGGGCGTCCTCCAGGACGCGCTGTGGGGCGCTCGGCCACCGAAATCGGCGGGCAAGGTGCTCCAGGTGTACGTCCACCGGCTGCGGCGGGCGCTGGGCGACCCGGAGCGCATCCGGCACGACCGGTCGGCGTACGCGCTGGTCGTGCACCCGGGCGAACTGGACACGGACCGGTTCGCCGCCCTGGTGGACCGGGCGCGTCAGGCGGGCGACCCGGCGGTGGCGGCGGACCTGCTGGCCTCCGCGCTGGCGCTGTGGCGCGGCCGACCACTGGCCGACTTGGGCGAGGTACCCGTGCTGCGCGCCGACGTCGAGCGGTGGGCCGAGCAACGCCTGGCCGCCTGGGAGGAGCGCGCCGAGGCGGAGCTGGCGCTGGGGCGGCACACGTCGATCATCCCCGAACTGGGTGTGTTGGTGGACGAGCACCCGTTGCGGGAACGGTTGCGCGCCCGGCTGATGCTCGCCCTCTACCGGTCCGGCCGGCAGGCCGAGGCCCTCGCGGTGTACGACGCGGGACGGCGCGTGCTGGCAGACGAGGTGGGCGTCGACCCGGGCCCCGAACTCCGCGACCTGCACGCGGCAATGCTGCGGGCCGATCCCGAACTGGACCCGCCCCCGGGCGCGCGAAGCCTGCCCGGGCCGGCCGCACCGGCTGTGCCCGCCGTGCCGAGCCTGCCCATGCCACGCCAGCTGCCCGCACCGCCCGGCCCGTTCAGCGGCCGCATCGCCGAACTGGCCCGCTTGGACCAAGCCCTGGCCGCCACCCGGACCGACACCGGCGGGACCGCACCGGTCGGCGGTGGGGCCGCGTCGGGAGCACCGGCCGCCGGCGGCGCGATCCTGATCTCGGCGATCGGCGGGGCGGGCGGGATCGGCAAGACCTGGCTGGCGCTGCACTGGGCGCACCGCAACGCGCACCACTTCCCCGACGGCCAGCTGTTCGTAGACCTGCACGGCTTCAGCCCCACCGAACACCCCATCCCGCCGGAGGCCGCGCTGTTCGGGTTCCTGACCGCGCTCGGTGTCGCCCCCGACCGCGTCCCGACCGACCTGGACGCCAAGGCGGCGTTGTTCCGCAGCCTGGTGGCGGGCAAGCGGGTGCTGGTGGTGCTGGACAACGCCGCGAGCGGCGACCAGGTGATCCCGCTGCTGCCCGGCTCCCCGACGTGCACGGTCCTGGTCACCGGTCGGAGGAAACCGGCCGCGCTGATCGAGCGGTACGGTGCCCGCCACCTGCAACTGGACGTCCTGTCCCAGGCCGAAGCCGCCGCCTTGCTGGCCGAGCGCCTGGGCGACGGGAGAGCGTCCGACGACCCCGGCGCAAGGGACCAACTGGCCGAGTTGTGCGGGCGCTACCCGCTGGCCCTGTCGGTCATGGCCCGCCACGCCGCCACCCGTCCGGCGGTTCCGCTGGGCGAGTTCGCCGCCGAATTGCGCGACCTGGGCCTGGACATGCTCGATGACGACGACCCCGCCGCCGGCCTGCCCGTGGTGCTGTCCTGGTCCCTGCGCCACTTGACTTCCGAGCAGCGCACGGTGTTCGCGCTACTCGCCATCGCACCCGGCCCCGACATCAGCTTACCGGCCGCGTCCGCCCTCACCGGGCTGACGACGGCTCGCACGCACAAGGTGTTGCGCGCCCTGGAGGACGCCTCCCTGCTCGACCGGCGCCGGCACGGCCGCTACGCCATGCACGACCTCATCCGCGCCTACGCCGCCACCCTCGCCCGCGACCTACCCGCTGACACACGGGACGCGGCGCTCGGACGGGTGGTCGACTTCTACTTGCACACCACGCACGCCGCCGACCGCCTCATCAACGTCCACCGACGACCGATCCGACTGGACCCGCCCGCCCCCGGCGTCGAGGCGCACCCGTTGTCCGACATCCCGTCCGCGCTGACCTGGCTGGACGCCGAACACGCCCACCTGTTGGCCGCCCAACGCACCGCCGCCGCCCACCACCGCCACGAGGTCGTGTGGCAACTGGCCTGGACCCTGAGCAGCTACCACTTCCGCCGGGCGCACCGCCGCGACAACGTGGCCGTGTGGCGGGCCGCACTGGACGCCGCCACCCGCCTCCCCGATCCCGTCAGTCACGTGCGCGCCCACCGACGCCTAGGCGCCGCCTATGCCGACGTGGGCCGACACGAGGAGGCGGTCAGCCACCTCAAACAAGCCCTGGCCCTAGCTGAACACCACGACAACCGCACAGAGCAGGCCCACACCCGCAACGCGCTATCGGCGGCGTGTGAGCGCCGGGAGGACTACCGCGAGGCCCTGGAACACGGCCTGCTTTCCCTGAAGCTCTACCAAGACCTGGACCAACCGGTGAGAGAAGCCCGCGCCCTCAACTACGTGGGCTGGTACTACGCCCACCTGAACGAACACGACAGCGCCCGCACCTACTGCCAGGCCGCCCTGGTCCTGTACGGACGCCTCCACGACCCCGAAGGGGAAGGCGCCACCCTGGACAGCCTCGGCTACATCGACCACCACACCGGCCACCACGAACAAGCCATCCACCACTACCGCGAGGCCCTGGCCATGTTCCGAGCCATCGGCCACGCCTACGCGATCGCCAACACCCTGGACAACCTAGGCCACCCCCACAGCGCCCTGGGCCAACACCACCAGGCCCGCGCCGTCTGGCAGGAAGCCTTGGCCCTATACCGCGAGCAAGGCCGAGACACCGACACCAACCGCGTCCAACACCAACTCGACCAACTCCACCACACCACACCGACCACTTAGAGGATCGAGGCCACCATCGCCCAGCCTCGGGACCAGGCCGCCCACCGCAAGGCCAAAGGCTCCCGCGGCGGGCGCCACCGGCGTTCGACCCGGAGGTCTGCAAGCAACGCCACGCCGTGGAATGCGGCATCAACCTGTTTGAACAACACCGCGCCGTCGCCACCCGGTACGACATGCTCGCCGTCCGCTGCCACGCGACCGTCCACATCGCAGCCATCAACATCTGGCTACGACGCCCGACCGACCTGCCCACCGACGTCACCGTCCGCCCCCTGGGCGACGACGACTGGTCCGACGTGCGCCGCATCTACGGCGAGGGCATCGCCACCGGCAACGCCACCTTCGAGACCGAGACGCCCACGTGGCCGAGACGTCGATCTACGTCGGCGACGGCTTACGCGGTCGCGGTGTGGGCAAGGCGCTGCTGCACAAGCAGGTCACCGCCGCCGACGACGCCGGCCTCTGGACCCTCCAGACCGCCATCTTCCCGGAGAACCGGGCCAGCATCGCCCTGCACCACTCGGCCGGCTACCGCACCGTGGGCGTCCGCGAGCGCATCGCCAGCACCACGGCGTCTGGCGCGACACCGTCACGCTCGAACGCCGTGCCGACTCCGCATCCGTCCTCACCGCACCCGACTGCGCCACCTGCTGAACGCCGAGCAGGCGCACACTGGGACCGTGGACAAGCAGGCGGTTCACGACGACCTGGAACGGGCACGCGCTACGTTCCACGCACTCCTGGACCAGGCCAGCGCCGCCGACCTGCGCCGCAAGTCCGACGGCACCCGGTGGAACAACCGCCAACTGCTGTTCCACATGCTCCTCGGATTCCTGATCATCCGCGCCTTGCTGGCCTCGGCCCGCTTGTTCGACCGCCTGCCCGCCGGTGTCGGCCGGGCCTTCGCCCGCCTGCTCAACGCGGCCACCGCACCGTTCGACGCGGTGAACTACGCCGGTTCGCGGCTCGGTGGCAGCACCCTCGGCCGCCGGCAGTTGGCCGCGCTCTGCGACCGCACCATCGCCGCCCTGCACCGCCGGCTCGACCGCGAAACCGACACCGACCTGGCCCGCGGCATGCACTACCCGACCCGCTGGGACCCGTTCTTCCAAGACTTCATGACCCTCGCCGACCTCTACCGCTTCCCGGTCCAGCACTTCGACTTCCACCGCCGCCAACTCACGCTCGGCGGCGGCGACTGACGACCGTTCTGCTCGCACCGTGCCGCACACGCCCTACCTGGGTGATTCCACTTGACAGCGATTCAAACGGCTGTGCGACGATCACGGTGCGGTTCTTCCCCGACCGTCGGCCATCGCTCTGAAGAGCGGTGGGCACGAGGTTCCGATGGTCAGGGGTAGTGGTGGATCGGCGTGAGTACGAGCGGATGGTCGATCGGTTCCGGCGGCTGGTGGCGCCGTTGCCCGCCTGGCAGGTCGAGGAGCACGACGGGCGACCGGTTCTGGTCGACGACGCGCGGGGTGGCGGTGGTCTGCTGCTCCATCTCGACAGCAGGTGGAACGCGCACCTGACGCGCTATTTCGCGGCGCTCGACAAGGACCGCCTGCTCGCACTGGTGGCGCTGCTGGAAGTCGTGCCGCCGGAGGGGCCGGCTCACCGGGCGGCCGTCGCGTTCCTCAAGTCGTTGGGCCTCAACGACGAGCCCGGGTCCCCAGCGGAAGGCGATGGTTCTTGACGTCGTCTTCGCTGGTGCTGTTTGGTGGGGACACCGGGGGAAGGAGCCCACGATGCGACCCTGTCGTTCCGTTCTCCTCGTGGTCATCGTGGTGGCGGCGCTCGTCGCTTGTGGGAGTGAGGCGAGAACAGCGGGCAACGCCACCGAGGTCACCTACCTCACGTCGTTCAGCACGTTCGGGCGGGACGCGTACGTCTACGTCGCCCAGGAGAAGGAGTTCTTCGCCGAGGCCGACCTCGACGTCACGATCAACCCGGGCAGCGGCACGGTGGACGTGCTCAAGCTGGTGGCCGGCGGGCGGGCGGACTTCGGGGTCGCCGACCTCACCGGCACGATGATCACGGTCGCGAAGGAGAAGCTGCCGGTCAAGGTCGTGGCCGCTGTTCACCAGCGCACCGTCGCGGCCATCATCGGGCTCGAAGGAGGCGGCGTCACCACGCCCGCGGATCTCGTCGGCAGGAGGATCGGCGATCCTCCCGGCTCGACGATCCGGTTGATGTTCCCGTTGTACGCCAGGGCCGCCGGAATCGACCCCGGGAGGGTCGAGTTCGTGCCCTCGGCGCCGCCTGGGCTGCCGCAGCTCCTGCTGTCCGGGCAGGTCGACGGGATCGGCCAGTTCGTCGTCGGCAAGCCGCTGATCGAGGCGGCGGCGAAGGGGCGCAAGGCGGTCGTCCTGCCGTACGGGGACCTCCTGCCCGACCTGTACGGCAACATGCTGGTCACCTCAGCGGAGCTGGCTGGCGACGACCCCGAGTTGGTGCGGCGGTTCAGCGGCGCGTTGCTCAAAGGGCTGCGGTACGCCCTCGACCACCCTGACGAGGCCGGCCGGATCCTCGCCAAGTACCAGCCGACGCAGAACCCCGAGGTGGCCGCTGCCGAGTTGCGGCTGATGGCGGAGTACTCGGAGCCAAAGGGGTTCCCGGGCCCGCTCGGCGCGGTCGACGAGAGCCGGGTCTCGACGATCGTCGAGTTGCTCGGCGAGGCGCAAGCGATCCCCACCGGGTCGCTGCGGGCGGCTGATCTCGTCGACTTCGAGTTGGTGCCGAAGTCCTGATGCCGTCGATGATCGCCGTGGAGCGGGTGTCCCGGGTCTTCGAGGGGAAGCGCGGGCACGTGCTCGCCCTCGACGGCATCGATTTCGAGGTGGGCGAGCACGAGGTCGTGGCGGTGATCGGGCGGTCCGGCTGCGGCAAGTCGACGCTGTTGCGGATCGTCGCCGGGCTGCTCGCGCCGACCCGGGGGCGGGTCCTCGTCGCCGGCGAACCAGTGACCAGGCCCCGGCGCGACATCTCCGTCATGTTCCAGCGTCCGGCGTTGCTGCCCTGGCGTTCGGTGCTGGGCAACGTCCTGCTTCCCGTCGAGGTGCTCGGACTGGACCGCCGCCGGCACGTCGCCCGCGCGCACGAGCTGCTGGAGCTGGTCGGGCTCCAGAGGTTCGCCACGCGGCTGCCGCACGAGTTGTCCGGCGGGATGCAGCAGCGGGTGGCACTGTGCCGCTCGATCATCCAGAGCCCGGCGGTGCTGCTCATGGACGAGCCGTTCTCGGCGCTCGACGCGCTGACCCGGACGGAGCTTTCCGGTGAGCTGCAACGGATCTGGCGGGAGCAACCGCTGACCGTCGTGTTCGTCACGCACTCCGTCGAGGAGGCGGTCGTGCTCGCCGACCGGGTCGTGGTGCTCACCTCGCGTCCCGGCCGGCTCCGCAAGCTCGTCGACGTCGGTCTGCCTCGCCCGCGAACCGCGCGGGCGGCGGGCGTCGCCGCGATCGGTGGTCTGCTGTACGAGCTGCTGGAGGTGGCGGGGTGAGGCAGCGGGCTCGTCGGGGTGGGCGGGGCGCCGCCGTCGTGCTGCCCGTGCTCGGCATGTTGGCCGTGATCGCGGTGTGGTGGCTGGCCACGATCGTGTTCGCGATCGAGGAGTTCCTGCTGCCCAGCCCGGCGGACGTGCTGGCGGTGCTCGGCGAGCACCCGGGCTACCTGTTGGAGCACGCTGGGGTGACGCTGCTGGAGATCGTGCAGGGCTTCGGGTTGTCCATGGTGGTGGGCATCCCGATCGCGCTGCTCATCGTCAGCTCGACGGTCCTGGAACGCACGATCTACCCACCGCTGCTCGCCCTGAACGCCGTCCCCAAGATCGCCATCGCGCCGGTCCTGGTGGTGTGGATGGGTTTCGGACCCGCGCCGAAGGTCCTCCTGGTGTTCCTGGTCTGCTTCTTCCCGGTGGTCATCTCCACCGCGTCCGGGATGAAGTCGACGCCCTTCGAGCTGGTCGAGCTGATGCGTTCGCTGGACTGCACCCGCTGGCAGGAGTTCTTCAAGCTGCGCTTCCCGCACGCCCTGCCGCAGGTCTTCGTGGGGTTGAAGACGGCCATCTCGCTGGCCGTGATCGGGGCGGTGATCGCGGAGTTCGTGGGGGCGGGCGCCGGGCTCGGCTTCGTCATCGTCACGTCCGGGTCCAGCGCGGACACCGCGCTCGCGTTCGCCGCCATGGGGCTGCTCGGCGTCATGAGCATCGTGCTGTTCTACGGGTTGGTGTACCTGGAACGTCGGCTGCTCCCGTGGGCGGAAGAACACCGGATCTGACGGCTCAGCACCGACCGGTGTCGTCCGGGGGCACGAGGTCGAGGAAACGCCACCGGGCGTCCGGGGCCGGCCCGGCGAGCGACCTGCCGCAGTGCTGCTGGCCGTGGTGGCGGCCCACTGGTGCACGGTCTGACCGACGGCCTGTACGGACCAGGTCGTGTTGTTGAGCATCAACCGGGTCAGGGTTTCCTGTTCCGTGCTCAGGTGCTCGCCGCGGTCCAGCGTCGCGCCGTTGTCGGCCCAGACTTCCGTGGCCCACGCGCGTGCCGCCCGGAACCGTGCCTCCGCCTGGGCGAAAGCGGCGTGGAAGTAGCCGGTGTCCACCGAGGCGTGGTGCGTGCCCGTCTCTGCTCGGCGATCGCTTTGAGCTCGTCGCGCAGCCGCCTGCCGACGCCGAGCGCCCATCGCGGACAGGTTCACCAGGCCGAGGCAACGGGGCCGGTCAGTCGATCGGTTCACCAGCGTGCGTTGCGGGACTGGCGGTCGAGCATCGCGGTGACGACGTCGGCTCGGTCGGCGGCGGGAGGTGCGGTCGTCTTCGAGGACACGCATGACGTCGAGGCCATGTACCCGAGGTTTTCGAGCGGGTCGCCGGGCGCGGCGGTGTCGAAGTCGATGAAGGCGACCGGTCGGCCGTCCCGGAGGACGGTGTTGTTCGGACCCGGGTCGTGGTGGCAGATGACGGGATGTCCTGCGGTGAGGCCGCTGTCGCGGGTCGCGTCGTGCAGCGAGCGGAGGAGTGCTCCCGCCGCGACGACCTGGGTGTCGGTCCAATGCTGGAACCTGGCCGGCACCCAGCCGGGCAGGTAGCTGAACGTGTCGCGGCAGGCTTCGTCGAGCCCGAGATGACGCGGTGCGCCGATGAACCAGCGTTGTTCGAGTTGCGCGAGCAGTTCGGCGACGAAGGCTGACGAGGCCGTGGTGGGCCGTCGGACCGTGTCCCCGATGCGAACGACGCCCGGCGTGATTCGTCCTCCCGTCAGAAGGACTTCGGCATCAGGTGTGTCGGCCACGTCTTGTCGTCCTTCCGCGCGTCGGTGTACGCGTCCGATCTGGAAGGAGACTACGTCGGCAGGCGTAGGTGCGGGGCGCGCTCTCCGACGGATGCCGCGCTTGTCGTCCGACGGAGAGCATCAGCGCCATGTTGCTCACCGGAACACTTGTCGCCGCACTGGCTTTCGCCGGTGTCGCGCCCACCGAGGAAGTGCGCGTCCACACCGGCGTCATCAACGGCGCTCCCTACCGCGTCGAGGTGCCGCCCGACTGGAACGGCACGGTGCTGCTCTACAACCACGGCTTCTACTCGTTCGGGTACACACCCGCGGAGGTGGAGTTGACCAACCAGCCCCAGGCGAAGGCGCCCCTGCTCGCCGAGGGCTACGCCTTGGCCGCGTCCCAGTACGCCAACCCGCACGGCTACTCCGTCCCCGACGCGTTACGCGACCAGACGGCGCTGCTGGACTGGTTCCACGACCACGTGGGCACGCCACGCCGGGTGCTGACGTGGGGTGAGTCCGGCGGTGGCCTGACGTCCGTGCTGCTGGCTGAGCACGACCCGCACCGGATCGACGGCGTGCTCGCGATGTGCGGACCGGTCGGCGGTGGTGTCGCGCTGTTCGACCAGCTGCTGGACCTGGCCTTCACCGTGCGGACGCTGCTCGCACCGGAGCTGGAGGTGGTGCGGCTGACCGATCCCATCGCCAACGAGGCCAAGGCGGCGGAGGTGCTGCGCGCGGCGAAAAGCACGCCGGAGGGGCGGGCGCGCCTGGCGTTGGCCAACGCGTTCGCGAGCGTGCCGGGCTGGTCGCGTTCGTTGCAACCGCGGTCGACCGACGTCGCCGAGCAGGTCGGCCAGCAGGCGAAGTACGACGAGACCATCGTGCTGGCGCTGGCGTGGGGCACGAAGCGGGCCGACATCGAGGCGCGGGCGGGCGGCAACCCCAGCGACAACGTCGGCGTCGACTACCGCGACCTGCTCCGACGTTCCGGCGAACGGGACCTGGCGCGGCAGGCGTACCGGGACGCGGGGCTGGACCTGTCGGCCGACCTGGACCGGCTGGCCGCCGCGCCGCGCATCACCGCCGACGCCCACGCCGTCCGGTGGCTGACCCGCTACGGCTCGCCGACCGGCCGCGGGACGGCCCCCGTCGCCACGCTGCACCCCGTCGGCGACGTCGTGGCGACCGGGCATGAGCGCGCTTACGCCGAGAAGGTCGACCCCGCGCGGCTGCGGCAGCTGTACGTGGACCGCGGCGGGCACTGCACGCACACGGCGGCCGAGGAACTGGTCGCGTTGGGCGTGCTCGTGGACCGGGTCGAGACCGGGCGGTGGCCGACCACCGCACCGCACCGGTTGAACGCCGCCGCCGGCCGTTACGGTCCGGAGCTGCGGTTCCTGTTCGACTGGACGGTGAACGAGTCGGGCACCGCGGAGCCGGGATTCGTCCGCCACCACCCCGCGCCCCTGACCAGGTGACACGACGGCTGGACCACACCGTGGTCCAGCCGTGCGACGTCCTGCGGCGGGCTGGGCCGTTCCGCTTGTTAGCACCCCTCGCGATGCTCGGCGCGGGACCGGCACTGGACGTCCCGCGAACGAGGAGAACCACATGATCAGCATTCGACGCGCGATCGCGGCCGCCGCACTGGCCCTGCCCCTGGGTGCGGTGGTCGGCGCCCCCGCGGCGTCCGCCAGTACCGAGGCCGCTTGGGCAGACGACCACTTCAGCCTGTGCGTGCCCGACTCCGCCGGTTGTCACCGCTACACCTATGGCTCGATCGTCTGGGGCAACCGGACTGCGAGCATCAGCGGCATCGTGGCCAACGAGTACTCGAGCGGGTTCGTGACGGCCTACTTCGAGGCGTACGCCGGCTCGACCAAGATCGACAGTGGCATCCGGACGGCGCACAGCGGCACGCGCGGCTTCCCGATCACCGAACCACTGGCGGGACTGACCCTTCGCCGAATCCATCCCCGACCGCCGGCCGGACAGCCCATCGAGGCTCCGGCGGCGGTCGGGGACTGGTGGGGCGCAGCAGGTTCACGAGTCGCCGCGCCCCTCAGTTGAGTCACTATAATTACTTCAGTATTGACAGAATGATTGAGCCTTTTCCAACCTCATTCAGCGTTGAGGTGGAGTGCGAGGACGGCTCGGGTCAGGTCGGTGATGCGGGTGGTTGAGCAGCGGAGTCTGCGCAGCAGTCGCCATGCCTTGAGGATCGAGACAGCTCGTTCTCCCACCCCACGGGTGCGAGCGTGGGAGCGGTTGACCGCCTGCTGTCCGGGCGAGAAGTTGTGCCATCTGCCGCGGTAGGGGACGCGGATCGCTCCGCCGGCACCTTGGTAGGCCTTGTCCGCCCAGCGCGGGATGTCCGCTCCGGCCAAGGCGTCGACGATGCCGTGGGCGCGGGCCGCGGTCAGGTGGTGGGCGGAGCCGGGCAGCGCGGGTGAGGTCCACAGCAGGCGCCCGGCCGGATCGGCCAAGACTTGGGCGTTCATGCCGTGGCGCTGGTGTTGTCCCGAGTAGTACGGTCGGTCGGCGGCGATCCGGTCGATGCGTAGCAGGGTGCCGTCGACGATGACGTAGGCCCTGCGCGAGGCGACTTTCACCGCGTCGGCCAGGTCCGGTGCCAGTGCGGCCAGCAGGGCGACCGCCTCGTGTATGGAGCGGCAGACGGTAGCCAGGCCGACGTCAAAGCCCGCGGTCAGGCGGGTGTAGGTGTCGCCGCAACGCAGATGCGCCAGCACCAGCAGGGCCTGGCGTCCTGGGTCGAGCCTGCACCACCTGCTGCCGATCCGGCGCCGGTGCGCGGTCAGTCCCCGTGCCAGGAACCGGAGGTGTGAACTGGACAGGTCGATCGCGGATGGGTAGACAAGCACTCGAAGCTCCTGGCAAAGGCCTTGCTCTTGGTCGAGAAGTCATCTACCAGGAGCTTCGCCACGTCTCCACCATGGTCACCGCTGGCCCCGCCAGTTGGAAAGGGCTCAATGCGGAAGGCCTGCCCGGAGTTGATTCTCCCGACGAATCGCACCTGCGGCACCCGTTCGGCTGAATACCTATGTGCATTTTTCGGATAACGTCGGTCCGCGTCATCGCGTTCGAACTTTCCAAAAAGGAGAACCGCGTGAAGAAGATCGACGTCCGCGCCCTCTTCGGTGCGGTCCTGGTCGCACTGATCATGCTCGGGACCTCGGGGATCGCTTCTGCGAGCGATCAGCAGTGGTCAGCGAGCAGCGGAGGCGTCGTCCGGGTCTCCGCCAACTTCGACGACGCGGCGAATCGCGTTTACGTGCACGACGCCCTGACCGACAACGGCTATGCGCGCATGGACATCTGGCGAGTGGGCAACATCGGGGGCACGCACGTCATCTGCCGGGCCGGCTCCGACGGCGAGGGCGGGCTGCCGAAGAACGCGAACTGCCCTCTGATCTGGGTGGAGGACACACATCTGAAGGGTGAGCTGTGCTGGCACAACGACAGCCTGGGGAACCGCGCCTGCAGCGCGATCAAGGAGTTCCACAGCTGATCGCCCGACCAGGCGGCGGGACGCCGGTCGAGCGGGTGCAGGTCAGAAACGGGGCGGCTGCCGTTTCGGGATGATCCGTGTCGCTCGCTGATCATGCGTCCGGGCACACCTCGGGCACACGTCGAGCACAGTCTGTTGGCACCTAAAAGCGTCGGTCAGAGATGGCGTTGAGGTCAGTCAATGCCGTAGAGGGCGTAGACCTTGATCGTGTTCTCGCCGGTCAGCTCCTCCTCGGCGTAGCGAGCAGTCCGGCGACCAGAATGACCTCGTCCGTGGGGTTCGCCTCGGCGGGCACGGGTGGGTTCGGGGTCGACCTGGCCGTGGGCCGCTCGTCGGGGCGCTCACCCGGGCAACCGTGTTGAGCGCCCGGACCGTGCCGTACGCGGTGCTGGCTGTCGGGTGGTGGCCCTCTGCGCCGATCGCCGTGTGCATTGCGATGACCGCTCAGGCATGACGGTCTTAAGCCTTGGACACGATCCCGCCGAGTGGGCTGGCGCGTCGCCACTGCCGGACCGGCTGACACGCCAGGCCACCGTCACCACCGTCACGCATGCCATCTGTCCGGCAAATAGGTCATGCCAGTGGTGGCACAGTCATGCCGCTCGACTCGGTCAGGTCCGCGCCTGCTCCGGGCGAATGTCCACCGGCTGCCCGGGATTCCGGCTCTGCGGGCAGCCCTCGCAGGACCTCGGCGGTGCTCTCGTCGGTCACCTCGGCCTCGCCGTCCGCAAGGGTCGCACCGGGTCGTGGATGACGGGCTGCGTGCGGGGAGTGCCGGTCAGCTCATCGCGCCGGACGCGGCTCCTGCCGCACGGCCGACCAGCTCGGCCCACACGGTCTTGCCCGTCGGGTGGACGTCGACTCCCCATCGACGCGCCAAGCCGTCGACCAGGACCAGGCCGGAGCCGCGCGTCCCGTCCCTCCGCGAGGCTCCCGGGGCGGGCACCTCGCGGCACGCGTCCCGGACCTCGACCCGCGCCGCCGACGAGGCCGTCGACCTCCAGACCCTGATCTCGACCGGGGACCGCCCGTGGTCGTGGGCGTTGGCCGCCAGTTCCGCGAGGACCAACCAGACCTTCTCCGCGCATTCCCGATCTTCCCGGTACAACGCCGCCCTCACCCACTGCCGCAGCTCGTGCGACGGCATTCGCGACGCCGGCAGGTCCACGCTCAGCACGAGCCGGCCGCGGTCACCCCCACGTCCGTCGTCCTGCGCCCTGGACCCGACCCGCTCGACCGCACCCATGGCCCCGACGTACCCGAGGACCCGGATCTCCACACCAACTCCCGAGGCACCTATCGCCGCAGTGATGACCAGCGGGTATAAGATGCCGTATCTGTGCCTTGTGAGGCCACAGGCATTGAGGGCGTGCAGTGAACACTGTCGATCTTCCGCGAAAGAGCGTCGATCTCGACCTGTCCGACAGCCGCCCGTCCACAGCAGCCCTGATGGGACTGGTCGCCGGCATGGGGACCGGTGTCGGTGGCGATCGGCTCGTGGACGTCCAGGTCGTCGCCGCGCAGCTGGTCGGCAACGCCTACCGGCACGCCCGAGCACCGCGGCGGTTGCGGATGTACCGGTTGCCCGACCGCGATCTGGTGCGGATCGAGGTGGGCGACGGCAGCCCGAGCCTGTTGCCGGTCCTGGGCAGGTTGGACGCACCCGAGCACGGCCGCGGTCTGCTCATGGTCAACCGGCTGTCGGTCAACTGGGGACATCTGCGTGACGACGACCGGAAAACCGTCTGGGCCGAGGTCCGACTGGCCTGAGCCGTTCGCGCGAACACCGCGGCCGGAGCCGGCCGGTGGGCGTGAGCACTTCGGCTACCGGTCCGAGCCCGGTCACAGTCGCACCGTACGCGCATTCACCTCGTCGGGGACCGCGCGCGTCCGCGCCGTCGCTGCTACTCGGCCTCCGGCGCGGTGGACGATCGGGTGCGTGACCTGCGCGGGATCGCGGGCATCGACCGGGCGCTGCGGGAAGGTGCGGCCCAGGTCACCTCCCCTGGGAGCGGCCTACCCGGTCGGCAGGGTGGCCGATCCGCAGCGCAGGTCCTGGCCCGCGCCGAACCGGTCGCAGCCGGATCGACTCCGGGAACCGCAGCGGATGACCGCAGGCGGGGCGATACGGCGCCAATCGGGCAACCGCAGTCTGTCGGGGGTCGCAACAATCCGGGACAGGGGGCTTCACCGTGGCCGGATCCCTCTGATCCCGAACCGCTGCGGTTCGACGCCGACCGGCCCGATGCCCCGACCGCGGCGGACGTGCGCCGCTGGGTCACTCGCGTCCTGCCCGAGTTGGACGAAGACCACCTGTCGGATGTCCTGCTCGTCGCCACGGAGTTGGTCAGCAATGGCTTCGACCACGCTCCCGGTCCGGCACTCGTCCGGGTGTTCCACGCTCCGGACCCGTGCAGGGTCTACGTCGAGGTGGACGTCACCTCGGAATTCCCGCCGGTATCAGGGCGGTCGAGCATCGCCGACACCAGGGGACGGGGCGTGGCGATGGTGGCGGTGTATTCCGGGGATCGGGGTGTGCGCCGGCGTGCCGAGGGTGGCGAGACGGTGTGGGCGGTGCTCGCCTGCGACAGCTCCACCTGCGGCCGCTGATTCGTTCGTCCGAGCAGTCCGTCCACATCTGATCGGGCGTGCGGTCGGGGTGGATGCGGTGGCGTTGCTCGGCTTTCAACGGGTGACGTAACTCGAAGCGACCCGCTTGCCCGACAGGATCAGGAGGAACGCTCACGTGAAGATCGACAACACCGCTGGAGGAGCGGTCCCCGAGCCGGGCGGGGGAGCGGTGCGCGTACTGGGACAGGGCGACCACGTCGAGCCAGCCGTCACCGTGCGGACCACCGACCACGACGGGTGTCCGGTCACCGCGGTGGCCGGTGAGATCGACTCGCACAGCGTGACCCCGGTCGAGGTCGAACTGAGCGCCCAACTGGACAGACGGCCCGGTGCACTGGTCCTCGACCTGAACGCGGTCGGCTTCATGGCCTCGGCGGGTGTCACGATGCTCCTCAACGCCCACCACCACGCCGCGGCCAACGGCGTGAGCCTGGCGGTGGTAGCTCGAGGAAGCAGATCGAGCGAACCGGGTGGGATCGAGGGCTGGGGCGTTGTCCGCAGTTGATGGCTGGTCGGGACAGACGTGCGTCGAGCATTGCCTCGCAGCGGGCGAGGACTGCCGCGCGTTCCGGAATTGGACCGAATGGCTCAACCGGGTATGGAGTGGACGGGTTTCGGGCAACCCGGTCCGGTGACCGACGCCAGTTCCGCCTCTGATCACCCCTCGACCGGGGACCTTCCGGACGCGGACGCCGCGACCGGGTCGCGCGAGGCGACGACGATCCCGCAGGACGAGCGCGGCGCGGACGGCCACGCCGAAGAGGGACAGACAGCCGGCCAGGTGGAGATCGACACCTCGTTGCAGTGCGACAACCTCGCTGCCGTGCGCGAGCGCGTCGACGAGGCGCTGCACATGCACGACGAGGGCTTCGTCCACGACGCGCGGCTGGTGGCGACGGAATTGGCCTCCAACGCCTGTGACCACGCCGACGATCCCCGGCACTTGGTGCTGCGCCGCGAGGTCCACCCGGACCGCGGGCCCGAGCTCGTCGTCGAGGTCCGTGACGCGACCCCGGACCGCGCCCCGGTCGTCGGCGCCTCCAGCATCGGCCCGAACCGGGGCAACGGCATGAAGATGGTCGAGACGATCTGCAACGACTGGGGCGTGCACCACGAGGAGGACCGGAAAATCGTCTGGGCCCGCCTCCCCATGCCCTGAACGATCCACACGCACCCCGTCCGAACGGCCATCCTCAGGTGTGCCGGACCGGGCGTCCGGTCGGAAACCGGGCGATCGGGCGTGGGTGTTCGGGTCCAGGCAGGCGAGTCGCGCGAACGCCGAGTCGTCGATCTCGCGGGGGAGTGGGCGCACATCGCGCCGGTCGTGACCGCAGTGGTCTTGGCGGCCGGGCGAGCCCGCCGACCACGCAGATCGGGCATCCCCGCAGGTAAGCGCATACGGGTCACTCGGTCGAGCAAATCTATGATCGCTGGAGTAGACATTCGCATGCCGGTGTGTGTAGTGTTCTCCTTGTCGAACAGAAGAGAATGTCCTATCGGCGCGGGAGAGGACGAACTACCCGCGTGTTGGGAGCAGGACGGCCTCGCCGGGCGGAAGCAGTAGTAGAAGGTTCCGCGGGCGAAGCCAAGGATGGTCGGCACAGGTAGTACCGGGAGCACGACCGCAATACGCTCGACAGCATTTCGCACGTCCCCGGGCCGACAGTCAGCAGTGGAAGTAGCAGCATCGGTCAGGCGCGCTGGAGCCGATCAGTGGAAGGGTTCCGGCACGGTGGCCGCAGGCGGTCGGTGAGGTGAGCCGGAGTGTTCGAAGAGCCCGGCGCCGACCGTCGAAGCAGTACAAGCAAGGTATGGATCGACAGAGAAGGGAAGGGTTGCACGCCATCGGATCGCCTGCCTCGGAGTGAAGTCGTCCGGGTGGGTACCGCACTCCAGATCGATTGGATGGTGGTTTCCGGTTACGTACATGCGATCCCCGCGTCGTCCGGAGTTCGTGCGGATGGCGTGGACACGACAAACCGGTCCCAGGACCGGTTGGTGGAAGTGAACCCGTAACCCCAGGGGCCCGGCGCAGAGATGGCGCCGGGCCCCTCTTCGCGCGCGGAGGTGCGATGACCCCAGAGACGGTCGAGCCGCAGCCGGCGGCCGACAAGTTCGACGACGACCACTACCCCGCCTACACGATGGGCGGTGCCGCCGAGATGCTCGGCACCACGCCGGGGTTCCTGCGCAGGCTGGACGAGGCGAAGCTGATCCGGCCCCGACGTTCCCCGGGCGGGCACCGCCGCTACTCCCGCCACCAGTTGCGCATCGCCGCCCGCGTCCGGGAACTCGTCGACCAGGGCATCGGACTGGACGCCGCGTGCCGCATCGTCACCCTGGAGGACCAACTCCGGGAAGCACGCGAACTCAACGACACGCTCTCGCTGCCACTCGGACAGGACTACCCGCCACTGCGTGGCGTGTGAAGCAGGCAGGACCGGGGCGTCGACCGTCGATCGAGCAACCTCCGGCAGGGCATCGGGCCAATCGCGCCGACCGCCCCCTCGACGTCCCGAATCCCTCCGCCCGCACCAGCCACCGGAACACCGCGCAGTATGCGACTGCGCTGGCCCGGACGTGGAGGAGCAGGCATTCGCGCAGGTCGCGTGCAAGCACTCGAACACCTGCTCCGTGATGATCGGTCCCGTCCGCCGCGGCGGTGGTCGACCGTGTGCCCGTCCTGGGCGGAGAGGCGGACATGTCCACCCGCAAGCCGTTCGCTCCTATTCGGACCGAGCCGAACCGCGATCGCGCGACGGGTAGGGGAAGCCGGTCGCATGGCCACCCTGGAAGCGCTGTCCTCGGCAGGGGTTCATCCACCCCGCCTTCTTCTACGCCTCCGACGAGGAGTCGTGGAGACCCTCGTGCCCTTCGTCCTCGACGGCCTGATCGCGGAACAGCCCGTCGCCGTGGCGGTCCCCAAGTCACGGATGAGACTGCTGCACGACGTTCTGGGCGACGCCGCTCCCCACGTGGCGATGCTGCGACATGCGGGTCGCCGGCCGCAACCCCGGCCGGATCATCCCCTCCCTGCTGCACCGGTTCACCGACACCCACGTCAGAGGCCACGTGAGCATCATCGGCGAACGATCTGGGCCGACCGCACCGACGCGGAGTACCCCGCGTGCTCCCAGCACGAAGCACTGATCAATCTGGCGTTCACCCGACGGGACGTCACCGTCCTCTGCCCGTACGACACCTCGACCCGCGCGCCCTGCTCACCCACCCTGCGGTGTAGCACGGCGCCCAATGCGGCGCCGGCGGCCGGTACGACCCCGACGCCATCGTCAGCCGGTACAGCCAACCGTTCGACATCGCCCCTCATACCGAAGGGCTTCCCCGTGACTGCCACCGCGGACATCCGCGGCGCACGCGGGTTCGCCGTCGCGCGAGCTCAGCGGCTGGGGCTCGCCGCCGAGCGAGTCGCCGACCTCGAGCCGATCGCCACCGAACTGGTCACCAACGGCCTCCGTCACACCGGAGCCGGTTACCGGTTGATGATCTGCCACGACAACGGCCAGGTGGTCTGCGCGGTCGAGGACAGCGGACACTTGGGGGATCCCCTCGTCGGGGCAAGGGGGCGGTCGTGGGCTGCTTCTGGTCAACCAGTTCGCCGGCCTGGTCCGAACGCACACCAGCGCTCACGGAACGACGTCAAGCAGGTGAGGCGGTGTCTGTGTCGGCGCCGTTGTCGGCGTGGCGTTCGGTGCGGTTGGTCCCGTGCCAGTCCAGGCAGAGCACGGTGGCGTCGTCCCGGAGGTGGTCGCCGCAGGCGTGGCGCACCGCTCTGGTGACCGCCCGCACCACCTCCCTGGCATGCAGCCCGGCGGTGTCGCGGATCAGCGCGGGCAGGTCAGCGTCGGCGGCGTCGCGTTCGAACATGCCGTCGGTGATCAGCACCAGCCGGTCGCCGGGGCGCAGGTCGAGCCGCTGCACCCGATACCGTTGGTGCGGCAGGACGCCGAAAAGCAGGTCGATCTCCAGCTCGACCGGGCGCACCACGCCGTCGCGCAGCAGCAGCGGCGCGGGATGACCGGCGTTGACCAGCTCGGACCGTCCCCGTTGCAGATCCAGGCGCAGCAGCAGCCCGGTCGCCAGCGATCCCCCGCCGTGCTCCAGCAACGCCTGGTTCGCTCGTCGCGCCTGCTCGGCCACGTCATGACCGGCCCGGCGGGCCCCGCGCAGCGCGCCGACCAGCAGGGTCGCGGTCAGCGCCGAGGCCACGTCGTGTCCGACGGCGTCGGTCATCGACAGGTGCAGGGTGTCCCGGTCCAGGGTGTAGTCGTAGGTGTCGCCACCGATGTCGTCGGCGGGCACCAAGGCGCCCGCGACGGTGAACTGGGCGGCTTCGCAGCAGGACGCCGAGGGCAGCAGCTGGTGCTGGATTTCCGCGGCCAGGCTCATCGTGGTGGTGCGCCGGCCGGAGTGGTAGAGGTCGGTGAAGCGGCGGTCGGCGACGATGACGTAGGCCAGCGCGTGCGCCGCCTCCGACAGCTGCGCCAGCACCTCGTCATCGAAGGAGGGCACGGTCACCTCCAGCACGCCGACGCAGTCGCCGCGGTTGGTCACCGGCAGCACCACCCGCACCTCGTCGCCGTCCCGCTCCTGCCACGGCCGCTGGGTGCGCAGCACCTCTTCGTAGGCGCTGTCCCGCAGGCGGACGTGCGCCGCACCCCACTCGCCGGGGTCCTGCGCCGTCGAGGTCAGCCGCACCAAGTGCTCGTCGACGAGGTCGACCAGCAGGAACGACACGTCGAAGGCCCCGACCCGCTTCGCCAGGTCACGCGCGACCACCTCGACCGAATCCGCCGGCGGTGCGCTTTCGGCTGCCGCCAGCACATCACCCGGTTTCAACACCTCACCGCTCATGCAACCTCCGACGACCAGAAGTCCACCCAACCACAAACCACATCGTCCGGACGCGGCACGCAGCTCTCCGGCGCGGCGGTCGCCCGCCGATGGCGCAGTCCACGGCAAACGTGCTCAGGGCAGGGCGAGCGGTACGACGTCAAGCACGCCCGGCACGGCCACCTCGCGTCGCACGACCGTCGAGGTCAGCACATGGAGGGCCCGTCGGCGTCCAGTATCCGACAGGAGCCTCCAACAGTGCGCCCACCATCGATAGGGCACCCCGCCGGTCACCCTCAGCGCCATTTCTCCACCGTCGGTCTCGGCGACCTCGACGGCACAACGACGCACTCCGGCGCCGGACCTCGCGGTGGTGGCGCTCATCGGAGCGGCCCCTTCGACGGTGCCCTGGTCACCGCGAGGACGCATACGGGCGTGACCCGCTGTTCGTCACCCATGCCGGTGCCAGTCGCCGTGTGCGCTCCTCACTTGGTGGGGTCCGCGCGATCAGCCGGGCCGACGGACCACGGTGCCGAAAAACTCGGTGACCTGCCGCATGACGGCGGCCAGGCCCTCGGCGTCGAGCGGCTTGGCGACATAGGCGTTGGCGTGGGCGCTGTAGCTGGCCGTCACGTCGGCCTCGGCCTGCGAGGAGGTCAGCACCACCACCGGGATCGAGCGCAACGCCTCGCTGGCCTTGACCTGGGCGAGGATTTCGCGGCCATCGAGGCGGGGCAGGTCGAGGTCGAGCAGGACCAGACCCGGTCTGGGGGCGTCTCCGTGGTCGCCGGCGCGCAGCAGGAACGCCAGCGCCTCGTCGCCGTCACGCACCGTGTGTAGCCGCACCGGGCTGCCGGCCAGGGCTTCGGCGACCACGAGCGCATCACCCAGGTCGTCCTCCACCAGCAGCACGTCCAGCACCGCTTCGTGGTCAAATCCCGAGGACCCCATCGCGTTGCTCACTCGATGACTCTATTCGTCGAGCCCAGGGCTGCCGGCCACGCGCCACATGCCGTACCTGCGGGCCCGCGCTTCCGGCACCTCGACGGAGCAGCTGGGTGAGGTGCGTACGGGTACATGCTGGTCGACGCGGGGCCGCATCCGAACCGTGCGGTTGCCCGGTGGGGGCGGCGGGCGTGAAGGTTGGCGCCGGACCGCGGACCGCGCCGCACGTGAAGTGGATGTTCGCCCGGAGGCTGGAGGGGATGTCGATCTCGGGGATTGCCCGGGCTCTCAACGAGCGGGTGTGCCGTGTCCGTCGGCGGTTGATCCGGGTCGTAATCGGCACCGGTCGGGGGAGGGGTGGGGTGCGCCGACGGTGAAGACGATCCTGGAGAACCCGCGTTACACCGGTCGGCAGGCGTGGAACCGGATGACGAACGACCGCGACGAGGTCGACCCGCGCACCGGACGCCCGGGGCAGTTCCCGAACCTGCCGCAGGACTGGGCGATCTCGATGGACATCGCGCACGCGCCGTTGGTGGGTATGCGGGAGTTCACCGAGGCGCAGAAGGTGCGTGCCCGGCGACCGGCGGGTGATGGTGGTCGGCGGGAGTACCCGGATGGTGCTGACCGGCGTCGCGGTGATGGCCTCCCGGATCCTGCGCTACACCTCCGCCCCTGCCTTGGGGCGACGAGGTGCTGGGCGACCTCGCCGACGTCTACCGCGACGCGGTGACCAGCACGCACCGCGAGAACGCCACCCGGCATCGGGCGACCGCCCTCGTGTCGGCGCGTCCGGTGCCGGCCGCGGTCGCGATGACCCGCGCGCTGGACGTGTTCGGCGCGCCCGACGCCGAGGTGGCCGTGCGCGTGCCGGTGTCGCTGCATACGCCGGGTGCCGCCGCGCAGGGCCTGGTCGCCGGGTTCTACTCCCGCCGCGCCACCCCGATCACCAGCACCCTGGAGCGCGTGCTTAGCCAGGCACGGCGGGAGCTGTTCCCGCGCTTGTTGCCGTCGCAGGCACCCACCGCACGGCCCTTCACACCGGACGGGGCACGGCGAGACCTGCTCGGCGCCGAGCAGACCCGCCCGCGTCACGATCGCGGCGCCGCGATTCCGACCGTGTTTTGGCCCTGGTGGACACTGTGCGTCGCGACGCACTGGTGCCGACACCGGCTCACCCGCACCGCGTTCGCCTGCCTCACCCCGGCCAGCGGCACCGCGCTGTCAATCCCCAGGGCCTTGGACCGCCTGCAACCAGAAGCCTCCTGCGGCCACGTCAGCTGGGTCCTGCGGCACCTCCTCGAGGAACCCGCCTGGAACGGCCTGTGCACGGCCCTGACCCGCCTCGCCGCTCACCTCGACGAGCACGGCAGCCCGATCGACTACGACCGGCGCCGCGCCCTCGACTACACCGGCCTGCTGCACGAACAGCGCTGGTCCCTGCTGCTCGACCGCACTGAATTGCGCCACACCCCGGCACTGCTGCGCGTCGTGCGCGGCGTGCTGTTCGAAACCCTCAGCGGCCAGCCCGCCAGCCACGCACCCGCCCACTTCGCGCCCGCCACCACCGAGCAGCGCGACGCCATCTCCGACTTCCCCGCAGTGCTCACCACCCGTCTAACCGGTGAGCTGCGCGCCGTTGCCGCCGAATTTCTTGCCGCACAGGGAATCGACGAGCCGGTGACCTGGCAGCCGCCCACCGAGCTGGCCGACGGCCTCGACCTCCCCGGCCCCTCGCCGGACGCGCTCGCCGCCGGGCCGCTGCACGAACTGCTCGCGGCACGACTGCCACTGCAGCGCGCCGCCACGCACGCCGGTCTGCCGCTGGACGCGGCGCGGTTCCTGCTCGCGCACCAGCCACCCGAGATCACCGGCGGCCCGCATCCCGAACCCGACCTCGCCGCCCAGTTGCCCGCGGAGCTCCTGCGGGATCTCTACGTTCACCGTGGACTGTCCATCTCCGAACTCGCCGCCCGCTACCAGGTCAACCGGCGCCGCATCCGCACCCTCGCCGCCGAGCTCAACGTGCAGTCCGTCACCATCCTGCGTTGGTGCCCTAAGTACGACCTGCCGGTGCGAGCAGTCGGCGGGAACGGGCACCGCAGCGCCCTCTACGACACCAACCAAGCGCCACCTGGACTACGGCCGCGCTGACCGGCTCGCGCCCGTGGAAGCGCCTCGCGGCCTTCGCCCAGCTTCCGCACCACCCCAGCCTGCGCGCAACAGCCGACGCGCTCGGCCTGCACCACAAGACCCTCACCAAGTACATCCAGCGACTCGAACGCGAACTTGGCCAGCCGCTCCTCAACCGCGCACCCGCCGCGCCCTACGCCTACACCACCCTCACCAGCGAAGGCCTCGCCCTCGTTGAAGCTGCCACCGCCTTCCTCGCCGCAGCACCCGCGAGGACCCGCCGTGTGCTCACCCTGTTCACCGGCGAGCCCCGCGCCTGGACGACTCCGGCCGCCTCGAACATTCCACCCCATTGACCCATCGAACGGCGGGTGGGCGTTGAGGTGTAGCCCTGAGGGCGGCTTTCTCGTCGTTCCAGGATTCCGGCAGGAACAACCGCCAGTCGATCGCGGCCGAGGCCCAGTCGGTGACCGCGTGCACGCTCACCCCGATCTGGCAGTTCCCGGTCTTGCCCAGCGCGCCGCAGTACATCCGCGCCACACCGGGAGAGTCCTTGCCGTCCTTGGGAAATCCGGTGTCATCGATGACCAGTGCGTCCGGATCGACGAACCCCGCGGCCCACCCGGCCGGGCGGCGCCGCACCTCGACGTGGTCCCACGTCGAGGTGCTCACGAACTGCTGCAACTGCTGGTGATCGACCCCGAGCCGAGCCGCCACCGGCTGCATCGACTTGCGCTTGCCGTCCAGCATCAACCCACGCAGATACAGCTCGCCCTTCGCCCGTTGATCACGCCGCGCGAACCCGCCGAACATCGACGCGGCGAAGTCCTCGATCACCGGCCGAACCCGAGCCATCTCCTCCGGAGTCACACCACTACTAGGCAAGATCCATCGTCGCAGGTCGAAGGGCACTTCCACGTCTACGCCACGCTCAACCCAGCGGCGTTAGCGAAAGACCCGGGCTAACAGCCGCCTGTCACCCACTTGTGCGAGAGGAAATGCAGTTCGACATGGTCTGCTATGCCCCAATTCTGAGCCAGCCACCAGCCGGTGCCATAGTGATTCGCCGCCGGATACAAACAGACCCCCGAGAAGCTCGAACTTGTTCCACGGTTCAACATCGATCGGACCGGCCGGTCCAGTGCCCATGAGCAAACGACGGTGCCGCTCGTCCAATCCGGATCTTTGTTCGACCATTTGCAAAGAGCGCCCGTTCCACCGTCTCCGTCCCAGACGCAGACATTGCCGCTTGGGCAGTCCCAAGCCGCTGCGCTGGCGGGCGGTGCTGCGACAGCCGCGGCGACGAAGGTGGTGAACGCGATAAGCGTCATCGCCATGGCCGTTCTAACCGGACGTGGCGTGGTTCCTTTCCTGAGCCAGGATGTGAAGGGCTTCATCATAAGTTCCTTCCCCTATTGTGGGCGCCCCCGTGCGAGCCGCACTCCCTGGAGCGTATGGCCTTCGCACGAAGGTAAGCACCCTTCCCTCTCTTCAGTAATGCTCGACGTTTACCCGGAAGCGTCACCCGGTCCCGTCGACGTCGTCAACGACATTCGGCTGCGGCCGAATGAGAGGGCTCGGTGCGCCGTCAGGGTCGCTCGGTCACGGCAGGCAGGTAGTCGTGGTCGAGCAGTGCTATCCCGAGCGCGGTCGGGTGGTGCAGCATCCGGTTGCCGTCCCGGTGGCTGGTGATGAGACCGGCTTGGCGCAGGACGGTGGCGTGCTCGCTGGCGGTGCCCGGCGAGATCCCGACCCGGCGGGCGATGGCGGTGGTGGTCGGGTTCGGGCACTCGGCGATCGTCGCCAGGACCACGGCCCGGGTGGCGCCGATCAACGCGGCGAGCGTGCCCGGATCCCGCCGCGGGTCGGTGACGAGCGCATCGGATTGCTTGGCCACGGAGTAGACCACCACCGGTGGCAGCGTGGGATCGAACATCGTCACCGGCCCGGTGAGGCAGAAGTACGAGGGGACGAGCAGGAGGCCGCGCCCGTTGAGGTGCAGGTCCTGGTCGCGGTGCCCCGGGATGCGCAGCTCGCCCGAGTCCCAGCTCATCGTGGGGCGCATGCCGGCCAACAGGCCTTCGACGCCGCCGTCGGCCAGGGCACGGGCGCGCAGCTGCCGGTCGCGTTCGACGGCCGACTCGATCGTCCGCCGGTAGGGGGTGATCATCAGGTGGTAGCACGTGCGCATGGTTTCGGTGAGTTCGGCGAGCACCGCCGGTTCACCGTGGGCAAGCTCGCGGGCCTCGTCGGGCAAGTGTCGCGTCTGCGCGAGGTGCCGCAGGTCGTGGCCGAGAGAGGACTTCGGAGTGGACCGGATGGCCTCCAGGCCGTGGTCCAGACCGGCCATGGCCGCGCTGGGGTTGAGGAAGTCCGGGAAGTACCCGACGGGCGGGGTCAGCGCCAGCAGCAGGCTCAGCTGGTCGCCCAGCGCGGCCCGCCGGATGGCCGCCGCGGCGGTTCGGCGCCAGTCCCGGAACAACAGGTCTCCTGGTTGCGGCCGGAGCAGGTGCAGGCCCATCACCAGTTCCCAGAGTGGATCCGGAGCGGGCGCGATGCGGGTCCGGGCAACGTCGTCGCGGGTGAAGTGAATCCTGAGCACGCGGTCTCCCCCCCCCGTTACCTTCTTCGTGGTTCCTGATCAAGGAGCTGTGGTCGCCGGGTCCGGCATGACTTACGCCCCCAGTCGAACGCATGATCCGGGGGGTGGTGTCACCGGACCCGGTGGTATCGCCGGACCG